>DATJSY010000069.1:0-2207 GCA_035503835.1 Acidobacteriaceae bacterium | reverse complement strand
TGCCGGGACAAGGGCTGTACCGGGAGATTTCGTCGTGCTCAAACTTCGAGGGGTTCCAGGCACGGCGGGCGAACATTCGCTATAAGCCCAGGGGCGGGAAGACGGCGTTCGTGCACACGCTGAACGGCAGCGGGCTGGCGGTGGGACGGACGTGGCTGGCGATTCTCGAGAACTACCAGCAGAAGGACGGGACGGTGCGGGTTCCGGAGGCGCTGGTACCCTATATGGGCGGGCAGCGGACGATTGCGCCGCGAGCGGGAGCACAAGGGAAGTGAGCGCAGGACGCGTGCTGAAAAGCTATTTGTGGTGGACGTACGAGCGAGGGAGCGTGCACTACGACGTGATGGTGACGCTGATCCTGGCGTTTATCTTTCTGACGCCGCGGTTCATCCATTACGGGGATCAGCCCAAGCCGGACTGGCCGGGGAACGAGATGCGCGTGTCAGCGGATCCGGCGGGAGGGATGATCTACGGCGTGCCCGCGGCGATGCTGGCCACGGGGACCGATTCGCCAACGAGCCAGGAACTGGCGGATGCCATTGCCCGCGTGTCGGGTCCGGTGACCGTGGAGCGGTGGGCACCGGTGAAGGAAGTGGGCGGCCACGTGGTGGCATGGCGCGTGTGGGCGCATCGGTAAAACAAGACAGGGGCTACGGTATACGGGATACGGTTCAGGGGCGTCGATGCATCTCGGGGAGGTGTGTCGAGGGTCTAAGTGGATGTGTGCGTGGATCAACTGAGATGAGACTGAAAATTCTGGCAATATTGCTCGGAACGACCGTGGCGGCGCAGGCGCAGACGATGAATCTGCAGCAGGCGCTGAAGCAGATGGATGCGTCGTCGGCGAAGTTCCAGGATGTGAAGGCGGACATTCTGGTGCAGAACTATACGGCGGTGGTGCAGGATACAGAGACGCAGACGGGGATGACGGCCTTCCGGCGGGTGGGCGGCGCGATGGAAATGGTGACGCATCTGACGACGAGCGGGGGGCAGCCTTATGCCGACCTGCGATATGCCGATGGGAAGCTGGAGTACTACAGTCCGGCGCAGAACCAGGAGACGATCTTTACCGCGGGGGCGAACAGCGGCGAGGCGGACAGCCTGCTGGCGACCGGATTCGGAGCGACGGGAGAACAGCTGGAGTCCGCGTGGACGGTGACGTTCGACGGGATGGAGCCTGTGGGCGGCGTGCAGACGGCGAAGCTGGAACTGGTGTCAAAGAATGCCAATATCCGGAACAACTACTTCAGCAAGCTGACGATCTGGGTGGACCTGAGCCGGGATATCACGCTGAAGCAGGTGACGGAGCAGCCGGACGGGGACAAGCGGACGGTGACCTACAGCCAGGTCGAATACAACACGCGGCTGCCGGGGAGCCTGTTTACGCTGAAGATTCCGAGCGGCGCGCAGGTGACGCGGAAGTAGCGCGGGGTGAGGCGGCTTAGCGACCCGTCTCTGAGAAACTCGCCGGACAATTCGACGAATCTAAGCGGTTTGAAGAGCAGCCCACAGAGGCTGAAGCCCAATTCATTTTGCGGCCTGTACGGCACGACTACGACCCCAGCGACCTTCGTTCGCCGGGGACCCCGGCGTCAAGCCCTGCCCTGATACGAAACCAAGGAGCAATTCCTCAGCGAACTGCGGAGACAGAACATCAGTCGCCGTCGCGCATTTTTTCCTTCACGGTTTTGGCGAGCTTCTCGATTTCGTTGGCGGTGTCGACGACGGAGAGCGAGAGCTGATCCTTATTGCTCTTGTCGACGGCGGCTTTGAGCTGTTTGGCCAGATCGAGGAGACGGTTGGTGTCGGCAACGATCTCTTTCTGGCGCATCACGCTGCGCTCCTTCGCCATATCGCGAATCATGTGCGAATCGGAGCTGTCGGTGGGCGGGGCGTTGCCGATGCCGGGAAGGCGGTCGGGGCTCACGGGGGTTGGCGGTTCACCGGACTGCTGGGCGCGGGCAGGGATCGCGGCGCAGGCGAGGGCGAGAAAGAGAATCCAGCAGGGGCGAGTGCGACGGACGAAAGGGATCATGGCGAAGAGCCTCCTCCGCACTGTTTTCCAAGATGGCCGCATTATAGAACCGGCCCGGCCGATGGGGAATGAACGAGCGGCTGCGGGTATGCTGGAGGCGTCGGGACCTTCATGCCCCGGCGCAGCGCGAATTTTGAGGAGTGAAACCGGTTTCGGCCATGTGGAATGAGCT
>DATJSY010000068.1:0-47616 GCA_035503835.1 Acidobacteriaceae bacterium | reverse complement strand
GTAGTCGAGGGTGGAGACTCCCATGGTGTGCGCCGACATGCGCAGGAAATCCGTATGTCGCAGCATCTCGTTCAGGATCATCCCATAGGCCAGCGCCATCTTCAGATCCGGAGGCCGGGTGAAGCTGCCGCCAAAGTACGCGTACTCGTCAACCGAGAGAAAGATGTGATCCTGCGCGAGTTGGGGGAAGCGCTGCTCGTAGCGGCGCCACGTCTGGGCATACAGGTGGACAATGTTGGCGGGATAGCGCGCATATTCGAGCGGGGTCTGCTCCACTGTGTCGTAACCGTCCGCGGTCGGCGCATCGAGTGGCAGGTGTTTCGCCTTCTGGACGTCGAAGCGCTGGCCGGAGCGCGCGTACCAGTGCTGTGTGATGCCGGAGAAGTTACCCCAGCAATGCTCGATTTCGCCGCCGGTCCAGTCCTCCGGTGTGCCTTCCACGGCCCGCATGTTGTCCACGTCCTGGGCACGCATCTCGCCCGACAGGTCCATGGGCTCCGGCATATTGCCGGAAGCCAGCAGCACAATCGATGGATCGGCCCTGCGCATCGCCGTGGCGAATTCGTTGTGCTTCAGGACGTAGTACTTCAGATCCGTGCGCCCGAGCTGCCACGCGCCGTAAGGCTCGTTGCCGATGTCCCAGTACTTTACGCCGTAGGGCGCGGGATGTCCGTTGTGCGCCCGTTCCGCGCCGAGCTGCGTGGTTACCGGCCCGTTCATGTACTCCACTTCCTCGCCCGCCGAGTGCGCGTCGCCGAATCCCGCGTTCACGGTGATGTACGGCTCGACGCCGATCAGCCGGCACAGCGTCATGAATTCGTCTAGGCCAACATCGTTGGACTGCATGGCGTTCCAGGCATAGTCATACGTGGGCGGCCGCTTGTCGCGCGGCCCGATGCCGTTATACCAGCTCCAGTCGGAAAGGAAGTTGCCGCCGGGCAGACGCCAGAAGCCGCTGTGCAGCTGGCGCAGCAGCGCGATCGTGTCGGGCCGGAAGCCATCGACGTTGTCCGCCGGCATCAGCGAAACCGCGCCGACGTGAAAATTTCCGGTGCCCGTGCCGCTGATCTCGAAGACCGCATCGCTGCTGTCAGCCTTTGCCGTGAAGCGAAAAGGAAAACTGGCGTACGTACTCGTCAGATGCGCAAACGAAGCCGTCTCCCGGCTGGCCGCGCCGTCGCCCCAGATCAGCGCCACCTTCACCGCGCTGCCTGGCGTGCCCTTCAGCCAGATGTGGCCGATGTACTGTTTGTCCTTCACGACCGACAAGCCCGATTGCCGAATACCGCGCGAAGCCGATCCATCCAGCGAGATGCGCGGACTCTGCCCGCCGACGTAAGGCTGATCTTTGTCCATGGTTACGGCGTCGGCCGGTCCAACGGGACGCCACCTGCGCAGCTGCATGCCGGGAAAGCCGCCCGGTCGCCGCCGGCCCTGCGCTTCTGGCGCTGCCGGCATGATCGGGAAGTAGAACTTCCGGTCGTCGAGCATCTCCGACCAGAGGCTGCGGTAGATGAGCGGGCCGATGTGCTCGATGAACATGCCGAACTCGTATTTCGAGGTCGGCGTCGCCGTCTGCTGCGCGTCAATGGTCACAGCCAGAGGCCTGGCATGCTGCAGAACAGTCGTCTGCGCTGCAGCGAGCCCCGCCCACGTAATCAGCATTCCCGCAACCGCCAGTGCCGGGAACAGGATTCTGCTCGCGCGCCATGCGGGCATCCTGTTGTTCTGCATCAACATTGAGTTCATTGAAACCCTCCTTTCGCGGGATCCTCGCACTGCGCCACGGCAGCGAGGCTCTCGGATAAATCGCTTTTATTATTCACCGCAGCAATGACCTTTCCGGCCCAGCACATCCTATCGCTGCAAAGTATCGAATGAAAAGCCGGAAGTCCTCGCGAATTCGATTGGGAAGCCCTGACCTGCTCCCCTGGATCCGAATCGAACTGAGTATGATTTCCGGAACTGAGAGGGAGACGATATGGTCAGGAGCCGGCATACGGAAGCGCAGATCATCGCTGCGCTGAAGCAGGTGGAAGCCGGGCGCACGTTGGCTGACGCAGCCCGTGAGCGCTGCGTCAGCCAGGCGACGATCTGCACATGCAAGGCGAAGTTCGGAGGCATGGAGGTCAGCGAGGCGCAGCGTCCGCGTGCGCTGGAGGATGAGACAGGCGCATCCCGACATGGAGAACCAGAGCGAGAATGTGCCCGCGAGAAGCGCCGAACGCGGCGCACAGGCCGAACTCAGGGGTTCGCTCAGTAACGGTGCCCGAAAGCACGCCGTGCATACCCACAGCCGCCAACCGAAGCGCCGCGAAGGCAAACGGCTCGAAGAGTATCAGAACGAAGCGCTGCTCGGCTTCGCCCCTGGGCACCATGCGATTCATCGTCATCACGCGCACGACGGGCTGTGTCCTGTTCACTGACCAGATTGCATCCCTGACTGTGGGGCAAGCACGGCCGACTTGCCGCGCGCACGAATGACGAATGAAAGCGGGTCATCGGCAAACCGCGACTGCTCTCCGGAACATAAACCGCTGCCGCCTGACCCGTTGCCAGAGAAGTCTGCTTCCCATCGCCCACAACGCCGACAATCGTGAACCACGGGTGGTCGTTGGGTCCGACCTTCAGTCGCTCACCCAGGGGATTCCGGCCGGGGAACTGGCTTTTGGCCAGCGACTTGCTGATCATCGCCACATGGGGGCGGTCGCATTCTCACGCTCGTCGTCCTTCAGTCGACCCTCGCCCGGATGGAGCACGCTGAGAGTGCAGTGTTCGCATGTTGCAGGCTCATCTCGTGTGCGCGCAGACAAATCCCCGTCCCGGCAGGGAATCTGCGGGAAGCCGGTCAGCGCGCGATGAGCGGATCGTTGGGAGAGGCCTGGATCGAATCCGGGTCGAAGGGATGGCGGGAGCCGGTCGCCATCAGGTCCTGAATGTGGCTGACGGGCTGGATCCCGCCTCGGGCGCCGCTGGCCGTGCAGTTGAGCGCTGCGGCAGCACAGGCAAAATCCAGCGTCAGCTCGAGCGGCCAGCCCTGGAGAAGGCCATAGATAAATCCGGCGTGGAAAATATCGCCGGCCCCGGTGGTGTCGACCACATCGACCTGGTACGCAGGCCGGTAGCAGAACTCGTGGCCATCCCAGGCCAGCACTCCATCGCGGCCCAGCGTGGCGGAAGTGAGGCGGCAGCCGAACCGCTGCTGAATCCGCACCAGCGACTCGCGCAGATCGTGGCGCGCCGCGAGTCTCGAGGGAATATCGCGGCTTACGATCAGATAATCGACCTTCTCGATGAGCTGTTCGACACCGGGATAGAGCTCATCGAGATCGGCGAGGACGGCAATCCCGGCCTGGCGCGCCCAGCCGGCCGCGGCGATGGCCGCTTCGGTGTCATGCCCGTCCAGATGCACCGCCCGCGCGTCGGTGAACCATTCCTGCCTCAAATCGTCAGGCTGCAGAGCAAGGTGGTCGTCGCGCTTCCACAGAACCGTTCGTTCGCCCGAATCTTCCACCATAATGAACGCCTGCTGGCTCATGCAGCCCGGTGCAGCGATGATTTTGGCTTCCACGCCGGCTGCGGCGAATTCCCCGCGATGCAGCTCGGCCGCGTCGTCGTCGCCCAGCTTGCCCACATAGCGGGCGCGCAACCCCCAGCGCGCGCACGCAACCATGGCGCTGGCCACCTGGCCGCCGGGAAGCACTGACGCGGAGCGGAATTCAACTTTGGAGCCCGAGGCAGGGTACCTCGACAGCGGAATCAGCGTGTCTGTGGCGTTCAGTCCAACGCCCACAATATCCATCGATCCGGGTTTCTTTCCTTCAGCGAGTAATGCCAGTGTAAATGGAGCACAGGCGCGCGGAGCGGCTGCGCAGGGTTTCAGGTGAAACGAGTTCTCTTCCAGAGCAGCCATCCACATCCGGAAAGAACCAGCAGCAGGATCGCGGTGAGCGCAGCCGTCCAGAGCAAATGCATCGGCACCTGGGGCGTGCGGACCCCGATGGCGAACCACACGAAGACAGCCAGCGCCGCGACGGGAACCAGGACATCCCATAAGGGTCGCCGATCGCCGCCGCCGAGATCATCTCCGCTCTGTGTGCGCAGGGTCTCGGTCAGATCGAGGTGGTAACGGCTGCACTCGCGCTCGACCGCGCGCACGCCGGAGGCGGATTCGGCCGCCGAAACCGTGGCCCCGGCGATCAACATGGCGCCGGCGATGGTCAGCCCTGAAGCGCCCAGAGCCAGCCATCGCGTGGAACCCCCGGACTGGCTCAGCTCGCCGAAGACCAGCACTCCCCACGCGAATCCCCACAGCTGGTTGGTGTTTGAAAGTGGGATGGCTCGGCTGATGCCGACGTATTTCGTGGCGTATTGCTGGAAAATATCCCCAATCACCCAGCAGAACCCCCCCAGCAGAAGCCAGAAGATCGACGGTCGCAGGCCATGCAGCTGGCGCCACAGCGCGGGCAGGCTTCCCGGCAGAGCAACGCCGAGAAAGAGCATTGTGCCCACTTCGCCGAACGTGAAGATGGTGACAAACGAGAGCGGATTGATGCCGGTGATGTAAGCCTTGCGATAGGGGACGTACATGGTGCCCCACAACAGGCCCGCTCCCAGCGCAGCAGCCACCCCCTGTAGCGCGCGGCCCGGCGTGCCTGCGAGCGTGTGGACGGAGATCACCGAGAGCAGCACCGATCCCAGCACGATGCCCGCGGCGCCGCCGATGACCCTGGCCCAGGCGCGGCCGGACGCTCCGTCGAGCTCGTGAAAGAGCGCCCAACCCCAGAAGATGCCGATGAGGGTATTCGTGTTCCACAGCGGGAATGCGATGGCCAGCCCGACATCGCGAATGGCGAAGATCGTCAGGGTATTGGCAACCGCCCACAGTGACCCCGCCAGAATGGCCCACAACATCAGGTGCGGCCGGCGACGCAGGTCGCGCACCACTGCGGGCGTACCTTTCATGACGACGGGCAGAGTCCAGCGCGCCAGAAAGACCCCGATCACCATGCAAAACGAAATAGCAAAGGGCGAATAGCCTGAGGCGACCAGCCTTGCCGGCACTTCCGCCGCGCCCAGCCAGGCTCCCGCGGCGAGCGCGCACAGTGTCCCCAGACTGAAGCGTACTGCAGGCGCAGGAACGGACTGCTCGGGCGAAGCGGCGATCGGCTCGGAGTTGCGGGCGAGATTCGAGCTCAACAGGGGCTCCAGCGTGCCGGCGCGTTTGGCTGTGCCGCGTGGGAACTCGCGGCCGACGCATCCAGCCTACCAGTCAATCGGCTCGGGAAAGAATTCGGCAATCAGGCCCTCGTGGTAAAGGCGCAGCCCTTTCAGGCCCGGCCTGGAAGCTCCCTTGAAACAGAGATCGTACGGATTGAATTTCCGCACCCAGGCGAACATCACCTGGTCGCGAGCCGACATCAGATGGCGGTGGGCACCGTGCCGGTGAGCCACCTGGTTTCCGTTACCGCTAACGTTTACCATCGGCGCACGGGGAGATGCAAGGGTTTCCAAGCGAAATTCTCCGGGGAGCGGCGCCTGTCGAGCCGCGGATATAATGCGGACTGCGGAGGAAACGTGCTGAAAGCCATCCTGACGGACAGCCATTTCTGGCTGCCTCTGGCGGTGCTGCTGCTGGGCGTCGCGCTGCTGGTGCGGCTGGCTTAGCTGCCGCCGGATTGTTTCGAAGCCACCGAAGAAGCGCGCACCACCAGACGCGGCTCGAGACAGATCTGCTGGGGCGCTCGGCCGCGATCCTGAATCAGATCCAGCGCCAGGTTTCCTGCCTGCTCCCCAAGTTGTCGCGTCGACTGATCAATGGACGAGAGCGGAATGCGGAGGTATCGCGAGTAGAGGAGGTTGCCGCAGCCCACAAAGCCCACGTCGCCGGGGATCGACAGGCCGGCCTCGATGGCCGCCTCCATAGCGCCGATGGCGGTGAGGTCGTTGTAGCAGAAGACCGCGTCGGGCCGCCGCCTGCGCCGCAGCAGCTGACGCATTGCTCTGTAGCCGGCACTCTCACCTGCCTCTTCCACGCGCGCGTTCGCGATCAGATATCCGCGCGGAACTCCGCGCCGCCGTTCGGCGAGGGCGGCTTTGTATCCGCGCATCCGATCGATTCCCGGGGACAATTCGGGTCCGGCAATATGCGCAATCCGCGTGCGTCCCGTCCCCAGCAAATGCCGCGTGGCCAGCAGCCCCGCGCGGTAATCGTCGGTGCCCACAAAACTGGCCCGCAGGTGCGGAAAGTTGCGATCGACCAGGATGAAGGGCGTGCGCTGATCCTCCACGCCGTAGAACCCCTTCAGCGAGGTCTGGCAGGAGGCGATCAGCAGCACGTCGATGCCGCGCGCCAGAACGGTGCGGATCTCCTCCTGCTCGATGGCGGGATCTTCTTCCGACGATGCGAGGATCAGCCCGTACTGATGGCGCCGCAGCACGCCGTTCAGAGCTTTTGCAAATTCGGCAAAGAACGGATGGAGCAGGTCCGGCACCACCAGGCCCGCTATGCTGGTGCGGCCGCTGGCCAGGCCGCGGGCCAGCATATTGGGCCGGTAATTCAGTTCGGCCATCCGCTTCAGCACTCGCTGGCGCGTCTTCTCGCTGATGTCCTCAGCGCCGCGCAGCGCCTTGGAGACGGTCATCACCGAGACGTCCAGGTCGCGCGCGATATCTTTCAGCCGAACTGCCATGCCAGAATTCTCCGCACCGCGCCCCGCGGATGCTTTCCGCGTTGGAAGAGCCGCGCACCGCATTTTGCCACAGCAGCGGTGACTTTTCCGTGGAAATTCCTGACCGCTCCGGAATCCTCTGCCCCGCCTGCTCCGTGCCCTCGAATTTAACAGGGAATTCACGCGGGTCTCTCATTCTTTCAAAATCCCGCTTGCAAAATACGTTAGCGATAAAGTATCGTTTCGCCGTTGGCGAAAGTCTCACGTAGCTGCAACGCCACCCCGACGGCGGGAGCGACGTGCCGCTGCAGGGCTCAGGAACAACTGAAACCTTCAGGGAAATGGGTTTCGCACCAGCAGACCCCTCTGCCCCGATCAAGAGCAACCCCACCGGACCATTCCCGCCGGAACGAACTGCCGCCGGCGGGAAGAACCGGGATGCCCGGTACTGGACGTCGATTTTTTCAGGAGACCCAACATGCGGAAACTCTCACTGCGCGCTGTTCTCATGATCTGTCTTCTCGCGATCCTGTCGATCGCCTCGCGGCCGCTGCTGGCCCAGCTTGACACAGGCAGCATTACCGGAACCGTCCTCGATCCCTCCGGCGCTGTGGTTCCCGGCGCAACGATTACGCTGACCAACGTCGCCACTGGCGTAAAGGCCATTACGAAGTCCACGGCGACGGGAAATTACGCATTCAGTGAGCTGATTCCCGGGACCTACACCATCGCTGCGCAGTCGAGCGGCTTCCAGGGCTACGTTGTGCGCGGACTCGACGTGCAGGTGCAGCAGGTGCTCACGATCGATATTCATTTCAAAACCGGCAGCGTGCAGCAGCAGGTCACGGTGACCGCGGCAGCCCCGCTGCTGCAGACACAGAACGCCGCCGTCGGTCAGGTCATTAATAACCAGACGGTAAATGATCTCCCTCTGGCGACCCGCGACTGGGGATCGCTGGCACAGCTGGCCGCAGGCGTGGCTCCGGCTCCGGCCGGAGGGGTTACTCCGGATTCGGGCAGCTCCGAGAGCGCCTACTTTTCGGTCAATGGGACGAGCGTCTGGCAAAACGACTTCCGCCTGGACGGTATTAACGACAATATCGAGTTCTACGGCGGAAACTACACCCTGACCAATGCCGCCATTGTTCCGTCGCCAGATGCGGTCCAGGAATTTACGCTGCAGTCCGGCGACTTCAACGCCGAGTTCGGCCATTCGACCGGCGGCGTGGTCAATGCGGAAATCAAATCGGGAACGAATCATCTGCACGGCGATCTCTGGGAGTACGTGCGTAATAACGATCTGAACGCCAATTACTACTTCAATACAGCAAACGGCGTGGCCAAACCCATTCCCGAGTACCACCAGAACCTGTTCGGCGTGACCGCGGGGGGCCCGGTTCTGATTCCGCATGTCATTGACGGCCGGAACCGGACTTTCTGGTTCTTCGACTATCAGGGAGGGAGGTTTGTGTTGCCGGAACCGGCGGGCGGCGAAACCGTGCCCACCATGAACATGGTGAACAGCGGCTTTACCAATCTGCAGGACAACATTACTTACAACAGCGGTTCTGCCACGGATGCTCTGGGGCGAACATTCCCGCACGGCACGATTCTGGATCCCGCCACCACGCGGCAGCTTCCTTCCAGTGGCATCGACCCGGTTACCGGCCTTTCGGGTACGCCGGGAGCCTACGTGCGCGACCCGTTCTATGGCTGCAGTACGGCGTCCTGCCCGAGTTTTGCGGGCAACAGCATGACGAACTTTACAACCCCCGCCGCGGAAGCGCTGCTGAACATCATTCCCACATCGAGGCTCGACCCGAACGCCGTCAAGCTGCTGGGAGTTTATCCGAAACCGCTTTCTTCCGGGCTCGTCAATAACTACTCCAGCTACGTTCCCCTGGAGGATAAGAACACCAATACGTGGGATCTGCGCATCGACGAACACATCAACGCCAGCAACAGCCTGTTCGGGGTCTACGACCGGAGCCTTTATTCTGTCGTCGTACCCTCGAATTTCCCCGGAGTGGCGGTGGGAGAAACCGGTGGCCGCAACGACACCCTGCCCGCCTACGCGTGGGCCGTCGGCTATACGCACACCTTCACCCCGACGCTGATTACGGATATGCACGTCGGCATGGTGCACAGCGATAAGCTCCAGCAATCCTTCTTTGGCAACACTTTCGGCATCCCGGCACAGTACGGCATTCAGGGAATTCAGCAGGTAGCCAATAATGGCGGCCTTCCACCCACCACGATCGCCGGACTGACGCATATCGGCGTGGGCAATTACACACCGACCCTGCAGTATGTGTGGAGTATCGAGGGCGTGGACGATGTCACGAAGGTCTGGCGCAATCACACCTTCAAGACCGGCATTCAGATCGACGATCTCGAAGGCAACATCTCGCAGCCGCCGCAGGGGCGGGGGGACTTCAACTTCAACGGCCAGTATACCGACATTCCCAACCAGAACAGCAGCCTCAATGGCATCGGCGACCTGCTGATCACCCCCATGCCGTCGTCGCTGCCGGCTGCCGACGGCGGCGTGAATTACGTGGGCGGAATGAGCAGCTTCTCAGGTTCGAACATCGCCGCCACCGACGACCATCGCTGGTACTGGGGCGCATACGGACAGGATGACTGGAAGGTGGCGCCCAGTCTGACGCTGAACCTTGGCCTGCGCTGGGACTACTTCACTCCGTATGCCGAAATCAACGGCCACCAGGCGAACTTTATTCCGGTGGGCGGCAACGGTCCCACGGGCACCTACTATATGTCGAAACAGGGGTGCAACGTGGCGCGGTCGGCCGCCTTCGATGCCCTGCTGACCTCCAGCAACATCACGCTGGACTGCGTTTCCAGCCTGACGCTGGGGAACGCGCAGGCGACGAATTTTGCGCCGCGGGTGGGATTTGCTTACAGCGTATTGCCCACGCTGGTGGTGCGCGGAGGGTATGGCACGGCATACGGCGCGCTGGGCAACCTGGGTTACGGCGGCACGCTCGGAACCAACTACCCGTTCGTGTATACCCAGAGCTTCCCCAGCCCCGACTCGCAGCATCCGATCCTGCTGCCGAACGGGGATCCGGCGACGATGGAAGAGACGTTTACGCAATACAACTTCCAGAACCCAACGGTCAGCACAGGACTGGGCCTGGATCTGTACGGGCGCCAATACGATTATCAGACGCCGTACGTGCAGACCGACAATCTCACCCTTCAGTATCTGCTGACATCGCACGATTCGATCCAGGCGGGCTACGTAGGCACCCAGGGCCGGCATCTGGATAACCTCGGATATAACAACGGAAACACGCAGATTCTGCCTCCGGGGACGAATTCACAGAATTACATCCCCTATCCGAGTTTCGCGCGCAACGCCACCTACGAAACTACCAATGCGTCGAGCAACTACAACTCCCTGCAGGCCACATACGAGCACCAGATGAGCGGAGGGCTGTATATGCTGGCCAACTATACTTTCAGCAAATGCATGACCGACCAGCATACGCAGGCCGATACGAACCAGCAATACCGCGCTGAGTGGCTTCCGAATTTCGGGATCCAGGGAGACTATGCGCTGTGCGACGCCGATGCCACCCACCTGGTTCACGTGGCCGGCAGCTACAATCTTCCTTTCGGGCACGGGCGAACGTATCTGGCCGATATGAACAGGGGCGAGGATGCGATTTTCGGAGGCTGGATCGTCAACTTCTTCTACACCCACGAGAGCGGCCAGCCGTTTACAATCACCTGCCCGGTGGCGACCACCGCCGATTTTGGATGTTTTGCCGATCTGACCGGACAAAGCCTCTATTCGGGTCCGCACAACGTGACGCAATGGCTGAATCCCGCGGCCTTTGCAGAACCGCCCGCGGCGACCACGATCGGGCAAAGCAATTATGCGCCGCTGGGAGGGCAACAGGAACAGGCGCGCGGTCCGAACTTCAGCAACCTCGATTCGTCGATTCTGAAGAACTTTCGCATTACCGAATCGGTTCACCTGCAGTTCCGTGCAGAGGCTTTCAATACGACGAACACGCCGCCGTTTTCTCTGCCCACCAGCCAGGTAAACTTCACCACCGCTAAGTTCAGTTCCATCACCGGCACGAAGAACAGCAACGAGAACAACGGAGCACGCACCCTGCAGCTCGCGCTGAAACTCTTCTACTGAAACCCCGGCGCCCGGTACAGTTGTGCTGTTCCGGGCGCGTCACCGGCGATACCGAAACTTCGCGCTCTGTCCCGCCCCACCGTTGCCGATATTGTGCGAAGGCCTCAGCACAGGGCAGACACCGTTAATACCGGCCCCGGCTCCCGATGCCTCGTCGCTCCCGAATTCATCCCGCCCGATAAAATGGCATCTCGGGTTGTTTGTACGGCGCGGCGAGATCGAACGACAAGTCAGAATGGCCGCCGGAGGTGGGATTGACCAGAGAGTATGCCGGGGAGCTCATCTCCGAAGCCGTGGCGCTGTTCATCATCATCGCCTTCGGCGATTCGGTTGCGGCGATGTACAGCCTCTACGATCCCAGCCCCTACCAGCACGCGTACTGGGGCGTGTGCATCGCGTGGGGCCTGGCTGTGACCATCGCCATTTACACCACCGGCTCGGTCAGCGGCTGCCATGCCAATCCCGCAGTCACGCTGGCCCTGGCTCTTTACCGCAGGTTCTCGTGGAAGAAGGTGCTGCCATACTGCGGGGCGCAGACGGTGGGCGCGCTCGTGGGCGCGGGCATCGTGTACCGGCTCTTCGGGCCGGTCATCGACCAGTTCAATGCGGCGCATCATCTGACGCGGGCGGCCGGTGGCGCGGCCGGGGTTTTCTTCACACATCCTGCGACGGGAATTACGGTGGCGCACGCCTTCGGTGATGAGATCATCCTCACCGCGTTGCTGGTCTTCGGCATCTTCGCCATCACCGAGCAGTACAACGAGATGGCTCCGGGGGCGAACTTCGGGGCGCTCATCATCGGATTTCTGGTGGCGCTGATCGGAGCTTCGATGGGGTACCTCGAGGCGTGGGCCATCAATCCGGCGCGCGACCTGGGGCCGCGGGTCTTCTGCTTCCTCACCGGTTGGGGGATTGCGGCCTTTCCGTCGCCGCAGAACTACTGGTGGGTGCCGATTGTGGGTCCGCTGATTGGCGGAGCGGCGGGCGGCGCGGCGTACCAGACGCTGATCCATCCGTTCCTGCCGGCGCGGAACCGGGCACGGAAATCCAGGCAGGCGAGCTGAGCCGGCCCCGCATGCAGACGATGCCGGATCGCAGCTCGCTCTGGTCTTCGCTGGACCGAAACTTCGACGTGCTGGTGATCGGAGGGGGCGCGACGGGGCTGGGCGTCGCTGTCGATGCGGCGACGCGCGGCTACCGCACGGCGCTGGTCGAGGCGGGGGACTTCGCGCAGGCGACCTCAAGCCGCGCGACCAAGCTGGTACACGGCGGAGTGCGCTATCTCGAAAGCGGGCAGATCCACCTGGTGCGGGAAGCGCTGGAGGAGCGGTCGATCCTGCTGCGGGCGGCGCCGCACCTGGTGCGGCGGCAGGCGTTCGTGGTCCCGGTGTACCGGCGGTGGGAGCTGCCGTATTACGGCGCGGGGCTGCTCGTCTACAACCTGCTGGCGGGCCGGGCGAGCCTCGGGCCGATGCGGGTGATGGGCGCGGCGGTGGCGGAGCAGGTGCCGGGGATCGCGCGAACGGGGCTGAAGGGCGGCGTGGTCTACTACGACGCACAGTTCAACGACGCGCGGCTGGCGCTGGCGCTGGCCAGGACAGCGCTGGACCACGGCGCGACGGCGATGAATTACGTGCGTTGTGAGCGGCTGATCCACGAAGGTGGGCGTGTGCGCGGCGCGGTGGTGCGCGATGCGGAGAGCGGCGCGACGGCGACGGTGCGGGCCAGGGCGACGATCAACGCGACCGGAATCTTCAGCGACGAGCTGAGGAAGCTGGACGATCCCGGAGCCACGCCGCTGCTGGCGCTGAGCCGCGGGACGCACATCGTGGTGGGGCCAGGCGCGCTGGGGGGCGAAACCGCGTTCATCGTGCCGAAGACGCGAGATGGACGGGTGATCTTCGCGATCCCGTGGCAGGGGCGCGTGCTGATCGGGACGACGGACGCAGCCGCGCCGTCACCGGCCATGGAGCCGGGGCACAGCGAGGAGGAAATCCACTACCTGCTGGAGCAGATCAGGCCGTATCTGGAGAGGCCGATCGGGAAAAGCGACATCCTTTCTGTTTTTTCCGGGCTGCGGCCGTTGGTGAGCGGGAAGGCGGCGAAGACATCGCAGCTGTCGCGCGAGCACCATCTCTCATGCTCAGCCGCGGGGCTTATAACGATCGCCGGGGGCAAGTGGACGACCTATCGGCGCATGGCCGAAGACACGCTGAATTTTGCGATCCGGCATGGGTTCCTGGAGGCCGCTCCGTGTGTGACGCGCACACTGAAGATTCATGGGGCCGCCGAGGGGACCGGAGAGTATGGCAGCGATGAGGCCGAGGTAGAGGCGCTGATCGCGGCGGAGGCAGGTCTGGCGGGGAGAATCGACGGGGCGCTGCCGTATAGCTGGGCTCAGGTGGTGTATGCGGTGCGGTCGGAGATGGCGCGGACGGTGGAAGATGTGCTCGCGCGCAGAACGCGCGCGCTGCTGCTGGGCGCCGAGGCCGCCGTGCGCTGCGCGACCGCCGTCACGGCGGTGATAGCGCGGGAGCTGGGGCGCGATCCAGTCTGGGAGAAGGCGCAGGTGCGGGAGTTCACCGAGTTGGCGCGGGAGTTTTACCTGTTGCGGTGAGGGCCTGGGACATACTTAGAGGCTGGTACTGAGCACGGGTTCTTCGACTCGATTTATGAAATGGTTGCTGCGAGGGACCGGTGTCCTTGAGGCCATCGGCGCAGTCGATAAAGAAGGAGATATCACGCGCCCGGACGTCGATCCCCGCGAGGTCGCTGGTCATGGGTGGGCGCCGGTGCCGAGTACGCCGTGGCGAGGACGACGCAGCCATTGCCGGCGAGAATCCCAGCACGAGTTGGGTACTCGCAATCTTCATGCCGCCATTTTGGCCACTGCAAACGGTCACCTCCTGTTACTTCTCGCAGACTCAGGATCGTCATTGGTGGATGGTCGGCATTCCCTTACGAGCACCAGTGCCGGGCAACGGGACCTGGCAGGCGTGCAAAATCCTGATTTCCCGGCGATCGAGAAAGGACCCCGGTTTTCGAGCTCGTGCCCCAAATCATGCAGCCGCGCTCACTTCTTCGCAGGCGTGATAACGGCTCTTCGCGCATTCAGAGCGCTTCAGCGGACGCATTGCCGCCCAGGAATACGGCAACTCGCGGCCACAGTCCAGGCACACCGTATAGCAGGTCTTGTTCAGCGTGAATGGACGGGTTTGGTTGCGGTGAATGCATCCAAATAACAATTCAAGGCAGGCAGCAATCATCGTATTTCTCCTTCTCGGCTCGGCGCACGCTTAGTCGAACTGTTGGGTGTGCGGCCGAACTGTCGGAGCCGATCAGGATGTGGAACCGTGCATCCATCCCGATCTTTCCGGGGATGGGCACAACGTAACATGACGTCGCCGGACTTGCCATGGTCTCACAGTAATCGCCGCCTGAACCGCGATAACCGCTGAGACTATTACCAGAATTCTAAAGTCACACCCAATCGCAGCCAGGTGATTTCCACGGATGATGTGCTGACTGCTCATAGAATCAGAGGCTTATGCGGTCCTCCATCTTGCCGCGAATTCTCAGGCGAGTAATCAGGGGACTCAGGACACAACGGCACCCGGGCGACCCGCCTCCGTCTCTGGAAACCGTTGTCTCCGTATCGCTGGTTTTACATCCAGAATCAGCGATGCGATCTGTGGCCGATCGGATTGCCGGGCCGTATCATGCGGAGAGGCCGGTAATCTCACAAGGCCATGCAGTCCTGTCCGGAAGCAGCAATTAATACCGCTGGAAAAGAACATCTCTGTCGCTGAAATGGGATTTCCCGGACAGCATAGCCCGGTAGTCGCCCGGCGCAATCAGGAGCAATTGATGTTCGTCGACGTCACCGGACAATTCGATCTTCTTCCCGTTCAGGATGGCATCCACATGGACTCCGCTTGCGCAGTCCGTCGCAAACTCAGGACCAGCCGCAGAGCACGGCCGAAAATGAGTCGCGGAGATATGGACTCTGATCGTGTAATCCTTCGGATTCTGGTTTATCGGATAATGCCCTGGTCCATACTTGCCCCGGGGCCGACGCTACTGAACACAGGAGGATGATCGGTAACAACGAAGAGACTTTTCCTTCCTTGTCTGTTCATCCGGACCTTAGCAATTGTCATCTCGGAAGCCCCAGGTGTTATGAAGACCGAAGGCAATGAATCCCATGCAGCGGATTCTGCACACACCACCCGGTCGTATTGGCCGCAACCCGGCAATTTCGTCCCTTCAGGCCAACCTGTCGGGTCCACGGCTATCGGCGGTCGCTCCTTACGACAGCATCCGGGATCAAATCCGAATCAAAAACAATGCGGGAAGGGGTTCGATTCGGTTTCAGTCTGACGCTCGTGACTCCCATGTCCGCACAGCTAAGGGTCGTAGGATAAATCCATTTTCTAAAGTTCCGGTCGTGTCGCAGTGCATGGCGAATCTGTAGCCCGAAGTAGCCGGTGTTCGTGTTGACGAATCCAGGGGTGATCCCTCGATTGCGCCCGTGCCCGTGTATGAGGTGGAGGTCCGACTCTCCCATCTCCCAGGACTGTTGAATGATCCTTCCGAGTACGCCGTTACGAACGATCTGGGCTGGGTGGTATCCGTGCAGATCAATCGTCACCTGCTCACCTCAATCTGCGGTTAAGTTTACCTGCTGTTCAGCATCCGCAGGGCATCACGAGTCGCGTTCTTCGCGGTTGGCCGGCGACGCGGAACTTTGCGGCCCCTGGTTCCCCTGTCGTTCATCGTCCCCGCTCGCCTTGAAAGCCCCGATCACTTCGATGGGCGGAACGATGTGCTCATTGAACTGCGCCAGTTCCTCGGCAGGAATCCAGTACTCACGGTGCATCCGAGAGCCAACGGTCTGCACCGGATAGCGAGACAGATATTCGCCGTCTACCGCGAACCGCAGAACGTAGCCGGTGCCACCGTCACGGGTGTTCCAGTCGCGTGCGATCCGGATTGCGTATTGTTCGTCCAGCACCGGGTAGAAGATCGGTTGATCGGGCAATCGAGGAGGAAACTGTCTCCATCCACTATCCCGGATCAAGGCAAGTTCTGCTTCTCCAACGGGGCGAAACAGCGTTACCGGGGCCATCTTTCGTCACCGCAAAGGTACAGTTGCAGTCCAGCTTAACAGGCGAAAGGTGCGGCGGACCTCCTGCTGTTCGTGGAAAATCGGTATGCCAGTACTTTGGCCCACTGGAGGTATCGCCTCCGGGAACTGTCTGTCGCTCATGCGCGTATCTTCATCAGCATGCCGCAGTCATTCAACTGGTCGTGTTTTGAGTCCCGGGTCACCGAGACCGTCAGACTCTGGCATGCCTCCTTGAAGCAACCTCCGCGGCCCGGCCGTCGCTACACGCTGCAGGAACAGCGCCGAAGCGAAAACGCCTACGACGATGCCCTCCGCTCCGTCGAGCGCGAAGCCTGGCACGCGCCCCGCACCGCCCGCGATCGTCTCACCAGCCAGCAGCGCGTTATCGCTGCTTTCGCTGGTTTCTCCACCTCCGCGCTCGATCTCGATCCCGCGGCAACCGATCTCCTCACCCGCGATTTCCTTCCCGTCGGCGCTGCTCTCGCACGCTGGGCTCGTCACTTCGACCCGAACCTCACCATGGAGGACATCACTCAGGCTTGCCGCAACGCCTGGACCGCCTGCGGTCTCCAGCCCCTGCTTGGCGATCGAATCGGCCTCACCCCCGCCATCCTGAGCTATAGTCTTCTCTATCCCTACAGCGATAACTACCTCGATCGATCCGACCTCCCTCAGTCCGACAAGCTCTGCTTCAGTCGGCGTTTCCGCAGTCGCCTTCGCGGCGAGGAACTCACTGCGCAAAAAGCTCACGAACACGCCGTGTGGGCGCTGGTTGCTCTCATTGAACAGCAGTATCCGCGGCTTCTTTATCCGTGCGTCTTCGAATCACTGCTGGCCATCCATCGCGCCCAGGAAGACAGCCTCGCGCAGCTCGGCGCCGCTGCCCACGTGGATCCCGACCGTCTGCTCCGGATCAGTTGCGCCAAAGGGGGCAGCTCCGTCCTCGCTGATGCCTGTCTCGCGCACGGCTCGCTGACTCGGGAAGAAGGCCACTTTGCCTTTATCTGGGGTGTCTTGCTCCAGTTAGGTGACGATCTGCAGGATGTACGCGAAGATATCGAGCGCAACGCAGCCACCCTCTTCACCCGCGCCGTCTCACTCGGCCAGCCGCTCGACTCGCTGGTAATCCAGCTTCTGCATTTCAGCGATGTCGTCGCCTCCCGCATGGACAGCCTCCCCCATGGCTCCCCGGTGCTGAAGAATCTGCTCCGAATGAGCTGGCGCTCGCTCATCCTCATGGCCGTGGCCTGGGCGCATGAGTTCTTCACGCCCGACTTCCTTGCCGAAGCCGAATCCCGCTCTCCCTTCCGTTTCGGCTTTCTCCGCACGCGCCGCGGACGCCTGATCGGTCATCAGGGGCTCTGCACCGCGCTTTTCAACAACTTCACCGAGACTGCGGAAACTGCCTGCGATCTGGCTTTTCCGGATCAGCTACCAGCATCCCTCCTGAACGAGCTTTCCATTCGAGCTTCGCCGCAATCTCTTTCGCCGCATAGCCGCGCTGTTTCAGCGAAACTGCTTCTCAGAACAGGTCTTTGCGCGTCGGCGGCTGCCGGGCAATGTTCTCGACGAGGCTCATCAGGTACTGATCCTCACAGGACGCATTGATGACACTGGCAGGAATTGCCGGTTGATTCAGCGCAGGAAACGCCTCAATCCTGCCCTGGCCGCAAACGAGGTCGTGTTGCGTTCCGTCTTCCGCCATCGGCCGTTTGGTGACCGTAATCGGCTTTTTTTCAGCCCTGACGCTTCGATGCTGCCTGCGATCGTTTGAAATCGCAGTTCGTTTCCCGTGCGGGATTGACGATGCGAATCTCGGAGATGGCAATGTCGTGGAGCACTTTGCACTTCATGCAGCATCTCCGATCCGTACTTTTCGGCTGATTTTGCAGAGATAATTCAGGCTCTCAAACCGATGCACGTCGAGCACGATTGAGTTCTCGCGGGCAGGGCGAATGTTCGCGCGCAGCTCGTCCCCGCGGGGCAGCAGGTGGTAGTCGAGAATGTCGCGGTTGTCTGGTGTCACTCGGGCGGCAATGGTCAGGTTGCACTGCGTGGCCTGTTCGCGGCGGATCAGCCGGCTGTATCGTCCGTTGGCCCTGGTGCGGCATCGGGCGATAACGAGCGCGGCAGCAAACTCCTGATTGATGGTAAGCGCGCCGCTCCTGGGGTTGTGATCCACCAGAGCGCCCTGAGATCGCAGCTCGGCGATCATCTGGTCGACGGGGCGCAGGTGATCCCCCTGAACAGATCCGCGCCGGGCGCCTTCCGGCAACTGCGTTCACGGTGGCCCGATGCAAAACCCAGTGACTTCATCTTTCCCTCGGAGCGCCTGAAGTTCAAAGGCGAGGGTGCCGGGGGGCGCGGCGTAATGACGAGCTACGCGGCTGACCACCCGAAGCCCCTGGGATCGTGGAAGACAGCATGGCGCACTGCGCAGAAGCAGGCAGGTATCGGGCGGCGTATTCACGAATGGCGTCACCCAAGTGATTACCATGCTTGCCGAGACGCAGACCTCAGATGCCCCTATCAGGGCACTGAGCGGCCGCCTCAGCCGGAATTTGCTGGAACACTGCAGTCGGATTCGCGATCAGGCGAAAAGGCAGGCGGTCGAGCTGCTCGATTCGCTCAACGGTCAAGCTGCGCCGTAGCGCTCGGCGACCCCGTGCTGGCAGATATACCCAGGGGTTCCCACAAAATCCCCCACGATCCGTATCAGCGCTGGAGAACCGGATTCTTTAAATTGTTGAAATTAAATGGTCGGGACGGGCAGATTTGAACTGCCGACCCCTCGCACCCCAAGCGAGTGCTCTACCAGGCTGAGCCACGTCCCGACTCCTGCAAGTTTACCACCCGTCCCCTCAGAGATTCAGCCGCTTCCTGTCCGTCTGGTACCGTCTGTCCTTTGTTCCTGTCCAGCTACAGGGCGGGAGTCTGTGGTGGAACCAATCTCCCTTCGTTGGCGTAAGGTTCTCCTGAAGGGTGACGGGGATGAGAGTACGCGCGCTGCTGGGAATCGCGATTCTGGGAACAATGCTGGCCGCAGTCGGGTGCCACGTTCAGGTGGATAAAGGAAACAACGGCGAGGACAAGAACGTCCGGATCGAGACGCCGCTGGGTGGGCTGCAGGTTCGCTCTGACCAGACAACGGCGGCAGACCTTGGTTTGCCTGTGTATCCGGGCGCACAGGCGGCTCAGGATAACGGGGGTGACAAGTCGGCGGACGTTCGAATGGGTTTTGGGGAATGGCAAATGCGCGTGGAAGTGGTGACGTATGAGACATCGGATGCGCAGAGCAGGGTAATCGCCTTCTATAAGAAGGCGATGGGACGGTTCGGCGACGTGCTCTCCTGCCAGGGCAATCAGGCGGTAGGCACTCCGACAGTCACCGGTGAAGGGCTGACCTGCAGCGAAAGCGGAACCTCTCACGTCCAGGTGAATGGCGTCAACGTCGACGATGAGAATGACTTTACCCTCCGCGCCGGGTCGAAGCATCACCAGCACATCTTTGTGCTGAAGAGCAGCGGTCAGGGAACGCGCTTTTCTCTGGTGGATCTGGAACTGCCAGCCGGTACGAAGGGAGACTCCGGCAACAGCGATTGACGCGCGTGTGCCGCGTTTGCGCCGCATTCCTGACTCCCGCGTTGCACCCGACCTCTGCATACGATAGGGTCAATTCATGGAATCGCTGTGCCATCGCTGCGGCAATGCCATGCAGGAAGGCGAGGTGTTTTGCCCGCATTGCGGCGCGCCGCAGCTTGTGGTGGAGACAGGCGACCCGGGGGCTCCGGCGCAGCCGGCCATGCGGTCCCCGAGCGACGCGCACCGCGTGGAGTGGCGGACCGCGATCACTTCGGCGCTGGTGGTGGCGATTCCGGTAGGGCTGCTCTCGGCGTTGACCGGCATGTACTCCCTGTTTGTGCTGGTGGGGGGCTTTGCCGCGATTGCTTTGTACCGTCGCCGCAGCACGGGACTCACCGATGGGCGTATTGGCTGGCGGGTGGGTTCGATTCTGGGCATGGCATCGGCGGCGATCGCCGCTGCCACTTATGCAACGAGATTGGTGGTGCTGCGCTATCTGCTGCATGACGGCAAGGCGATCGATCAGATCTTCCAGCAGGCGGCTCAGATGGACGCGGACTACTGGATGAAGGCCAGTGCACAGCAGGGTCCGCAACCCGAAGAAGTGATGCACGCGATCAAAACGCTGACCGCGTTTTTCCAGTCCCCGGACGGACATGTGGCGATGCAACTGCTGACGACGGTGGTGATGTCGCTGGGGATGGTGCTGTTCGCCGCCGTCGGCGGCTCCTTCGCGGGGTGGCTGCAGTCAACGCGCGCGCGGACACAGCGGAGCTTGTGAAGCGGCAGCCGGATTCGCTTGTCGAGGCTCTTGCGGCGCTGGTCGCGGCCTCGTATCATCGCCTTTAGCCTTATGTCTGAGCTGCAAACTGCCGCCACACCAAAACTGCGGGAGAAGGGGCGGATCATGTCCGCCTCGGAGATCGAACGGACGCTGGTCCGGCTCGCCCATCAGATCATTGAGAAGAACAACGGAGCGGAGACGCTGGGGCTGGTGGGGATCAGGCGGCGCGGCGTGCCCATCGCGGAGCGGCTGGCGGCTCTCATCGGCGGAATCGAGAAGCATCCGGTAGATACCGGCGTGCTGGACATCAGCTTTTACCGGGACGATCTGTCGACGCGCGACATACGCCCGGTGGTGGCGCCGAGTTCGCTGGGATTCGACGTCAACGGGCGCGACGTGATCCTGATTGACGACGTGCTGTATACAGGTCGGACCATTCGCGCGGCGCTGGATGCGCTCTTCGATCACGGCCGCCCGCGGCGCGTCCAGTTGCTGGTGCTCATCGACCGCGGACACCGCGAGCTGCCCATTGAAGCAACGTTTGTCGGTCGCTCGGTGCCGACCTCGCAGCGGGAAATCATTGAAGTGAAACTGCGCGAAGTGGATAACGACGAGCAGGTTCTGCTGGTAGAGCGGATTTAAGCCCTACGCAGCGGGCGGGGATGTGATTCAAAGGAGATGGTGAAGATCAGGGGTCCATCCCGCAAGATGCAAGAAACCTCGACCCCTTCCCTTTTCCGGAAACCTATTCATTCGGGGTCGGCGATCTCGGCAGCGGACTTCCCCGTCCCGGAGGTTCGGCGGATTTTGGTCGCCGCCGACGCGCTGGAGCGCGAAGATCCGCTGCGCAGGGCGAAGCGGCTGGCCAAGCGGCGCGTGGCGCTGCTGTTTTACGAGTCGAGCACGAGGACGCGCACGTCGTTCGAACTGGCCGCGAAGGCTCTGGGTGCGGATACGACTCTGGTGAGTTCGCTGTCATCCAGCATCGAAAAGGGCGAGTCGCTCAAAGACACCGGCATCACGCTGAAGGCTCTGGGCGCGGAGTGCATCATCCTGCGCAGCCCGTTTGCGGGCGCGCCCTGTCTGCTGGCGCAGGCCACGGGTCTGCCGGTCCTGAACGCCGGCGATGGCATGGCGGAGCATCCCTCGCAGGCGCTGCTGGATCTGCGAACGATCCTGCAGTTGCGCGGGATTCGCGCGGCGGCGGTGAGCGAGAAGTGCCTGCGCGGCTTCACGCTGACCATTTGCGGCGACGTGCTCCACAGCCGCGTGGCACGCTCGAATGCCCTGCTGTTGCCGAAGCTGGGCGCAAAGGTGATCTTCTGCGGGCCCGAGGAATTGCTGCCGGAACCCGCGGCGGCAATGGGTCCGGGAATTGCCATCGAACGAGACTTCGAGACTGCGCTGCGGCAGTCGCAAATTGTGATGGTGCTGCGCATCCAGGCTGAGCGGCTGGCCGGTCTGAAGGTTGACCTCGACGAATACCGCAGGCGCTATCAGGCGAACGCAGAGCGGATCGCTGCCTGCGCGCCGAAGGCGCCAATCCTGCATCCTGGACCGATCATTCGCGGTATGGAGATCACGAGCGAAGTCGCGGATGGGCCGCAGTCGGCCATTGCGGCGCAGGTGGCCAACGGTGTGCCCATCCGCATGGCCCTGGTGGCGCGCGCGCTGAAAGGCGGGCGGCGATGAGACCGCTCCTGATTCGCGGCGCCCGTGTGGTAGATCCGGCCAGCGGGCTGGACACGAAGCGCGACCTGCTGCTGCGCGAGGGAAAAATTGCAGCGATCGACGGTCCGGGGCAGATTCGCGCCGCGGATGCGGAGGTATTCGACGCCAAAGGGCTGTTGGTCGCTCCGGGGCTGGTGGATATTCACGTGCATCTGCGCGAGCCCGGCCAGGCTTACAAGGAAACAATCGCGACGGGAACGGCAGCAGCGGCGGCGGGCGGATTCTCCAGCGTATGCGCCATGCCCAATACGGTTCCTGTCAACGACACACCGGAGATAACGCGCTGGATGCAGTCGCCGGAGCGAGGCGCGTCAGCGCGGGTATTCCCCGTCGGAGCGGCGACGCGCGGCTCCCTGGGCGAGGCGCTGACGGATTACGCGGCTCTGAAAGACGCTGGTGTGGTAGCCGTCACGGACGACGGCAAGCCGATCCTGGACGATGGCATCATGCTGGAGACGCTGCGGGCCGCGGCAGTGCTGGATCTGCCAGTGATCCAGCATGCGGAAGACACGAGGCTGACCGGCGGCTGCTCGATGAACGCGGGAGCGCTGGCGTTTCGGCTGGGTTTGCGCGGCATGAGCGTCGAGGCCGAGTCGAGCCTGGTGGAACGCGATCTGGACCTGCTGAAACAGGTGAAGCGCGGGCATCTGCATGTGGCGCATCTTTCTGCAGGGAAGGCGCTGGATGCGGTGCGTGCGGCGAGGCGAGCCGGGCTGCGCGTGACCTGCGAAGTCACGCCGCACCACTTTGCTCTCAGTGAAGAGCGCGTGGCGCTCTACGACACGAACGCGAAGATGAATCCGCCTCTGCGCGCGGAGAGCGATCGTGCGGCGATGATCGAGGGGCTCCTTGATGGGACGGTGGATGCCATCGCGACGGACCACGCGCCGCATGCCGCGCACGAGAAGGAGCAGGAGTTTGATCGCTCGCCCAATGGGATCACGGGGCTGGAAACCGCGCTGGGGCTGGCAATTTCGATTCTTCACATCCGCCACAGGATGCCGCTGGCCGGCGTTCTGGCGCTGCTGAGCAGTCGTCCTGCGGAGGCGCTGGGGCTGAAGCGAGGAACACTCGCACCCGGGTCGGCCGGCGACGTAGTCGTCTTCGATCCGGCCGAGAAATGGGTTTTTCGCGCCGCGGAGTCGAGATCCAGGTCAAAGAACACACCATTCGACGGGTGGGAACTGCAGGGCCGCGTGCGCCTGACGGTGAGCGAGGGGAAGGTCGTCTTTCGGCGTGGCTGAGGAGATTCAACCGCGCTTCTTCTTTTTGCTTTTCCGAGGCTGGCTGGGTTGTGGCGGCCTGAACGCCGGCGTTTTGTTCCTGCCCGGTGGATGTGACGTGGCTGGTGCGTTACCGGCCCGGGCTCGCGCATCCTGGGATTTCCTGTTCTTCCTTTGCGCAGACGGACCTGGCTTCTTTGCCGGCGCCGCTTCCTCTACGTCCGGAATGGAGAACTGCAGGCGCTTCTCGACGGCGTCCACACGATCCAGCACAACCTGGACGCGCGCACCAACGGAAAACCTGCGACCCGAGCGTTCGCCGACAATCTGCCGCGTGTTCTCGCGATACGTGTAGCGATCGTTGTCGAAGAGGCCGAGCGTGTGGATCGGCACCAGGCCCTCGACAAACAGGTCGTCGAGCTCGACGAAGAGCCCGTACCTGGTGGCGTTGAGGATCATGCCGCGAAAGGCTTCCCCGACGCGGTCGCGCATGAATTTGATTTTTTTCCACTCCACGAGTTCGCGTTCGGCATCGGCAGCGCGGCGCTCGTTTTCGCTGGATTCCCGGGCAATGGCAGCCAGGGACTGCTCGTCCAGAGGTTCGCGCTTCGCGCCTTCATGAGGTGCTTGAGCCTGCCGTCGCTGTTTGGCGGAGTCAGGCTCGCCCGATGCGAGGAAGCCGTGGCCGCTCACCCCCGCCTGCAGCAACGCCTTCGCGATGCGATGGACGATGAGGTCCGGGTAGCGGCGGATGGGCGAGGTGAAATGCGTATAGCATGAGGCAGCGAGAGCGAAGTGGCCCTCGTTTTTCTCACTGTAGCGAGCCTGGCGCAGCGAGCGCAGCATCAGGTACGAAAGAATCCGCTCCTCGGGCTTGCCGGCAATTTTCTCCGTAAGCTGCTGATACATGCGGGGCGTTACCGGAATGTCTTCCGGCACCTCGTAGCTGCGAGGGGCGCTGCTGCCGCCGTGGTGCTGTTCGCGCCGGAGGTTACGCTGTTCGCGGCGCTCGCTGCGCATGGTGAAGCTGCGAACGGGCAGGCTGCCAATGCCAAGGGAGTAGCCGAAGGCGGCGGCAATCTCTTCGAATTCGACCACGCGGCGGGGTTCGGGCTTCTCGTGGATGCGGTAGAGAGATGGGACGCCCAGGTTCTGCAGCCATGAGGCGACGCACTCATTGGCCGAGAGCATGAACTCTTCGATCAGGCGGTGCGCCCAGTTGCGCTCGGCGCGGGTGACCGACTTCATGGCGCCGAATTCGTCGAACTCGATCAGCGGCTCCGGCAAGTCGAAGTCAATGGAGCCGCGCCGCTCGCGCTTGCGGTTGAGGATCCGCGCCAGATCGAGCATGCGCTCGAATTCGGGCACCAGGGGAGCGAACTCGGCGCGCAGGGATCGATCGTCCTCCAGGATGGCGTGGACCTGGGTGTAGGTCATGCGGCGGGCGGAGCGAATCACACTCTCGCAGACCTCGTAATCCAGAATTTCTCCCTGTGGATCGAGGCGCATCAGGCACGAGAGCACCAGACGGTCCTCACCGGGACGCAGGCTGCACAGGTCCGTCGAAAGCTCCTGCGGCAGCATGGGGATCGCGCGGTCGGGAAAATATACCGAAGTGCCGCGCAGGCGCGCCTCCAGATCCAGCGCGGAGTCAGGCCGGACATACTGCGCGACATCTGCAATGTGCACCTGTAGTTCCCAGACGCCGTCTTCGCCGTGCCGTACCAGCACAGCGTCGTCGAAATCGCGAGCGGTTTCGCCATCGATGGTCACGATGGGAAGATTGCGAAAATCCCGGCGTGCGGCCACGAGGGCTGGGTCGAGATGCGCTGCACGGCGAGCTTCGGCGAGAACGGCTTCCGGAAAGACGCGCGGCAGATGGTGCTTACGGATGACCATCTCGACATCGACGCCGAAATCGTCTTCCGCGCCCAGGACTTCCAGCACACGGCCGCGAGCGGCGCGCGTCGGCGTGGGCCAGTCCGTGATTTCCACGTCGACGACCAGGTCTTCGAGGTTCTGATGTCGCGCGGCAGCCTGAGCCTCAACTCCCAGAACGCGATGCGGCGTCGGCGCGTTCCCGGCCCGGGGCAGTTCCTGGCCGAGAGGGATGACGACGGGCTGCGTCATCCGCTCGTCGAAGGGAACGACGAGGTTTCCGCCGTGTTCCGCGTCGCGGCGGGAATAGTGAAATATCCCGACGACCGTCGGATTGCGGCGGGTGAGAATCCGCAGCACGCGGCCCGACCGGCGAGAATCGCCGCGATCGAAGCGCGGCGGAGCAAGTTCGACCAGAACCTGATCGCCCTGCATGGCGCCGCCGATTTCGCGGGCGGGAACAAAGATGTCTCCGTCGGCGGGAGCGGGAGCGCCGGGAGCACGCGGATTGGGCCGGACGAAGCCGTAGCCGTCGCGGTGCAGATCGAGCCGCCCAGCCACGAGGTTTTCAGCATGGCGGGTTTCAGAGCGTTTCTCGGGGCCTTTTCCGCCGGGGTGGGCTCCGCTTGCAGATGCGTCGGTTCGCGGCAGCGCCCAATGCTCCCCGTCCAGTTGCCTGAGCTGCCGCCGGCCCGTCATCCGGCCAAGCTGTTCGCGGAGAAGGCGCCGCTGCTGGCCGCCGCCGAGGCCCAGTTCGCGGACAAGCTGCCTGTATCCGGCCCTGCCGCCGGGCAGGCGCTCAATGTGGCGCAGCAGTTCGCGGTCGTCCATACTGAATCGATGGTACTTGAGGCGCTTCATCTTCTCCGGAAGCGAAGCGCCGCGCCGGCGTAACCGGCTGGGGATAAAGGGGGGTGTCATTTTCGCGGAAGATGTTTAAGATGCAGGTAACGGCGGCATTTGGCGTGGAGGGCAAGAGACTCCCGAGGGGCGAGGGTCGGCGTTGCAGGATTGCGCCTGGAGTCCGGGAAGCGTAGCGGGCCAGGACGGTCATTTCATAACACTTCGAAGAAGGAAGGTATTGCAGCTATGTGGAAACCCAATCAGACCGGAAGCGGCACCGCGCCGCAGGGTCCGGAACCTCAGCGCCCGAGCGTGCCGCCAACCCCGAGTTTTGAAGCGACTCCTCGCCCAACCCCGGCTACCGCTGCGCCAAGTGCCAGCGGTGAACAGGCCACCATCGGCAAGAGCCTGGTGATCAAAGGCGAGGTTACCGGATCAGAGTCTCTGTACATCGACGGCAAGGTGGAAGGCTCGATCAGCCTTCCCGGCAACCGCGTGACGGTGGGGCGCAACGGCCAGGTTTCGGCGAACATTTCCGCTCGCGAGGTCGTGGTGCTCGGCAAAGTACGCGGCAATGTCAACGCCAGCGATCGCGTGGACATCCGCAGCGAAGGCTCGCTGACCGGAGACGTGGCGGCGCAGCGCATTTCCATCGAGGACGGCGCGTTCTTCAAGGGCGGCATCGACATCCGGAAGCCGGGCTCGAACGAGAAGACGAGCGAGGCGAAGTCAGCGAATTCGGCGGCCGAGCGGCCGGTCCCGGTGCAGGTGTAGGTTTTCGCGAACAGAAGAGAAGCTCCCGACAGGTGTCATCCCCAGGCCCGGGGCTGGATGCCGCCGGCGGGAGCTTTTGCCTCCTGATGAAGGACAACGGCCCCGGCCGCCCGGCCTCTCAGGCCTGTTTGCCCAGCCGTTCCATGAGCTGTCCGGGCAGCGATGATCCGCTGAGCCGCAGAACCAGCATGGAGACCGCGAACCAAACGACGGCGGCGCCGGCGAGCAAAGCCAGCTCGTGCAGGCGGCTGGTGGTGTGGACCATGGTGCGGAGGGCGACGAGAGCCGCGAAGGAAACCAGCGCGGCCAGCAGCGCGCGGGCCAGCTCCGCGTACTCCAGACCCGCGAGCGAAACCATGCGGCGGCGATGCAGCAGGACAGCCAGCACCGACGTTTGCAGAAGAATGCCGATATCGGAGGCGACCGCCAGGCCGGCCGGCCCCATACCTCGCGAGAGCGCCCAATAAGCCGGAATCGAAATCGCTGTCACCATCGTGCCGGCCACCATCGGGGTTACTGTATTCCCGGCGGCGTAGAAAGCGCGTGCGTAAATCGCCTGTGCCGACCACAGGCACAGTGAAATGGAAAAAATGGCGAAGTAAACGCCCATCATCTCTGTATCTGCGTGATGGAATTTCCCTCCGCGAAAGATCACGTCCACCAGCGGCAACCCCATGGCGATCATGAACGCGGAGAGCAGGAATGAGAATGCCAAAATCCGGGAAACGGATGAGTTGACCGCTCGCGCAAAGAGTCCACGATCCTGCCTGCTGAATAGTCCGGCCAGAAAAGGCAAACCTGCGGCGCCCGCAGCCTGGCCCAGCGCCACCGGTGCAGAGAAGATCTGCTTGGCATAGGTCAGCAGGGTGATAGCGCCGCCCACATGCGAGGCAAAGAAGTTGATGATCCAGTTATCGGCGCTCACCAGGGAGACTCCCAGCATGAGCGGGATCGACATCCGCACCCATTCATGCAGGCCGGGATTCGACCAGTCCAGAGCAGGACGGTAGTGCATGCCCGCGCGATACGCGCCGACGGCATTGAGCAGAAGCGGTCCGCAGAGCGCTCCGGCTACGGTGCCGATCGCCAGAGACGAGACACCGAGCTCCCTGGCCAGAAACACGCCGCCCAGAATCGTTCCCAGGTTGTACACCAGCGGTGTTACGGCCTGGACGGAAAAATGCTTCCGCACCAGAAGAAAGGCCGCGAAGACGCCGCTCGCGAAGAAACAAAGCTGTGCAGGCAGCAGGATCCGCGTCAGATGCACGCACAAAGCGGCCTTTGCGGGATGGGTCTCGAATCCATGCAGCAGCAGCCGGACGTACTGCGGAGCCAGGAATTCTCCGGCAACGATTGCCGTCCCCAGAACCAGAATCATGGTAGTCAGGATGACGGACAGCGCGCGCTCGCCTTCCGCGTCGCGGCCTTCTTCGCGGTAGCGGCTGAGCATCGAGATGAACACAATCGAACCTGCCCCGCCGACCAGGAAGTACGAGATCATATCGGGGAGCTGAAACGCCGCATTGAACGCGTCTGCCGCTCCGCCGGATCCCAGCAGCCACGCCGTGTACTTCACTCGGACGAGGCCGATCACCTTGGAGGTCATGGCGGAGGTCATGAGCAGGAGTGTCGCCGTGAACGCCGAATGCCGGTGCGATGGCCGTAGAATTGCAAGTGCCCGCCGCCATCGGGGAGTCGTGGGAGGTGCCATTGTGATGGGTCGATTCTATAGGGTGGGGCCGGGCGCAGAGGACGGGACAGCCTCTGAGGTGTGAAGGACGGGAACCCGCTGATCGCGTTCTACCGCGACGGGGCGCGCGATGACCGCGGCCGTACGCTGGCTGAGATTCTGACGTGGGACGACGAGGAACTGGAAGCAGTACATGACTTCATTCAGTGGCTCTTTCCCCTGCCGGAGCGAAGCGGCGCAAACCCCTCGGCGCCGATGCTCGACCGCGAGACCATCGAAGCCTTCCATGCCACGCCGGCTATGCGGGAGCGGATGGGTCAGGCATTTCAGCGGATGCTCCGCTTCTACGGCCTGCGCTGGAGTGGAGCCTCGGTGGAGCGCGCCGGGAGCTTTCGCGAGCGCGCGCAGAACTGGCTCCGGCCGGGTAACCACAACCACCTTCGTCTGACGCGGGTTCTGCGCTCGACGCTGCTGCTGGGTCTGGAGGCAGAGTCGAAGGCGCTGTTCCACGCTCTGAATGCCATCTATCGCGAATTCCCGGATCGCATCTCCTCGCGCACGCACGCTTTCTGGAGCGACGCATCGCAAACCGAGTAAGCCGGGCGCTTCTCTCTGGTTCAGTCCTGCGGATGAGGAGATCCCAGTGCAGACTGCGCGCGTGTACGACTTCGTGAAGGGCGGGCACAGCTCCGGGGTCTCCATGACGCAGTTGGTGAGCGGCTGCGCGGGCGAGCCGTCGTGGCTGGGGAACGAGACCAGCGGCAACGAAGGGGAGAGAGATTCGGCAGACTGAGGTCGGATCACTCGAGCAGGGCCGCCGTCACCGCCATCGCGGCAATGGCAGCGGTTTCCGCGCGCAGGATGCGCGGGCCGAGGCTCACAGCCCTCCAGCTCTCGGCGTCCAGCATCGCCTCCTCCTCCGCCGTCCAGCCGCCTTCGGGGCCGGACGCGACGCGGATGGCGGGCATCTCGTCGCCGGCAGCCGCCAGAGCTTCGCTGAGCGCATGATGCAGGGTCGTCGAACGCTCCTGCTCCGCCAGCACCAGGCGCGTCGCCTGCTCCTGCTGCCGAATCGCGGACTTGAGCGGCAGCGGGTCGGCGACGCGCATCACATCGGCGCGGCGTGACTGCTTCGACGCTTCCAGCGCGAGGCGGCGCCATCGCTCCACACGGGTGGCCGCAGCCTGTGCCAGATGCTTCTCGCTGCGGCGCGCGATCACGGGAACGATGCCCTCGGCTCCCAGCTCAGCGGCCTTTTCGATGGCCCATTCCATGCGATCGAATTTGAAAACAGAGATCAGGAGGGTGACGGGCAGCGCGGGATCGGCCTCGACCTCGGCGATGAGATTGAAGCGAACCTCGTCGCCCGAGAGGCCGGCGATGACGCTGTGAAAGACGCGTCCGCCGGCGACCAGATCGAATTCCATGCCCGGCTGCGCGCGCAGCACGCGGATCAGATGCGCGGCCTGGCTGCCCACCAGCGAGGCCGTCGCTTCATCCCAGGTATCGGCAATCCAGCGGCGGCGTGTCATGGATAAAGGGTACAGCGGTGGAAGGGCGGGCGGCCGGAGCAGAGGAGAACGAAGAATGACGTGTGGATGGAAATTCGCGGGAGCCCGCATGAATACTGCCTGCAAAAAGCATTGGGGGGATGCTCATCGCATCCCCCCAATGTGTTGCCGTGGATGGCTTACTTTTTCTTCCCGGCCTTCTTCGCTGCCTTTTTTGCCGGTTTCTTTGCTGCCTTCTTCGTTGCCATAGTTTCTATTCTCCCTTTTCGATGCGAACATCGATGTCTGCAACATAAATGTTGCAGTTAACGAATGTATAGAGTTCCGCACCCGCAGTGTCAAGAGAAAAATGAATTTTTTCCAGGCGGAAGTTCATTCGTACAATCTCGCGCGGCGAGTATTCGCGGGAATCCGATCAGTGCAGGTGGGCGTGACTGAGGAAAACGAGTGCGATTCCTGTGACGATATCGTGCCACGCATGCGCGAACATGCCCGGACGAAGACTGTTGCGCGCGAGCGCGAGCGCGCAGAAGAGCGCGCCATAAACCACGATGACGATCATGCCTGCCGCGCCCTCGTATCCGTGGCTGACGCCGAACAGCAGCGAGGAAAAAAGCACGCCGAGCCACACACGATGGATGGGAGAGGAGAACTGGCGCAGGAAATATCCGCGGAAGACGAACTCCTCGCAAAAGCCGGCGGTCAGGCAGAGCGCAACCCACAGCAGAAGTTCCGCGCCATTGCGCGGCGCCAGGGCGGTTATGGCCTTCTGCGCCGAGGCGAAGTGCGCAAGCCGCAGCGAGAGGCTGATGACGGCCAGGATGAGCACGGCGGCGAACCAGAAGATCAGCGCGACCCCCAGATCTTCGGCCCAGGCGCGCAGGCCGCGGCGGAAGCCCAGCACTTCGGCGAGGTGAATCCTCTTCATGCGCAGGCCCCACCACGTGAGCAGGAACAGGACCCACTCGGCGACGAGGGTGGTTGCATAAAGCCGGGCGTGATGAGCAGCAAAGCCGCCGTGACGCGTGCGGTGCCCATTCAGGAACGAAACGCTGACGAGCAGCAGCACCAGCAGGGCGGTGTGCCACCACGGGGCCACCGCGGCGGTGAGCCGGCTGCGCCACGCAGCGGCGGTATCCGGGAGCGAAGCGTGCATGAGGTCCTCGCAGTCTGGTATCTTCCTCTGGATTCTGCCGGGCGAGTTTTGCATCGAATCGTGAAGCGGGAAAAGTTATGGAAGAAATCGTAATCGTTTCCGGCGTGCGCACGCCGGTCGGGAAGTTTCAGGGTTCGCTGTCCGGCGTTTCCGCCACACAGCTGGGCGCGGCGGCGGTGCGCGAAGCCGTGAAGCGCGCGCACTTGCGCCCGGAGCAGGTGGACGAGTGCATCATGGGCAACGTCGTATCGGCCGGGCTGGGGCAGAATCCGGCGCGCCAGGCGGCGATTTATGGGGGCCTGCCGCCGGAAGTGAGCGCGGTGACGGTGAACATGGTGTGCGGCTCGGGGTTGCGCGCCATCGCTCTGGCGGCGCAGTCTGTCCAGACCGGCAACGCGGAGATCGTCGTGGCCGGAGGCATGGAGTCGATGACCAACGCACCGTATCTGCTGCCCCAGGCGCGCGCCGGCTTCCGCATGGGCAATCAGCTGGCGGTGGACTCCATGGTGCATGACGGGCTGTGGGACGTTTACAACGACTTTCACATGGGCCAGACCGCGGAGCTGGTGGCGGAAAAATACGGCATCACGCGCGAGGAGCAGGATGCCTTTGCGCTGGAATCGCACCGCCGCGCGGCCAGGGCGTGGCGCGAAGGCTGGTTCGCCGCCGAAGTCGTGCCCGTGGAGATCCCGGCCAGGAAGAAGGGGCAGCCGCCGCATTTCTTCGGGAAGGACGAGTCGATCCGGGAAGACGCGAGCCTGGAAGCGCTGCGCGCGCTGAAGCCGGCGTTCAGAAAGGATGGCACAGTCACCGCCGGCAATGCTCCGGGGGTGAACGACGGAGCGGCTGCGGTGGTGGTGATGGGCAAGGCGAAAGCAGGCGAACTGGGACTTGCGCCCATGGCGCGGATTGTGGCGCACGCAACCAGCGGCATCGATCCGAAGTGGGTGATGATGGCGCCGGTGATCGGCGCGCGCCGGGCGATGGAGAAGGCCGGATGGTCGGTCGGCGACATCGATCTCTTCGAGGTGAACGAAGCCTTCGCGGCTCAGGCTCTTGCGGTGCTGCGCGAGCTGGACATTCCCCTGGAGAAGGCAAATGTGAACGGCGGATCGGTGGCCATTGGCCACGCGATCGGCGCCAGCGGTGCGCGCGTGCTGGTGACCATGATGCACGAGCTGATCCGGCGCGGCGCGAAGCGCGGGCTGGCGGCGCTGTGTCTGGGCGGCGGCAACTCCGTGGCCATGGCTGTCGAGAGGTGCCAGGCGCCCGGCCAGACGCCGCTTCGCGGCAGAGGCAATGCGAGGGATACAGAGTGATTGCAAATCCGACAGAACGATTCAGCGGCCGCGCGGAGTGCTATCGGCGCTATCGCCCGGGCTATCCGCCGGAAGTCGTGGAGTGGCTGCGGGCCGAATGCGGGCTGCGTGACGACGCGACTGTGGTGGATGTCGCGGCCGGGACCGGGCTGCTGACGGAAATCTTCCTGGCCGCGGGATTCGCAGTTACTGCCGTCGAGCCAAACAACGAGATGCGCGCGGCGTGTGCAGCGCTCGAGGCAAAGTACGCGAAGCTGCGCTGCGTTGTCGGCAAAGCCGAAGCGACGGGGTTGCAGGATGCGTCGGCGGAGCTGATCACCGTGGCCCAGGCGATGCACTGGTTCGATTTGGAACGAACGCGGGCCGAGTTTTCGCGCATTCTGAAGCCGGACGGCGGCTGTGCCGTGATCTACAACAACCGGCGGCTGGGCGGCGACGCCTTCCACGACGGTTACGAGCGCCTGCTGCGCGAGTTCGGCGTCGATTACATGAACGTGAAGGAGCAGCACATGGGTCGGAAGCGGCTGGCCCGGTTCTTCGCCCCGGCAGAGATGCACTGCGAGGTCTTCCCCAACGCGCAGTCGCTCACCCTCGAAGCACTGGAAGGACGGATTCTTTCCTCGTCCTACATTCCGCAGCCGGGGCATCCGCGCTTTGCCGGGATGCAGGCCGCGATCCGGCAGCTCTTCGCCGACACGGAGCAAGACGGCGCGGTCACGATCGAGTATGACTGCGTGGCGTGCTGGGGAGTGCTGGCCGCACGGGCAAACGCGCCTTCTGCGCATTGATCCGGAGCGGGCGGGAATAAGCCTTCGATCCTGCGCCACGCTCGGCGCTCAGTACTCAGCACTCAATCACATTCAACGCCAGCCCGGCCAGCGAGGTCTCCTTGTAGCGAGACTGCATATCGAGGCCGGTGAGATACATCGTCCGGATCACCTGATCGAGCGAAATTTTGTGCCCTTCGGTTTCGTTCATGGCGATGCGGCAGGCCTGGACGGCCTTCACCGCTCCCATCGCATTGCGCTCGATGCAGGGAATCTGGACAAGGCCGCCGACGGGATCGCAGGTCATGCCAAGGTTGTGCTCCATGGCGATTTCGGCGGCGTGCTCCACCTGATCGTTGCTGCCGCCAAGCGCCGCAGCGAGTCCCCCGGCAGCCATGGAGCAGGCGACGCCAACTTCGCCCTGGCAGCCGACCTCCGCGCCGCTGATGGAGGCGTTCTCCTTGTAGAGCGCGCCGACGGCAGCGGAGGTGAGGAAGAAGCGCAGGATGCCGTCCTCGTCCGCGCTCGAGATGAAGTCGCGGTAGTAGCGGGCGACCGCGGGAACGACGCCGGCTGCGCCGTTGGTGGGTGCGGTGACCACGCGACCTCCCGCAGCGTTCTCCTCGTTTACCGCCATGGCGTAGACGGTGACCCAGTCGAGCGGAGCCAGCGGATCCGAGGATCCCTTCTGGCGCAGGCGCTCGGTCAGGCGTGGCGCGCGCCGACGCACGGCGAGGCCGCCGGGAAGAATGCCTTCGGTAGTCATGCCGCGGTCGATGCAGCCCTGCATCACGGACCAGATGTGGAGAATGCCGGCGCGGACCTCGTCGGCCGGCCGCCGCGCAGATTCGTTGGCCAGCATCAACTGCCAGACCGTAAGCCCGGCAGCCTGAGCTTTTTCGAGCAGCTCGGCCGCGCTGGAGAAGGGGTACGGCAGAGCGACCTCCGCGGTGTCACCATCCGGGCGAGCTGACCCGCCGGGTTCCTCGTCATCGGCGACGATGAAGCCTCCGCCGATGGAGAAGAACGTGCCGATACGAAGCATCTGGTCCGCCGCGTCAAAAGCCGTGAAGCGGACGCCGTTCGGATGCCGGGTCCGGGCGCCGGGCGGCCACATCTGGTCGCGGTGCAGAAGCAGATGCCCGGCTTCGCGAAACGGAACCGGATGGCGGCGGAGCAGCGAAAGCGTGCCGGAAGCTCGGATTTCACTGATCTCCGCTTCGATGGCGGCGGGGTCGACCGTGGCAGCTTCCTCGCCGCTGAGGCCGAGGAGGATGGCGCGGTCGGTGCCGTGGCCCGGACCGGTGAGGGCCAGCGATCCGTAAAGATCCACCTGAACCTTTGCGGTTCGGGGGAGGGCGCCGGATTCGTTCAGATCGAGAGCGAAGCGGCGCGCGGCGCGCATCGGACCCATGGTGTGGGAGCTGGAGGGTCCGATACCGATTTTAAAGAGCTCAAATATGCTGCACGTCATACAAATCGAAAAGGCTCGTGGTCCCGGGGACGATTCTACGGCGGCAGAAGGCACGCGGTACAGCCAACGACAGCTAGCCGCTGGCCTGAGAAGTGGACGGCGCGGCCTTTACCCAGGTTATGAAGTCGTGCGCTTGGTATTCTTGGTTGAGGAATTTTCGGCTGTGATCGGCACACGCTCCGGGAAATGGTTCGCGGTTGCGGCCAGCGCGCTGCTGCTGGCGTCGCTGCTGGCCTGCTCGAAGGCACCGCAGAAAGCCGCGGCCAAAGTGGAGGCGGCGGCGAAGGCGCATGAAGTGGCAATACAGAAGGAGCGGGCGCAGGCAGCGGCACTGGCCGCCGACCGGCAGGAGCTGGACGGCATCCCACTGCCCTCGAAGAACGAGTACACGTCGATCCATACGCGGGCGAGCTGGCAGAATCCATTCCTGGTGGTGACGAAATCGACGGTGAGCCTGACTATGCTGTATCCGGAAATGGGACCTGCGCGCGCGCCAGGGGATACGTTTCTGCGGCCGGAAGTGGCGCGGCGGGAGCGGCTGGAACTGCGCCTGAGCGAGCTGCCGCGGGCGCTGACGGCGCTGCCGCAGAACGTGTGGCCCTACGGTCGGGTAATTGCGGTGGAAGACGACCCGAGCGCGCCGAAGCAGGACAAGCCTCAGGTGCGGCGGAACGAGGAAGCCACGCTGCAGGTGCTGAGCAATCTGGGCGTGGTGGCTTACGAGTGGGCGAACGGTCAGTAAAGGTCTCCGGGCGCGCAGGAAATTCCCCCTGCGCGGCAAGGCCGCGTCCGGCAACGCAGACTTGCGGTTGCCGCCGATCCTGCCAGGCCCCGGTCAGGGGATCAGCATCAACCGCTGGACAGCATAGCCTATAGCGATTGCGGCATCACCAGCTTGTCGTACAGGCCGCCGACAACAGCCCCCATGGTGACCGTAGCCAGAACCACGTAGCCCGCTTCAATCGCGAGCAGGGCGTGAGGCAGTGCGGCGAGGCTATAACAGCTCGCTGCGACCAGCGCCGCGCTTAGCAGTACGGCCATCAGGACTCCCTGAAGCAGGCCTTTGCGATGAGAGATGGCAAGGAGCCACGCGACTCCGTAGGCAAAGAGAAGACAGACAGCCAGAGTGAGCAGGTGCGGCGAAATCCACCACACGATCTGGCTGACCTGGGCGTGAGTGAGGCCGACAGCGTCCGTCCAGCGCGGCCGGAACAGATACTGCGCATGCCATATGGCCCCGAGGCCCCAGGCGGCAAATGCAGCCAGAACCACGGGCAGGTGGTAGATTTGTTTCGGCCCCCCCTTCACTTCGACGGGTGCGTAAGGTTCTGTCTGAACCGCCTGGGACAGGCACGGCTGGCCACACTCCGCGCGTTCAGGCCAACGCGTACACTCGCACAGACGCAAATCAGGACATCCATGCATTCCGGTCGCCGCTGCATGCCGGGCATCGATGCCGACGACGGCTGCCTGCTGGTTTTCGGGGCACGCCACCAGGCGGCTGCCGGAATAGCCTCTGTACGTCACGCGTAGCCAGAGTGCGGCGGGAAGCAGAATCAGGCAAATTCCGACAAGGCAGAGCACGAACCAAATGAGGAAAAGCATGGCCCACCTTCTTTCTGGCCAGGTTCTACCCCTTCCTCGAGCCTTCTTCAGTGATCTCCGTCACGCAGCAGCGGAACTGCCGGGTGGCGCCGGAGGTTTGGAGCGGCTCAACCGCGGGCAGGCCGAGCCGCGCGTACCCGCCCGAAGGAGCGAAGCATGGCGTGAAAGGCTTCGACAGGCTGGAAGTTCTGGTCGAAGGGAAGGCCGCGGGCCAGCGTGCCGTCCGGGCGCGGATGGGCGATGGACATGGGACATGTACGAATAGCGATCGGTCAGGCCCCAGGTGAGGACGGTGCGCACGTCTTCACTCAGCACCAGATCGAGGCAGCGGCCGTAAACTTCGCCGACGTCACGGTCGCGCGCGGCGAAATCGCCCTGGACGCGGGAGTCGCTCACGTCCATCTCCGTGACAAAGACCTGGAGGCCGAGCTTGTGGATGCTGCGGATGAAGTGGCGCAGGCCGCCGCCGTAGTCTTCGCCGATCCAGAGGTGCGACTGCACGCCGACGGCATCGATGGGCGTGCCGCGCCGCTGCAGGGACTTCACGAGGCGGAGAACGGCGTCTCGCTTCTGTTCCGAGTTGTCGCCGTCGGCCTCGATTCCGTAATCGTTGCAGACCAGCAGCGCGTGGGGATCGGCAGCCCGCGTGGCACGAAAGGCCAGATCGATGGAACCGGGGCCGAGAAGACGCAGCCAGGGGGAGTCGCGCAGGCCGTCAGGGCGGCCATCGGCGGGATGGACCGCCTCATTGACGACGTCCCAGGAATGGATTCGTCCGGCGTAGCGCCCGGTGACGTTGCGGATGTGGACGGTGAGGAACTGCGCGGCATTATCCGGGGTGACGGTGGAGGCGAACTAATCGGGCAGTGACAAGTGCCAGCAGAGGTTGTGGCCGCGGACGAACATTCCGTTCCGCTCGGCGAAATCCATGAGCCGGTCCGCGTCAGTGTAGTCGAAAGTGGTGGGCGTGAGGCGCAGCTCGCGCCACTTCATGGCGTTTCCCGGGACGACGATGGCGGCCTGCGCAGCGAGCGGGCGGCGAAACTCCGCGTCTGTGCGCAGCGCGGGGCCGTTCACCGCGCACCCGGCGAGGATTCCGTGAGCGGCAGCGGCGCCGCCGATGGAATCCGGCGCCTGCGCGGCGTGAGCGGCCACGGGCAGCACCTGCGCTCGAGCGGCTGCAGCCATTCCGCAAAGAAAACCACGGCGCGAAAGGGGAGGCAAACGTGTGCCCTGCATGCGAACTCCCTGCATGACTGGAGGCAGGGCCCGGCCTTTCTGCCGGATCTATGTCGGGCCGCGAACTCCTGTTGCGCATTGTATGCCGGGCTGGCTGGCGCCTGGAGTCAGCTAATACTCGCCGTTGACGACGTTTTCCAGGGCCTCTCCCCGAAGATAACGGCCCACCTGAGCGGCGGCGAGCTGCATGGCGCGGACCATGAATAGCGGCGTGGATCCGGCGACATGCGGGGTGAGCAGCAGGTTGGGCGCGTTCCACAGGGAATGGTCTTCGGGCAGCGGCTCGGGATCGGTGACGTCGACGGCGGCGCGGATGCGTCGGCTGTTGAGCGCGGCGACGAGCGCAGCGGTGTCGACGACGGGACCGCGCGCAGCGTTGACGAGGAGCGCGCCCTGTTTCATGAGCGCGAGCTCGCGCGCGCCCATGAGGCCCGTGGTTTCACTGGTCGAGGGAACGATGAGAATGACGACGTCGGCGGAAGGCAGGAGCGCGGGCAATTCGCCGATGGCGTGAACGGGCGGAGCAGCGTTGGGCCGCGCGGTGCGCGCGATGCGCAGGATCTCCACGCCGAAAGGTTTAAGGCGCTCCTCAATGGCCTGGCCGATGGCGCCGTAACCGACGATCAGGACCCGCTGCGCGTGCAGCTCCTCAATGAGGACGTGCGGATAGAAGGCCCTGCTGCTGGCGTGGAGGGCGCGGAAGCGGTCTTCCGCCTCGCGGCGGCGCGACCAGGAGTGAGCGCGGCGGAGTTCGTCGTAAAACGGCAGGTACTTGAGCGAAGCGAGAATGGCGGTGACTGCCCATTCGGCGGTGGAGATGGTGTGCACGCCGCGGGCATCGCAGAGGATGACGTCGGCGGGCAGGAGCTTCCGCAGAGCGTCGACCCCCGCGAGCGTGGACTGAACAACGCGGACGCCGCGCAGGAAGGGCCACGCGCGCTGCGCCGGAGCGAGGAGCGGCGGGGCGATCCAGAATTCGACGTCGAGAAGACGGTCGGGATGCGAAGGGATCAGGATCAGCTCGATACCGTGCGGGAGCAGACGATGCAGCTGGGGATCGACGGATTCGATGAGGCCAACTTTCAGCATCGGGAAAATCTCCGCCTCTCTGAGATGCCTCTTCATCAGGCAAGGAACCTGCGCAGCGCGTCCAGGCCGGCGTCGATGGTTTCCGGCGAGACGGAGTAGCTGAAGCGAACATAGCCCTCGCCCTGCGCGCCGAACACGACGCCAGGGATGGTGGCGACGTGGGCTTTCTCAAGGAGCAGAGCGGCGGCTCGACGGCTGTCCCTGTGAATCTTCGCGACGCTGGGGAAAGCATAGAACGCGCCGGCGGGGAGCGGGCATTCGAGCCCAAGCGAGTTGAGGCCGGCAACGAGCTTGTCGCGGCGGAGGCGGTATTCTCCGCGGCGGGCGGCGATCTCGGATTCCGGCATGGCGAGGGCCTGCACGGCGGCCCACTGCGTGGGCGTCGATACGCCGTTGGTGGAGTAGAGGACGAGCTTGCGCAGCGCGGTCATGAAGGGCTCGTGGGCGACGGCGTAACCGACCCGCCAGCCCGTCATGGCATAGGTTTTGGACAGCGTGTACGCGGTGATGGTGCGCTCGGCCATGCCGGGCAGCGAGGCGACAGAGACGTGCTCGCCCTCGTAGACCAGATCCTCATAGGCCTCGTCGGCGATGACGACAAGGTTGCGGCGAATGGCGAACGCCGCGACCTCTTCAGCCTCCGAGCGCGTGAAAACGGCGCCGGAGGGGTTCTGCGGCGTGTTGTAGTAAAGGGCACGCGTGGCCGGCGTGGAGTAGTGCTCGAGCGAGCCGGTGAGGCCGTTGCGCCGGGCGGTGGCCGTGGGTACGATGACGGGACGCGCCTGGGTGAGGGTGACCATGTCGCGGATCGGCGTCCAGTAAGGCGAGAAAAGCAGCATGTCGTCGCCGGGATTCAGGACGGCCTGGAAGGCGGCGTAGAGGGCATGCGCGCCGCCGACGGTGACGAGGACGTCGTCGACCGTGGCGTCGACGTGATTCTTCGTTTGCAGTTTGCGCGCAAGGGCTTCGCGCAGCGGCGTAACGCCGGACGACGGCGCATAGCGGGTCCGATTGTCACCGAGCGCGCGCGTCGCAGCGTCCTTGATGGATTGCGGCGTTTCGAAGAAGGGCTCGCCGCCATGAAAGGCGTGGACGGGCAGGCCGGCGGCGCGCAGCTCCAGGACTTTGTTGCGAATCTGCACAATGTCGGAGAATCCGACTTCTTCAAGGCGACTGGCAATGCGCAAAGGACTCCGTCTTCCTGTCATGTTGGTCCGTCTGACCTCCCGGACGTAACAGGTTAGAGCATTTTCGAGCGAGCGGGAATGGAAAGACCCCCGGCGAAGAGGAATTCATGGAGCCAGGAGGCCGGAATACACCGCCATGCCGGCGACCGCGTCGATGCCGAGAGCATCGAGAGAGTCAATCTCGGACTGCTGGCGAATGCCGCCGGCGACAATGAGCTGGCGCGCGGTGAGCGGGCGCAGGGCGCGGGCGGCGTCCAGGGGAAAGCCGTGGAGGGTGCCTTCGGTGTCGACATGGGTGTAGAGGAACGCACCGCAGTGGGCATCGAGGACGGTGATGGCCTCGGCCGGGGTGACGCGGACCTGGTCGCGCCAGCCCCGGACGGCGATGCGGCCGGATTTGGTGTCGATGCCGGCGACGAAATGCTCGGGGCCGATGGCGGCGGAGATCTCCGAGGCAAAACCGGTGTTGACACCGGTCTCATGGAAGAGCGCCGACCCGAAGATGACGCGGCGCGCGCCGGAATTGAGCAGCGCCTGAGCCTGATCGGCGGTGCGTATGCCGCCGCCAACCTGAACAGGGAGACGCCGGGCGATCTGACGGATGAGCCGGCGGTTGTCGCCGGTGCGTTTGGCGGCGTCCAGATCGATGAGCTGGACGAGCGGGTATCTGGAGAAGCGCTCGATCCAGTAGTCGAAATCGTCGAAGGCGAGACGGAGGGTTTCGCCGCGCTCGAGCTGGACGATGCGGCCACCCATGAGGTCGATCGAAGGAATCAGCACGGGAGCCTCACCGGGATGCCCTCGCGGCGCAGCTGTTCCTTGAGCGAGCGGACGTCGGCGAGCCCGAAGTGGAAGATGCCGGCGGCAAGTGCGGCGTCCGCGCAGCCCTCGCGAAACACCTGGGTGAAGTGATGCGCGTTGCCCGCGCCGCCCGAGGCGATGACGGGGATCTGCACAGCCTGGCTGACCCGGGCGGTGATCTCGCAGTCGAAGCCGGTGCGGGTACCGTCGGAATCCATGGAGGTGAGGAGAATCTCGCCGGCGCCTCGGGATTCAGCCTCGCGGGCCCACTCGACAGCGCGGCGGCCGGTCGGCCTGCGGCCTCCGGCGATGAAGACTTCGGCGGCTTCGATTGAGCCGCCTTTGGCGGCGCGGCGGGCGTCGATGGCAACGATGACCGCCTGGGCGCCGAACTTCGCGCCGATTTCGCCAATGAGCTCGGGGCGGGCGAGCGCCGCGGAGTTAATGCTGACCTTGTCGGCGCCCGCGTCGAAGACGGCGGCGGCTTCGTCCGCGGTGCGGATGCCTCCGCCCACAGTGAAAGGGACGAAGAGGCATCGCGCGGTGCGGCGGACAGTTTCGAGCAGCGTGCCACGGTTTTCGTGCGTGGCGGTGATATCGAGGAGGACGATTTCGTCTGCGCCGGCGGCAGCGTGGCGCGCGGCCAGCTCGGCGGGATCGCCCGCATCGACGAGATCAGCAAACTGCACACCTTTGACGACGTGGCCGGCGCTGACGTCGAGGCAGGCGATGATGCGGCGAGTCAGCATGGATGCCACTCCAGGAAATTGCGCAGGACACGCAGGCCGGTTTCGCCGGATTTTTCAGGATGGAACTGAACACCCATCACGTTATCGCGCTCGACCGCGGCGGAGAAAGCTTGTCCGTAATCTGTAACGGCGACGGTGGCTTCCATGACCGGGGCGCAGTAGGAGTGGGTGAAGTAGGCGAAAGCGCCGCTGGAAATCCCAGCGAAAAGCCGCGAACCAGGGCGAAGGTCGAGGGAGTTCCAGCCAACGTGGGGGACCTTTTTGCCGGGGGCGAAGCGGTCGCACTTTTCGGGAAACGCGGCGAGGCCGGCGCAACCCGGAGCCTCGGTGCTGCCGGCGAAGAGCCATTGCAGGCCGACGCAGATGCCCAGGAACGGAATTCCGCGATCGAGGTCGCTCTGGATATCGGACCTGAGTCGGCGCTCGTCCAGGAATCGGGTCGCCGAGAAATGCCCGACGCCGGGAAGCACGATGCGCTCGGCGGCAGCAATGTCAGCTGGGCGCTCCGTGACGGTGACATCAGCGCCCAGATGACGAAGCGCCTTCACGACGGAGGTGAGATTACCCGCTTTGTAGTCGATGACGGTGGCGCGGATCACAATAGTCCCTTGGTACTGGGCAGTTGCTCGCGGATTTGCGGATCGCGCGAGCATGCGAAGCGCAGAGCGCGGGCGAAGGCTTTGAAGAGGGCTTCGATTTTGTGGTGGTTCGAGCGGCCGTACATGGTCTTAACGTGGACGTTGGCGCGGGCGCCGCGGGCAAAGCCCTCGAAGAAGTCCTCGACGAGCTCGGATTGCAGGTCGCCGACCAGGCGAGTGCGGACCTTCGTTTCGATGTGATGGGCGGCGCGTCCGCTGAGGTCGACGGCAGCGAGGCCGAGGGTCTCGTCCATGGTCATGAGGAAGTAGCCGGCGCGGAGAATGCCGCGCTTGTCGCCGAGCGCCTCATCGAAGGCTTCGCCCAGGGCGATGCCGACGTCTTCAACGGTGTGGTGCTGGTCGACGTCGAGGTCGCCCTGGCAGGTGAGGTCGAGGTCGAAAGCGCCGTGGCGGCTGAAGAGCTCGAGCATGTGGTCGAAAAAGCGGATGCCGGTGGAGATCTGGTAACGGCCCTGGCCTTCGATGACAAGGCGGAGGCGGATGTAGGTCTCGGCAGTCTTGCGGGAGATGGCGGCGGTGCGTTTTCCGGGCGGCCCGCTGGTGCGTGTTGTGGCAGGGGCTGAAGCCCGGCTCTTCCTTGCCGCCGATACGGCACGACTAACGTCGTGCCCTGATACCAAGCCGGGCTTTGAGTCGCATTTCACGGTTGCGCTTTGCTCTTTCATCGGGATCTGTCCTGAGGCGTTTTGGGAGGCCAGCCAATTTCGGCGAGGGACGCTTCGAGGGCGGCGATGGCCTGCTGGGTGTGTTCGCGGGGGCCGAGGGTGATGCGGACCGAGCCCTGGCAGCCAGGGTCGGCGGAGCGGTCGCGAACGAGGACTTCGCGTCGGCGCATGGCCTCGACAAACTGGGCGTGCCGGGGACCGATGTTGACGAGGACGAAATTGGCCTGCGAGGGCCAGTACGGCACGCCGAGCCGATCGAGCGCGGGCTGGAATTCGGCGCGGGAAGCGAGGACTTCGGCGACGTACCAGCGAAGGTAGTCTTCGTCTTCAAGCGCGGCAGACAGACAGGCGAGCGCGACGGAATTCACGCTGTAGGGAGAAATGGCGCGACGCATCCACTGCATCGACTCCTCGGTCGCGCAGAGAGCACCGAGACGGAGGCCGGCCAGCCCGTAAGCCTTGGAAAACGTGCGCGCGACGATTACATTTGGCGCACTGCCGATAAGGTCCAGGACGGTCTCTCCGTGGAAGTGAAAATAGGCTTCATCGATGAGGACGGCGGCGTGCGGCGCAGCGTCGATGACCAGCAACAAATCATCGCGGCGAACGGACTGCCCGGTTGGGCTGTTGGGATTGGCGATGCAGATGAGGCGCGTGGCCGGCGTGATGGCGCCCAGGACCGCCTGGAGCGGGAAACGAAAGCCGTTTTCAGCCGGGACGGAGACGATGCGGGCCGGCGTGCCGGAAGCGCAGACCTCGTACATGGAGTAGGTGGGGACGGGCAGGAGGATTTCCGTGCCGGTGTCGAGCCAGGTCTGGCAGAGGATGTGGATGGCTTCGTCAACGCCGTTGGTGAGCAGGAGCTGCGCGGGGTCGAGGCCGAGGCGCCCGGCAACGCGGCGCTCCAGCGGCTCGCGCTCGGGATAGTGGGTGAGGTCGGCGGCGGTGATGCCGCGCAGGGCTTCGATGACGCGCGGTGAGCAGGCCAGGGTGTTTTCGTTGAAGTCGAGGCGCAGGCCGCTGCGATTCCCCAGCGGGGGGTGGTACTCCTTCATACGGCGGACGGCCGCGGAGACGGGCGGGTACTGGAGTTTTGTGTCGGTCATCGAATGCCTCGCTCACGGATTGCTTCGGCGTGGCCGGTGAGGCCTTCGGCACCGGCAAGGCGAACGGCGGCTGCGCTGAGCTGCCGCACACCGGCCTGGGTGTATTCCTGCACGGTGATCATGCGGACGAAGTCGTGGACGCTGAGGCCACCTCGGGTGCGGGCGAGACCGCTGGTGGGCAGGGTGTGGTTGGGTCCGGAGACGTAATCGCCCAATGGCTGCGCGGACCAGCGGCCGATGAAGACGGAACCGGCATTGCGGACCCAGGCGAGATCGGCGGCGGCGTCAACGGTGAGGTGCTCGGGAGCGATGCGGTTGACGAGATTGCGGGCTTCGTCGAAAGAACGCGCGATGAGGGTGAGTCCGTTCTTCGCAAGTGCGGCGGCGGCGACTTTGTTGGTACGGGCGCGGCGTTTGGTTTCCACTGCGACAGCTTTGGCGAGCGCGGCCCGCGTAGTGATGAAAATGGCGACAGCGTCGGGGTCGTGCTCGGCCTGGGCGACGAGATCGGCAGCAATGGACGCGGGATCGCCGGTCTCGCTGGCGACAAGGATTTCCGTGGGGCCGGCGAGCATGTCGATGGAGCAGTCGAAGGCGACAAGCTTTTTGGCGGCGGTGACCCAGGCGTTGCCGGGGCCGACGATCTTGTCGACGCGGGGGATGGATGGGGTGCCGTACGCGAGCGCGGCGATGGCCTGCGCTCCGCCGACGCGATAGAACTCGGTGACGCCGAGCATGGAGGCGGCGGCGAGGGTTTCCTTCGCGGGGTGCGGCGAGACAGCGACGATGCGCGCGACGCCCGCCACCTGCGAGGGGATGACGGTCATGAGCAGCGTGGAAGGGAGGGGGTAGCGTCCGCCGGGAATGTAGCAGCCGGCTGAGGCGATGGGCAGGACCCGCTGGCCGGTGGTGACGCCAGGCGCGGGTCTCAGGTCGAAATTGCGGGGCAACTGGCGCGCCGCAAAGGCGCGGATATTGCGCGCGGCGGTTTTGAGGGCCTGACGCGTCTCGGCGTGGGTGGACTCCCAGGCAAGGCGCATCTCGACCTCGGGAATCCGTAAGGGTACCTGGGACGGAATATGATCGAGACGGGAGCGCAGGCGCAGGAGGGCAGGATCGCCGCCGCGCCGCACCGAGTCGACGATGCGCCGCGCCTGAGGCAGGACACGTTCGTACGCGGCGCTGCTGCGGTCAGTCAGCGCTGCCAGCGCTGCGCGCGCCGCCGGTGAGGTTGTCCGAAGGAGTCTCATAGAACGACTTTATTGAGCGGGTATTCGACGATGCCCGCAGCTTTCGCCGCTTTGAGTTCAGGGATGACATCCCGGACTGTGCTTTCTTCGAGGATGGTGTTGACGGCGACCCATTTTGGATCGCTGAGCTCGGAGACGGTGGGCGAGTTGAGGGCGGGGAGCACAGCGAGCACGGTGGCGAGGTTGGTCTTTTCGACGTTGAGCATGAGGCCGACCTGGCCCTGGGCGTCGATGGCGCCGCGCAGCATGAGCGCGAGGGTGTCGATTTTGGCGCGTTTCCACGGATCGGCGGCGGCGGCTTTGTTGGCGATGAGGCGGGTTTCGCTCTCCATCACCGTCTCGATGATGCGAAGACGGTTGGCGCGGAGCGAGCTGCCGGTCTCCGTGACTTCGACGATGGCATCGGCGAGGGTGGGCGGCTTCACTTCCGTCGCGCCCCAGCTGAATTCGACTTTGACGGGAATGTTCCGGGAGGCAAAGTAACGTTTGGTGACTTCGACCAGCTCGGTGGCGATGGTTTTGCCGGCGAGGTCTTCGGCTCTTTGCCAGGGAGAGCTTTCGGGGACGGCGAGGACCCAGCGGACGCGGCGGCGGCTCTGTTTGGCGTAGACGAGGCTGGCGATGCTTTCCACCCCGAGTCCGCTTTCGACGACCCAGTCGATGCCGGTGAGACCGGCGTCGAGGACGCCGTGGTCGACGTAGCGGGCCATCTCCTGGGCGCGGATCAGCATGCACTCGATTTCGGGGTCGTCGATGGAGGGGAAGTAGGATCGGCCATCGGCGTAGATGTTCCAGCCGGCGCGGCGGAAGAGAGCGAGGGTGGCGTCCTGCAGGCTGCCTTTGGGCAGGCCGAGGCGGAGCTTGTTGGGGGCGGTCATGCGCGGGCCTCGTTTCGGGATGGGGTCGCGGATGCGGTGCCGGCGGTGAGCGGACGGGTGAAGCAGGAGACGGTGCCTTCGTGGCAGACGAGGCCGTCGCCTTCGACTTCGACCCGGAAGAGGAGCGCATCCTGGTCGCAGTCGGTGGAAACATCGAGGATGCGGAGGCGATTGCCGCTGGTTTCGCCCTTCATCCAGAGCTTCTGTCGGGTACGGCTCCAGAATGTAACAAAGCCGGTTTCTTTTGTTTTGCGCCAGCTTTCTTCGTTGAGAAAGCCGAGCATGAGCACCTGGCCGGTGCGGGCATCCTGCACGATGCCGGGCGCGAGGCCCTCCATTTTGGCGAAGTCGATTGCGGGTTCGGTCATGGTCATCCTTGAAGGTTGGGGCTGAAAAGCGAAAGCCCGTCAGCGCTGAGCGCCGGCGGGCTTCTCGAATCCCGGGACTGGCTTTGTTAGCCAGGGATGCGGAGGTTCGCCGACACGCTCGTCACGTGATGATGGTGGTGATGACGATGATGGGTGAGAACCTGCATCTGCTCTCACCTTATCGGGGAAGAGCGCGCCATGTCAACTGCCAGCCGCAGAGTCTGGGCTCCGGATCCGCAGCGAGATTGGCATGGCCGCCCCGGCAATTTTTTGGGGGTGGGGTGGCAACGGCGTGAATCGATGGAGCTTGCAGGGTGATACCCCGGAATATTACCCCGGTTGGCTCCCCGCTCCCAGGTTCCTCAGGATTCACCGGGGACGCGACGCCTGCGAAACGCCTCAACCTCTTCCAGCACGGAAAAGGCTGTCCGGAGAGGCAGTATTTTCTGATCTGACCTTATTAAGCAGAGAAAATCAGACTGGGAGTGAATTCCCGCCAACTTTGTCTGGGTTATCTGGCCTGTAAGTGACGTGTTATCATGCTTCCTTACTTCGGTGCGGACGCGAAAGGCTTGACAGGAAAGAAAGGAAGCAGGGAACAGGAAGCAGGAGCGGGTCGGCTTTGGTTCCTCTCGCTGCGTGGCGCAGGCGGTGGGCGGACTACGGAGACTCGGCAAATGTCCCTACAGCCGGTATCTCGCGAGTTGAGGCTGGCAGAGGACGAATGATAGCCTTACGCCCATGAGCTACAGGCCATTCTTGTACCTGCTGGCTGCGTTGGTGGTTCTCCTCGCAATATTCTCGGCGTTCAGATCCCGCAGGATTGTCAATGCTGGCGAAGAGCAGGCCGTGATCTTGAAGTTGAAGCTCGCCTCTGGGCAAATGGGTGGCAGTGACGAGAGAGAGCGGGTTCACGTCTTGGAAGACCACTTGGCGGATTCCATCAAACGATCTGCTGCAGGAGAATTTGACGGGGATGAATATGGCGATGGTTACTGCACCATTTACATGTACGGTACGAGCGCAGAAGCCCTGTTTCGAGCGATTCAACCTGTTCTAAATGGCTATCCCGCTCACGCTGGCTCGTACGCTTTGAAGCGATACGGCAAACCGGGCTCCAGGCAGGATCGCATTCCGTTGGGCGGCCACTAGCCGCGTTCTGGCCGGTTATGTCGGCCGTCCGTCAATTTGGCCGCTCCGGCCTGTGCCGTCAGCGCCCCGCCACCAAAACTTCAGGCTGACGACAAATCGTCCGAATCGCGCCGCACAAATTTCAGCAGCACTGGCACGTCTGCCCCTTCCAGGCCAATCG
>DATJSY010000067.1:0-54194 GCA_035503835.1 Acidobacteriaceae bacterium | reverse complement strand
CAAGGTTACGACGGAAGAAATGAAACAGGTTAATATCTGTCCCGACACATTCCATGGTGAATGGAACTATGCCATTAAACCCCGACCTGTTCAGCGGTTGATGCGCCGTTGATACCATTATTACTTTACGCATCCTTAGGCTGGCGTGGAAAGTTCGCTTGACATGGAGCCTGCCGTTCAAAATCGCGTGAGGGAAATGCGTCTGGCCAGGGAACTGACCCAGGAGCAACTGGCCGACGCGGTGGGGGTTTCGCGGCAGAGCATTAATTCCATCGAGCGCGGGCGGTACGTACCCAGCCTGCCGCTGGCTCTGCTGCTGGCGCGCGCTTTTTGCTGTGCCGTCGACGAGATCTTTACCCTGGAGAAGAAGCGATGAGAATTCCTCTGATTGGCATGAATGGTGACGAGCGTTGTCTTGATCATCACCGCCGTTCCACCAGCCTGGCAGCCATGGCCGGTACCTTCACCGGGATTGGCATTTGGGAATACGACTGGTTCGCACACCACTATTGCAACTGGCAGCTGGCCTCGGTCCTGATCGTCATCGTCGTGACGAAGCTCGCAGCGTCGGCCTGGTACCGCTTCACTTACTGACATTGAAAAAGGAGAAAAGAGCGATGTGCCTTCCTGGCGATGACGATGAACGCCGCTCCCGGATGCGGGTCCCTCTCGCCCTTACCGTGACTCTGCTGGCGGGGGTGTCCTGCGTGCCGGGGCGGATGCACCTCGGAACTGATGCTGACCTGATGGACTTGATCCGCGGGATCATGGTGGGGATTGCGCTGGGGATGATCCTTTTCACGTCCACACCCCGGGCGCGGCGCCCGCGGAGCGGCTAACAGCGGCATGGAGGGCACCCGCCTGGGCGGCTATTGCGCGGTGCCGAACAAGGCGTTGGCGCCGGTGCGGAGGTCGTGGCCCCAGGTGAGGATGACGGGCGTTCCCAGAACGGTCAGCTTCACCTCAATGCCGGTGTCAAAGAGCCACTGGCGGTTGGAGAGGCCGCTGGTTGGCGCGGCCATGCGGCCGATGTCGAAGAGCGGGCCGGCCTGAATGTCGATGAGCCCGTTGCCATACACGCGGCGGTAGAGACCGGAGTTGGCGAGCAGGTAGCGATCGCCGAGGGGCGAACTGCCTTTGCGGCCGTCGCGGGTGCCGATGTGGCCGCGCAGCCAGAGGCTGGTATCGCGCTCCACGCCCAGCATGAAGAGCTGGTCGAAAGGATACGTGCCGAGCAGAGCGCCGGCGCGGACGCGCTGGCTCACCTCCCAGGTATTGGTCTCTGCGCGCGGGAACCAGTGAGCGAACACCGAGCCCTGGAGTTTCTCGAAGAAGTGGGGCGGGCTGGACCAGAGTCGGCCGGTCTGGGAACGCACTGCCATGGTGACGAAGAAGCGCCTCTGCGGGAGGTCTGAGGGTTTGCCCTCCGCCGCCATGTTGTACTGCAGGGCGCAGCCAGGGAGGAGAAGCTGCGGCGTGAGCGCAGATCCGTCCACGACGTTGCGGTAGCTGCGGTGGGAAAGCTCCGCGCCCAGTGACCAGCGAAACCGTCCGCTGGGGAAGGAGGTCACTGAGGCACCGGCGCGCTGCCAGTGGAGATTGAGCGAACCCAGAACCGGGGCAGGGCCGGTGAAGGAGCGGCGGATGGCCCAGTTTTCGTCGCGCACGTCGGTAAAGAGCTGCCAGCGGCGCGCGGGCAGATCGTGGAGGGGCGCGGAGAGCGAGGCCCACAGGCGCCGCTTCTGGGTGTCCCAGCGCAGGAGGGACTGCAGGTTCGTGGCGGATCGATCCATGTTGTAGTAGCTGGGGTAAATCGTTTCGTAAGGCAGGCCGCTGAAAACGGAGACCGCGGCCTCGAGCGGCGTGGGGCCGAAGCCGTCGCGCTCGACGCCGTGAAAGACGGCAGCGAACCTGCCGTCGGAGCGCGCGTTCAGGTCGATCCTCCACTGCGGGAAAATGCCGAGGGCATGGAGGCGGACGCTGCTGGTTGCAAGCTGGGACTGCTGCAGGACGGCGGCGGGGGAAAAGGTGAAGGCGCGACCGAGGAGAAGGCGGTGGACCCGGAACTGCCCCGGAACGTTGAGCGCGGAAAGATACGGTCTGCCGATGCGATTCCAGTAGTGCAGCGCCGCGGGGAGATTGCCCAGGAGGTAGTAGACGGTTCCGGCGAAATCATTCGCGTAGTGGTCGGTGGGATCGAGCCTGAGGCCGCGGCGCAGCCAGGCGGCGGCCTGGGAATATTGCTTCTGCTCGAAGGCGACACCGGCCAGTTCGATGGGGAAGCGCTTGTCGCGCGGACTTTGGCGAGCACCGGCCCGCAATGCGGCGCGCGCGGCCTTGAGGCGCCCGAGATGCGCGAGCGCCATGCCGTAATCGAAGTTGACCTGAGGCGAGCGAACGGGCAGCGGCTGCGCGAGGCGCACCACGTCAGCCCAGCGATGCTGGTCCGAGGCCTGCCGGATCTGCGTATCCGGGGGGCGAGCCGGCTGCGGATGCGCCGCGAGCGTCATCAGCAGCGCAAGCATGAGAAGGATGCCGCGCCGCGTTCTCGGCACAATCAATGCTGCGCGGATTGAGGCACGGCCAGCAGCATCCAGTCGTGCGTGGCGCTCCAGTCCCGTTCGAATCCTGCACGCTCCTGTGTGAGCAGCCTGCGTTGCGCCGGATCATTCATGGAGACCGTGTTGCGGGCGGAATCGATGCCGGCAATGACAACATAATGGAGGGCGCGCTGATCCGGAGGCCGCAGGGCGACAATGAGCGGGCGGCCCTTGCGGATCTGCTGCTCCAGATCGTTCCATGTCCCCTCAACCGCGAAGGTGAGGAAGCCGTGGCGACGCAAATAGCGCTCCAGCGCCGCGGGCGTCGCGCCGTGCAGACGCGGGGATTCGACCTGGCGCTGGATGGAGGCGACATGGTCCGCCGGGGTGAGGGAACGATGCTCCTGATGGGCCCAGTACTGCATGACCATGGCCACCGACGCGGCACCGCAGCCCTCCGGCGGCTGGCGGACAAAGGGAACATCGATCCACACCGCGGACGGCTGGGCGGCAGCCAGCGCCGTGGCGATCAGGAGAAGGAGCGTGCAACGTGCCATTGTGTCCGGTCAGTGAACGGCAATCACGATGATGACGACCGCAACAGCGATGATAATCACCAGCAGCATGCCGGTGCCGAGAATGCCCGCCGAGAATTGCTGCTGCGCCTTCGTTGCGCGCGACGCCAGACTGGCAAGCTGCTGGCTGGAGAGCGTGGGGATGGCGTTGCGGACCTCGACGGGATCGACGCGCGCCGTTTTCATCGCCTGCCGGGCAATGGGGGTGGAGAAAAACTTCGTCAGGGTTTGAATGTTCTGCTGGCGGCTGGTGGTCGCGGCCTGCGCCTGCTGCTGCAGGGCCTGCGGGCTGACGAGATGATCCTGCGCGTGCGCCGCCGGTAAGAGACCGGGGACCAGGCTGAACAGGGAGAGCATCGCGGCCAGCGAAAGGCCGCGGAAGAAAGTACGCAATTTCGATAAGTCCGTCATGGCGGCTCCCGCAGGCGGATTGAGCGATCCTGGTTCATGGGATGCCCCGCGCGGAAAAGTGAGTTGCAGGCGAAGAATTCGGTTCGGCGCTGGCGCGGGGCGGACGTTTTGACGAGACGACAGGGGGGCGCGTTGAAGCGCCGGGTTGGTGAAGATTGCGCCTGCGGCGCAGGGAGACGGGAGCAGGGTCGAAAGTCGCAGGGGCCGAAGCCCGGATCCATTGAGAGCGATTTCGGCACGACGGAAGTCGTGCCCTGACAACAAAGGCGAGTGGAGGGTGCGTCGGCCATAGTTCCGGTGCCAAAGCCCCTTCGTTGGGGGAAGCCTGTCCACCGGGCTGAAGCCCGGTGCTTCTGCCGCAGCCCAGCGGCTCCCGCCTGGTTAGCGGCCGCTGTCTTCGCCGACTTTGAGGACGGCGAGGAAGGCTTCCTGGGGGATGTCGACTTTGCCGATGCGCTTCATGCGCTTCTTGCCCTCTTTTTGCTTTTCGAGGAGCTTGCGCTTGCGGGTGATGTCGCCGCCGTAGCACTTGGCCAGGACGTTCTTGCGCAGAGCGGAGACCGTTTCGCGAGCGATGATCCTGGCGCCGATGGCCGCCTGGATGGCCACCTCGAACTGCTGGCGAGGGATTAACTCGCGCATCTTGGAGACGAGGGCGCGTCCGCGGTCGTAGGCAAAATCGCGATGGACGATGATGGACAGCGCGTCGACGGGCTCGCCGGAGACGAGGATGTCCATCTTCACCATGGGCGATTCCCATGTGCCGGAAAGGTGGTAATCCAGCGATGCGTAGCCGCGGGAGACGGACTTGAGGCGGTCGTAGAAGTCGAGGACGATCTCGTTGAGCGGCAGCTCGTACGTGAGCATCACGCGGGTGGCCGAGACGTATTCGAAGTTCTTCTGGCGGCCGCGCTTTTCCTCGACCAGCTTGAGAATGCCGCCGACGTACTCCTCGTTGGTGAGGATGGTCGCGGTGATCATCGGCTCCTCGACCTTTTCGATGTCGCTGGGATCGGGCCAGCGCGAAGGATTGTCGACTTCAATGATGGAGCGGTCGGTGAGGGAGATGCGATAGCGGACGCTGGGCGCGGTGGTGATGAGGTCGAGATCGAATTCGCGCTCCAGACGCTCCTGGATGATCTCCATGTGGAGCAGGCCGAGAAAGCCGCAGCGAAAGCCGAAGCCGAGGGCAACGGAACTTTCAGGCTCGAAGAAAAACGACGAGTCGTTGAGCTTGAGTTTTTCGAGGGCGTCGCGCAGCAGCGTGTGCTCGTGGGAATCGACGGTGTAGATTCCGGCGAAGACCATCGGCTTGATTTCTTCAAAGCCAGGCAGGGCTTCCGCTGCGGGGCGGCTGTCTTCGGTGATGGTGTCGCCGACGCGGGTGTCGGAGACGTTTTTGATGGTGGCGACGAAGAAGCCGACTTCGCCGGCGGAGAGGGAATCGATTTCGACGGGTTTGGGGGTGAGGATGCCCATGGATTCGATGTCGAAGACTTTGCCGTTCCACATGAGGCGGATCTTCATGCCTTTGCGCATTTGGCCGTTGACGACCCGCGCGAGCACGATGACGCCGCGATAAGGATCGAACCAGGAATCGAAGATGAGGGCCTGGAGCGGCGCTTCGGCGTCGCCTCTGGGCGGAGGCAGGCGGTGTACGATGGCTTCGAGAATTTCCGGCACGCCCTGGCCGGTTTTCGCGCTGACCGGCAGGGCGGTCGAGGCATCGAGGCCGACGGTTTGCTCGATCATCTCCTGAGTGCGGGGAATGTCGGCGCTGGGGAGATCGATCTTGTTGATGACGGGGATGATTTCGAGGCCGTGATTGATGGCGAGGTAGGCGTTGGCCAGCGTCTGGGCTTCGACACCCTGCGAAGCATCGACGACCAGCAGCGCGCCTTCGCAGGAAGCGAGGGAGCGAGAGACTTCGTAGGAAAAGTCGACGTGGCCGGGGGTGTCGATGAGGTTGAGCTGGTAGAGCTGACCGTCCCGCGCGGGGTAATTCATGCGCACGGAGTGGGCTTTGATGGTGATGCCGCGCTCGCGCTCCAGATCCATGGCGTCGAGCACCTGGGCGTGCATTTCGCGCGCGGTGAGGGCGCCGGTGAGCTCCAGCAGGCGGTCGGAGAGCGTGGATTTGCCATGATCGATGTGCGCGATAATCGCGAAATTGCGAATGTGCCTGCTGTCCATGGAAAGCCATTGCGCCGCGTCCGCGCTGGGCGGAGCGACGCGACCTGCGAGGAGAAGTTCGCCGGAAACCCCAGTTTATCATCGGCAACCATGGGGTCAGGGCCATACAATAGGGATGCCCGTCCCTCGTGCGCATGGCAGTGACAAAGGTTTTACTGGCAGGCAGCCTGGCTGCGCTCGTCGCTCTCACGGGCTGTCGTTCGCAGTCCGGCCCGGCGGCTCGTCCGCCGGCGAATGCGACAGCTCCTCGGCTGCAGAGCAGCTCCGCGCCGGGGGCACAGGCAGCTCACGTGTCGGCTCCGCAGAACGGCGAGACGCTGGCGGCAGCGGCGGCCGCGAAGGCGCAGCGCGACCAGGACCTGATCGCCTCGGTCGAGAAGGCCTATCACGCGGGGCTGGACAACTACCAGCAGGGACAACTGGAGGCGGCGCGGGCGAACTTCGATTACGCCGTGGACCTGATGCTGCGCTGCAACTGCGACCTCCGCCAGGACGAGGCTCTCTCCGCCGAGTTCGACCATATTGTGGCCGCGGTGAACACGCTGGAGATGGACGCGCTGCGGCAGGGGGGCCTGCAGGCCGAGCAGGCTGAATCTCCGGTGGACGTGGCGGGCAACATCACGACGCCGGCGAGCGCGAACGTGACGGCGGCGGCCACCGCGGAATTGAAGACAACGCACTCGGACCTGCCCCTGGTGATGAACCCGTACGTGGCCGCATACATCGATTTCTTCACCAACAACCCGCGCGGGCACGCCTCGATTGTCGATTCGCTGGAACGGATGGGCCGCTACAAGGCGATGATCCAGAAGGTGCTGCGGCAGAACGGGCTGCCCGAGGATCTGATCTACCAGGCGGTCGCGGAGTCGGGTTTCCGGCCGCAGATCGTAAATCGGCGATCCGGGGCGGGCGGCATGTGGCAGTTTATGCCCTGGGGGAATTACGGGCTGGAGCACAACGCGTGGGTGGACCAGCGGTTCGATCCGGTGGAGTCGACCGAAGCGTACGCGCGCGAAATCAAGGCCGACTACGATCAGCTGGGCGACTGGTATCTGGCGATGGCCGCGTATGACTGGGGCGCAGGCAACGTGCAGCGTGCCGTGCAACGCACCGGATACGCGGATTTTTGGCAGCTTTACGAGCGCAATAACCTGCCCCAGGAGACGAAGAACTACGTTCCGATCATCCTGGCGGTCACGATCATGGCGAAAAATCCGAAGCAGTACGGGCTGGCGGACATGACGCCCGATCCGCCGCTGGTGACCGACACGGTGACGACGGATTATGAGGTGAACCTGCGGCTGGTGTCGGACATTGTGGGCGTGCCGGTGCAGGAAATTGAGGCGCTGAACCCTAGCCTGCTGCGCATGAGCACGCCGCCGGACAATTCGTTCGATCTGCATCTGCCGGCAGGCACGGGACCGCTGTTCGAGAAGGAGATTGGAGAAATTCCGGCAGACAAGCGGCCCTACTGGCGGCTGCAGACGGTGACCGCCGGAGACACGCTGGAGAGCGTGGCGCGGAAGTGGCGTGTTTCCCTGCGGGAACTGGCGTTCGTGAACCAGCTCAGCCCCGACGCCGATCTGGCGGGCACGGATTCGCTGGTGATTCCCCTGGCTCCCTCCAGCGAGCCGCGGGCCCTGAATGGCGCGCTGTATCGCGTACGGCGCGGCGACACGCTGGTCACCATCGCGGACCGATTCGGCGTGACGCTGGAGCAACTGCGGCGCTGGAATCACCTGCGTGGCAATGCGATTTATATGGGGCACGTGCTCTACGTCGCGGAGCCCGCGCACATTTACGCGCGCCGCCGGTATCGGCATTCCTATCGGGGCCGGCGCCGGGTTTACACGCATTCGCGCCGGAGAGCCACCTCGCGACGAAAAACGACGATGGCCTCGCGCAAACGCACGAAGAAGCGCACCAGCTAGGGTCGCGGAAATTTCCTTGCCGCGGCTGAACTCCCGTACACTCGTAGCACATTTCTGCCAAAGGGAAGCGGATGTCTCTTTACGTCATCGTGCTCGTGGGGATTGTGCTCAGCCTGCTGGCGGTGTCGCTGACGCGGCTGGGCCGGGTGAAGACAAAGGCCGATTATCTGGTGGCCGGGCGCACGCTGCCGGCTTTTGTGCTGATTTTCACGCTGCTGTCTTCGTGGATCGGTTCCGGCTCACTGCTGGCCGGCGCGGAGAACGCGTACCGGCACGGGTTCGCGGCGCTGTGGCAGGCGGCGGGGGGATGGTTCGGGTTGCTGCTGATCTATTTCATCGCGCCGAGGGCGCGGAAATTCGCACAGTTCACCATTCCGGACCTGCTGGAGGCGCGCTACAGCCAGACGGCGCGCGTGCTGGGCGTGATTGCCATCCTGTTTGCCTATACCGGCATTACCAGCTACCAGCTCATCGGCGGCGGAGACATTCTGCACCTGGTGTTTCCCGCAGCCATCTCGCCGCTGGTGGGCAAATACATCATGGCGGCGTTTGTCATCGTGTTCACTGCGATTGCGGGCATGTCGTCGGTGGCGTACATGGACGTGTTCATCGGATTGCTCGCCACCGTGACCATGCTGGTGGCGCTGCCGTTTCTGGCTCATTCCGCGGGCGGCTGGCGCGCGATTCACCACGCGCTGCCGGCGACGCACTTTGAAGTGCTGGGCGACTTCACCTTTGTCGGCGCGATGGAACTGATGATTCCCACGCTGCTGCTGATGCTGGGCAACCAGGCGATGTATCAGAAGTTCTTCTCGGCAAAATCGGAGCACGATGCACGGGTCGCCGTGGTGGGCTGGATCATCGGCACCATCATTCTGGAAACCGTGATCGTGGCAATCGCGGTGGTCGGATCGGTGCTGTTTCCGCATGGCCCGGTATCGCATTATCCGCGCGAGATTATCGCGTACACGGCGTTGCATGGGCTGCCGGCGCTGCTGGGGGCGCTGCTGATGGGTGCGGTTTTCGCGAAGATCATGTCGACGGCGAACAATTTCCTGTTTTCGCCGGCGACGAACCTGATCAACGACGTTTACGTTCGCTATCTTTCTCCAAACGCGTCGGACAGGCGGATCCTGCTGGTTTCGCGGCTGACGGTGGTACTGCTGGGCGTCTGGTCGCTGTATCAGACGATGAACGTGACCAATGTACTGCAGGAGACGCTGTATGCGTATACGGTTTACTCCGCAGCGCTGACGCCGGTGATTCTGGCTGCGTTTTACTCGAAGCGCGCGAATGCGGCCGGCGCGGTGACGGCCATTGGCCTCGGCACGTTTGTGACGGTGCTGTGGAACATCGCGTTCCCCGACGGGAGGGTTTCGCACTGGATCGTCCGCGCGGGCGTCGCGCCGCACCTTGCGGCCCAGCTCGCGCTGCACGATGCGATTTTCCCCGCGCTGGTGGCCGCGGTGCTGGGGCTGGTGGCAGTCAGCGTGCTGACGCGTCCGCCGAGCGCTGAGCAGGTGGCGCTGTTCCACAGCGGGGCGGGGGAGCCGGCGAGAGCTGAGGCGGATTGAGGGCAGGACAAGCATGCCGGGCCGTCCGCCTGAGGCCTGTCACTTTCCCGTATCCGGGAAAGAATGGCAGAGATGGGGCAGCCGGCTAGACTGCTGAGAATTGCTCGCGGATCAGGTTCAGGCCTTCGACGCGGGTGTGGATGCGGCCCTCGAGCTGCGCATCTTCGGCGATGGCTAACATTTCTTTGAAGTGCGGGCCGGGCTGATAGCCCGCGGAGATGAGGTCGCGGCCGGTGACGAGCAGAGCAGGGCGTACTTCGTCTTCCGGCAGCTCATCTCGGCGTTGCCTCGCGAATTCGTAGAGGCGCAGGTCGCCGTGGCTGGAAAGGCAGTCGAGCCGGTGCAGCGCCAGGTGCTCGTCGAAACGCGGCAACCGGAAAAAGCGCTTCAGTGTGGATTCCTTCATCTTCTCGACGTCGCCAAAGCGCATGTGGTTCTCCACCAGGCTGAGGATCTGCGCGCAGTCCTCATTGGAGAAGCGCAGGCGGCGCAGAATGTCATGGGCGATGCGGACACCGACCTCAACGTGGCCGTTGAAGCGGATGCGATCGGGAGGGTTGTGCGAAATGGTCGCGGGCTTGCCGACGTCGTGGAGCAGCGCGCCCCAGGCGAGGGTGGGCGAGGCGCCGGCGGGCAGCTTCTCAAGCAGGAGCAGAGTGTGAATCCAGACGTCGCCTTCGGGATGATATTCCGGCGGCTGCTGGACGCCGTGGAGGCGGTCGATTTCCGGCAGGACTTCGCGCAGCAGGCCGGTCTGGTCGAGCAATTCGAAGGCGCGGCGCCCGCGGCCTTCGGTGAGCATGCGGGTGAGCTCGTCGCGCACGCGCTCGCGGCTGACCTGCGCGATACCGGAGGCGAGCTGCCGGATCGCCTGCGCGGTCGCGGGCTCGATGGTGTAGTCGAAGCGCGCGGCGAAGCGCACTGCCCGCATCATGCGCAGCTTGTCTTCGTCGAAGCGACGATGCGGCTCGCCAATGGCGCGCACGATGCGGTCGCGGAGATCGTTCTGGCCGCCGACGTAGTCGAGCACGGACGAGGTGAGGTTGCAGGTTTCCCGCTCGAGGACGGGGTCCAGCATCATGCCGTTGATGGTGAAATCGCGGCGCAGGACATCCTCGCGGGCGCTCGTGGAGAAGCGTACCTCCGCGGGATGGCGCCCGTCGAGATAGACGCCGTCGCTGCGAAAGGTCGCCACTTCGGTGACAATTTCGCAGTCTTCCACGTCATCGCAGATCAGGACGACGCCGAAGTGCGCGCCCACGGCGAAGGTGCGGGGGAAAAGGGCGAGCACCGCGTCAGGCTGGGCGCTGGTGGCAATGTCGAAATCTTTGGGAACGACGCCGAGGAGCAGGTCGCGCACGCAGCCTCCGGCAAAATAAGCCTCATGGTCTGCCGCGCGCAACCGGTCGACAATGCGCTCCGCCGCGATCTGGGCCGGTGTTTTCGTCACGACGACCGCCGCTCCGTTTCCCGCAACCGCGCTCCTGCCAGGCCGCACGAAGGTGGGATTCTGACGGCGATTGGACGGCTGCTACCATCGTTCGCAGGCATGAGCACCGCGACGCAGCCGACCGTCCCCGCCGCACCGCGACCGACGTGGAGCGCGCGCATCTTTAGTTTACCGGTGCTGATGGGACTGGGGCTGATGGCGCTGCTGGTCTTCCTGTCGTGCCCCGGGGGCGGGCCGTGCGCCACGGTGGCCGACCCGGACATCTGGTGGCACCTGCGCTACGCGCGCCATCTTGTCGAGACCGGACATTTCAGCCGCGCCGATTCCTGGACTTTCACGGTTGCGGGCGTCCCTAAGGTGAACTTTGAGTGGGCGGCCGAAGTGCCGTACTACTTTGCCTGGAGATGCCACGGCGACCTGGGGCTGTACCTCGCGACGATGCTGACGGTGGGCGCGATCGTGCTGGGCATCTACTGGCTGGGCTGGATGCGTTCGGGGAGCTGGAAGGCCGCGTTCGCCGCGTCGGTGGCGGCGGCGCTGATGGCGACGGTGTCGCTGGGCCCGCGCACGCTGCTGTTCGGCTGGCTTTTCCTGGCGATTGAACTGGCGGTGCTGTGGAGCTTTGCGAAAGGCCGCGACTGCAGCCTGTTGCTGCCGCCGCTTTTCCTGGTTTGGGTGAATACGCACGGATCCTGGTTCATCGGCTTTGTGCTGATGGCGGTCTTCTTCGCATGCGGATGGTTCGAGTTCACGTGGGGCGAGCTCTATTGTGTGCGCTGGACCGCACGGCAGAAGCGCATGATTCTGGCGGTGACCGCAGCGAGTGCGGCCGCGCTCTTCGTCAATCCGTGGGGATGGCGTATGGTGGTTTATCCCCTGAACATGGCGTTCCGGCAGCAGGCCATCATCGGCCACGTTGCCGAGTGGGCAAGCCTCGATTTTCACGGGGCTCGGGGGAAGTTCGTGCTGGCGACCTTCCTGCTCCTCGGCATTCTGCAGCTCATTCGTCCGCGCCGCTGGAACCTGCAGGATCTGGCGTTTGCGCTGATCGGGATCTATGGCGCGCTGAGCTACACGAGGTTCCTGTTTCTCGCCGGAATTCTGCTGGCGCCCCTGCTGGCGGTCAGTCTGTCGCGGATGCGGGGGGATCCGCGGATTCCTTCGCGCGGAGAACGCTGGGTGAACGCCGCCGGCATGGCGGCACTGCTGGCGTTTATTGTGTGGCACGCCCCTGCGGAGCAACAACTGCAGGCAGGTGTTGCGAGGACCTATCCGCAGCGCGCCATCCCGCTCGTGCGCAGTCTCGCCGGCAGGGGAAATCTCTTCGCTGACATCGGTTGGGCCGGCTATTTCGAATGGAATGCCCCGCAGGTGAAGGAATTCGCGGACACGCGGGAGGATATCTTCCTGCGCCGGGGCGTGCTCGGGGATTACATCCGGGCCACGCAGATGCGGGATACGTTCGCGATTCTGAATAAGTACCGGATTCAGTATGTGCTGCTGGAGGAGAAGGACCCGGTGACGTATCTGCTGGAGCATAGTGCGGGATGGAAGACGACGTATGACGACGGTGAGGCGGTGATGTTTGAGCGCGTCCCCTGAGGCCGTAGCTTCGTCCGCGCCGCGCAGGGGGTGGAGCTGGCGGCTGTTCAGTCTGCCGGTGGTGCTGGGGCTGCTGGTGATCTTTGTGCTGATGTGGGCCGGCTCCAGCCAGGGCATCGCCGACTCGGATATCTGGTGGCATTTGCGCAACGCGGCAGAGCTGGTGCGCGGCGGGCATTTCGCGCACGCCGATTCGTGGACTTTCACTGTCGCCGGCAAACCCTGGATTGATTTCGAGTGGCTGGCGGAACTGGGGTACTACGGCGCCTGGAGGTGGCTGGGCGATCGCGGGCTGTACCTGGCGATGATGCTGGTGGCGGCAGCGATCCTGGCGGGCGTTTATGGGCTGGCGTGGCTGCGGTCGCGGGACTGGCTGGCGGCGTTTCTGGTGGCGCTGATCGCCATCCATTTCTTCATCGTCTCGCTCGCACCGCGAACCATACTGTTCGGCTGGCTGTTTCTGGTTGTGGAGCTGGCGATTCTGTGGGGGCTCGAACAGGGGCGCGACCAAACGCGATGGCTGCCGTTGCTGTTTCTGATCTGGATTAACACCCACGGCACATGGTTTATCGGGTTTGTGCTGATGGTCCTGTTCTTTGCCTGCGGATGGGTGCAGGGCGAATGGGGGCGCCTGTATGTGCGGCGATGGACGCAGGCGCAGAAGCGCCGGTTCCTGCTGGTGACGGCGGCGAGCTCGGCCGCGCTGTTTGCCAATCCGTACGGATGGCGGCTGGTGGTGTATCCGGTGGCGGCGGTTTTCCGGCATCGCCTGGGCACGCAGTACATCGCCGAGTGGGCGAGCCTGGATTTCCACGCGCCGCCGGGCAAGGCAGTGCTGGCGGTGGTGCTGGGATTCGCGATTCTCGAACTGATGCGACTGCGGCGCTGGAGCCTGCAGGACCTGGTCTTCGCATTGGTCGCTGTTTATGCCGCTTTCGCCTACGTGCGGTTTGTGTTTATGGCGGGGATTCTGCTTCTGCCGATGCTGGCGATGGATCTGAAGCTGCCGCCGGCAGCGAAGGCCGACGGACGGACAAAGGACTTTCGCTGGGCGAGCGTAATCGCGATGGCGCTGCTGCTGGCGCTGATCGGGACGCAAATTCCGAGCTCGCAACAGCTGCAGGCCGGAATCGCCAGGGATTTTCCGGAGAATGCGCTGCCGTACGTGCGCAGCCTGGCCGGGCGCGGCAATCTTTTCAATGAGTACGAGTGGGGCGGCTATCTGGAGTGGAAGGCGCCGGAGGTGAAAACGTTTATCGATCCGCGAGCGGACATTTTTGCCGAGACGGGAGTGATGGACGACTACGCGCGGGCCATGGACGCTGAGGACACGTTCGCGATTCTGGACCGATACCACATTCGTTTCGCGCTGCTGGCGAAGGGCGACGCGATGGCGTATCTGCTGGAGCACAGCGCGGGGTGGAGAGTGGCGTGGGAGGACAAGCAGGCTGTGGTGTTTGAACGGGTGCGGTGACCAGCTCTCCGGCGGGAGTACATCTCAGCCGGTAAGGTCCGCGAGTTCCAACAGCTCCTGTTCGACCCGGATTGACTCGCCGACGCTGCCCGTGACCGATTCTCAGCCCGGCCCATCCGATCTCGTTAAATCCGGCAATCGAGAATACCTGCCCGACACACTTGTCGAACCTCGACCGCGTGGGCAGATCCGGAGGATTTGGCAGGTTTGCAGGTAACCCCATCAGTCGGACTGTGTCCCCGGTTTTCATCGTTTTCCCGCATGGTCTGAACTGAAACCATCTCCGGTCCCATGACTACTATAGAAGCATGGCCCCGGTGGCGGACGCTCTCATTCTCGGTGTTGAAACCTCCTGCGACGAGACGGCGGCGGCGGTGGTGCGGCAGGGCAGGGAAATTCTCTCCAGCGTGGTCGCGTCGCAGATTCCGATTCACTCGCCGTATGGCGGCGTGGTGCCGGAGCTGGCGTCGCGCGAGCACCTGCGAAACATTTTGCCGGTGGCCCGCTCGGCGCTGGAGCAGGCCGGCGTCGGCTACGAGGATCTGGCGGCCATTGCGGTGACGGAAGGCCCGGGACTGGCGGGCGCGCTGCTGGTGGGCATCAGCTTTGCAAAAGCGCTGGCGTTCGCGCTGGAAAAACCGTTGGTTGCCGTGAACCATCTCGAAGGGCATATTCACGCAGTGCTGCTCCGACCCCGGCAGGCCTACGCCGGGCCGGCCGGGGACCCCGGAAACGGCACGGAGTCTTCGCCTGACCGGCGGGTTCTGGCGCTGGTGGTTTCCGGCGGGCACACGCATCTGTATCTTGCCGAGCCGCGCAGGGCGGATGGCGGCGAACCGGTCTGGTCGTATGGCAACGTGGGGCGCACGGTGGACGATGCGGCCGGCGAGGCTTTCGACAAAGTAGCCAAGCTGCTGGGGCTGGGGTATCCGGGCGGGCCGTGGATCGACGCGCTGGCGCCCTATGGCAATCCGGAGGCTGTGCCGTTTACTTTTGCGCAGATCAAGGCCAAGGCGCACCGCAGGGGCGAGCCGGGCGCGCTCGATCCCGCGACGGCGACGTACTTTTCCTACAGCGGGATCAAGACGGCTGTGCTGCGCTACACGCACGTGCACGAGATGGAGGGGTCGATCGAGGCGCGACGAGCGGCGCTGGCTGTCATGCCGGACGCCGGGCCGGCCGACGCGCTGCCGCTCTGCGACCGGCGCACGCTGGACCTGATTGCGTCGTTCCAGCGCTCGGTGGTGGACGATCTGCGGCGCAAAACTTTCCGTGCCGCGGAGCAGTTCGGCGTGGATCGGGTGCTGGCGTCGGGCGGCGTGGCCGCCAACCGCGAGCTGCGTGTGCGCTTCACGGCGGAAGCGGCAGAGCGGAATCTGCCGATTGCTTTCCCGACCCTGTCGCTCTCGACCGACAATGCCGCGATGATCGCTGCTGCCGCGTGGCCAAAGTACATGGCCGGGGAGTACGCGCCGGAGGGGCTGACCGCGGCGCCGTCGCTCGCCCTGGGTGGGACGCCGCGCTGATAAACTTAAGGCGGCGAATGAGCGAACAGAATCAGCAAATTGGCGGAAAAGCGGCATTGCTCTCCGGCGAAAGCGCGCGGGAATCCGATCTTCCCACGCCGCGGCTCTACAACACGCTGAGCGGGCGCGTGGAGGGTCTGGCGCCGTCGGACGGGAAGGCGCTGCGCATGTATGCCTGCGGGCCGACGGTTTACGACTACGGGCACATCGGAAACTTCCGGACGTTTTTGCAGGTGGATGTGCTGCGGCGGTTTTTGCGCCTGCGCGGGACCGAGGTCCGCCACGTGATGAACGTGACCGACGTGGACGACAAGATCATCCGCAACGCGTCGGCAGCGGGGATTCCCATCGCCGACTACACACGCAAATACGAGCAGGCATTTTTCGAGGATCTCGATGCGCTCGAGGTCGAGCATCCGGAGATCGTGGCGCGAGCGACCGAGCATATTCCGGCGATGGTCTCGCTGATCGAGCGGCTGGCCGCGCAGGATATCGCATATCGCGCGGAGGACGGATCGTGGTACTTCCGGATCGCGCGCTTTCCGGAGTACGGCAAGCTCTCGAAGAAGGATTTTGAGGGAATCAGCGACGGCGCCCGCATCGACGTGGACGAATACGAGAAGGATTCGGCACGCGATTTTGCGCTGTGGAAGGCGCCCAAACCGGGCGAGCACAAATGGGAGACGGAACTCGGCCCCGGCCGGCCGGGCTGGCACATCGAATGCAGCGCGATGGCCATGCAGTATCTGGGCGACAGCTTCGATCTGCACGCGGGCGGCGAAGACCTGATGTTCCCGCACCACGAGAACGAGATTGCGCAGTCGGAGTCGGCCTCGCACCGCACCTTCGCGCGGCACTGGTTCCATGTGCGGTTTCTGCTGGTGGAAAACCGCAAAATGTCGAAGTCGGAGGGGAATTTCTATACGCTGCGCGACCTGCTGCTGCGCGGCTACAGGCCCTCGGCGATTCGGATGCTGCTGATCTCCGTGCCCTATCGGCAGCAGCTCAATTTCACTTTTGAGGGGCTGGCTGCGGAGACGATCGCCGTGGAGCGGCTGCGGAATTTCCGGGACCGCGTTGCGACGACGAAGTGGCCGGAACGATCCGCGGCGAACGGCGCCGGCAGCGAAGTGACGGAAGCCGCGCGGGAGGCAAAGTCGCGGTTCATGGCTGCGCTGGCGGATGATCTGAACACGGCGGAGGCCCGCGCCGCGATTTTCGAGATGGTGCGTTTTGTGAATGCGCGCGCCGATGCCGGGCAGTTCTTCGCGAGCGACAAGGCCGACGTGATGGGCGCGCTCGATCAGTTCGATCGCGTCTTCGCGGTGCTGGACGACCACGATGAGCAGTGGACGCGGTTTACGCTGGAATGGGCTGAACGCGAAGGGCGACTGGACCAGGCTGCGCCGGAAGTGCGGGCTCGCCTGGAACTCTCCGATGAGCAGATTCAGGCGCTGGTGGAGGAGCGAACCCAGGCGAAGCGCACGCGGAATTTCACTCGCGCGGATCAGATTCGGAACGAGCTGGCGGCGAAGGGCATTGCGATTGAGGACTGCAAAGATGGCGTGCGGTGGAAACGGAAGTAACGTAAGGATCGCGCGACGCCGGCCGATCATTTGAATCCACTCCAGGCGGCCAGTATCATTTTTCCAGGCCCTCATGTCATATTCTGCGGCTGAAAATCAGCAGTTTTCGCCGGCGTATGTTTCCGGCACAACCTGTTTCCAAACCAGGGAGAGAGGATAGCGATGCGAATTGGTGTGTTGACGGGCGGCGGAGACTGCCCCGGTCTGAATGCCGTGATCCGTGCGGCGGTGCGTAAAGGCATCATTCATTATGGAGACGAGTTCATCGGATTTCTGGAAGGCTGGCGCGGCGTTCTGGACAATGCGACGGTGCCGCTGACGCTGGAGAAGGTGGATGGCATCCTGACCAGAGGCGGCACGATCCTGCGCACATCCCGCACCAACGTCCGCAAAATTGAGGGCGGCATTGAGAAATGCGTGGCGACGCTGAAGGCCAACAAGCTGGACGCGCTGATTGCCATCGGCGGCGACGACACGCAGTCGGTCACGAATGCGCTGATCCAGGCGGGCGTGCCGGGCGTGGGCGTTCCCAAGACCATTGACAACGACCTGAACGGCACGGACGTGTGTTTTGGATTCGATACGGCGGTGATGATTGCGACCGAAGCGGTCGACCGCCTGCACACCACGGCGGAATCGCACAACCGGGTGATTGTGTGCGAGGTGATGGGCCGAGACGCGGGCTGGATTGCGCTGACGGCGGGCGTGGCGGGCGGCGCGCATGCGATTCTGGTTCCGGAAAAGCCGATCGATCTGGAGCATGTTTGCGCGATCCTGAAATACAACCACGATCACGGGAAGAAGTACGGCATCGTCGTGGTGGCGGAAGGCGCCAAACTGCCGGATTCCGGTGAGCAGGCCACAAAGGGCACCGGGGTCGACGCCTTCGGACATGCGCAGCTGAGCGGCATCGCCGATCACCTGGCTGAGCTGATTGAAAAGCGAACCGGCTATGAGACGCGCTCGGTGAATCTGGGACATACGCAGCGCGGCGGCACACCGACGGCCTACGACCGGATGCTGGCGACCCGGTACGGGCTGGCGGCGATCGACCTCGTGCATCAAGGCAGGTTCGGGCGACTGGTGGTGCTGCGCGGAACCAGGATCGAGGACATTCCGCTGGCCGAGGCGATTGCGAAGAACCGCACGGTGGACGACAGCTTCCTGAAGATCGTCAGCGGGCTGGAGCCGAAGCTGTAAGGCAGGGTTTACGGATTACGGGCTGCAGGTTGACCCGTCACGCCTATCCCAGGCGGCTGTCTGAATCGCAGGCCGTATGCCGTAGTCCCGAATACCGTGGTCCTGGAGGTTGGCCTTTGGGTACCCCCGGGGGAAAATCGTTGTTGGTTTCGGGTTCGGTCCTGTGGTATACAAGGCGTGCTGTTATGAAAGCCACGCCAGCCCAGGCCGTCGAGGTCCGCGAGGTCATGGATATCCGCCAGGCCGCGCACTATCTTGGGATCAGCGCGGACAGCCTGTATCGCTATGCAGCGACAGGGTTTATCCCTGCTTTCCGGATCGGTAACCGGTGGCGCTTCCGCAAGTCGAGGCTGGAGGAGTGGATGGACAGCCGGTCGGTGGAGGCCGAGGCTCCGGCGCCGAAACTGGTACGGGCCCAGCAGAAGAAGCCGGTCCGCTCGGCGCGCATGCTCGGGCGGTCCACCCGAACCGGATCGTAGCTGAACCTGCACTTTCGCCAGCTACGCTTCGGCCGGCCGCTTTCCCGCCTTCTTCGCGCGCCCGTCGCTCCTGGGCGCTGTGGAATTCGCTTCGAGATCCTGGGCAGACTGCGCCATGGCGAGATGCCGCTTCATGACGGCGCGCGCCTCGGCGGCATTGCGGGTGCGGATGGCGCGGTAGATCTCTCGGTGCAGGTCGGCGGATTCCTTGAGGTCGCGGGAGCGCTCGGCCGTTTTGCGGCGCTCATCGTACAGAGCCGAGGTGATGGTTTCCATCAGCGCGGCGAGGATGGGATTGCCGGAGGCCTGGGCGATCACGCGGTGGAAGCGGATATCGTGGATCAGATACTCCATGGGATTGGCGACGGTCGCGTACATCTCCGCGACCTCTTCGGAGAGGGAGGCGAAATGCTGCTCGCGGCCGCGCTCGGCGGCGAGAGCGGCCAGCTCGCTTTCGAGGATTCGGCGCGCCTCGAACATCTGCCACGACTGGAATCCGTGGAGCGCGCCGAGGAGGCTGAGCGACGATTTGCCGATCTCGGGCGGGCCATCCGCCACAAACGTGCCGACGCCATGGCGTACGTCCATCACGCCCATGGCGGCAAGATAGCCGATGCCGGTGCGGAGGCTGGCGCGGCTGATGCGCAGCTTGCGCGCAAACTCGCGCTCGGGGGGAATGCGGTCGCCCGGCTGCAAACCGCCGCTTTCGATCATGCCCCGGATGTGGTTGACCACTCGCATGGTCATGTGCGTATCGGTTTTGGCCATTGCATCTCCCGGTCCCCGAGGGGAACCGCGGCCGTGGCACCCTGTTGGGGGGAATCTGCAGCCTGCTCCGCCTCATTTCATCTGTTATGCATGAAAGTACCACTGTTCCGCAGGGCGGGGCGGTGTATTCTAGTGGTCGGACCTCTCCGGTGTAACGCCGGGAGGGCTGTCCCGGAGGTCAACCGGAGGCGATGCCGACTGAAGCCATGAATCTCATCCACGACGACCGGCTGTTCCCGGCTAACCCAACCATGCGCGGCATTGCGCGCCGGCTCCACGCGGAGGTCAGCGGGCTGCCGCTGATCAGCCCACACGGACACACCCAGGCCGGCTGGTTCGCCCGCAATGAGCCGTTCCCGGACCCGGCCAAGCTGTTTGTGCAGCCGGACCATTACATCTACCGGATGCTCTACAGCCAGGGAGTGTCGCTGGAAGAACTGGAGATTGGCGTCGAGGAACTGAAGGATCCGCGACGGGTGTGGCGCATTTTTGCCGAACATTATTATTTGTTCCGGGGCACGCCGACGCGGATGTGGCTGGACTACGCCTTCCACGAGCTGTTCGGGCTGGAGGAACGACTTTCGGCGGCGACGGCAGACCTGTACTTCGACGTGATCTCAGAGCGGCTGCGCACGGCGGATTTCCTGCCACGCGCGCTCTACGAGCGGTTTCGGCTGGAGGTGCTGGCGACCACGGATTCGCCGCCGGACTCGCTGGCCGATCATCAGGCGATTCGCGATTCGGGATGGAAGGTGTGCGGCGCAGCGCCAAGGATCCTGCCGACGTTTCGTCCGGACTCGGCAGTGGATCCGGACTTTGCGGGGTTCGAGGAGAGCATCGCGAAATTGGGCGAGCTCACGCGTGAGAATACGTCGACATGGCAGGGGTACCTGAAGGCGCTGGCCGTCACGCGCGAGCGTTTCAAGACGATGGGCTGCACGGCGACGGACCACGGCCATCCCACGGCGCACACGGCGCACCTGAGCCCGGACGAAGCCGCGCGCCTGTTCGAGAAGATTGTCGCCAAACGCGCCGATCCCGCGCAGAAGGAGCTCTTCCGCGCGCAGATGCTGACCGAGATGGCGCGCATGAGCGTGGCGGATGGGCTGGTGATGCAGCTTCACCCCGGCGCGTATCGCAACCACAACCGGCAGCTCTATGAGCGCTACGGGCGCGACATCGGCGCGGATATGCCGATGGCGACGGAGTACGTGCGCGCACTGCAGCCGCTGCTGGATCTGTTTGGGAACGAGAAAAATTTCACGCTGATTCTCTTCACGCTGGACGAAACCAGCTACAGCCGGGAGCTGGCTCCGCTGGCGGGACATTACCCGTGCCTGCGGCTGGGGCCGCCGTGGTGGTTCCACGACAGTCCGGAGGGGATGCTTCGCTTCCGCGAGCAGGTGACGGAGACGGCCGGCTTCTACAATACGGTGGGGTTCAACGACGACACGCGCGCGTTCCTGTCGATACCGGCGCGGCACGATGTGGCGCGCCGCATGGACTGCGTGTGGCTGGCGCATCTGGTGGCCGAGCACCGGCTGGAGGAAGACGAGGCGGTGGAAGTAGCTCGCGATCTCGCGTATAACCTGGTGCGACGGGCGTACAGGCTCTGAGGGACGCGGGATTCGGGGATGAGAGACGCTGGCAAGGCCGTGGAGCAGATCAGGGCGCCGGATTTTTCCGGGAAGCTGGGACGCGCGCGCTGGACGATCTGCGCGATGCTGTTCGCGGCGACGACGATCAATTACGTCGATCGCCAGGTGATCTCGATTCTGGAGCCGACGCTGCAGCACGCCATCGGCCTGACGGTCGTCGAGTACGGCTACATCATTGGCGGATTCCAGGCGGCCTATGCGATAGGCGTTGTGTTTGCCGGCGCCATCATCGATCGGCTCGGCACGCGGCTGGGCTATTGCCTGTTCATGGGCATCTGGGCGCTCTCTGCCATGGGCCATTCGCTGGCGAGCAGCGCGCTCGAGTTTGGCATGGCTCGCTTCAGCCTGGGGCTGGGCGAATCCGGCAATTTTCCCGCGGCCATCAAGAGCGTCGCGGAATGGTTCCCGCAAAAGGAGCGGTCGCTGGCCACCGGCATCTTCAATTCCGGAGCCGCGGTGGGCGCGGTGCTGGCGCCGGTCATGGTTCCCTGGGTCGCGCTGCACTACAGCTGGCGCGCCGCCTTCCTGATCACCGGGACATTCAGCGCGTTGTGGATCGTCTGGTGGTTCCGCCACTATCGCAGGCCGGGCGAGTATTCCAGACTTTCCGCCGGAGAACTGAGCTACATTCAGTCGTCGCAGATGGACCTGGGGCCGGAAACGGGCGTGAAAATTCCCTGGTCGCGGCTGCTCGAATATCGCCAGACCTGGGCGTTCACTCTCGGCAAGTTTCTGACCGATCCCATCTGGTGGTTCTTCCTGTTCTGGCTTCCGTCGTATTTCAGCCGGCATTTCCATCTGGACCTGGCGCATCTGGGGCTGCCGCTGATCATCATCTACACCACCTCGACGATCGGCAGCATAGGCGGAGGCTGGCTGCCTGCGCCGTTTCGGAAGATGGGAATGTCCGCGCCGAAAGCGCGGCTGACGGCCATGCTGGTCTGCGCGTGCGCGGTGGTGCCGATCTTTACCGCGGGCTTTCTGCAGTCGGAGTGGATTGCGATTGGCCTGATCAGCCTGGCGACCGCGGCGCACCAGGGCTGGTCGGCGAACCTGTTCACCACCTCGTCGGACATGTTTCCGAAGAGCGACGTAGCTTCCGTGGTGGGTATCGGCACGTGCGCGGGATCCATCGGCGGCATTCTTCTCAGCGTGGGCACGGGATGGATTATCAGGATCACGCACACCTACGTAATCCTGTTCGTGCTGGCGTCGAGCGCGTATTTGCTGGCGCTGCTGATCATCACACTGCTGGCGCCGGGGCTGAAGAAAGTGGAGGTGCCGGCGTGAGCCTCTATCTTGCCCGGGGTGGACCGGACGCAGACATCAGCTCTGCGGAGATGCAGTCGCTTCTTTGCGAGGCGCTCGGGAAGCTGGGCGAGCGCAGGCGCGTGCTCGTGGTGCCGCCGGATATTACGCGTCTGCACTCGCGCGCCGGCGAGCTGACCCGCTACGCGTGGGAATACTGCGGCGAGCGCCTGCAGGCTGTGTTGCCCGCGCTGGGAACGCATGCCGCGATGTCCCCGGATCAGATGACGCGGATGTTTGGGGCCGTGCCGCACTCCCTCTTTCGCATTCACAACTGGCGCACGGATATCGAGACGCTCGGCGAGGTTCCGGCGGAATTTATTGAAGAGCAGTCGGAAGGGAAGCTGCATTACGCGTGGCCGGCGCAGGTGAATCGGCTGATCGTGCGTGGAGAGTTCGATCTCATCCTCTCGGTCGGGCAGGTGGTTCCGCACGAGGTGATTGGGATGGCGAATTACAACAAGAATATTCTGGTGGGCACGGGCGGACGCGAAAGCATCAATCGCAGCCATTATCTCGGCGCGGTGTACGGGATGGAGCGCATCATGGGCCGGGCCGACAATCCCGTGCGGCGGGTGCTGAACTGCGCGTCAGACCGATTCCTGAAAGAGATGCCCATTGTTTATGTGCAGACTGTGGTCGCCCGTGCCGCGAACGGCGGCCTGGCCACGCGCGGGCTGTTCATCGGCAACGACGCGGAGTGCTTCCATCGCGCGGCAGAGCTGAGCCTGCAGGTCAACTTCGAGATGCTCGACCAGCCGCTGCGCAAAGCGGTGGTCTGTCTCGATGCGCAGGAATTCCACAGCACCTGGCTGGGGAACAAGGCCGTATACCGCACACGCATGGGGCTGGCCGACGGCGCGGAGCTGATCATTCTGGCGCCGGCCGTGAAGGAGTTCGGCGAAGACCGCACCATCGATATGCTGATCCGCAAGTATGGCTATCGCGGTACGCCGGCCACGCTCGAGGCCGTTGCGAAGAATGCCGATCTCGCCGCCGATCTGAGCGCTGCCGCACACCTGATTCACGGGTCGTCCGAAGGGCGCTTCCGCATTACCTGGTGTCCCGGCCATCTGACGCGGGAGGAAGTGGAGGGCGTCGGCTTTGCGTGGGGCGATTTGCACGAGATGCTGCGGCGTTATGACCCCGCGAAGCTGAAGTACGGCTTCAACAAGGTCGACGGCGAGGAGATCTTTTTCATTCCGAACCCCGGACTGGGACTTTGGGCGCATCGCAACCGATTTCTGAACTGAACAGAGGAGTTTATGAGCGGTCAGGGAGCAGAGCTCGGCAAATTCTCGGTAGGCGTGGGCGACCGCTTCGCCCATCAGGCAAAGGGGCAGCTACGGGCCTGTATCCTCGCGGCGCAGGCCGGCGTGGAGGTGATCCCGGTCTGGAACAAATCGAATCGTGAGCACAACATCATCGGATCGGAGCCGGATTCCGCGCGCGCCGCAGCCGACGCGGCTGTGAAGGCCCTGGGCTGGCAGAAGCCGTATTTCTGCGATGCTGACCACATCAACCTGACCACAGTGGACCGTTTTCTGTCTTCCTGCGATTTCTATACCATCGACGTCGCTGATGCGATCGGGCGGCCCGCGTCTTCTTCTTCCATCGAAACGTTTGTGAAACAGCGCGGGGCGCTTGCGGGAAATTTGCAGCTCGAGGCAGTGAGCGCGCCGATCGAGATCACCCCGGAGCTGCTGCGCGCGACCGCTGAGAAATTCCTCTTCGCGGTGCAGGATGCGGGCAAGGTCTATCGGAAGATCGAAGCCGCGAAGGGGAAGGGAAACTTCATCGCCGAAGTGTCGATGGATGAGACTGACTCTGCACAGACGCCCGCCGAACTGCTTATCATTCTGGCCGCCATCGCCGACGAAGGGATTCCAGTGCAGACGATTGCGCCGAAGTTTACGGGCCGGTTCAACAAGGGCGTCGATTACGCGGGCAGCGTCGAGCAGTTCCGGCGCGAGATTCAGCTGGATGTGGCAGCGATTGCCTGGGCGGTGCGGCACTTCGGGCTGCCGAGGAACCTGAAGCTGAGCATTCACTCCGGCAGCGACAAATTCTCGATCTATGCGGCGATTCACGAGGCGACGAAGCGCTCCGGCGTGCATCTGAAAACCGCGGGAACCACGTGGCTGGAGGAAATCATCGGACTGGCGGAGGCCGGCGGGGATGGTCTGGCCCTGGTGAAAGAGATCTGCGCTGAGGCCTGGGCGCACCGCGACGAACTGTGCGGCCCGTATGCAACTGTGATCGACATTGATCCCGCGAAGCTGCCTGCGCCCGCGACTGTGGCCGGGTGGAACTCAGAACAGTTCACCTCGGCGCTGCGCCACGATCCGTGTTCGCCCGCGTACAACAGCAGCTTCCGGCAGCTTCTGCACGTCGGCTTTAAGGTTGCGGCGAAGATGGGCCACCGCTATCTCGATCTGCTGGAGGCCAACGAAGCGGTGATCGCGAAAAATGTGACAGAGAATCTTTTCGACCGGCACATTGCGCCTGTGTTCCTGGGAAAGCCCGCGCCGTCTGCGATACTGGAGCACGCGGAGACAAAATGACCCTGAAAAGTCTGCACCTGGATGGAAAGACCGCCGTGGTGATCGGCGGAACGTCGGGGATCGGACGCGCGATCAGCCTTGGACTTGCGGAAGCCGGCGCCGACGTGATTGCATCCGCCCGGCGTCAGCAGCAGGTGGAGGAAACCGCGGGTGAAATTGAGAAGCTGGGGCGAAAGACGCTGCGGCTCGGCAGCGACATTCAGGATCGCAGCTCGCTGGAGCGCCTGCTTGCCGAGACCGTCGGACGATTCGGCAAGGTGGACATCCTGGTGAACAGCGCGGGGAAGATCAGGCGCGCGCCGACGCTCACGTTTCCTGAAGACGAGTGGCGTGACATTATCGACACCAACCTGACCGGCACGCTGCGTGCCTGCCAGGTCTTCGGCGCCCACATGCTGGAGCGCGGCTACGGGCGCGTCGTCAACATCGCCTCGCTGAATACGTTTGTCGCACTCAGCGAAGTGGCTGCTTACGCCGCGAGCAAGGCCGCGGTTGCGTCGCTCACGCGCTCGCTGGCGGTCGAGTGGTCGCGCAAGGGGGTGCTGGTGAACGCGATTGCCCCGGGAGTCTTCCGCACCGCGCTGAATGCTGATCTGCTGGACAACACGCCGCGCGGCAGGGAGCTGCAGATGCGTACCCCGATGAACCGCTTCGGCAAGACCGAAGAAGTGGTGGGCGCGGCTGTCTATCTTGCCTCTGATGCCGCGTCCTTCGTCACCGGCCAGGTGCTGGTGGTCGACGGCGGGTTCCTGGCGAGCGGGGTGAACCAGTAGCGGAGCGAAGAACCCCGCAGCTCAGAAACAGGCAGCTAAGGACCGGTTAGGGAAAAACCGCATGGCTGAGAAGCGGGCAGCTGAAGACCGGTTAGTTAAGAAGGTTAGCGAAGAACCGGCTGGCTGCCTTTCAGCTGACCGCTGCTCCGCTGTCTTTGTCATACTGATAGTGGGTGCCCGATGCCCCTGAACAACACCATTGCCGTCGCCATGTCGGGCGGAGTCGACTCGTCGACCGTTGCGGCCATGCTGCGCGCGGAGGGGTACGAACTGGTGGGGCTGACGCTGCAGCTCTGGAATCAGCGGCGCCTGGCGGGCAAGGAGGGCATGCCCGAGCAGGTGGTTGGCCGGTGCTGCTCGATCGACGATGTCTACGACGCGCGGCGGGTCGCCGAGGCGCTGGGCATCCCGTACTACGTGGTCAACGAGGAAGAGCGTTTCGAGCAGGACGTTGTGCGACCGTTCGTCCGCGAGTATCTCAGCGGACGAACGCCGATCCCATGCTCGCTGTGCAACAACCATCTCAAGTTCGATCAGTTGCTGGTGCGCGCGCGGCAGATCGGGGCGGATCGCATCGCCACCGGGCACTACGCGCGCAACGAGTACGATCCGGAGCGCGGCCGCTGGATTCTGCGCCGACCCGCCGACGAGGCGAAGGACCAGACGTATTTTTTGTTCGGCCTGACCCAGGAGCAGCTGGCGCGCACGCTGTTTCCGCTGGGCGGCTATCGCAAGCCGGAGGTGCGGGAGATCGCCGCGCGGCATGGTCTGGCCATCGCCGTGAAGCCGGATTCGCAGGAGATCTGCTTTATCCCGGGCGGCGATTACAAGCACTTTATCGCCGCGTATCTCGATGAGCAGGGCGAGGAGATCCCCGACACTGCGGGTGAACTGGTTTCAACCACCGGCGAGACGATCGGGCACCACACCGGCATTCACAATTTCACCGTGGGGCAGCGCAAGGGTCTGGGCGTCGCTTCGCCTGATCCGCTTTACGTCATCCAGATCGACAACGCCAGCCATCGCGTCACGGTGGGTTCGGATGCTGAGGCAACGACGCGGAGGCTGCGCGCGCGCGATCTCAACTGGATTGCAGTTCCGGAGCTGCGCGGCGAAATGCGTGTGCGCGCCAAGATTCGTCACCGTCACGAGCCCGCCTCGGCGACAATCCGCAGCGCCGGTCCGGATGAGGTTGAGGCCGTCTTTGACCAGCCGCAGCGCGCGGTCACGCCCGGCCAGGCTGCCGTTTTCTACGACGGCGATGAGGTCGTGGGCGGGGGATGGATCGTATAAAAGCAGAGATTCGCGGATAGGGTTCAGGGTACAAACGATTCTCGGAGGGACTGGGAGCATTCGCTGCGCCCTGCACTCTATCCCCTGCACCCTGCTTCACGGCACTTCGTTAATCAGGTCGCGCAGCGGCTGGATCACGGTGAAGCGCGTCAGCGCGACGGGCTGGTCAGCCTGGTCGAGAATCGCCAGCCTGGCGGCTTTCCATCCCGGCGGCGCGGGCACGGCGGAAGTCAGATACGCGATCGCCTCCAGGCCCATGGTGCCCATCTCGGTGAGTTGGCGCGCGCGGGGCAGCGCCTCGGCCAGGCGGGGCGACTGAGACATGAGCAACACCCGTGCCGGCTGATCCTGCGTCCACGAGCTGAAAATCGCCGTCAGTGCGGCCTGCTGATCCGGACGCGCGGCGGGATCCTGCAGGTAGGTGCTGACCAGCTCTTCGAAACCGTGGCGCGACGGCGGATCTGGCGACAGCGCGTCCACCAGATTGTCCAGCGGCATCAGCGTCGTCACATGGTGCGCATCGGACCACGCACCACGCGTATCAAAATTCACCGGCTGGAGCACCGCGGCCAGCGACTGCAGCGGACCAATCTGCTCGGTTCCGGCCAGGGCGCGCAGGCTTGCGTTCTCCTGCGAAATCTGCGTCAGCCCCAGTGCTTCGAGGCGCAGCGACTCGACCCGGAGGCGCCGGTACATGTCGTCGATATTGTCGACGGAGCGCGGGGACCAGAGCCGCTCGGCAATGGCGGCAGTGCGCGGCCAGATACGCGAGTCGATATTCCCGGCATCGACGTACTCGCCCCACATGCAGGCCTCGCCACCCAGAATCCGCGCCGCCTGCGCGGGGGTGAGGTTGTTGCCCGCCGGCAGCGGATCGACTCGGTAATGATCCGCGGCGCTGTCCATGTGGTCGAGGTAGTATCCGGCGCTCAGAATGCCGGTGTATCCCTGGCGCGCGCCGGCGGCGAGCGAGTCAAAGCCGCGCCACGACTGCACGACCACGTTCTTCGGCAGGCCGGGTGTCATGATTTCGTCCCAGCCGATCATTTTCCTGCCGTGCTTCTGGAGAATGGGGAGCAGTTGCCGGTTGAAGTAAGCCTGCAGCGCGGCCGTGCCTTTGAGCCCATGCTGGCGCATGAAAGCCTGAATGCGCGGATTGTGCGCCCACTCCACGCCGTTGTTCTCGTCGCCGCCGATGTGCATGTACGCATCGGGAAAGATGGTCGCCATTTCGCCGATGAATTTGTCGAGGAATTCGTAGGTGCTGGCTCGGGTGGGGTCGAGTACCGGGTTGAAGACGCCGAAGCGGCGCTCAACGGTGAACGGGCCCGGTCCGCTGGCCAGATCCGGATAGCCCACCACCCACGACGTGGCGTGGCCGGGAATGTCGAATTCCGGCACGACGCGAATCCCGCGTGCGCGCGCGTAGGCCACGATCTCGCGTGCCTGTTCCTGGGTGTAGTAGAGACCGTCGGAGCCATCCTGGGTGAGCAGCGGAAATACCTTGCTCTCAATGCGGAAACCCTGATCGTCGGTCAGATGCCAGTGAAAGACGTTCATCTTCACCGCGGCCATCCCATCGAGCGTGCGCCTGATGACGCTGATCGGCTCGAAGTGGCGGGAGCAGTCGATCATGAGGCCGCGCCAGGGGAAGCGCGGCGCGTCCTGAATGGAGACTGCGGGCAGATAGTATCCCTGGCCGGAAACCTGCACGAGCTGGAGCAGCGTTTCGAGGCCGTGCATCGCGCCCACATCAGTCGCCGCGTGCAGATGCGCGTCCTCGGGCGAAACGTCCAGCGAGTAGGACTCGTTCTCATCGACGCCCTGCACAGCCTGGCCGGGGCCGTCGACGGAGATGATAAGCGGCGCCTGCGATCCCGCGGGCGCCTCGCGGATCACGATTCCCGTTTTTTGGGTGAGCTGCCGCATCGCGCGGGCGATCGCGTTGTCGAGACGCTGGTCGTGGAATTTGTCGGTGGCCGCCGCGAAGCCCCGCCGAATGGGCAGCCATCCGGAGCCCGCCGTCAGGTGCGCGGGCTCGGGGATCAGCGTGTTCACAAAGGCATGAGTGGTCTGGGCTGCAACGGCGCCGCTCATCAGCGCACCGGCCAGGGCGGGCAGGGTCATCATCGTTACCAGTCGTTTCACGCGCGAGTCGAACCTCGTTTCAGTCTCGCGATTCAGCTTACGCAAGTTGAGCGGCCGCGCGCCACTCGCCGGGCTGGAGGGTATTTTTCGAAGCTCATGCGGAAGGGAAGGGAGCCTTCAGGATTCCGCGGCCTTCGCCGGCTCCTGATGCCGCAGGCGCCCGAGGCGAATGGGTTCGCTGCGCGGGTGGCCGTCGATCCGCGCAACCAGCTCGCCATCCTGGACATTCAGAAGCAGGAGAGAGAGACTGCGGACAAGGTATAGAAGCTCGGCAGTTCGCCGCCGCGCGGGTCGATCGAGGTGCTCGCGATCGAGCGAAATTCCAGAATTCCGCAGGAGTGCCTGTGAAAGCGAGAACGATTCTGATTCCTGGTCTGGCCGTCGCCGGCGCCGGGGTGTTGTGTGCCGGAGCCGCGGCAGCAGCCTCGGTCGCAGCCGTGGGAGCGTGCACGCTCGGACGCCGCGGGCGCAGCCTGCAGGGCAAAGTGGTCGTGATCGGCGGGGGATCTCGGGGCCTCGGTCTTGCTCTCGCTGAGGAGTTCGGCCGTCGCGGGGCCTCGCTGGCGCTGGCTGCGCGCCACGCGGATAATTTGCAGGGGGCGCGAATCCATCTGGCGCGTCGCGGAGTGGTGGCCAGCGCCGACGACGTGCTCGCGGTGGCCGCCGATCTGACGCAGGCGGAAGAGGCGGAGCAGGTGATCCGGCAGGCGACGGAGCGCTTCGGCCGCGTCGATATTCTGGTGAACAATGCCGGCATGATCACGGTGGGTCCGGCCGAAAACCAGCGGCTCGACGACTTCCGCGAGGTCATGGAGGCGAATTTCTTCTCCGCGGTAAACGCCACGCTGGCCGCGCTGCCGCAGATGCTGGAGCGTCGCGACGGTGTGATCGTCAACGTCGCATCGATCGGCGGCAAGGTTGCGGTGCCGCACCTGCTCCCGTACACGGCGAGCAAATTTGCGCTGGTGGGTTTTTCCGAGGGGCTGTACGCGGAGCTGCGCACCAGAGGCATCCATGTGCTGACGGTTTGCCCCGGGCTGATGCGCACCGGATCGCATCTGGGGGCGCGCTTCTCCGGCGACGCCGAGCGCGAATATCAGTGGTTCAGCCTGGCGGCGAATCTGCCGGGGGTCTCTACCAGCGCCGCTCACGCCGCGCGGCGCATTGTGCGGGCGGTGACGTCGCGCCGGACGGAGATTGCCATCACGCCGCAGGCCTTTGCAGCCGCGCGGCTGAGCGCGGTGGCACCCGAACTGACGCTGCGCGCCCTGGCGGCGGTGAATCGGCTGCTGCCTCCGGCTGCGGAGAATGGCGGCGAGAAACCACGGCGCGGCGCGGAGGCGCGCGGCCGTGAATGGAAGGCCGCCGCAGCCATGGGCGGGAGGGCTGCACGCCGCTACAACCAGAGCGCGTGAAGCGTTCCTTTTGGGGATGCCCATTGCGCGGGTGTGTGTGCTACGATGCCAGCACTCGGAGAGACCGGCATGACAGGGGAACCAGGCTGGGCGGCGGTGGAGAGTCCTGCGCCCGCCAGCGCGGGATACGATCTCCGCCCGCTTTCAACGGGCGAGATTCTCGACCGCACCTTTCAGCTCTATCGCTCGCGTTTCGCGCTGTTCGCCAGTTTGGCGGCTCTGCCGGCCGCGGTGAACTTTGCGGGCAGCGCGATCGGCGTGCTTTTCATGCGGACCGAGCACCTGACCCGGCACGGCCGAGCGATGAGCATCCCTGTGCAGAGCGCGACGTCGCTCAGCATCAGCGGCGTCACTCTGCTGGCCTTTTTCATCGTGAACGGCATCACGCTGGCGGCGACTACATGGGCGGTTGCGGAGATCTATCTGGGCAAGGCGGCTTCAGTCCGAGCGGCCTGGCGGAGCGCGATGGAGCACTGGTTTCGCTACGTGCGGGTGGTGCTGCGGCAGTACTGGAGCGTGCTTTGGCTGCCGTTAGTGGGAGGCGTCGTGCTTGGGCTGGTGTTTGTGGTTCCCGGCGCCACCGCGAAGGGCATACTGGGAGTGGTCGCCGGCCTGTTGCTGTTTGGTTCGTTTATCTACGCCATTTATGCGGCAATTCGGGTGTCGCTGGCGGTTCCGGCCGCGGTGATTGAGTCGCTGAGGGCCAACGCCGCGGTGCGCCGGAGCATGGAACTGCTCACGGAGCGCAAGGTGCGCATTTTTCTGCTGTGGCTTCTGGTTCTTGCCATGGGTATGGTCATCGGAGCTGTGCTTTCGCCGCTGCAGTGGCTCATCCTGCGCGCGCAGGGCGGCGAGCGCTACCTGTTCCAGATGCTGCAGCTCACCGGGGTCTTCTTTTCGCGGCTCCTGGTGGTGCCGGTGGGCGCCATCGCGCTTTGCCTTTTCTATTTCGATGAGCGCGTCCGTCACGAGGGATTCGATATCGAATTTCTGATGCAGCGGGCGGGCGGCGCTCCCCCGCTGCTACCGGCGGAAGCGCCGGACAAGCCCTTCGCGGAGGGAAGCACATCTCCCGATCCGGCATAATTCGGGGCGCAGGCTGGCTGGTTGCGGCGATTCTGGCGGTTGCAGGGTCAGATTCGGCGCGGGCGGCGCAGATTACGCTCCAGGAACCGCCGCCGGCTCCAGCGGCCGCGCTGAAGCCGGCAACGCTGGCGGACTACGTGAGCCAGGCGCGCCAGCTGGAAACCGCAGCTGCCGCGTGCGCGCAAAAGGCTTCCGCGTGCGAGGCGTCTGCTGCGATTCCCGACCAGAAGGTAAGTCTCGGTTCGGCCGGCTCCTTTACCGCGCGGTATGAGTGGTTCAGCACAGCGCTGGCTGCGGCCAAAAAGCTGCCCGATGCGCCGCGCGCCGCGCAGATGCGGGCGGCTGAGCAGCATCTGGACGCCGATGTGGCCGATGCTCAGGCTCGGCCGGCTGCTGGCGCGGACTTTTCCATGGCGCGCCAGCGCGCCGACGCGATTCTGGCGGAACGCGAGTTTGCAACGGCCGATCAGGCGTCGCTGTGGGACCGATTTCTGGAATGGGTCTTCACCTGGCTCGATCGCATGCTGATGCGCGTGGCCGCCTTCGGCGGCCGCTCACCGTGGATTGGGCCGCTGATTGAATGGGGGCTGACAGGACTGGCATGCGCTCTGGTGCTGGTCTGGATTCTTCGCGCCGTGCGCAAAGAGCGCCTTCGCCTTCGCGTCGAGGCGGCGCGGCCGATCGAAGTGAGCGAAGAGCGCGTTCTGAACTGGATGCGCGAGGCTGAGACGCACGCCGCGCAGGGAGCCTTTCGCGACGCGGTGCATTGCCTCTACTGGGCGAGCATCGCGACACTCGAAGGGCGGCGGTTCTGGCATCCGGATCGCGCGCGGACGCCGCGCGAATATTTGCGGCTGCTCGATGCGGCCTCCTCCGTTGCGGCGCTTTTGCGCCGGCAGACGCTGGCCTTTGAAACTATCTGGTACGGGCTGCGCCCCGCGCAGCGGTCCGATTACGACCAGGCGCTGCGCCTGCACCAGGAGCTGAGGGCGGCATGAAACGGCTCAGCGGCGAGTGGAAATTCCTGGTCATCTTTTCAGGGTGCGTCGTGGCGCTGATCGGCGTGACCGGGATTCTGGCGCCGGCACGTCAGGACAACGATCCGACGCCCAGCACGTGGAACAGCGGCAAAGCCGGAGCCAAAGCGGCGTGGCTGCTGCTGGGACAGCTTGGCTACAGGGAAATCCGATGGGAACGTCCGGAAGCGGAGCTGGCCGGCGTGGATGCCGCGCATGCGACGCTGGTGCTGGCCGATCCATCGCCCTCCGCCACGGTTCTGGAGGAAAAACAGCGTCGCCAGCCGTTTGAGGCTTTCCTGCGCCGAGGCGGACGCATCGTGGCCACGGGCCAGGTTGCGCCGCTGCTGCTGCCGGATGCGAAAGTGGACTTTACGAGCCGCCTGTACGACGCGTTGTGCGACACCACCCCGGAGGGGCCGGATGCGCTGGCGCGCGCCGGCTCGCTCAGCATGCGGGCTGCGGTGCGCTGGGTGCGCCAGGATCCAGGCGTGCGGGTTGCGCAGCGGTGCGGCGGGTCGGCGGTGGTGGTCTCGTATCCGGTGGGAAAGGGCGAGGTGATCTGGTGGGCTTCGGCCACGCCGCTCACAAATCAGGGGCTGCGCCAGGACGGTAATCTGCGCCTGCTGCTGGCCAGCGTTGGCGGACGCGAGCGCACTGTCTATTTTGACGAGTATATGCACGGCATCAGTGACAATCCCTGGACGGCTGCGCACGGAACGCCGCTGACGGGGATGATCCTCCAGATCTGCCTTGTGGCGGCGCTGCTGCTGTTCAGCTTCAGCCGGTCGAGCGGACCGCGGCGCACGCTGGCGCAGCCGCCTCGGACTTCGCCGCTGGAATTTGTGGAATCCATGGGCGCGCTGTACGCCCGCGCCGGCGCGAGCAGCGTCGCGGTGAGCGCGGCTCTGCGGCGGCTGACCGAATTCCTGGGACATGAGGGCGGCCTGCCTCGGGAAACTCTGCGGTCCGGCCCGGAGGCCGTGGCTGCGGCGGTGGCGGCGCGCTTCGGCGGCGACCCCGGCGTTCTGGCCTCGGATCTGGAAGCCGCGCGACAGGCGCAGTACGACCGCCTGCGGCCCTCGGAAGCTCTGAAGCTGGTTCGCCGCCTCGACGGGCACATCGCCCGTCTGACTCAACTGCTTCGCAGTCTGCAGCGATATAAAGGGAATGCATGAACGACATGGTGGAATCTCAGGGCGAAGTCCGCGCCGTGCTGTCCGTCTTCGAAAGAGGGAAGGCGGAGCTGGGCAAGATTGTTTCCGGCCAAACTGAGCTGATTGAACAGGCTCTGCTGACGTTCCTGTGCGGCGGGCACGCGCTGGTGGAAGGCGTTCCGGGCGTGGCCAAAACCATGACCGTGAAAGCGCTGGCGCGATTCCTCTCGCTCGATTTCCGGCGCATTCAGGGGACGCCGGACATGATGCCGGCGGACATTCTGGGCACCAGCGTCTTTTCGCTGAAGACGAGCGAGTTCACCTTCCATCGCGGGCCGGTATTCACGCAGTTTCTGCTGGCGGACGAGATCAACCGCATGCCGCCGCGCACGCAGTCCGCGCTGCTCGAGAGCATGGAAGAGCGCCAGGTGACCATCGACGGCGTTACGCACGCGCTCGATGATTTCTTTACCGTGTTCGCCACGCAGAATCCGCTGGAGTTCGAGGGGACCTATCCGCTGCCGGAAGCGCAGCTGGACCGCTTCCTGGTAAAGATTCGCGTCGCGTATCCCAGCGTGGCGGAGGAGCGTGTGGTTCTGGAGCGGCACCACGCCAAAGCGGATACGCCACAGTTCGAATCGGTGGAGATGACCGCGGTCAGCGCGGCGGATCTGGTGGCCGCGCGCCGCGAATTGCGTGCGGTGCGCGTGGAGCCGGCTCTGTTCGACTACCTTCTGGCTGTGGTGCGGCGCACCCGCGAGTGGCCCGCCATTACGCTGGGCGCGAGCCCACGCGCGTCCGCGAATCTGCTGATCGTGGCCAAGGCGTATGCGGCCAAAGACGGCCGCGATTTCCTCATTCCCGACGATGTCAAGCAGGCGGCGTTGCCCTGCCTGCGTCATCGCATCATTTTGAAGGCCGAAGCCGAGCTGGAAGGCTTCGACCCGGATCGCGTGCTGAGCGACGTGCTGGCCGCCACGCCGCTGCCGAAATGATTCAGACGCTCATTCCCGCGCCGGCCACGGCGGAGGCGCAGCCAGCCAGCCGTCCGGGCAGATTCTTCGGCACCACGCTCGCTGCGCGCGCGCTGTGGCTGCTGGCAGCGGGACTCGTGTGGGCGATTCCCGGTTTTTTCGGCCTGCACTGGGTCCTGCTGATGCTGGTGTGGGATGGCCTGATGGTCGCGCTCGTGATTGCCGATGTGCTCACTGTTCCTCGCCCCGGCGCACTGCGGGTTACGCGCACGTTTATCGACTCGCCTGTGCTGGGCCGCGAGACGCGCCTCGAAGTGGAAGTCCTGCATGCGACGAACCGTCTGCTGCGCGTCCAGGTGGCCGACGATCTCGATCCGGCGCTGGCGCAATTTCCACCTTCCGGATGGCTGACGGCGTTTCCGCGCGATCCGGCGCGTCTGATGTGCACCGTCACGCCGAGCCGCCGCGGGGATTATGCGCTGGGCGGGATCTGGCTGCGCTGGCGCGGAAGTCTTGGACTGGCGGAGCGACGCGCGGTGTGCCGCCCGGAGCAGAGAGTCCGGGTTTATCCGCCGATGGAGCGCACGGCCGACGATGAGGCCATGTATCTGCTGCGGATCCGTCAGATTGAGATTCAGCGTCGCCGCCTGCGCCTGACGGGGACCGGCCGCGAGTTCGATCATCTGCGCGATTATCGACGCGGCGATGAGCTGCGCAATATCTCCTGGCCGGCGACCGCGCGGCGCTCACGCATCGTCACCCGCGAGTTCACCACCGAGCGCAGCCAGCAGGTGTGGATTGTGCTCGATGCCGGACGGCTTTCCGCGACCGTCGGCGAGCTGCGGCGCACGGGTTCCCAGGCATCGTTCCGCGATGCGGCGTCCGATGAGGATTTTCTCCTGAGCCTGACCCAGCTCGACCAGGCGTGCGGCGCAGGCATTGCGCTGGCACAGACGGTGATGCAGACCGGCGACAAGGCTGGCCTGCTGGTCTATGGGCGGGGCATCCAGCAGCAGCTTTTGCCGGCCAGCGGCGCGGGGCAGCTGCGCGCGATGATCGACGCGCTCTCTGTCGTGAAGTCCGAAGGATCGGAGGCCGATCACCTGCGCGCCGCGGCTCGCCTGGAGCAGCTCCAGCGGCGGCGAGGGCTGGTGCTCTGGATCACGGAGATGGCCGACAGCGCGCGGCGTCCGGAAGTCGCGGATGCAGCCGTCGATCTTGCCCGGCGGCATCTGGTTCTGCTGGTGGTGCTCAACCATCCGGAGATTCTGGGCGTCGCCGCGCGTCCGCCGCGCACGCCCGCGCAGATGTACGAGTCGGCCGCTGCCCAGGAGCTGACGGAGCGGCGGAGGCTGACGCTGGGCGCGCTGCGCGCCAAAGGGGTTCTGGTGGTGGAAACCACGCCCGGGGATCTGCGCAGCGATGCGATCAATGAGTATCTGGAAGTGAAGGCGCGGGGGATGCTGTAGGCAGGGCAGGCTGCTTCGCGCGCGGCTCGGAGGTGAGCCAAAGGCTGAGCGCGAGCAGCAGGACGCCGCCGGTGAGGAATTTGACCACGACCGGGGCTCCGGAGGGCGACAGGAAACCCTCCAGCGTGCCGGCGATGATCAGCAGCGGCACCGTGCCTGCGAGCAAACGGATCGATTCTGCGGCGGCCCGCTTGAGCGCGTCCCGCCGGGAATAAATGCCGGGAAACAGCAGGCCCGCCGCCAGCCGCAGCCCCGCGCCGCCGGCGATGAAGATGCTGGGCAGCTCGAGCGCTCCGTGGGCCGCGATGAAACTCCACAGTTGCAGAGACATGTGCGCTTCCGCGCAGGCCATGGCCACTACGCCCATCATGAGCCCGTTGAAGAACAGCAGGTAGAGCGTGCCGAGGCCGGCCAGGATGCCTCCGGCGAACGCGGTGAACCCCACGCTGATGTTGTTGGTCATGATCCAGCTGGAGGCCTGCGGCTTGACGCTGACCAGGCTTTGCGTCCACATCTGATGGTGCTCGATCGAGGAGACCATCGCGGGGCCAAGGATCAGGCGCATGAACGCGGGGCGGCTGAAGGTGAGCAGCGTGCCCAGCGCCCCCCCGGCAAGAAAAATGAGGAACGCCGCGGCCACCCAGGGGAAGAGCCTGCGGAACAGGCGCGGGTAATCCACCGCGAAAAAGCGGAGGACCTGGCGCGGCTCGAGTTTTCTTCCGGAGTAGACGCGATTATGCGCTCGCGCCAGAAGCTGGTTCAGGTATTCTTCCTGCGTGCGGGAACCGCGGTCGGCGCGCACGGCGGAGAGGTCCTGGGCGATTTGACGGTAGAGCAGCCCCAACTCGCGCAGCTCCTCGCCGGAAAGGGATCTGAGCCCCGAAGTTTCCACCTGGCGCAGCAGCAGATCGAGCCGCTGCCAGAGTGCCTGCCGTTGTTCGATCCAGCGGTTCGAAATCATGGCGGTACGGGTCCGAGACGATGCAGATGAGCGGCACCATCGATACAGGAAGGGCCGAAACTCCCGATCAGCTTACCATCGAAACTCCGGAGCAGGTCGCGATTCGCCTTCCCCTGGCAGGCGTGGGCAGCCGTTTTCTCGCAGTTTTGGCGGACTCGCTGATTCAATTGCTGGGCTACGCGGTCCTCGTGCTGGCTCTGGTGCTGATCCTCAGCGCCGCGCCGAGGGTGGCCGGCGCTGTCGTGGCGAGGGTCGGCGACAAATGGCTGGAGGCGGGTCTGATCGCAGTGGTTTTCCTCCTCCACTGGGGCTACTACACGCTCTTTGAGGCCTTCTGGAACGGCCAGACGCCGGGAAAGAAGCTGTGCAGGCTTCGCGTCATCCGCGATTCCGGCCGCCAGATCACGCTGTTTGAATCCATGACGCGGAACTTTCTTCGCATCATCGACGAGCTGCCCGGATTTTACGCCGTCGGCGTGATTACGATGTGGTGCAACCGGCAGAACAAGCGGCTGGGCGATCTGGCCGCGGGCACGCTGGTGGTTCACGAGCGCTCCGCGGAGACTCCGCTGTGGACCGGCGGTGCACCGCGCACGATTACCGCTCAGGTTTTCGCGGAGAGCCCCGCGCCTGCGCCCATTGCTCCGCTGCCGGTGGATTTGCCGGCTGACGCCGTCGCTCGTCTTTCGGCCGACGATCTGAACGTCATCGACCACTTCTTTGCGCGCGCCATCGACATCGACATTCCGCGACGCGTGCAGCTCGCCGAACGCCTGGCCCGGCAGATGACCGCGAAGATGGGGACAGGAATGCCGGCGGGCGTGATTCCCGAGCGCGTGCTGGAGTCCATCGCCCGCATTCTGCGCGGGATTCAGCGTTAAGGTCCGACGTCAGCCGGCCCGCGCCGGCGCAGCCACTCAGAACTCGAACCGCGCGCCAAACTGGAATTGCCGAGGAGTGTTATCCGTATTAGTGATCTGTCCGAAGGGAAGACCCTGGTCCACTGCACTGACGATGCTCGGTACGCTGGGATACCCGAACTGCGGCGTGTTGGTCAGATTGTAGGCGGAAGCGTCGAAGCGGAGCACTTTCGCTTCGCCGAAATTGAACGCCTTGTAAGTGGAAAAATCCATGTCACGAGCGCCTTTGGTGCGAACATTGTCGAGATAGTCCGGGGCGGTCCCCGGAACAAACGGATTCGCCACGCCGCCGTTCTCCATGCCGGGTATCGCGAAACAGTTATCGTTGAACCATGCAGCGATGGTATGCGGAGCACCTTTCGCAGGATTGCAGGTCATGTCCGCACGCTGATTGAAGTAGGACGGAGTTGTTCCGGAAGACGGCGCGTTAATGGGGTTGCCCGAGCTGAGATAGACAATCGCATTCACCGTCCATCCACCAAAGGCTGCATTCGAGAAACCATTCAGATTGACATGCCGTCCCTTGCCAAACGGCAGGTCATACGATATTTCTCCGGAGTACGAATACTTGATATCCTGGGGGCTGATCGAGTGCTCATAGGACAGATTCTTCCAGTCCTGAACGGATCCATTGTGATTGGCTACGAAACTGAGAGGAGGATTCCCGTCGTCGGTCATTAATTTCCCCCAGGTAAACGTGCTCAGCGTAGTGAAGTGGCTGGTGAGTCTCTTCTGCACTTTGGCCTGCAAAGAACTGTACTCTGAGTCGCCCGCGGGGTAGCCATTCACGTTGACGCCATTGCCCGCGCCGTAGCTGCCATCGCCGAACTGCGGGAACGGCTGGATCGCAGCCCACAGAGGAACCGTGGCCGCTCCGTAGTTGGCATTCGTGGCAGGCTGGATGGCCTCCCATTGATTCGGCTCATAAATGCAGCTCGGTTGCGAGGTATCGACGCACAACGAGTAGTTGTATTTCTGAAGCGTGGCCAAATCCAGCTGGCTGAGATCGACACTGCCAAAGGGCAGGAAAAGTCCCCGGCTGCCGACATAGCCGGCAGTTACCACCACCTGGTGCGGCAGCTGATACTCCACAGCGAAGTTATAATTGTAGACGGTGGGTGTGCGCTGGGAGTGCAGCACGGTCTGCAGGGTTGTCCCCAGATTATTGGCCAGACCTGTCGGCGGGTTGGCGACGGTGAAGACCGGGACAACGCCGGCCGGAAACGGATTGCTCAATGAATAGGGGCCCGTGAAGTTGTCCACCGCCGGCGTCGCACAGGACGGGCTGTAGAAGACGGTATTCCCGTCGGCGTTGTAGCAGGTTGAGTTCCAGTTCGTAACAGAAGAGTATCCATCGGCGTTTTCGAGCGCGCTGGCGACCATCTGCGTGCTGGGACCGTAGTAGATGCCTGCGCCACCGCGCAGGACCAGATGGCCGGCCGGCTGCCATGCGAAAGCCAGGCGAGGGCCGAGGTTGTCCAGATTGGTTGTATAAGGGGAGCGATTGCCGCTGTTGGCGAATATCTCCGCGCCGGTATAGGAGACACCGTCAAACGTATTGTCTACAGTGGGATTGAAGTATTCCTGCCGGTTAAAACGCTCGTTACGCCCGCCGAAGATATCCCAGCGCAGGCCGGCCGTAATGGTCAGATTTGTCGCCGCGCGGTAAGTATCCTCAAGGAAGGCCGCGTAATAGGGACTGGACTCGGCTGCGAAAATGTCTTTGGTGAAATCGTAGGATTCGTAGCCTGGCTCCATCCCCATGCCGACGAGGATGGAGGCGAAATCGCTGCCGCCCACAGCACTGGCGACGGTCTCGTCCGTAGAGCTCACGTCGAACCCGTAGGAGCCCGCCGGCGCATACGGCTGGCCGACGTTGAGGTACCGCTTCATCCACTCGAAGCCCGTCGAGATCTGGTGCTTGCCGTGAACCTTGGTGATGGCGGCACTGGCGTCGCTGTTCTCGCTGGCATAGCGAAAGATATTGCTGTCGGCGGTGCCACCGACGCCTCCACCCACGTCATTAAAAAGCATGAACGGCAGCTGTTTGTAGATCACCTGAGAAGCGAGCGAGGAGGGGAAGCCCTGCTGCGTAATATCGTTGGACGCGTACGAGGACGGCCCACCCTGATTCTCGTAGTGGCGCGTAAAGGAATAGCGCAACTGGAGAAAGGTCGAGTTGTTCAGGGTAAGGTCGTCTGCCAGAAGGATATTTCTCCCGTTGGTGATGTTCTCAGCATAGTTAAGATCCCAGCCGCTCGGAAATACATTGGCGGTGGCGAAGGCCAGGCGGTCAAAGGAAAACCGGCCGAAGATGCGCTGCTTCTGGCCCTTTATCCAGTCCACCCGTGTATCGAACCGCTGCGCCGAATAGGGGTCCATGCCGGGGAGACCGTAATTGTTAACCACGTCCGACGTTGCCGATTCACAGTTAGTGGGAGACGGCAGATTGCATTCAGGCATCTTGGACAGAAACAGCAGGCCGATGGGATTCGGATTCGGGATGGTGTTGTTCGGAAACGGCTGCCGCACCATGCAGTTCCCGGTTCCCGGCGGAGGACATGGCGCGGGGACGTCCGGTCGGGTTGGATCGTAAATCGTAAAGCCCATCGCCGAAAAGTTTCCTGTCCTTTCGGCCATTGTGGGAACGGAGAAATAGTCGATGCCCTCGTACTCCTCCTGCTGGGTGGCCTCGTAATCTCCGAAAAAGAAGAGTTTGTCCTTCTTTATGGGTCCGCCGATCGCTCCGCCCTCCTGGTAGCGGTGAAAATCAGGAGGCGTGTTCGCCATGCCGCTGCTGAGCTGAGTTAGTTTGTTGAAGTATTCATTCGCAGACAGGACGTCCGGCCGAAATACGCCAAAAACGTCGCCGTGAAAGTGATCCGTCCCGGACCTGGTGACCAGGCTGATGACGCCCGCGGCGCCGCTCTGGTAGGAGGCAGGCGTATTCTGGGTTTCCACCCGAACCTCATCGACATCGTCCTCGGGAATATTCATCGCCGGCATGATGGCCGCTTCATTGTTTTCCGCAATGCCGATCGGGCTTCCGTCGACCATGTAGTAGACCGACCCCACGATGGCCCCGTTGATCGTGGCTGAGGAGATGTCGATTCCCGGGCGTCCGACTGAAATGTTCTGGATCGACAGCATCGAATCGCTCGAATTGGGCGAGGCGTTGGGCGCATTTACACCCGCACTCAGCTGCGCGAGATCGTAGACGTTGCGGTACAGCAACGGGACGCGGTCGATGGCGGCGGCATCGATCAACTGACCCACCGTGGAATTGCTGGTGTCGAGAATGTCGGACGCAGCATTCACCGTGACCACCTGGCTGACGCTGCCCACGCGCAGCGTCAGGTTGATGATCGTCGTCTGGTCGACGGTCACCTGCACGTGATCCTGCACCAGCGTCTGAAAGCCTTTTTCCGTGGCCCTCACGCGGTAGCTCCCCGGAGCCAGCGAGATGAACGAATACAGCCCGCCCGAGGTGGTGACCATGCCCTGTTTGACCCCCGTCGCGTCGCTCTGCAACGTGACGGACGCCCCCGGAATGACCGCGCCGGAAGGATCGCTGACCAGGCCGGAGATCGCACCACGCCCTGCCTGCCCCCAGGCCGCGCTTGCCATGCAGAGCGCCAGAATGGCACAAAACAGAAGACGAGACGTCGCCTGCAGCCTGAAACCACTGCTCCTGCTCATCACCACCTCCAGAAGCTGAATCCTGCCCCGCCGCGTTCCCAGCCTGGCCCCGGAATTGCTGGACTTCAAACGTTTGAATGGTATATGAATGTAAGAACTATTCACACCCCTGTCAAGGGGAAAATCGGGCGGCACTGTTGCTGCCTCTGCTTCCTGAGGATTGCCGGATCCGGCCCGACGCCTGCTCCCGGCGGGTTGGTTCGCAGAAGGAGACGATCGGCGGTGGTCAAGCGCGAATCGGGACACGTGACCTTGTCGGATGTGGCGCGCGCCTGCCAGCTCTCCGTCTCCACCGTCTCCATTGTGCTCAGCGATGCTCCCCTTTCCCGCCACGTCGCCGAGGCAACGCGCCAGCGCATCCGCACCACGGCGCGCCACCTCGGCTATCATCCCGATGCCTACGCGCGCTCGCTGCGGCGGCGGCGCACGCAGACGATCGGCGTTCTCGCCTACGATATGTCCGATCCATTCTGTATCCCGGTGATCCGCGGCATCGAGGACGGCCTGCAGCCCGCCAATTATTTTTCCCTGCTGGTGAATGCGCAGACGCAGCGCAGGCTGTTCGATAGTTATTTGCGCATGATCCTCGAGCGCCGCGCTGAAGGGGTGATCGTGATCGCCAGCTGGGTTTTCGAAGAGGCGAATCTGCTGGCGGACATCGAGAAGAACCACGTGCCCATCGTCATCGTGGGGCGCGATCTGACCGCGCGCAGAATCACTTCCGTGCTGGTGGACAACCAGGCGGGCGGCGCACTGGGTATGCGCCACCTGCATTCGCTGGGGCATCGGCGCATCGCGGTGATTCGCGGACCGGAGGAGATGTTCGACAGCGAGCCGCGCTGGACCGGCATCCAGGACGCAGCGTCGGAGGCGGGGCTGCGGCTGGATCCTCATTTGGCTTTTCAACTGCCGAACCGGGTCGATCCGCGATCCGGATTTGACGGCGGCCTGGATCTCGCCAGGGAGATGCTGGCGTCGGGATACGCTTTCACGGCGGTGCTGGCCTTCGATGATCTCACCGCGCTGGGGGTGATTCGAGGACTGGCGGAGGCGGGCCTGCGCGTCCCGGAGGATTGCTCGGTGATCGGCTTTGACGACATCCAGCCCGCGGCGCTGGCGACGCCCGGCCTGACCACCATTCGGCAGCCTCTGCGGGAAATGGGCCTGCTGGCGACTCAGCATATGCTGAAAGCTCTTGAGCAGCCGCGAGCCGGCGAGCCGCACAGGCCGCGGCTGCACATGCTGGAGCCGGAACTGGTGGTGCGCGGCTCTTCGGCGCCACCGGGCGTGCGAACGCGCGAGCAACGCAACAGCGATATTGACAAGGCAGCAGCTGTTGGGGTAACTCAATTCAAACGATTGAAATAAGGAATTTCTCTGTGATTTCTTCTGAAGCAGCAAATCCGGAACAGCGCTCGAACACCCTCTGCGGCGTGCGGGCGGGGAGGGTCATCGCCTTATGAATCGAGCCATCGGGACCTGTCTTCTCGCCTGCGCGATGCTGGCGCCGTCGCTGTGCGCGGCTGATCTGACGCCTCTGCATGATGGCTGGCGGCTTCAGTCAGCCTGCAGGCTGAGCGCGGCGGGCGAGGCGATCTCCGCGTCGGGATTTTCGACCGAGGGGTGGATCAGCGCCACGGTGCCGAGCACGGTGCTGGCCGCTCAGGTGGCGGCGGGCATCTATCCCAATCCCTATTTCGGCGACAATCTGCGCAAAATTCCCGGCACAACGTATCCGATCGGCGCGAATTTCGAGAATTTGCCGATGCCGGCGGACAGTCCCTACCACTGCGGCTGGTGGTATCGCGACACGTTCACCGCGCCCGCGACGGCACAGCCGGGCGCTCGCTACTGGCTGCACTTCGGGGGCATTAACTATCGCGCGGATATCTGGCTGAACGGCCATAAAATCGCTGATTCCTCGCAGATCGCAGGCGCCTACCGCATTTATAACCTCGACGTTACGTCTGCGCTGAAGCCCGGTGCAATGAACGTGCTCGCGGTGGAGACGTTTGCGCCCACGCCCATGGACCTGGGCATCAACTGGGTCGACTGGAACCCCGCGCCGCCGGACAAGGACATGGGCCTGTGGGGCGCGGTGGATCTGGTGAGCACCGGAGCAGTCGCGCTGCGCTCGCCGACGGTGGTTACGCATTTTCCCGACGACAATCTGAGCACCGCAGAGCTGACCGTCTACGCGGAAGTGGAAAATGGCACGGACCATCCCGTCGAGGGCGTCGTTTCCGGATCGGCCTCGGGCGCGGAGTTCCGGCAGACGGTCAGGCTGGCGCCGCACGAGCAGCATACCGTGGTCTTTACGCCGGAGCAGTTCCCGCAACTGCGGATTCAGAATCCGAAAATCTGGTGGCCGTGGCAGATGGGCGAACCGCATCTCGAGCATCTCTCGATGAGCGTGCGCGTTCGGGGGCAGCTCAGCGATCAGAAGACCGTCGAGTTCGGCATCCGCGAGATCACCTCGGAACTTACAGGCACGGGCAGCCGGCTTTTCCGGGTCAACGGCAGGCCGATCCTCATCCGCGGTGGAGGCTGGTCGCAGGACATGCTGCTGCGAACGAATCCCGAACGCCTGCGCGAGCAGTTCCGCCTGGTGCGCGATCTGGGGCTGAATGCTCTGCGCCTCGAAGGGAAGCTGGACACCGACGATTTCTTCCGCCTCGCCGACAAAAATGGAATTCTGGTCATGGCCGGCTGGTGCTGCTGCGATCACTGGGAACGCTGGAAGACCTGGACTCCGCAGGATCTGACTATCGCGACCGCCTCGCTGCGTTCGCAGATGCTGCGACTGCGCCATTTCCCGAGCCTGCTGGTCTGGCTCAACGGCAGCGACTATCATCCGCCGGCGAATGTGGAACAGGCCTATCTCGATGTGGAGGCTCAGACGCACTGGCCCAATCCCACTCTCTCGTCGGCCTCGGCAGCGCCCACCACGGTCACCGGCGACAGCGGCGTGAAGATGACCGGTCCTTACAACTACGTGGAGCCCAGCTACTGGTACGTCGACAAGCGCTTCGGGGGAGCGTACGGCTATAACACGGAAACCAGCCCCGGCCCGGATATTCCGTCCCGCGCCAGCCGCGCGACGTTCCTTTCCGATCCCGATGCGTGGCCCCCCGGCGCCGACTGGAGCTACCACATGGGCAGCGGAGATTTCAAAAACCTGAAGGACCTTGAGTCGGCGATGGACGCCATCTACGCGAAGCCGACCTCCGCGGCGCAGTTCGACCGCCTGGCGGGCACGATGGAGTACGCCTCGGAACGCGCGATGTTCGAGGCCTACACCCGCAACAAGTACTACTCCACCGGCGTGATCCAGTGGATGCTGAACAACGCGTGGCCGTCCATGATCTGGCACCTCTACGATTACAATCTCGAAGAGGACCCCGGCTATTTCGGCGTGAAGAAAGCCTGCGAGCCGCTTCATATCCAGTACTCCTATGACAATCAGTCGATCGTTGTCGTGAACAGCACCTACAGGCGCGCCGATGGGCTGCATGCCAGCGTCGATGTGCACGGCATTCACTGGAACGAGCTGTACAGCGCGAAAAGGGCGGTCAATGCGCCCGCGGACAGTTCGCAGCAGGTGTTCAATCTGCCCGGCAGCCTGTTTAACGGCGTGGAAAGGATCTTCTTCATCGACCTGACGCTTGCGGACTCCTCCGGCCAGATCGTCAGCCGTAACTTCTACTGGGTGCCCTACACGCCCACGACCTTCGACTGGGAGGCGACGCAGTATACGTTCACCCCCGCGGCCTATTACCCGGATATGACCGCGCTGACCCATCTGCCGCCCGCCACCGTGGTGGCTCGAGCGGAGATAACGAATACGCCGCAGGGCCGCGAAATCCGGCTGCATCTCGACAACAGCTCGTCAGCTCTTGCCTTCCAGATTCGCGCCGCGGTGCGCACTTCGTCCGATGGACTGGTTGCGCCCGTGCTCTGGTCTGACAACTGGATCGAGCTGGTTCCGGGTGAGTCGAGGACGCTGACCGCGCTGTTGCCCAAAGACGCGCCGGAATCTCCCGTCGTTCACGTCGAGGGCTGGAATGTTGCGGCCCAGACGCTGACGCCAACAGCCGCAGCTGGCGGGGCGGCGCAGTAACAGGACGCGAACGGACGCAGAAACTGCCACATGTCAGAAACCAACCCACAGGGCTCCGAACTTCGGCTGAGAAAGGTTCTCACTCTGTGGGACCTCATCTTCTACGGCATGGTGCTGATTCAGCCGACGGCGGGCATCCCGCTCTTCGGCGTGGCCCAGAAGCTCTCCAACGGCCACACCGTCGACACCATCCTGATAGCGATGCTGGCCATGGTCATTACCGCCGTCAGCTACGGCCGCATGGCCGCGGTTTACCCGGCCGCGGGGTCCGCCTACACCTATGTAGGCCGGACGATCAATCCGCATCTCGGCTTTCTGATCGGCTGGGCCATGCTGCTCGACTACATCCTGCAGCCCCTGATCAACGTCGTGTGGATTTCGGTCGCGCTGCACAGCCGGTACATCACCGAAGTTCCGTTTCCGATCATGGCGCTCGCCGTCACCGTCTTCATCACCGCCCTCAACCTCATCGGCATTCGCTCCTCAGCGCGCGCCAACAAGGTGCTGCTGATGGCCATGTGCGTGGTCATCGCCGCCTTCTTTTTCCTCGGCGTCCATTACCTCTTCCATCGCGGACACTGGTGGGCGCTTTTCTCCGTTGCTCCGTTCTACGATCCGAAGACCTTCGATATGCGGCGCATCTGGGGAGCCACCTCGTTCGCCGCGCTCACCTACATCGGCTTCGACGGGATCACCACGCTCTCTGAGGATGTGGAGAATCCCCGGCGGAATGTGCTGCTCGCTACTGTTTTGGTCTGCGTCTTCACCGGAATCCTGGGCGGCGCGGAAATCTATCTCGGGCAGCGCATCTGGCCCGACTGGCATACCTTCCCCAACCTCGAGACCGCCTTCATGGACGTGTGCCGACGCGTGGGCGGCCCGGTTCTCTTTGAGGCGATGGGCGTGGTGCTCATCCTTGCTGCTCTGGGCAGCGCGCTGACCGGCGGTCTGGGAGCGGCGCGTCTGCTCTTCGGCATGGGACGCGACGGCGTCCTGCCGCGGCGCATCTTCGCTCATCTCCACCCGAAGACGAATACGCCCACCTGGAACATTCTGATCATCGGCGCTGTGGCCTGGATTGGCGCCGTGGCTCTCAATTACGTTGGCAGCGCTTACGAGCACGCCGGCGAGCTGCTGAACTTCGGCGCCTTCCTTGCGTTCATGGGCGTGAATCTGTCGACGTTCTGGCACTTTGCCCTGCTGCGGCGGAGCGGCGAAAGAAGACTGCTGCGGGATTCAGTCCTCCCGCTCATTGGCTTTGTGTTCTGCGCCTCGATCTGGTGGAACCTCAACATCCTGGCCAGGATCGTCGGTGGCATCTGGTTCCTGATCGGGGCCACGTATCTGGGCGCGACCACGAATTTCTTCCGCAAAGCGCCGAAGATGATCGATTTCAGCGAATCGTAGGTTCGTTCGTGGGGCCCGGATACAGCGGGAACATGGCTGGGACTATCCCAGGGTCACGCGACGCGCGGCGGCACCGGAAAGCGGACACAGCTACCGTGGTTTTGCTCTTTCTGGTGCGCCGCTGCGGGAAATTACGGGAATTCCTGAGAACAGCGTATACTGATGGCAGGCGCGATTGGATCGCTTCCTGCTCTGGCCAGCCCTTGAGAGCTCCGCACCTTCCGATTCGCAGCGGAGTTTCCGGCAGGCGGACCCCCTCGCTGGGGTACCTGACGCGAGCCCGGCTTCTGTGGCAAACGCGGCATAACGGGGAAAGAGGCAAATATGCGCTCTGATCTGGTGTATTCAGCCGGGATTCAAATTGAGAACCGGTTTCTCCTGGCGACCGTTGTGATGCGGGCCGTGAAAACCCTGCACATCGACTCCACCCGGACCGAGGACACCGCGAATCGGGTCTTCGCCGATATCGCCGACGGCCGCTATGTTCCGTCAGCACTTCCAGAGCCCATGCCGCTGCCTCTCATCGAACCCCTGCTCATTACCCCGGCCGCCTGAGCGGATCCAGCAGCCCCGGCTCGTCGATGGATTGCCGTCAGCTGTCTGCTCCCGAAATCTGCTCCGTGATCACCTGGAAGTGATAGCCCATGACGGCCATGGTCATGGCAGCGCCGAAACAGCGGCGATACCGGGTCGCAGCCACCAGCAGAAACTTCCAGTAGCTCAGCCGAGCTCGCCCGAGAACGCCCTGGCGCAGGATGGAGAGTAACAAAGCGCGGAGATTTCCCAGACTTAAATGACCTTTGTAGCGCGGCTGGCAGCGGCTGAGATAGGCCCGCACGCGCGCGTAATACGCTTCCCGGCTGTAAATCCGCCGCAGCACGGACTGATAGCCCTCCACCAGCCGGCTGGCGTTCATCCGGGGCAGAAAATTGAGCTCGCAGCCGGTATTGTTACCGTCTCCCGCGTGCAGAATGCGGCCCTCGCTCGTCAGCCGGCGAAAGAGCTGCGTGCCCGGCATGGCCTGCAGCAGTCCCACCATGGCGATGGGGATGGCACTCTTCTGGATGAACTCAACCAGTCGATCGAAGACGTCTTCGCGGTCGGTGTCGAAACCGAGGATAAATCCGCCCATGACCTCGATGCCATACTCCTGAATCGTCGCAATGCTCTCCAGCAGATCGCGCCGGGTGTTCTGGTGCTTCTGCGCAGCCGCCAGGCTGGACTCATCCGGCGTCTCGATGCCAAGGAAAACGGAAGCGAAGCGGGCGTCTTTCATCGCCTGTAAGAGCTCCTGATCGTCGGAGAGATTCAGCGACGCCTCGGTGATGAAACGGAAGGGCATGCGCCTTTGCCGCTGCCACTCTGCCAGCGCCTTCAGCAACTCCTTAACGCGCACTTTGTTGCCGATGAAGTTGTCGTCGACAATGAAGACCGGGCCGCGCCAGCCCGCCGCGTAGAGCTGATCCAGCTCCGCCAAAACCCGGGGGACGGCCTTGGTGCGCGGCCGGCGACCGTAAATCTCGATGATGTCGCAGAACTCGCAGTGAAACGGGCAGCCTCGCGAATACTGTACCGTCATGGTGCTGTACCGCTTCATCCGGATGAGGCTCAGGTCGGGCACGGGACTGCGATCCATCGCGGGCCGCTCGGCCGCCTCGTACAGAGGATTCGCGCATCCCGCCTCCAGATCGCGCGCCAATTCCGCAATCAGATCTTCCGCCTCGCCAATGACCACGTGATCGGCCTCGAGGTGGCTCGCTGGCACGCTGCTGGCGATCGGTCCGCCCACCACGGTTCGCACGCCATGCGCCCGGCAGCGCCGGACCAGCGAAACCAGATCCTGCTGCTGAATGTGCATCGCGCTCAGCAGCGCCACATCGGCCCACTCCAGGTCTGTGTCTTTCAGCCGCTCCACGTTGGTGTCGATCAGCCGCTTCTTCCACGACCGCGGCAGCAGAGCTGCGACCGTCATCAGCCCCAGCGGCGGCTGCGCGGCGCGCTTTCCCTGGAACGATAAGGCGTAGCGGAAGCCCCAGTAGGTATTGGGAAACCTGGGATAAAGAAGCAGGACGTTCATCGCACGCTCCGCAGCGAAATGGAAGGATCGGGCGAGCTGTGCATCGGCCCAGCTTCAGTGTGATCCTCGGGCGCCCGAATGACGCGGCGCGTACGAAAAAATTACAAAAGCTGCTCCCGTGGACGGAGTCTTTGCTCACATCACCCTGAGGCAAGTTGCGCGCGTGGGCGCGGCGGGCGACCCAGCCGCAATCTGGAGCGCGGCGAGGAATTCGGGAGGGAAGGGAAATGGTGACCCCGGGAAGACTCGAACTTCCGACACGCAGTTTAGGAAACTGCTGCTCTATCCACCTGAGCTACGGGGCCACTTTTTGTAAATTACTGTTAATAATAAACTTACTTCAATTTTCCGGGTTCGTCGCCGAGTCCGTTTTTTTGCTGGTGGCCGATTTTAGTGACCACCTCGTTTTCGCGTATCGCGGATTTTCTGCTCCGGCGAGGCTCTGAAACAGACACGAGCCGGTCCACAGCGGCGCGGTTGTGATGCGGCGCCAGGTGCGCGTAGCGCATCGTCATCTGGATGCTGCTGAGTCCCATCAATTCGGCCACCGTGCGGAGGTCAACCCCCGCCATAACCAGCCTACTTGCACAGGTATGACGGTTGCAATGCCAGGAGTAATCCTCGATTTTGGCATCCGTCAACGCCTCATTGAACCAGCGCCGGTATTTGTGCTGCGGATCGCGTCCGGCGTCCCGCAACACAAGTGCCGGATCGGCGTGCTCCCGTCCCTTCTCTTTCTGTCTCGCCCCGTAGTCCTGCTGCGACCGTTTCCGTTCCTGCAGCGCGCTGCAACCAACTGCATTTAGCCGTATATGGCGCGCTTTGCCCGATTTGGTTTTGGGCAGTGGAATCAGCCGGCGTTCCATCGACACATCCCGCCATTTCAACTGGAACTGCTCTCCCGCCCGCATCCCGGTGTGAATCGAAACAAGGAAGGCTGAGACGTGCTGATCCCCAACCCTCCATACTTCGCCCGAGGCAAAACCAGCCTGCACTCGCCCTCTTCAAAGACCGCCAAGGGCACATCGACAAAGGGGTCGCAAACTTCTTTCCCCGGCGGCTCGTCAACGCGTGGCTTACTGTTGTGGAAGTAGAATCCCCGGGCGCAGACCCGCCACAGGATCGGCCAGTACAGCTGCAGCGCCTCGTTCAGCATTTCCATGCTCGGAAGCACCGTGCAGTCGAGAACCGTGAACAGGTTGCGCGCGGCCAAGCGTGGGTGACCTCACGCTGAGCTCACTCAGCTTCATGGAGTGTTGAGGCCGCTGCCCTATAGCACGTATGCGTAGCACAAGATACTCGGCTTCAACGTATTCGCAGCTAATACCCTGCAGTACGCTCCTCGTGGCAGGGCTCAAAACGAATCGTGAGCTTTGAACCGGTCGCCTTTGCCAGACGTTGAAGGGTTCGCAGTGACGGCTGAATGCGCCCACCTTCCATCCTGGCCACGACGGGCTGTGTCGTTCCCATCTTTCGGGCGAGTTCCATTTGCGTGAGGCCGGCGCGGTTGCGGGCGGCGATAACGGCCTTCGCCACGGCAAACTCGTCTTCAAGAGCCTCGCATGCCCTGCGGTATTTCGGCTCCTTCATCCATCTCTTGTGCATTTCCGTAATGCGCGCCATCGATTTTGCTCCTCAGAGCAGGGCTTGTGCGCGGGACAGTGCCAGGTCTATTTCGCGCCGCGGCGTCTTCTGCGTCTTCCTGATAAAAACCCGCACGATCACAACTCGCCAACCTGTCGCCACAACATAAAGAGCGCGGGAGATTCCGCTTCTTCCTTTGAGCCACATCTCCCACACCCGGCCGTCAGGATGCTTTACGCGCGGCTCGCCCACGCGTTTGAGTCCCATTTCCCCGATCAGCTTTGCAATATGCGCAAGCTGCGCCCTCATGTCTGCGGGCAGGGATTCCACTTCCGCATCCACGATTTCGTTCAGAGTCTCAACCGTCCACTTCGTATTCAATATACCACAAAAGATATAATCGCCGGTAAGTCTCAATCGGAGCGCGGAGCCTGTTGCACTGACCCGAGCTTGCGGCGAGATGAGATGATCTTCGCTCCTGGAGGCCGGGCAACGCGCCGACTCGAACCTTCGCGCCAGGGGTGTGCCTCTGCGCAGAGTGCCGCGAGTTCCACCTGTTCCCGATTGAGGCTGGGACAGGAAGAGAGAATTTGCTCCATCGGAATTTCGGCAGCGACGGACGCGGCGACATCGTACACCGGCACTCGTGTTCCTCTGATCACAGGCGTACCGCTCAGAATCCCGGGGTCAGCGATCACCTGCGCGCCGGCCCTTTGCAGTCGCCTGGGATCGAGGAATGCCATACCCGATTAGGGTAAATTCCCGGTGACCGATTCAGTGACCATTTTCGGGAATTCTGTGAGCTGACTACAGTGTCATGCATACCCTACCGGGGTGAGGCCGACGAATGAAGATAAAGCGAACACGTTCTCAACAGGACAGCATTCTGCTACTCACCTCGTGTTCCATCTCCTGCAATAGCCGGCTTTTGCTTATCTGGTTGTTTCAGCGGACCACAAGCGGTTGTGGAACATGGAGGGTAAATCCGCGAGTGCATGGGCCCTGCTGAAACATGTAGATAAGCAGGAGGCGGCTGATCCAGGGAGAGTGTGTCCCGCACTCCAGCGCGATTCGCATCTTCCCTTTTCCGTCGAATGCCGTGTGCATTCCACGATCGGTCCGGCTGCTCTTGCGCTGTCGCGGTGTGAACGACCTGTTCGACACGGATGTGCTACCCGTCCGCAACGGCGTCGTACACTTTTGGCAGCTGGTTCGCGGGGTTCTGGCAGCCCGTGCGACGAATGATTCGTTCTTCGTGTTCTGCGACCAGCGGCGGCCGGATCTCATCGATTGCTGGTTCGAAGAGATGCGCGCCGCGACTGACAGCTCACTGCGGACCCGGCTGGGGATTCTGACCTGGCAGGAGATCAGCGCCACGTTGCCGAAGCCGGTCCGCATATTTCTGGACGAGAAGTATGGCATCTGAAGCCGAACCGCGTGTGCGCTGGCTGCTGCTTGATCTGAACTCCTACTTTGCCTCGGTCGAGCAGGAGCTTCGCCCGGAGCTGCGCGGGCGTCCGATCGCCGTCGTCCCGGTGATGGCCGATACCACCTGCGCCATCGCCGCCAGCTATGAGGCCAAAGCCTTCGGAGTCCATACCGGAACTCGGGTTGGCGACGCGAAGCAGATGTGTCCGGGGATCGAGCTGGTGGAAGCCCGGCACGATGTCTACGTCGATTACCATAATCGCATCGTCGATGCGGTCGAGCGGTGTGTGCCGGTCTCAGCGGTTCTGTCGATCGACGAGATGGCCTCCAGTCTGATCGGCCGCGAACAACCGCTCTCGGCCGCGCTCGATCTCGCCAGGCGCGTCAAGGTCTCCGTCCGCGAAAACGCTGGTTCCACCCTGCGCTGCTCGATCGGGCTTGCCCCGAATCGCTATCTCGCCAAGATCGCTTCGGACATGAAGAAGCCAGACGGGCTGGTCGCGCTGACTCCCGACCAACTGCCGTCGGCTCTCACCGAACTCACACTGCGCGACTTGCCCGGTGTGGGCGCACGGATGGAAAAGCGGCTTCATGACCAGGGCATCCGGACCATGTCGCATCTGATGGCGCTTGACCGCGAGCAGCTGAACCGCGTCTGGGGCGGCATCAACGGTGAGAAGCTCTGGCACTGGCTGCGCGGCGAAGATTTCCAGGACGCGGAACCGGACCATCAGAAGTCGATCAGCCAGAGCCATGTGCTGCCGCCCGAGCTTCGCACCGACGACGGCTGCTACGCCGTCGCCCACAAGCTGCTGCACAAGGCGGCGATGCGGCTGCGCACGGCGCGGCTCTGGACGACGCATGTCTCTCTGACCGTCAAGTACGCTACGACCCGAGGAGACTCCCGGCACTCATCCGGGATTCAGCAGTCGGTATGGTCGGATGGCCTGTCCGTGATCGAGTGTCAGGACAATCAGACGCTGATCGAGGCCCTGCAAAAGCTGTGGGCGGCGCGGCCGCGGGATGGGAAGCACCGCAGACCCTTCTATGTCGGTGTCTGCCTGGGACACCTCGTACCGGATCACCTGCATACGCTCAGTCTCTTTTCCAGCCTCGAAACCGAATCGAAGCGGACCCGGCTGACCCGTACGATGGACGCCCTGAATCAGAAGTACGGGACGGCAACGCTGTTCTCAGCCAGCATGCTGCTGGCTCGCGCCGCGGCTCCCACCCGGATCGCCTTCACCAGCATTCCGGACCTGTTCTGACGGATGGCAGAATTTTTTGCAGTCGGCACCAGCTTTCGGGGACAGGAACAGTCAGAGATTCCGGGACCCAGCCCCGTCGGAACGACACGCCTGAACGAAGCCGCTGGCGCGGCGGACGCTGCGCGTGCCATACAGCCGAGATCATGGACTACGACTACACCCCTGATCAACCCTCCCTCATGTCGTATAGCCCATTATTATTCTGTGACATACAGGAGACGGCGGATTCAGTTCCCATAGCATGACCGCATCCGCCGCAGCCACCAGCGGCTCCCTTCAAACGCTCCTGTCGAAACTGCCCCGCGAGGGATCTCCGGGCTGGCATATTTGCGCGCAGGCGGTTCGGACAGGAAGCTAATGTCTGTCGGTACCTATCCTGAACTAAGCGCCTAAACCAAGCCTTTTGAGCCGCTTGCCCAGGAGTGGGGAACTGATGGCAGCATCTCGGTGATCGCCGGACAATGCAGAGGGGACTCCTCCCCCCTTGCACTTCTACAGGTAAGAGTGATACACATCTCCTGGAGGAGCAAAAGAGGGGAAGATGACCACTCTGGATCTGC
>DATJSY010000066.1:0-67186 GCA_035503835.1 Acidobacteriaceae bacterium | reverse complement strand
ATCGTCTTCGGTCCCGGCGACATGCGCACCGCGCACAGCAGCCGGGAATGCGTGCCGGTGAAGGAACTCGACGAGGCGGTGTCGATCATTGGGTCGCTGGTCCGTTCGACGTAGACGGCGCAGCGAGGCGGGAAGAAAAGCTGTTGGAGCACCGAGCGGGAATTGAACCCGCGAATACTGGTTTTGCAGACCAGCGCGTTAGCCGCTTCGCCACCGGTGCTCGTCATCGCCGCTCGAGTCGCAGCGGCGTGATCCAGCTTCATCGTACATGTCCGACTGGGCGGAGCCGGGAGTCCTGCCAGCCGTTGGCGCGCCGCCGATTACTGCGGCTGCGCCGCGGTGCGCAGATAGGGCTTTACGGTCTTGTAGCCGGGAAAGAGCTTGTCGGCCTCTTCGGGGGAAACCGCGCCGGTGAGGATGACGTCCTCGCCCTGCTTCCAGTTCGCAGGAGTGGCCACTTTGTGCCTGGCGGTGAGCTGCATGGAGTCGAGCACGCGCAGGATCTCGTCAAAGTTGCGGCCGGTGGTCATGGGATAGGCGAGGTGCAGCTTGATGCGCTTGTCCGGTCCGATGACGAAGACGGTACGGACGGTGGCATTGTGCGCCGGAGTGCGGCCCTCGCAGGAATCGCCGGCGTCGCCGGGCAGCATGTCGTAGAGCTTGGCCACTTTGAGTTCGGGATCGCCGATCATGGGGTAGTTGACGGCGTGGCCGGTAACGTCGCGAATGTCGCCTTCCCACTTCTTATGGCTGTCGACCGGATCGACCGAGAGGCCGATGACTTTGGCGCTGCGTTTGGCGAATTCCTGTTTGAGGCCGGCCACCGCGCCCAGCTCCGTGGTGCAGACGGGAGTGAAGTCCTTGGGATGGGAGAAGAGGACAGCCCAGTGTCCGTCGATCCAGTCGTGAAAGTGGATGGTGCCGTGGGTGGTCTCGGCGGTAAAGTCCGGAGCGATATCGTTGATGCGAAGCGACATGGTTCTGATTCCTCCTGAGGCGATGCGTTGAGGCTGTGCCGGGGGCGAAAAAACCCACCCGGGCTGTGCAGCGGGTGGGTTCTGAGGGATGCTCGAAGCTTATCGAACCGGTTCTCTCAGGTGCGCACCCGCATGGCGCAGCCACAACAGCAGCAGCACAGACCCATGCAGGTTGGCGAGAGAAGGCTCATCTGTCTTTCAGAGTAGGAGCCGGAGCGGGAGATGTCAATGGCCGGCATGAGGCGGACCCTGTCGCGCAAAAGGTAAGGCGGGTTCCCCGAGCCAGAACAAGTTGCTGCGGCGCGTAAGCCAGCCGGGTGCGCGGCCTTCCAGGCGTGTCTGAGCTTCGAGATAGGGGCCAACGAAGCGCAAATCGGCGGGCAAGATCCGGTAAACACGCGGGAACCAGCGGCGTGCGCGCTCGACAAGGCGCTGGTCGGCGGCACTGCAGGTGAGGTCGAATTCCTCGCGGAAGCGCTCCGGAAGCCAGGCGGTGGTCATGGCGCGATACCAGTGTGGAGGATGAATCCAGGAACCGGAGCCGGAGAGGATGGCGTGAGCCATGGACCGCGCAGCGGGACTGACGCCCAGCTCCGCAGACTCCGTCATCGAGCGGGTGTAGTCCTGAAAGCTGGTCCAGTTGGCCGCCAGTGCTGAGGAGGGAAGGCCGAAAAGCGCAGCCATGGTATGGCTCTCGCGATAGTAAGCCTCACGATCCGAGGGGGTGAGCGGCAGGATCCATTCGCAGGCGAGGACTGCGCTGTCGACGAGCGTCGCGTAAACCCACCGGAGGGCGGCGATCTCATTCGCTGCGTAGTGCGTGCCTGAAGGCCATCCGGCGACGGGCTCCGGCAATTCGCCCTGGATGCGGGTATGTAGCGTGTGCAGGTGGCGCGCAGCGGCCGTTGCCTGGCGCAGGGAGCCGAAGATCATCGTGAAAACGATGCGGAAAGTGTTGTGAAACCGGGCGACGGGCCTGCTGAGGAGCGAGGAGTGCTCCGCGAGCGCGGCGGCGACCCAGGGATGGGCGAGCTGCAGGAGCGCGGCGCGGCCGGCGCCGAGAAAAACGGCAGATTCGCGGCTGAGCGTCCAGGTGATGGAATCAGGGCCGAAGATGCCGGCGCGGGGATCGAGGCAGGAGTTCTCGACCGATGCGAGGAGACTTTCCAGCCCGGGGCGGGAGACAAGGCGCGCCTCAGGTTCGGGTTGTGGCTGCGCGGTCATCCGGGGAAAGAGCCCTTCACAGGATGAGATGAGAGTAGCGTACGCAAAGGAATGAAGGGTTGGCACATGGAGCCGGAGGCGCAGGTTGGGAACAGCGAGCTGACCCCGTTTCTCTCTGCGAAAATGGGAGTGGATGAGGGTCGAACGCAGCGTAGAGGCTGAGCGAGGGAGTGCAGCCGTACGCCTGGTCGCTGGACTACTGGTGGCGGCGCTGGTTGTGGTCGTCGCAGCCTTCGGCTGCGGGTGGTGGCTGATGCACGCCATGCGCCGGTCTCTGCCGCAGCTGGACGGAACCATCCATCTGAGCGGGCTGACCACGGCGGTGACGGTGCGGAGGGACGAGCACGGGGTACCGCACATCGAGGCCGCGAACCTGGACGATTTGCTGTTCGCACAGGGGTATGTGACGGCGCAGGACCGGCTGTGGGAACTGGACATGGAGCGGCGCATGGCCGCAGGCGATGCGGCTGCGATTCTGGGGCGGAGGCTGGTGGAGCATGACCGCATCCAGAGGGTGCTGGCCATCCGAGCAACGGCAGAGCGAATGACAGCGGAGCTGGATGACCAGGACCGGCGCTGCATGGAGGATTACGCGCGCGGCGTGAATGCCTATATCCGGTCGCATGAAGATCGGCTGCCGGCGGAGTTCCGGCTGCTGATGTACCGGCCGGAGCCGTGGACTCCGGCGGACTCGATCACGGTGGCGCTGGGCATGGTGCAGATGCTGGACGAGCACTGGCCGGAGAAGATCGAGCGGGAACGGATTACGGCGAAGCTGGGGCCAACACTGGCAGCGGATCTCTATCCCTCGACGACGTGGCGGGATCATCCGGTGATTTCGAGCCAGCCGCCGATCTCGGCGCCCGATCAGGTGCTTCCGGATGTACCGCTGGACAGGAGCCAGACGGGATTCTCTGCCAGGGTGCGGGGCGCGGGGTACAGCGGACAGGGTCCGGCATTTCCACGGATGGCGAGGCTTGCGACAACATGGCTCAGTCCGCGGGAAGCGAGCGATCCGTGGATGGAGGTTGTGGATGGCAGTGCGGCGGAATGCCTGGGGTGCGATCCGGGTTCGAACGAGTGGGTAGTTTCCGGCGCGAGGACCGCAAGCGGGCACGCGATGCTCTCGAATGACATGCATCTGCCGCATCAGATACCAAACATCTGGTACGAGATCGACATGGATGCGCCGGGATTTCATGCGGCAGGGCTCAGCTTGCCGGGTCTTCCGCTGATCGTGGCCGGCCACAACGAGCACATTGCGTGGGGATTCACGTCGCTGTATGGCGACACGCAGGATATCTACGTGGAGAAGACCAACCCGCAGGGCGAGTACCTCGGAACGGACGGGGCGTGGCATTCGATGGAGGACGATGTGGAGACCATCGCCGTGCGCGGCGGGCGCAACCTGAAGGTCGATGTGGAGCATACCGATCACGGGGTGGTGATCACGCCGCTGATTCCCGGCGAAAAGAGAACCCTGGCGCTGGACTGGACGATTTACAGTCCCGCAGCGCATGGCTTTCCGCTGCTGGCGATGGACACGGCGGCGAACTGGAGCGACTTTCGCCAGGCGCTGAGCGAGTGGTGGGGTCCGACGCAAAACGTGGTGTACGCCGATGATCAGGGAAATATCGGATACCAGGCGGTGGGGCTGATCCCGCTGCGCCCGAACGGGCTCGAAGGCGCGCCGATCACCGATAACAGGCATGAGTGGCAGGGGTTCATTCCCTTCGACGATCTGCCTTCGTCCTGTGATCCGCCGGGCGGGCTGCTGGCGACAGCCAACTCACGGGTGACGCCACTGGGCTATCCGTACCCGCTGACGCTGGAGTGGGGCGATCCGTATCGTAACGAGCGCATCTGGAAATGGCTGGAGCCGAAGACGCAACTGACTGCGAGGGACATGCTGACGCTGCAGATGGATGTGTATTCCGAGGTCGATCAGGAGATTGCGCAGCGCCTGGCGTACGGCATCGATCATGCCGATCATGTGGGCAGGCAGCTGCGGCAGGCGGCGAACCTGCTGCGAACATGGGATGGCAGGGTAGGCATCGATTCAGCGCCGGCGGCGATCGTTGCGGCGGCGAAGCAGGCGTTCTACCCGATGCTGCTGGAGCCGAAACTGGGCAGCGAGTGGAAGCACTATCGCTGGGGCGAGAGCATCTACGCCGGCGAACAGATCCTGATGAATGAAAATCCAGCATGGCTGCCGGCGAAATATCCGAGCTGGGACGACTTTCTGGCGGACATGGTGCGGCAGGGGCTGGTGAGAGATGGCGCGCCACCAGACCTGAGCAGATGGCGCTACGGCTACGCGCATCCTCTGGACGTGGAGCACCCGATCTTCGGGCTGCTGCCGTGGTTTCGGGACTGGACGGGAACAGGCGCGCAGCCGCTGCCGGGCGACACCACGACGGTGAACGACGAGGCGCGTACCTTCGGGCCGTCGCAGCGATTCACCATCGACTGGGGCGATGTGGACGGCGCGACGGAGAACATCGTGATGGGAGAATCCGGCAATCCGCTGAGCCCGTACTACCGCGATCAGTGGCCGTACTGGTACCACGGCCGGACCATCGCATTGCCCTTCAGCGAACAGGCAGTGGTCGGGGCCGCTGTGCATACGCTGCGGCTGGAGCCGTAGCTCCGGCCTGCGGCCGAACTAACCGCCGTCGCAGGGCTTTCTCGCGCCAGGACGCGGAGTTGCCGTTACACTGGAAGCGGTCAGCTATGGCAACAGCATCAGAAGACAGGGTGGCCACGCAGGCGGATGTGAAGGCAATTTTGCGCGAGGGCGTGGAAAGGGCGGACGCGGCGCTGGAGCGCCTGCTGCCTCCGGTGACGCAGGTTCCGGCCTCGATTCACGGGGCGATGCGGCACAGCGTCTTCGCGGGCGGCAAGCGCCTGCGTCCCGTGCTGGCGATGCAGACGGCGCGGATGATGGCGGCGGCGCGCGGATCCGCAGGCTTGCCCGATGGAGTTGAAGATCTGGGCGCAGCGATCGAGATGCTGCACACCTATTCGCTGATCCACGACGACCTGCCCGCGCTGGACAACGACGATCTGCGCCGCGGCAAGCCGACCTGCCACGTGGCCTTCGGCGAGGCAATTGCAATTCTGGCGGGGGATGCATTGCAGACGCTGGCGTACCAGACCCTGGCAGGGCTGAAGTGCGAGCCGGAGCGCGCGGTGAAGATTGTGGGCCTGATCGCCGGAGCGACCGGGACGGTGGAAGGAATGATCGGCGGCCAGGTGCTCGATCTGGAAGGCGAGCACACGAAGCCAACTGCGGAGAGCGTCGCGGCGATTCATCGGGCGAAAACCGGAGCACTGATCCGGGTGAGTATTGTGGCGGGCGGCGTATATGCCGGGGCGGATGCCGAAGATTCGAGGCGGCTGAGTGAGTTTGGAACGAAGGCGGGACTGGCGTTCCAGATTGTGGACGACGTGCTGGACATGACACAGGATTCCGAGCACCTGGGCAAGACCGCGGGCAAGGATGTGGCCAGCGATAAGGCGACATGGCCGGCGGTGTTCGGGATTGAGCAGTCGCGGCGGGATGCGGCACGGCTGATCGCGGAGGCGTTCACGGTGCTGGAGCCGTATCGGGCGGCAGCGGATGGACTGAAAGCAGTGGCCAGATATCTTGTGGAGAGAACGAACTGAAAGACAGGGAACAGGGTGCAGGGCTCAGGGTGCGCCGGCCTGGAGCCCGCGCGTCAAAGACGGGATTCCGGCGATTAAATCCCCATGCCGAATTCCGTGCTGAAGTCCTCGCCGGCGTGGGAGAAGAAGTCGGACGGCGTGCGATGGCGGATGACGTAGCGCAGGCGGAGCTCCCGGCCTACGAAGAGGCCGAGGGCAGCAACGCCGAGAGCGACCGAAGTCCAGCCGATTGCGCGCAGAGCGCCGCGTGAGCCGCAGGCGGATTCCGCCTGCTCAATCTGATCTTCCGCAGTTTTGCGGCACTGCGTCAGGCAACGGGACATGCGTACTCTCCAGGGCGCCATGGGTCCATGATAGCTCAGGATGCGGCGTTCCCTGTGGCGCCTGATTCTCTATATCGGCCAGGACATGCCGACGTACATACCTCATTCGAGGGATTCGAGCCGCCGAAGGATTTCCACTTTGCGCTCCGGAGGGAGAAAGCTGGCTTCGACGGAGTTGGACGCCAGTTCGCGCAGATGCTCCTGAGTGAAGGCGAAGCGTTCCTGGGCGATCCGATACTCGTCCTCGAGGTCGCTGAGGAACAGAGCAGGATCGTCGGAGTTGAGGGTGACCATGAGGCCGGCGTCGAAGTAGCGGCGGAGGGGGTGGTCCTCCGGGCGCAGGCAGCAGCCCGTGCGGAGGTTGGAAGAGAAGCAGATTTCGAGCGGAATCTGTCGCTCGGCAAGAACCCCCATCAGCTCGGGATCCCTGATGGCGGAAAGCGCATGGCCCAGGCGCTCCGCGCCGATGTTCAGCGCGCCCCAGATTCCTTCCGGGCCGACAGTTTCGCCGGCGTGAGCGGTAAGGCGAAGGCCGGCGGCGTGAGCCTCGGCATAGAGATCGCGGAACGGTTCAGCGGCAGTGCGGCGCTCATCGCCGCCAATGCCGATGCCGATGATGGAGGGGAACTGAGGGCGCAGCTCCGCAGCCTTGCGGAAGACGCGGGCAGCCTCGCCGGGGCCGAAGTGGCGAACGGCGTCAAAGATCCAGTAGAGGGAAAAGCCCAGCTCGGATTCTGCGCGGAGGCGAGCACGTTCCATACCCAGAAACAGCGGCTCGAATTCGCAGCGCCGCCAGTAGTAGACGACGCCGACGGAGACGTAGACCTCGGCGTGGACGACTCCCTGAGACGCGAGGCGCTGGGCCATGCGCCACGCAGCCAGCTCGTAGTCGTCGGGGGTGCGCAGGTGCTCGGTGATCGCTTTGAAGGCGAGGAGGAAGCCCGAAAAGTCGGTGTAGTGAAAGAGAGCACGCGCCTGGGCGAGCTCGAGCGGGGCGGAATCGTGACGCGTGCTGAGCTCGACCAGAGTTTCGGGCGTGACGGTGCCTTCGAGGTGGAGATGAAGCTCGGCCTTGGGCAGACGGCGAATGAATGCAACGGAGTCCACTGAACAGAGTACAAGGGGAAGGCGCAGGGCGAGTCTGCCCGCGCAGAGCTCGTTGAACAAGTCGGTACGCCAGGTGCGAAGGGCGCAGCAGGCGGGAGATGGAGGGCGAGTTGAGCCGGTACAATCCAGACATGGCACCGGGAGCAGCGGAGTTTCGGCGCAGGCTGCTGGCGTGGTTCGATCAGTGCGCGCGCGATTTGCCGTGGCGGCACACGCGCGATCCCTACGCAGTCTGGGTCTCCGAAGCGATGCTGCAGCAGACGCGCGCAGCCGCGGTGGTGGAGTACTACGAGCGGTTTCTGCGGAAATTTCCGCATCTGGCGTCCCTGGCGCAGGCCGACGAAGCCGAAGTGCTGGCGGCGTGGAGCGGGCTGGGGTACTACCGAAGAGCGCGAGCCCTGCACGAATCTGCGCGGGCGGTGATGGCTGAATATAAAGGGCAAATTCCCAGGACCGCGACCGAACTGAGCCGGCTGCCAGGCATTGGAGTGTATACGGCCGCGGCGGTGGCGAGCATCGCCTTCAGCGAGCCTGTAGCGGCTGTCGATGGCAATGTAGAGCGGGTGCTGACGCGCTATCTGGGATGTGAGCCCGTGCGGGGCGCGGCGCGCAGCGGTCATCTGCGCCAGGAGGCGATGCGCCTGGTGGATCCGAAGCGCCCGGGCGACTTCAATCAAGCCATGATGGAACTCGGCGCGACGGTGTGCCTGCCGAAAGGGCCGCTGTGCCTGAAGTGTCCGGTGCATGCGGGATGCATAACGCGCGGAGAACATCAGGTCGCTCCGGCGCAGAAAATGTTGAGCCGTAAGACGGCGCTGGCTCTGCTGCAGCGAAAACAGTGGCCGAAATCGGAAGTGCTGCTGGAGCGGAGACCGGCAGATGCGGCGCAGATGCCGCGCATGTGGGAGTTGCCGCGGGTGAAGGAAGGCCGGGAAAACGCCGATACCGTCCTGCTGACAGTGCGCCACGCCATCACCAACACGAATTACTACGTGACGGTGTACGGGCTGGACGCGGGCGAACGGAATCGCCTGGCGAGGCCAGGGGGCGAGCGGTCCTGGGTTCCGCTGATCGAGCTGCATGATCGTCCGCTGACCGGGCTGACGAGGAAGATCCTGAAGCGGCTGAGGGTGATGCCGGGTTACAACGGTGCTGGTCCCGCGGTGGCAATCGGTGAGCTGGTGCGGGACGCGAAAAAGGAGTTTGAGAGCGGCGTATTCGGAAAGTAACGTGGGGCGAGGTGGTTTTAAGGGTCAGCATACCCGGATTCCTCTGAACGTCAGGCGCCCTGGGCGATGCGGGCGCGATTCTGCGCGATGTAAGCCGGCGGCGGTAGTATGGGAAGGCTATGCCGGATACCGAGATACAGGCAGCGCTGCCGCTGACCCATCTGAATGAAGAAGAGACGATGCTGCGCGACACGGTGCGCCAGTTTGCGCAGCAGGAGATTGCGCCGCGCGTGCGCGCCATGGACGAGGCGCAGAAGCTCGATCCCGAAATTCTGCGCCAGCTTTTCGAGCTGGGACTGATGGCCATTGAGGCTCCGCTGGAACTGGGCGGCGCAGGGGCGTCGTTTTTCAGCGCGGTGCTGGCCGTGGAGGAGATCGCGCGCGTCGATCCCGCTGTGGCCGTGATGGTGGATGTGCAGAACACGCTGGCGGTGAACGCCCTGCTCCGCTGGGGAACTCCGGATCAGCAACGGCTGTATCTGCCGCGGATGGCGCAGCAAACCGTGTGCGCGTATGCGCTGAGCGAAGCGGGGTCGGGATCGGATGCGTTCTCGCTGACGACGCAGGCGCGCGCCGACGGCGACCAGTATGTGCTGAACGGGCGCAAACTTTGGATCTCGAACGCCATGGAGGCTGACCTGTTTCTGGTCTTTGCCACGGTGAATCCCGAAGCGGGCTACAAGGGGATTACGGCTTTTCTGGTGGAGCGCGGGACGGCGGGCTTCACGGTGGGACACAAGGAAGACAAGATGGGCATTCGCGCGTCGTCAACGTGCGAGCTGCTCTTCGACGACTGCAAAGTGAGGGCGGCGAACGTGGTCGGAGACGTGGGCAGGGGATACAGGATTGCCATTGAGACGCTGAATGAAGGCCGCATTGGCATTGCCGCGCAGATGCTGGGCCTGGCCGAGGGCGCATGGGGATTGGCCGTGAAGTACAGTCAGGAGCGGAAGCAGTTCGGGAAGCCGATCGCCGAATTTCAGGCGGTACAGTTCGCACTGGCAGAGATGGCGACGGAAATCGAAGCGGCGCGCATGCTGGTCTATAACGCGGCGCGGCTGAAAGGCGCAAGCCTGCCGTTTGTGAAGGAAGCGGCAATGTCCAAGCTGAATGCGTCGCGCGTGGCGGAGAGCGTGGCCAGCCGCGCGGTTGAAATCTACGGCGGCTACGGATTCGTGAAGGACTATCCGGTGGAAAAGTTCTATCGTGACGCGAAGATCGGAGCCATCTACGAAGGCACCTCGAACATGCAGCTGGCCACAATCGGGAAGGCTATTCTGGGCGGGGCGTGAGGACGATGACGCTGGAGGAGTTTCAGGCGTCGCTCGAGGCCAATGAGCCGCCGACCGGACTCAGCGCGCCGCTTGAGGCGCTGTGGTGGGATGCGCGCGGGAAGTGGGATCGCGCGCATGGGCTGGTGGATTCACTGGATTCGCGCGAGGGCACGGCGGTTCATGCCTATCTGCACCGCAAAGAGGGCGCCGACTGGAATGCGGATTACTGGTATCGGCGTGCGGGCCGCACCTTTCATCGTCCGAATCCGGAGGATGAATGGGCAGCGCTGGTGGAGGGGCTGCTTCCTCACAGCGGGTAGCGTTCGGCGGCGATGACAGCCTCCGCAACGGAGCGGCCGAGCGCGACGGTGTTCACGGGATCGTGCTTGCTGAGGCGCCGGTAGATCGCCATCTGCGTGCGGAGCATGTCGCCTTCGGCAATCGCACCCACAATGCGCTCGGCCGAATTCTGCACGATACCGAAGGAGCGCGCGGCAGAGAGTTGCGCGAGCGCGACGTGAAGCCCATCCTGTCGCTGAACCCGCCCTGTCCGCGATGAGGGTGCCGACAAGGGCGGGAGGCCCGCATGCGAGCCGGACTTTTCGGCGCGCAGAATGGCCGACTCCATGACCAGGATCTCGATGAGAATATCCGCCAGCGCGCCCATGATCTCCTGCTGATCCTGCAGGTTCGTCGGATATTTCTGGCTGGCCACGCCGGCGCAGAAAAGGCCGATCTTTTTCGCGGAGGCCAGCAGGGCCTTCTCAGCCGCCAGTGGCCCGCTGAGATCAGCGTGCGGAGCGGAGCCGGCCATGACCTCATCCATGATTTTGCCGATGGCGGGCAGCAGTGGCAATCGTCCCTGCAGGGCGCGTTTCAGCAGGAAGCCGGTGATGATGAGGCGGTTGATTTCGTTGGTGCCCTCGAAGATGCGATTGATGCGGGCATCGCGCCAGGCGCGCTCGGCGGGATACTCTTCGACATAGCCGTAGCCGCCGTGGATCTGGACGGAGCGGTCGACGGCGCGCTCCAGCATCTCCGAGCACCAGACCTTTACGATGGAACATTCGACGGCGTACTCCTCGATGCGCTTCTGCACTTCGGCGGCGGGGGCGTCGGCGGGCAGCGTGGAGAGCGCGGCGTCGATGGCGCCGACGACGCGGTAGACCAGCGCCTCGCCGGCGAAGATGCCGGCAGCCATGTCCGCGAGCTTTTCCTGAACAAGGCCAAAGGAGGCGATGGGCCGGCCGAAGGCGATACGCTGTTTGGCGTAGTGCACCGCGGTGCGGAGGGCGGTGCGGGCTCCGCCGAGCGCCGCCGCGCCTAATTTATAACGGCCGACGTTCAGAATGTTGAAGGCGATGTGATGGCCTTTGCCGGCTTCTCCCAGAAGGTTGCCTGCGGCAATGGCGCAGTCGGAGAGAACCAGCGGACACGTGGAGGAGCCGCGAATGCCGAGCTTGTGCTCTTCCGCGCCGATGGTGAGCCCGGGCGCGCCACGCTCGATGAGGAAGGCGGAGAACTGCGGCGGATGACCGTTGTCGCCCACAATCTTGGCGAAGACGATGAAAAGGTCGGCGAAGCCCGCGTTGGTGATCCACATCTTCTCGCCGTTCAGGATGTACTGCGAGCCGTCGGGCGAGAGGCGCGCCTGGGCGCGGATGTTCATGGCGTCAGAACCAGAAGACGATTCGGAAAGCGCGTACGCCGCGACCCACTCGCCGCTGGCGAGTTTTGGCAGGTATTTTTCCTTCTGCTCGGGCGTGCCGTACCAGACGACGGGCAGCGTGCCAATGCCGGTATGCGCGCTGATGCTGACGGAGAAGCTGGCACAGACGGCGATGCGGTCGGCGATGAGCGCGGAGGTGACCTTATCGAGCGCGAGGCCGCCGTACTGCTCGGGGATGTCGACGGCAAGCAGGCCGAGCTTGCCCGCTTCCAGCAGCAGCTCGCGGGTGACCTGGAAGTTCTTGGCCTCGATCTCCGGCACGCGGGGCAGGATGGACTTCTCGGCGAACTCGGCGGTGGTATGAGCGATTTCCTGCTGCTCGTCGGTGAGGTCCTCAGGAGTGAAGACATCAGCGGGCGCGAGGTTGCTGAGCAGAAAGCTGCCGCCTGAAGCGGCCTGAGGCAATGCGGCGGTGGTCATGCGGATCTCCGAAAGGGAATCGTACCCTGGTTGGACGAATTTTGGGGAAATCAGGTGGTACGGAAGCGGGCGGCGCGGCAAGTTTATTCGGGCGGCGAGAAGCCTGCCAAATTCAGAAGAAGGCCAGCCGGAAAGAACGATTGCGAGGGTTTTCCCGGGCAGCACAGATTGTTTTCTGCTGGGATGCCCGGAATGCGAGCGACTCCTTACAGCGGCTGGTTTTCGTGGTGGGAACCCATGCTTCGCGCCGCTCGCCTTCTTCAGTCCAGGCAGCGTCGACCTCGAGTCGACACACGAAGGAACTGCCCCGGGGGTTGTCCGAGATGCCGACTGTAACCACGCGGGTTGCGACCACGCGCGCGAGAAAGGCAGGCCAGGAATCATCAGGCAGGAACCATCTGCGATACAGCCGGGGTGCGAGGATGATCGTGGCGAGAATGACCAGGGGGACGCCAGCATAGCCGCCCCACTTACCGGGAGGGGTCTGTTCGTGCCTGTGCCTGGCCGCGTGATTCATGCCAGATTCTCGAATATCCCCGCAGCGCCCATGCCGCCGCCGACGCACATGGTCACCAGCCCGAAGCGGGCCCCGCGGCGGGGCATTTCGTGGAGCAGCGTCGCCGTCAGCTTCGCGCCGCTGCAGCCAAGGGGATGACCGAGAGCGATGGCTCCGCCATGGACGTTAACCCTGGCAGGGTCGAGAGAGAGCTGCCGCATGACGGCCAGCGCCTGGCAGGCGAAGGCCTCGTTCAGCTCGATGAGGTCGATCTGGTCGGGGGTGAGGCCGGCGAACTTCAGCGCTTTAGGCACGGCATACACGGGGCCAAGACCCATTTCCCCGGGATCGCAGCCGGCATAGGCGTACGCGACGAAGCGGGCGAGCGGGCGCACCCCCAGCGCTGCAGCGCGTTCGGCAGACATTACGACAGCGGCGGCGGCTCCATCGGAGGTTTGCGAGGAATTGCCCGCGGTTACAGTTCCATTGGCGTGGAAGACAGGCTGGAGTTTCGCGAGCGCTTCTGCAGTGGTGTCGGAGCGCGGGCCTTCGTCGAGGCGGAATTCCATGGCGGCGGCATGAGGCTGCGTGCCCGGTCCGGGTGCGGTATGGGTAACGGTGACAGGTACAATTTCGACGTCGAAAGCGCCGGACTGCTGTGCCGCGAGGGCCTTCCGATGGCTGGCCAGAGCGAAAGCGTCAGCGTCCTCGCGGGAGATGCCGCACCTTTTCGCCACGCGTTCGGCAGTGAGGCCCATGGTCAGGTACGAGTCGGGGTGATTGTCCACCAGCCAGGGGTTGGGCGCGATTTTGTGGCCACCCATGGGAACCATGGACATGGATTCGGCGCCCCCGGCGAGGATAACGTCGGCGCCGCCGCCGCGGATGCGCTCGGCGGCGAGCGCAATGGCCTGCAGGCCCGAGGCGCAGAATCGGTTGATGGTCATGGCGCCGGCGGAGACGGGCAGGGCCGCGCGGAAGCTGGCGATGCGGGCCAGATTCATGCCCTGCTCCGCTTCCGGCATCGCGCAGCCGAGGATAACGTCGTCGATCTGCGCCACGTCAAGAGCGGGCACGCGTTCGAGCGCGCCCCGCATCGCAATGGCCGCGAGATCGTCCGGGCGGGTGTTGCGCAAGGCTCCGCGGGGAGCCTTGCCGACGGCGGTGCGAACGGCGCTGACGAGGACGGCGTCTCTCATGCATGGCTCCTAATTGCGCAGCGGCTTGCCGGTTTTCAGGGTGTGGGCGATGCGCTCCTGGGTCCTGCGCTCGCCACAGAGCGACAGGAAGTGCTCGCGTTCGAGATCGAGCAGGTACTGCTCGCTGACGAGTGTGCCTGGTGTGACGCTGCCGCCACAGAGCACGGTGGCCAGATGCGTGGCCACCACAACGTCGTGGTCGCTGGCATACTCGCCTTCGCGCAGCATATGAACCCCAAGACGCAGCGCGGACAGTACGGCGTCGCCGGGAGCGGGGACGTCGGTGCGAGGCAGCGGGGCCACGTAGCCGGCGTCCGCCAGAGCCAGAGTTTTTCGTTTGGCGTCGTGGAGCACGCGGTCGCGATTCATGGTGATGGCGTCGGAGTGGCGCAGGAGGCGCAGATCGCGCGCCTCGAAGGCCGAGGTAGAAACCCTGGCAAGCGCCACGTTCTCGAACAGCGTGCGCATGACGTGGTGCAGTTCGACGGCATCACTGCGCGAAGCGGGCGGAGCCGCGCCGGAGGCAAGTTCGAGCGCGCGGAGGGTCATCTCCCTGCAGCCACCGCCAGCGGGAATGAGGCCAACGCCTGTTTCCACCAGGCCCATGTAGAGTTCCAGATGGGGCTGGCGGGCGGCGCCGTGCAGCGAGACCTCGCAGCCGCCGCCGAGGGTGAGACCGAAGGGCGCGACCACCACCGGCGCGGGACAGAACTTGATGGCCTGGGTCATCTGCTGGAAGGCGGCGATGTAGGAATCAATCTCGTCCCATTCTTCGTCCTGCGCGGCGAGCAGAAGCTGGACGAGGTTCGCGCCGGCGGAAAAATTCGCGGCGTCGTTGGTGATGACAAACGCCCGGAAGTTGCGGACCGGTTCCGCGTCGGGCGCGAGGGTCTGGCGGACGAAATTCACGATGTCGCCGCCGAGGGCGTTCATCTTGGTGTGGAACTCGATGCACCCGACGCCATCGCCGACGTCAATAAGCGAAGCGCCGGGATTCTCGCTCACAACGCCGCGAGTGCGTTTCGCGCGCGATAAGGTCATGACCGCGGAGGGCGGCTCGACGGGAACATAAGTGCCGGTGCGAGGATCGAAGTATTCGGATCCGGAATTACGGTACCAGGTTTTTTCACAGGTCTTCAGCAGCTTGTCCAGCGTCTCCGGCCATGGGCGGCTCGGCGCGCGCAGCTTCTCCGCGGTTTCGGCCACGCCGGCTGCGTCCCACATCTGAAAGGGACCCAGTTCCCAGTTGAAGCCGGTGCGCATGGCTCGGTCGATGTCGGCGAGGCTGTCCCCGATTTCGCCGATGCGGTGTGCGGCGTAGAGCCAGAGGTCGGGGAGGATTTGCCAGTAGAAAGCAGCGGCTTTGTCGTTCTCAGGACTGCCGGAGAGCAGGGCGCGAATCCGCTCAGGAAGCGACTCGATCGGCTTAAGCATGTCCAGCGCGGCGAGACGCGGCTTTCGCGGCGCGCGGTAGTCAAGCGTGGCCAGGTCCAGCGCGAGGCGCTCTTCTCCTTCCGCGCCCTTCTGCTTTTTGTAAAAGCCCTGGCCGGTCTTGTCGCCGAACCATTTGCGGTTCAGCATCTCTTCGAGAAACGCAGGCAGCTGTACGTCCGCGCGTTCGTCGTGGGTGTTGGCGGCGAAGTTGCGGATGACAGAACCGAGCACGTCGAGGCCGACCATATCGGCGAGGCGGAAGGTTCCGGTTTTCGGCCAGCCGACTGGCCGGCCGGTGAGCGCGTCGACTTCCTCCAGGGTGAGGTTCTGAGCCTGCATCACGCGGATGGTGTTCAGGAGCGAAAAGGCCCCGATGCGGTTGGCGATGAAGTTTGGCCGGTCCCTGGCGGGAACGACGGTCTTGCCCAGCTGAACCTCGGCGAAGCCCGCGACGGCGGCGACGGCGGAGGAATCGGAATCGGGAGTGGCAATGATCTCGACCAGTTGCATGTAACGTGGCGGATTGAAGAAGTGGGTGCCGAAAAAGCGGCGGCGGAGGTCGGCCGGGAGGGTCTGCGCGATCGCGGCCACGGGCAGGCCGCTGGTGTTGGTGGTCAGCAGGGCGTCGGGACGCAGATGCGGAGCGACGCGGGCGAGCAGATCGTGCTTGATGTCGAGATTTTCGGCCACTGCTTCGATGATCCAGTCGCACTCGGCGAGCCTGGGCAGGTCGTCCTCGAAAGTGCCGGTGTCGATGCGGCTGAGAAACCCGGGCGAAGCCAGGGCTGCGGGCCTGGATTTCTTCAGGGCTTCGAGTGCTTTGCCCACCAGGGCGCTGTCCAGATCAAACAGGAGGACGGGGAAGCCGGCGTTCGCCAGGTGTGCAGCAATGCGCGATCCCATCGTGCCCGCGCCCAGCACCGCCACGCGGCGGATCGGCCAGCTGGTGGCGGGCCGGGCGGGTGTGGCGGCTTCGGCAAGAGAAGCGGTCATGGCGGAAACTCCTCCAGGGAGGGAATTGAGGCCAACCTAACACCCTACCCGATCCGAGGTGGTTCCGGCATTTCAGGAGAGAAGTTGCCCGCGCGGCGAAACGGCTCCGCCGCGGCAAATTGCGACCACGCCTTCGATTGAACCTGTCGAGACGGCCACGCCGCGCCGGTTCTGGCGCTCAGGCAGCGGTGATGTCAGCGCTGCCGCCGTCAGGCGCCGGGGTCTGGGGCGATTCAGGGGCTTTGCCGCCGGGGTTCACCAGGTCGCGCAGTTCCTTGCTGGGCTTGAAGTAAGGAACTTTCTTGGCGGGGACTTCCACCTTGGTGCCGGTCTTGGGATTGCGGCCGATCCGCGGCTTGCGCTGGCGGATGCGGAAGCTGCCGAAGCCGCGGATTTCGATTTTGTCGCCGGAGCGCAGAGCTCCGATGACGGAATCGAAAATCGTTTCCACGATCACTTCGCTGTCGCGGCGGGTGAGGTCGCCGAGTTTGGTTACTTCCTCCACGAGGTCCGCTTTTGTCATGGCAAGATCGCTCCCAGTCGGAATCAGGTCCCGCTAACCATATTAGATGCAATTGGTTTGGCTTGCATAGTTGGGGACATCGGGCGCGAATCCCGGGGAGGGGGCCCGGATGCCTCCGGGGCGGGAAGATCAGGGGACGACGGCCTCTGCGGGTGTGAATTCGAGGGTGAGAACGGTGATGTCGTCCTGCTGGCCGAAATGCTGGGCCGTACGGGCGATGCTTGCAGCAGCCTGCCCGGAAATGGCGCGGGTGCGATCGAAGCCGAAAAGCTCGCCGATGGAGGACTGGGCTTCGACGACACCGTCGGAGAGGAAAGTCAGGGCATCGCCAGCGGATAGCTGCACGGTGATTTCGGCATAGTCGGCATCCGGCGTAACCCCGAGAGGCAATCCCGGTGGCAGCGGAATCTCATCGCCGCATCGATAAGGGGCGAGATGACCAGCGTTGGCGAGGGCGACGGCGCCATCAGGCGTAATGCGCGCGCACAGGCAGGTGACGAAACCGCCGTCCTGGGCGGAAATCAGTTGCTGGTTGAGCCGCGTGAGCAGCGCCGCCGGGCCCAGACCCTCCACGGCGAGCGTGCGCAGAGCGCCCAGGGCAAGAGTGCCGGTCATAGCGGCCTTCAGGCCCTTACCGCTGACATCGCCGATGACGACGAGGGTTGAACCTCCCGGCTGCTCGAGAACCTGATAGAAGTCACCTCCGACCTCCTCGGCCGGCACGTAGGCGGCTTGCAGGCGGCAGCCTGGAACGGCGGGCAGGGAGAACGGCACCAGCCGCTGCTGGATCTCGCGGGCGGCGTCGAGCTCTGCCGCGGATCGCGCCTGTTCGCGGCTCACGCGCGTGAAACGGAAAAACATGACGACGCCGATAGCGAGGACAAAGAGCAGATCGGCGATTTCGAAAATTTGAACTGCGAATGGGCCGAAATTCAGCGGAGTGCCGATGGTAGCAATGCGGGGAAGGCCGAGATAGCCGCCAACAATGCCAACGTCGGTGAGAGCGATGGTCAGCAGGGCCAGGATGCTGGGAAAGATAATCCATCCCGCCTCCCGATTTCCACGGCGAACCCAGAGGAGCAGAAGGATGGGCATACCCACAGAGGCGGCGACGAGCAGCACAATTTCTCCGACGTCGAAGAAACCGCGGCTGAGATAACCGAGCCATGCGGGCATCAGAAAGCACGCCGGGTAAGCAAGGAGAACCGCCTGAAAGATGCGCCATCCCCGCGGGACGCGCTGGCCGACGAAGCTGAAGGTGAACTGAATCTGGCAAATGGCCATCACGTAATTGGCGGGCGTTGAAATGAACCAGTTCAGGGAGAAGGGCGCGAGGCCGGAGACAGCGAGCTCATAGCTCACGGCGCCCAGCGCGTCGGCGACGAGATAGCAGCCGATCCAGAGGTATTCGCTATGGTCGGACTGGTACCAGAAGAGGAAGAGAAAAGGGATGCCGGCGAAGAGCACGACGAGATATCCGCTGACTCCGGGAGCGACATGGTCGAATCGAGCGCTCTGCTCGGAGCGGTGCGCATTTCGGATGGCGTCGACAGTGCCGACCGCTACCCTGAAAGCGCCTGGATCGGCGACAAACATCGAACTGGGCGGGATGAAGGTACGAAGCGCGATGGTGGTGCTGCCGGCTGCCATTGGCAGTGGGACGAGTTGTGAGCGAGGCCACGAGACGAACACCGCGCGACGCAGCTCAGGACCGGGCAGCCGCTTCCCGTTGACGTACACCTCATAGGTACCGCCGCCGCCCATCACCAGCAGAGCCAGGGGCGGATGCTGCGCCGGGAGTTGCAGGCGCAGGCGATACCAGCGCCGGCCGGTGTAGTCGTTGGGTGCGGCGAGCGAAATTGCCGGCCACGAGCTGTCGTCGAAGCCGGGATTTGCCCACTGCGGGTTGTCGCCGGCCTGGGTGCACCAGCCCTGATTCAGCGTCTGTGAGCCATTCGGCCAGCTCAAGACGTAAACGGCCTGCGCAGAAAGCGACGCGGCGCAGGCAGCCAACAGCAGCAGCGGAAGCAGCGGGGCGGAGATTCGGCGCGAGGCCTGGGCCATGGTGAGCCGTTTATGCCAGCGCAAGCGCCAGCACCGTGATGTCGTCCTCCTGGCCGAAGTTCTGGGCAGCGTCTGCGATTTCGGACGCGTCCAGCCGGGTCAGCTCCAGCAGCTTGTCGAAGCCGAGGAGCTGGCGTTTGGAACGGGCCTCGGGAACGCCGTCGGAGAGCAGGACCATGCGCTGGCCGGGATTCAGATGACCGGTGACGGTTGTGTAGGCCTGGTCAGGCTTGAGGCCGAGGGGCAACACACCGGGAGCTTCGATCTCCTGGCCGTCAATGTAAGGGTTGAGATGGCCGGCGTTCGAGAAGCTGTACTCGCCGTTGGCTTCCACGCGGACACAGCAGGCGGTGGTGAAGCCCATGTCGCTTTGGCCGAGGAGAACCTGGTTGAGGCGGCTGAGGACTTCGGCTGGTATGCGCGAGCTCTCGCGGTTCAGAGCGCCGAGGATGAGGGAGACGCGCATGGCAGCCAGGAGTCCCTTGCCGCTGACGTCACCGACAATGGCGACGATGGAGCCGTCGGAGTGAGGCGAGACCAGGAAGAAGTCACCGCCGACTTCGGAGGCGGGACGGTAGACCGTTTCGACGGCGTAGCCAGGAGTGGCCTGCTGCGAGCGGGCGAGGAGCAGAACCTGGAGAGTTTTGACGGCCTGCATTTCGCTGGCCGCGCGCGCCTTTTCGCGCGCCAGGCGGATGGTTCGGATGACGAGGAAGACGAGCAGAGCAACGGAAAAGGCGAAGGAGACGACTTCGACCCAGGCGATATTGAAGGACGTAACCGGCGTATATTCGGCGCTCACGAAGGCGCCTTCCGTGATGACGTGAAACAGGCGCAACAGGTAAAGGCCGAAACTGTAGTAGACCCAGGAAGCGTTGATAAGGAGCGGCACGGAGAGCAGGAGCGCGTCACGATTGCGCTTTCTCCAGGCAACCCACAGGGCGAGCAGAGGCAGCCCGGCGGTTGCGGGCACGCCGATCAGCTGGGTGAACAGACTGGCGGCTACGCTGAGGGGACCGTTGAGGGCATGTTGCGGCAGCCAGTAGAGATAGGTGCAGATGCCGACGAGCGGCGAGACGACGCCGAGCAGGGCGTAGTAGATGATGAAGGCGCGGGACCGGCGAATGCCGAGGATGAGGCGGACGAACTCAATGAGCCCGATGATCCAGACGGCACTGACACCGTAATAAAGCAGCCCATATCCAAGGGTGATGTGCGTACCAAAGATCAGGGTCCACAGGATCAACGCCTGGTAGCCGATCTGGCCGGCGAGGGCCACCAGAAGAGCCTGGTATTCCGGCTCATTGCGAACGGTCAGCGCCAGGGCGGCGGTGATGAGCAGGACGATCAGGACCAGGGTGAGGTTGGTCCAGTTGGAAGTGAAGTTGCGGAAGCCGAGGAGCGCAGCGGCATTGCGGATGGCGGGCGAGGGGCCGAGCAGCTCTTCCGATTCGACGCCGAGCGGGCCGACGGGGATATCGCCGCCATGGGTGATGTTGCCGATGCGGGCGCGGATGGCGATGGTCAGATCGCCGGAGCCGAGGACCAAGTCGGGGATGGCTCCTGTCCAGGAGATGATGAGGAGGCGAGATCCTCCAGGAGCCTGCGAACCCCAGCCGCCGATGAGCGCGCCGTTGGCGTAAATCTCAAGGCTGCCCTCCGTGCGTGTGAGCATGAGGGACAAGTGGCGGGCGTTGGGGGGTATGCGCACGTGCAGGCGATACCAGACGGCATCGACGCCTTTCATGCCCTGCCGGGCAAGCGGGACTTCCAGTTTGACCACCTGCCAGTGGCTGTCGTCCAGGCCAGGCTCAGCCCAGGCAGGGTTGTCGCCCTGATGGGCAAGCCAGCGCGCGCCGAGACTGACTGGCGCGCCCAGAGACATGCCGTCCACATTGTGAGGGTTGAGCGCCAGATGCTCGACAGTATGCTGCGCATGGGCGGTGAGGCCGGCGATTCCCAGCGCCAGCAGAACCGCCAGCGCCCGCTGCCTGTACTGCCTGCGCGCGTGGGTCATGGCGTTCCTCACACGGCGGCCAGCGCCGCAGCCTCGTCCTTGTGCAGGGCCGCATATTTGTTGATCCCCACCATGGTGAACACCTTCTGGAAATGCGGTGTCAGCCCGAAGATCCCGATGGTCTGCGTACCCGCCTTACCCGCCTCCAGCAGCATCTGGATGACGATGGCGATGCCTGACGAGTTGATATAGTCCACGCCCGTGAAATCCAGCAGGACATGGGACGCTGCCCCGTTCAGGCCGTGATACGCGCCCAGCACCGTGTCCTTTGAGGCCGAGGAAATGTCTCCTCCGAACGCCAGAACGGCGACGGTGTTGCCGGAGGCAGCGGTGGCAGTGCGCACAGTGACCCTGGTTGCGGTCTGCATTATTCATTCTCCTTGTCGAGGCGGATGACGAGACGGACGAAGCTTTTGCCGGGAGGGCCCTTGTACCATTCGGCTTCATCGACGAGAGCCTGGATGAGGAACATGCCCATGCCGCGAGGATCCTCCTCGCCATGGACTTTGCGGTCGATGTCCGGGGCGTGCGGAGCGGTCTTCACGCCGGCGCCGTCGTCGATCACCTTGATCTCGAGACGGTCGTCGCTGGTCGAGAGCACCACGCCCACCGTCAGCCCGCTGTTGAGTTGATTGCCGTGTTCGATGGCGTTGATGCACGCCTCGGCCACGGCCGTTTTAAGGTCTTCGATGCGGTCCTCGGTGAATCCCATCAGCGTGGCCATGCTGGCGGCCGTACTCATGGCGACTTTCTCAAAGCCGAGCTCCGAAGGAAGACGGACCTCGACGGAACTTCCGCTCTTCATGGGTGGATCTCCTGCTGGGAGGAATCGAGATGGCAGATCGCCAGCGCGGTCATGTCATCTGTTTGCGGTGCGTTCAGGGAAAAACTGCCCAGCGTGTCCCACAGCACATCAAGGATGGGCTCAGCATTCGCAGAGCGTGCGGCGCGGAAGGTGTTAATGAGGCGTTCGGTACCGAATTCCTCGTCCTCGCGGAAAACTTCGGTGAGGCCATCCGTGTACAGGAGCAGGCGCGATCCAGGAGGAAAGTCAAGAGTCTCGGCCGAATACGACATATCCGGCAGCATGCCGAGCGGAGGGCCTGAGGCTTCCAGCATGCGCACGCTGCCATCGCGCAGCAGAAGCGCTGCGGGATTATGGCCGGCGTTGACGATCTGCAGCTTGCCGGTGGTGGGCTGCAGGCGCAGGAACAGGGCGGTCATGTAGCGGCGGCGGGCTTCAGCACCCTCTTCCCAATGCTGCTGGCCGATGCGGGCCGCCAGATCCGCGAGCGGCAGCGGCTGGCTGGCCAGGGAGCGAAGCGCGGTGCGGAAGCTGGTCGCCACGATCGCCGAGGCGAGACCCTTGCCGGCGACATCGGCAACGACCATCAGGTGCGTGCCATCCGGCAGAGGCAGTACGTCGAGATAATCGCCGCCGACTTCATAACAGGTCGTCGAACGTGCCGCGAGCGAATAGCCTGGGATCTCCGGCATGGCTTTGGGGAGCAGCGAGCGCTGCAGAGAGCGTGCGGCATGCAGGTCCTGCTGAACGCGAGCCCACTCGATGTCGCGTTCGTGGAGATGGGCGTTCTCGAGGGCCACGGCGGTCTGCAGTACGAGGCCCTCCACGAAATCCTGCTCATAAAGAGTCAATGGGGCGCAGTCGGCCGTCGCCACGACCAGGTCTGCGAGACTCTGGTGTTCCCGCGACAGCAGCGGGAAGCGATGGCATCCGGCATAGGGCGGGGAAGGCAGATCGCCACGAGCGATCAGCGGCTGCTGGCTTACCGGATCCAGAAACACGGCACCCGGGAGTTCCAGCTCGCGGACCAGGATGTCGGCCGTCTGGAGCAGCACGTCATGGACGCGAATAGTCGAGTGGACATGCCGCGTGGCTTCCAGCAGTGCCTGCAGCCGGGCTACCTGCTGCTCAAATCGGTCCTGGCGCAAAAACGGTTCGGCAGTATCCATAACTCCATAACCCACCCCGATCCTCATGAGCGCAGCCTGCCACCAGCCGGCTCAGCCAGGCGCAGCAGGCCTGGGAACACGCCCGCAATGCCTCGATCATGGGGAGAGCGCCAGTGTCGCGCATCCACCGTGAAAATTGCAAGGAGATTCGAAGCCCTGCGTGGTCAACCGGGGTCAGGACCGGGTGTCGGATTCGGGAGCAGGGCTGGTTGGGTGCGGACCGGGTACGGGAGCCGAACGCATCGAGGGCTGAGGCATCGGCTGGTGCATGGTCACGATCAGGGCAACGGCCGTCATCTGGGCGGAGCAGCGGTAGGAATGAGGCGTGCCGGCATCGAAATAGACACTGTCCCCGGCTTCGAGAGAATGCGTGCGCTCGCCGTGGCGAATCTCAAGCTCGCCTTCCAGCAGATAGAGAAATTCGTAGCCGGGATGCATGTGGGGGCGAATCTCGGATGGATTGCGCACCGGGAGGAACTCGGCGTAATAGGGATCGAGCTGACGCTCGGGAACCGTCCAGGCGAGGCTTTCGAAGAAATAGGTAGGGGCGTCGACGCCGGACTGTGGCAGACGCACGCGATCGGTATGGCGGTGGAGGCGAAAGAGCGGATGCGGTTCGGGCTCGAAGAAGTACGACAGATCGCGGCCGAAGACCATGGCAATGCGGGCCAGGTTGCGCAGGGTGGGGACCACGCGGCCAGTCTCCAGTTGAGACAAAAAGCTGGCTGAAAGGCCGGTCTGACGCCCCATCTCGACCAGACCCATCGAGCGCTTGAGTCGCAGACGGCGGATACGCTCGCCGATGCGCTTTTCGGCGATATAGGCTTCAGCGGAGTGAAGGGCGTCGGGAGGAGTGTCGAACTGCGGCGAGGCTGGTTCCAAAGTGCTGTGCATGGATTCGCTCCGGGGTGAGGCCGCTGCCGGTCTGCGATGAATGAAAGTACCAAAATGTTTCCCAAATCACAAGGATTTTCATGAGATGAAGGGGATGTGCTCACGGACAGGTGTTCGACACGTCTGCCCAAACGGGAATGTCCGCAGCCAAAGAGGCCGAATTCCCAAAGAGGACGCACGAGGGATGGAGGCGAAGGCGCACCGGCTGCAAGACCGGATACGGGCATCGCTCAGCATAGCTGGCGTGGCAGGCGCGCTGCTCTGGGGATCCGGGGCGTGGGCGGCGGCAGCAACGGCGAAGAACAGCAGCGCAACTGGATGCGGAGCGGGCCAGCCGCGGTTCACGGTGATGACAGACAGTGGACAACTGGAAGCGGCTCCAAAGGAAAACAAGGCACGGATTGTGATCCTCCAGCCGGGGGAGAGCGTGACGTCTACGCGGCAGACGTTTCCCGTGGGATTGGACGGAAGGTGGGCCGGAGCGCTGCGGGATTATTCCTGGCAATTGTTCACGGTTGCGCCGGGAATACACCACGTATGCGTGAGCTGGCAGTCGCCCTGGACAGCGCTGGCGGCTGAAAAGACGCAGGCCGTGGTGCAGACGAAACCCGGGCAGACCTATTTCCTGGAACTGTCGGTGGCTGGAAGCGGAAACTCGGTTACCTCGTTTAATCTCTTTGGTCTTGGACCCTATGAGGCGAAGTATCTGGTGAAATCGCTCCCTCATGCGATGGTGATTCCGGCGAAGTAGAGAAGCAGGCGGTTCTTGCCGGGCGAAAAGTGCATTAGGCTGGAACTGCATGAGAATCGCCGCGCTCGCCGCATCGGGATGGGTGCTGTTGCTCGCGGGCTGCGGGCTCGCGGCCAATCCCCAGCCGCCAACCCTGTGGCTGCCCAGGCCGGTGCGCGGTTTGCGGGCGGAGCGCGTCGGGGATGAGGTCCGGCTGCGCTGGCGGATGCCCAGGCATACCACCGACAACGTTGAGCTGCGGGGACCGCAGCGGGCGCACATCTGCTGGATGGAGCCGCAGGGCCAGACCCTGGTTTTCAGTGACAGACTGTGCCGGACGGCGGGCAATGAAACCTTTTTCCCGGACAAGCCGGCTGAGTTCGCCGCACCCCTGCCGGCGGAGCTGAAGCAGGGAACGCCGGGCGCTGTGGCGTTTTTTGTGGAGCTGGAAAGTCCCGCGGGGAAAACGGCGGGTCCGTCGAATGCTGCGTGGGCGGCGACGGGTTCGGCTCCGCCAGGAGTTGCGGGTCTGGAACTGCAGACGGTGCGGGACGGGGTTGTTTTGCGCTGGAACAGGACACCCTCAGAGCCGGAGATGACGATGCGCATTCAGCGGACGCTGATCCCGCCGCCGAAGGCGCCCAAACCGAACGCGAAGAATGGAGCACCCCCGGCGCAGGAGCAGACGCTGGAAGTGGATTTGAGCCGCAGCGACCCGGGTGGGGCGGTGGACCGTGATGCCTCGCTGGACCGTGTCTACCTTTACACAGCGCAGCGTGTGCGGCGCGTGACCCTCGATGGGCGGACGCTGGAGATTGCGGGTTTGTCGTCGGAGCCGGTGATCATCGACGCCAAAAACATCTTTTCCCCGGCAGTTCCTACGGGGCTGGTGGCTGTGGCCGATGAGCAGGCGCACGCGATTGACTTGTCGTGGCGGCCGGATACGGCGCCGAATTTGGCGGGATACATGGTCTACCGGCGTGACGTAACTGCGGGAACGGGTTGGGAGCGAATCTCCGGCAGCGCGCCGGTCGTGCCGCCGTCCTTTGAAGACCACAAGGTAAAGGCCGGGGACCCGTACGCGTATGCGGTCAGCGCGGTGGATCAGGATGGAAACGAAAGCGCGCGGTCGGCGCAGGTAGTGGAAGAGCTGCCGCAGTCATAAGGGGGAGCGTCGATGAGGTATTGCCGGTTTCGGTCCGAGGATGGAATACGGTATGGCGAAGTGGTGGATCGCGGTGGCGAGCCGTGGATTCAGCGTGTGCTCGAACCCTGGCCGGAAGATCCGTGGGCAAAGCCCGCGGCTGGCGCTTTCACGCCGATGCCGCTCAGGGAGGCAAAGCTGCTGGCCCCTGCGGTTCCGTCGAAGGTTGTCTGCATTGGGCGCAATTATCGCGAGCATGCAGCGGAGTTGGGCAACGAGGTGCCGAAGGAGCCGCTGCTGTTTCTCAAGGCGCCATCCGCCGTCATCGCTTCCGGCGAGGCGATCCGGATTCCTTCGCTCTCGCAGCGCGTGGACTTTGAGGGCGAGCTGGCCGTCGTGGTGGGAAAGCGAGCAACCAAGATCGGCGCCAATGAAGATGTCCGGCCGTACATTCGCGGTTACACCATCGTGAACGACGTGACGGCACGCGACCTGCAGAAATCCGACGGGCAGTGGTCGCGGGCCAAAGGATTCGACACTTTCTGTCCAATTGGGCCGCTGGTGACGGACGAGATCGATCCTGAAGCCGGACTGACCGTAACGACTCGACTGAATGGCGAGGTGAAACAGCAGGGAACGACGCGGGATTTGATTTTCGGCGTGGCGGTGCTGCTGCGGTACATTTCAGCGGCGATGACGCTGCTGCCCGGCGATGTGATTCCCACCGGAACACCGGCAGGCGTGGCGCCGATGAAAAGCGGCGATAGTGTGGAGGTGTCCGTCGAAGGCATCGGGACTCTGCGCAATCCGGTGGAAGCGTAACGGAACTGCGCCTGGGGCGGGTGGGCTGGCATCTAACCAGAGCAGTGGATTTAGGGGATTTTCTTACTGGTGTCCGGGCGGATTTTCGTCGGGAAGACGGAATGCCGGATAATAGAAGCAGAGCAGGGAGGGATGATGGCGAAGACATTGCTTGCACAGCTCCGGGAAATGACGACCGTGGTGGGCGACACGGGCGACATTGACGCGATCGAACAGGTGCGGCCGCAGGATGCGACGACGAACCCGTCGCTGCTGGCGGCGGCGGCGCAGATGCCGCAGTACAGCAAGATTGTGGACGATACGCTGCTGAACGCGAAGAAACAGCTGGGCGACAGCGCCGACGATGCCAGGGTGACAAAGCTGGCGTTCGAGAACCTGGCAGTAGCCTTCGGCAGGAAGATCCTGCAGATCGTTCCTGGACGCGTATCGACCGAGGTGGATGCCCGGCTGTCGTATGACACCGAGGGCACGATGACCCAGGCCCGGTCCATCATTCAGAAGTACGAGAGCGCAGGAGTTTCGCGGGCGCGGATCCTGATCAAGATCGCGTCGACCTGGGAAGGCATCCGCGCGGCGGAGCAGCTGGAGCGCGAAGGCATTCACTGCAACCTGACGCTGCTGTTCGGGCTGCATCAGGCGATTGCGTGCGCCGAGGCGAAGGTCACCCTGGTCTCGCCCTTCGTCGGGCGCATTCTCGACTGGTACAAGAAGGACACGGGCAAGGATTATCAGGGGGCCGACGATCCCGGTGTGCAGTCGGTGACGCGCATTTACAACTACTTCAAGAAATTTCAGTACAGAACGCTGGTGATGGGCGCGAGCTTCCGGAATACCGGGGAGATCATTGAGCTGGCGGGCTGCGATCTGCTGACGATTTCGCCGCATCTGCTGGAAGAACTGGATGCGACGGAAGGCACGCTGGAGCGGAAGCTGGATCCGCGGCGAGCGATGGCCATGGTGAACATCGAGAAGATCGCGATGGATAAGTCCACTTTCGACCGGATGCATGCCGCCGACCGCATGGCGAGCGACAAGCTGAAGGAAGGCATCGAGGGTTTCAGCAAGGCGCTGGTGCAGCTGGAGGAATTGCTGGCACAGCGGCTGCGGGAAATCGAGAAGAACGCGCCGAGGCCGGTGGGAGCCCGTTAGCTGCACGAGTCAGGACACAGCAGTCATGGACACGGGCAGCCGAAAGGCTGCCCTTTGTGCTGCGGGCGGGCTGTCGGGCGCCATGACCTGGGAGGACTCAGCCGATGCTGTGCGTGGCCAGATCGACGACAACGACGTCGTCAGGAGTCTTGGTCGTGCCGCCGTCGTGCTGGGGATGGAACTCAATTCTCAGGGTACTGGCGTTGATCACGATGCGCAGATAGCCGTAGTCGGTATCGTCGTAGCTTTCCAGCGTCAGCGAGCTGTCGATGGTGTAGGGCGTGCGGTACGCAGCTCGCATTTTGGCCAGAGGCGAGTGGCCGCCGCAACCCGCGACGATAAAAGGAATCGACTGGCCGGCAACCGTGCGGGTGTAGCGCTGGTAATTGTGCGAGTGACCCGAGAGGACCGCATGCGGCCACACGCCCGCGGCCTTGCACGCTGAGTCGATGTCAGCCAGCATGCCGGGGCTGCCGCCATGTTCGGAGCCTCCGGTGAACGGGGGATGGTGTGTGGCGATGATGACCGCTCCGGTGAATTTTTCCGACTGGATGCGTTGGAGCGCCGCGGTCAGAAAGGCCACCTGGCGCTGATCGAGCGTGGAGTACGTTCCATTCTCGTCGGAGATGACGCCTGGATCCTCGAGCACATTGCTGTAGAGGCCGAGAAAGCGCACAAAAGGAGCCTCCAGCGTGAAGTACACGCCCGGCTGGATCATGGTCGTGCGCAGCAGGCCTCCGGCGTCCGGCGACGGGGCAGGCGCGGCCGTGCAGAAATTGCGCAGGAAAGCAGCGAGAGACGGAGCGGGGTCGCCTTTCCAGATCACGCCGTCGTGATTACCGGGGATGGCGACGATGGGCGCGGGATACTCACGAAATGGCTCGTAAAACTGATCGTAGTAGTACGCTGCCTCGCCGAAATAGTAGACGACGTCGCCGAGATGGTAGAAAAACGACGGCACGTCAGCGAGGTTGGCCTCGTGGAAATCCGCGACCATCTTGTCGGAGACAAGGTTCTGCGTTTCCGGGCCTTTGGCGCTGCCGGTATCGCCTGCGCAGTGCAAAACAATCTGGCCGGAGGCGGTAATGGCCTTTGTCTTCGCGGCGCCCTGGCTCCCATAGATCTGCGCCAGCGTCAGCACCGGTTCCACAGCGTTGACCTGCGGCTCGGGCACCGGTTCGACTGACGCGATCTCCTGTTCATTCTGATCGGTCACCGGATCTCTGAAGCCGGTGGGGTCGGGCGAAGGCGCGGGCTGAGCGAAGACGGGATTCCCGGATGCGGTGGCCGCCGCAGAGCGGCGAGGGTGCTTTGGAGGGTTGCGGGTGGGGAAGGTGCGCCTGGGCATACAGTGTGTCTCCTTAATCGACGATCTGCGCCGGCAGTGAAGGCGATTGTAAAGCGTCGGCGATCCGGCAGTCTCGCACTTCAGCAGCGAGAGTGCCAGAAAACTGCTCAGGGAATCCGGTAAGGGACTTGAATGGCGCAACAAATGCCGTAGAGTAACGGTTCATAAACACAGTGAGCTTCTTCGACCGGACGCGGGAGGAGCGGAACGAGGGTTTCTCCAGCCGGCGCGGGCGAAGCAGCACGGAGGGAGAATGATTTCCGAACGCCACCCCTTGCGTCAGCTCTTTCAGGAAGTGGTTGCGGGATGCTATGCCTCGGACGGCATTCAGGATCCGGAGTTGACCAGCTACGTAGGCAATCTGCTGACGGAATTTACCGCAACGGACAAGCTCTACCGGATCCGCGATACCGCAGGAAAACCGGTGAAGGAGATCCAGGAGATGGTCTCTGCGGCGGACCCGGTTTTTGGCGCGGCTGCGTCATTCGATGAAGAACGCGAGGTCCGACGGCACATCGGCGATTATGCGCTGTTCGCCACCGGGATGTATCCCGAATCTACGCAGCTTTGGCGGCATAGCGGGGAGTCAGGCTTCCTCGAGATGGTGCGTACGGGTAAGGAGAGCTACTACATCGTGTCGCAGTTCGATTTGTTCGAATACCAGAAAGAGGCGCCGCTGTTTGCGCGGCTCTCGGAGGAATTCGAACGCTGCATGCATGGACTGACGCGCGTGCGCGAGGAACTGGACCGCATCGGCAGGCTGGCGCAGTAGCCCGCGCGGATGATCACGCCGCGGGCTCGGATTTCGAGAGCGCGGCGGCGCAAATCATGCAACAGACGAGAAGAAGCTGCCCCGCCACGAGCCTCTGCGAAAACGGGGCAATCCACACCTCCGCATCGCAGAGGGACCACTGACCGAGGATGGAACCGTCCATGGGCATTCCCGTCATTTGACGCGGATGCAGATGACCATGGAATCAGTGAGCCGGGCGCGGGTCGAATTCGAGAACATCAATCTGATCAAACTCGCCGAGTTTGCGAACCTGGTAGCTTGCCGCTGCCTGCCGTTCCAGCCAGGCAAGTGTTTTCCAGGACGGATAGTACGCCACGGCCAGGAAACGCTCATGCTGTTGCGACGCCTGGCGCAGGAATTCCGAGCCCACGCGGATGGCCTCGCCGTTCAGCGATCGCGGCATGGGCACAACCGGAACCGTGAGCGGATAGTAAGAGAGCTGAGTGAAGAGATCGCTGGATTTCGCCGAGTGGATCGGCATCCGGGCAAAGTCGGATTCCGGAAAATCGCTGCAGAGGACCACCGGGGCATTGTCGGCGGAAGCGTTCTTCTCCGCGAACTGCAAAGCGTATTTCCATGTGTACATGTGCTGACCGGCGGTGGGCGAAAGCCAGCACTGCAGCACCGTCCCCGTCACGAAAACCAGGCAGAACAGCAGCCGCGGGAATCGCGAGCGAAAGGGGCTCAGAAGCAGAGCCCAGCAGAGGCTGATTCCCGGAATCGCGACGAGGCGGTGACGCGTGGCAAACACTTGCAGCGGAGTCGCCACACTAACCCCATAAAGGGTCAGAGCGGGAATGAGAGCCAGTGCGGTGCAGGCGAGGATTTGACGGCGGTCCAGATGAATGTCCTCCCCGTTCTTCGACCGAATGGCCATCGCCAGGACCGTGACAATAAAGGCCGGCAGCAGCCATCCGGGCGCCAGCGTCCAGAGCAGATCGCTGAAGGAGGGTGTGGGCATGTAGGAGTGCGCGCCGCTGGTGCGGAAGAGGTAGTGGAGTCCGGGAATCACAGGCAGCATGGCCACGGCGAAAGCTGCCACAGCGATGGAGAACTGTCGCGCCTGGACTTTGCGCGTTCCGCGATGCAGGACGAAAAAGCAGACGATGAGGGCCGGCAGGATGACGGCAAATAAATACTGGAAATAAACGATGAACGCTGCGGAGAAGCCGAAGAGTGCCGCCAGCCCGAGAGAATCGCTGCGCCGCAGGCGCAAGACCGTCCAGATGGACAGACTAATGGCCAGTGCGGCAAAGGCGTAGGGCCTGACGTCCACAGCGGCAAAAACGACAATCGGGTTCAGAGATAACAGGATGGCGGCAATAAAGGCCAGATCCGCGTCGACGATTTCGCGCGCCGCCCGGTAAAGCAGCCCGACCGCGCCCAGCATGGCAAGGACGGAGGGAATGCGCAGAGCTACTTCGCTGGTTCCGAGGATTTCGCTGAAGAGCCAAAGAATACCGGGATAGGCGACGAACGAAATAGTTTGGCGCGCCCACAGTTGCCGGAAGCCGCCGCTGATTTGCCAGTAACTGCCGGTTTCGTCGAGCCAGAGAGGCGCGCGAATCGCGAGTAACCAGACGGAGACGGAGGCAGCAAGGCATAGGAAGCCAATGGCGAAAAAAACGCGATCGGAAGGGGAGCTCTGAGGGCGCACCGCCTGGCCGGCAGTGTCGATCGGAGGCGATGAGATCACTCCGGCGCTCCTGTGGCAGCCGCGCGTGGGCGAGCCAGCATGGTAACGACGTCTCCGCGGCGGGGAACGTTCAGTGCATAGAGGTGGTACAGGAGGGAGGCCACGAGCTTTTGCGTCCGGCCGAACTCCCCGGTAGGGGGACCACCGGGGAGCCACTCGCTGACGGTGCGGTAGAGCGGAGAATAAAACGGAAAGCCCCAGCCGTAGATGTCGACGATTTCCAGGCCGGCGGTCTCCGCCTTGGCGCGCAGCTCCGCGTCGGAGTAATTGCGGTAGTGGCCGATGGCGATTTCGGAGGAGCGCATGCGTCCGCGCATAGTCGCCACCAGAACCCATTGCCGTGCCATGCGCGCCATGTTGCGCAGCGCGGCCGCGTCGTCCAGGAGGTGTTCGATCACCTGATTGCTGAGGACGAGATCGAACTGTCCGTCGAGGGTTTCCCTCTGCGCGTCGAGGAGGTGGAGAGCGGCGCTGGGAACGCGATGCGCCGCGAGAGCCAGAGCTTCGCTGGAAACGTCGGTGCCCGTCAGCACAATATCGGGCATCGTGGCAGCAATAGCGGCCAGATTGTTCCCGGAGCCGCAGCCGACGTCGAGGACGGAGCGGGGAGCGAGAGAGGCAATGGTATTCAAGAGAGCTTCGCGCTGGCGACGATGTACCGGGCCCTGATGCTGCAGGTCTCCCCAGGCGGAGGTCCAGAGCTGATCGTACGGACGATCGGATATCTCGCTCATGCCGTTTCCTGTTGCTGGTGCCTTCTGATCGTGCGGCAAACGGAGTTCGCACCTCTTTCTGCTCCTAGCATCAGAAACGCGCAGGCGACGACCGCAAAGCACGACGCTGTGGACAGCAGACGGTTGGCCAGCGCCCACTCCGAAGCCGATGCCAGCGAAATGCCGAAAAGATGCAGCGCCGTGACGGAAGCCAGTTCATTGACGCCCACCCCGCCAGGTGTGACGGCGACCACGTTGGCGAAGGAGGCGAAAGGCACGGCAGCCGCCATGCGCCAGAAGGCAATGTGCACGCCGATTGCCTCCGCGGCGCGAGTCGCCATGAACACAACAACGCCGAAGCGCAGTGCCGAGAGCAGGAGGAGACGCTGAGCCAGCCGCGCGTTCATCAGGCCGGAGTGCTGTAGATTCTCAACGTGTCGAAGCTGGCGACTGAAGAAACGTCTCGACAGGGAAACCTGGGCATCGGAGTTCCGGCGAGTCGCGCACGCCGCGGAAAAATTGCACAGCCACCGCAGGAGCCGGATACAGGGCGCAATACCGGCCAGCGCAATTGCGGTCACAAGAACCGCAGACAGCGTCCAGATGAAGGCATCGCCATGGCACAGCCAGGTGAATACCGAGGCGACAGCCAGGAAAACCACAATCAGGAGATCGAAACTCTGTTCAAAAAGAGTACCCCCGGTTCCGCGCTGGAAAGCGCGGCCGTAGAAATGTGTTCCCACGGTACGAGAGACAGTCATGCCGATTTGCACGGGGAGGATCAGCCCAAGGGCCATGCCGGCGCTGGTCACGAAGAAGGCCGTGATCCGGGAGGGTGCAGCCTCAGTGGGGCGGCGCAAAACAGCATCGATGCTCCGCCACTTGACCGTGGAGAACCAGACCAGGAGGCCATTCAGCAGAAGCAACTGCAAAAGAATGGTCCGGCGGCAATGCACCAGTTGCGTGACGGTCGCATGGACGTTCACCCTGGCAAGGCGCAGAAGCACGACCACCAGTATCGCGCCCAGCAGGGCCGACGCCAGCGCCAGAAGGAGCTTGCGGATGTTCACGGGCAATTCCTCGCAGCGGCGGATTGGGCGGGTGAGGAGACAGAATTAGCAGGCTTCCCTACACGGCTGAGGATATCGAGATAACGGTCCGCAGCGCGTGCCCAGGAGTAGCGGGAGACAGCGAAGGTGCGCCGTGCTTCGGCAGTCTGTGGTTCCCCTGCCGCGGAAGCGAGCGCCTCGTCGAGGATCGGCAGAAAAGCCAGAGCGGTTCGCTGATCCTCTCCGGGATATACGGGCGCGCCGTGCACGTGGCCCGCCAGGGCCGGATCGGCCTGCAGGGTTTCTGTCGCGCACACCACTGGGAGCCCGCAGGCCAGGGCTTCCTGGATCACGAGAGGATATCCTTCGCCCCAGCTGGGGAGCACCAGAGAATCGCAGGCGCGGTAGAGGTCGGCCATGGAGGAACCCCGCAGGTCGGAAAAGACGCGCACGTTCTCGGCCCCCCAGGCGGACGGGTTGAGAGGGCCCCAGCCGGCAAAAGCCCAGATCCAGCCAGGACGCGAGGCTGCCAGATGCCGCATGGCAGCCATGCCTTTCTTCTCAACGAAGCGCCCGACGAAAAGAACAACTGGCTGACTGTCCGGAAGATCGAAGCGGCGGCGGAGGCTGGCTTTCTCCACTGCGGGCGCCGGCCGATAGAGACCGGCATCGACCCCGTTGAAGATGACTTCCGGAGCGAAGCGGAAGCGGACCTGACTGAAAAACTGCCGAGTTGTTTCGCTGATGAACACGACCCGGTCCGCTTTCGAAAGCATGGGACGCGTCACGAGCGCGGTTGCCAAGCGGTTAGCCGCGCTGAGCAGAGGGTTGCGGTAGGGTACAGCAGCAATGTGCTGAACAATGATGGCCGGGGTTCGGAGCAGGCGAGCCGCGAGGAAGGCGACGATGTTGTGAAGGTACAGGCAGTCGTGCAACAGAAGCACGTCGGCACGGCGAACCTCGCGCAGAATCTGGCGAACCGCGCCCGGCGTGGGAATCGGAAAGGGGAGTCCGATTCGCTTCTCCAGGAAATTGAAAACGTGGAGGGGAGCTGGAGATGAAGCTCCTGCGGGCGCGGGCGGCGGAGTGACGCCCCCGGCCATCCACGTTACCTTCTGCTCGCGGGCAGAAAATTCTCGATACAGCTCGTCCGCTACTGTCTCAATACCGCCCTGGTGAGACGGGAAATAGTGGGACGCCATCAGAATTTTCATGGTTTCCATGTAGACGGAGACGCTCTCCGAGGGGCGGACCGCTCCGGTCGCCTCAATCTCCTGGATTCCGGCCTGAGAACCCCTCCGCAGACCGAGAATGCTGAGAAAGAAGCTGCTGCAGATGATCTGTACGCCGAGAGTCAGCGAGAAGACGGCAGGCATAACGATTCGCAGCATGTGGCCAGGATCCAGGGCACCGAAATTGGTCCTGGCCCAGCCCGATACGGCAAAGATCGATCCCCCCAGACCGAGGACCACCAGCAGAGCACCGACACTCAGGCCGGTTTCCAGCTGGATGTACTGGAACACGCGGCTGAGGCGCGGATCGGCAGGCAGCAGCCCCTCCGAGATGGCAAAGATTTTTGTAAACACGCCGAACGAGACGAACTGAAAACCGAGGAGCACGAAGACGAAAGCATACAACAGCGTATGCACGTCGAATCCGATGCCGTACACCACGCGTGGGCCGGGTAAGAGCCAGGCGCACCCGGCCAGGCCCGCCAGGATCAGAAGGACTCCGGGGTAGAGAAAAAGCCAGCGCGGGCTGTAGAGGAGCATGAACCGCAAATGCCGCCATCCATCGCGCCAGGGGCGCAGGTGAGGACGGCGGGAACGGCCATCCGCGCTGAGCGTGGCGGGAATCTCGGCGATCGGGAGTTTGAGCAGCGTAGCTTTGATCACCATCTCCGAGGCGAATTCCATGCCGGTCGTGCGCAGGTCCATCTGCCGGAAAGCTTCCCTGGAAAAACCGCGAATACCACAGTGGAAGTCGCCGGCTCCGGCCCGGAAGAAGAGCCTCCCGACGGTCGTGAGAATGGGATTGCCGAGATAGCGGTTCTTCCAGGGCATGGCGCCCCTGTGGATGCCGCCGCGGAAGCGGTTGCCCATGACCAGCGCACAGCCCTCCCGCAGCTTTTCGACGAAGGCGTCCAGGTTCTCAAAATCATAGCTGTCGTCGGAGTCGCCCATGATGCAGTAACGGCCGCGAGCAGCGGCAACCGCACCCGAAAGGGCAGCGCCATATCCACGGACCGGAACGGGGACGACGCGGGCTCCAAGAGCAGCCGCAATTTCCTGCGAGCCGTCGGTCGATCCGTTATCGCCAATGATGATTTCCCCGCTGATGCCGGAGCGATCGAGGTAACGTTGCGCCTTGCGAATGCAGGCGGCCAGGGTTTCAGCCTCATTCAGGCAGGGCATCACGATGCTTAGCTCGACGGCCATAAGGGGACAGCTCCAGCCATGCTCGCGGACGGGCACACTGGAACCGCGCAGCGCGCATGCCTGAGGGCCTTTATTATGACATTTTCAGGGTGGAAGGGAACTGCAACTTTTGTCGCGTGCAGCCGCGCGGAATCCGCTTACGCAATGGAGATGTAGATGGCTCCGTCCTCTACCGACAGCTCCACGCCAGCGGCTCTGGCGGCTTCCTGCAGGGCGGCGTCGAGCATCACCACCGGGTCGCGGCTGATGTCGAGCCGGCGCATGAGGCCGTCGCCCCTTTTCCCGCCCGCGGAGAGTGTGATCTTCAGGCCGCGCCGCTTGCAGCGGATCGCCGTGCCGTCTTCCAGCTTCGCGTTCATGGGCTTGATGTACGCGTCGATGTAGTGCACGCCGATGCCGGATTTGTCGTCGAACTGAGGGGGCAGCTTCTCTCTGGCTGCCGTGTTCACATCACAGAGTTTGACCTTCACGCAGAGCTCCAATTCCTCTGGATTCCAGAAACTCGTCCATCACGGTGCGGAAGGCGCGGATGTGCTCCGGCGTGCTGCCGCAGCAGGCGCCCACGATGTTCGCCCCTGCCTCGAGGAGGGGCATCAGCCCGCGCACCATCTGCTCCGGGGTCTCGTCGTAGACCACCTTCATGTTCACCAGGCGTGGCTGGCCTGCATTCGGCTGCACCATCACGGGCAGGCTGGTGACGGCTTTGTAGCGCTCCACGGCGGCCAGCGCGCGCTCCATGTCCATGCGCGTGCCGCAGTTCAGGGCGACGATGTGCGCGCCATTTTCTTCCATGAATCCGGCGGCGCGCTCCGGCTCGACACCCATCATGGTGCGAAAGGTCGAACCGTCGAGCGTCACGTCGTAGGCCATGGAGCCGATGATGCACGTTGCGCCGGCGGCTTGCGCAGCGCGGATGCCGAGCAGAAGCTCTTCGAGCGAGGTCTGCGTCTCGATGATGATGGCGTCAGCTCCTCCCGCGACGAGCGCCTCGGCCTGTTCCTCGAAGGCGCTGCGCACCTGAGCCTCGGTGAATTCGCCAAACGGCTCGAGCAGCCCGCCGAACGGCCCGATGTCGCCAAGAACATAGCCATCGCGACTGCCGAAGGCCTCACGGGTAATCTCCACGCCCGCCTTGTTGATGGCGGCGATGTGGTCGGCCTCGCCGTGGCGATGGAGCATGATGCGGGATCCGCCGAAGGTGTTGGTGATAATGCAGTCGGAGCCTGCTTCGGCGTAGCGGCGCTGAATGGCCAGCACGCGCTCCGGGTGGGTGAGATTCCATGCTTCTCCGCAGTTGCCCTGCTCGAGGCCGGCCAGCATGAGCTGCGTGCCCATGGCTCCGTCACCGAGCAGCGGCCGCTCGCGGATCACGTCCTGCAGAGGTGGTTTCACGAGATTTCCGTATCCTTTGCTGATTCCTGTTGTACCAGAGCGTAGTGGAGGGTTTCGAGCACCAGCGCCCATTTGCGCAGGCGGCTGGCCGGTTCGCAGAAGCATCCCGCGGCGCTGACCGGCGGCTGCCACTCCAGAACCGCGTTCAGGCGCTGCCCGTGTAGCGGTTCTTCCTGATCGATGGCGGTCATGAGTGTCCTGGAGTCGGCGACATACTGACACATGTAGGTGTGGCCGGTGTCTTCGGGAGCGGGCACGCACCGCTGTTTGCGGATGAGGTAGCCTTCGCCGCGCGGGCCCAGCTTCACGTGGTAATCGAAGGCCAGCGGGCGGCCCATGCTGGTACAGGTGGTGCCTTCGTAGCGGAAGACGGCATCGAGCGAGCCGTCCTCGGCGGTGCGTATCGACAGGCGCTCCTCAGCCCATCGCGCGAGAGCTTTGCGGTTCACGCTGTAGCGTGCATTGGCGTCGAGCACCGGCGGATTCGCTGCGACCTGCTCCCCGAAAACGCGTGGGGCGCGGCGATACGGCGCCCGCCGGTACTGGCATGGGCCGAAGGAGCAGCTCTCGCAGGGGACGAGACTGCTGAGCGGGCGCAGATGCTCGGTATGCCGCGTGAGGCCGAAGACGGCCAGCAGCGTCTTTTTCGGGCGCAACATGCCCGAATCCAGGACTTCGACGGGGGAAGGGAAGGCGGCAGCCCGCGTGCGCAGCATGAGTTCCAGAAGCCGCGGCTGCTCGGCCACATCCCATTCCGGATAGCCGGGGCTGTAATGCGGGAGCACAGCCATGCCGTGCTGTTCGGCCCAGGCGCAGAGACGCGCTCCTGTGGCTGTCGTCAGCTGCTCGACCACCGCGGAGCCGAGGATTTCGAGAAAGTAATACTCGTCCGGCTTCTCGTCCTCCCAGAGACGGTGGCTCTCCTCTTCGGCTTCACAGCCGGCGCCAACGGCGACGAGGAAGACACTGTGAGCTTCTGCCTGCTGGAGCGTGCCCTGCAGGCGCTGACTGTTGAAAGGGACTCCGTCGATGCAAATCGAGCCGCTGGCGAGCGAGAGATTTTCTGTCCGGCGCGCGTAGAACCAGGGGCGGCCGTGTTCGGCGTACCACTTCCGTGCCCCGTCCGCCAGCTCGCGCGCGCGGCCCTCGAGGATGTGGCCGCGTGGATATCCCAGCAGACGAGCGTATTCCTCCGGGGCGACATTCACCTCGGCCAGCGTGCCGGCCAGTTCCGGCGATTCAGCTAGGGAGCGCATGGAACCGCCTCCACCGGTTTGAACTGGCAGCCTTCGACGAAGTAATTGAAGAACTGGGGGTGGGTTTCCAGGCGGCAATGCTGGACCTTCTTCACGAGGTTTTCCAGTTCCTGGCGTTTCGTGCGCGAAAGCAGCGCAATGGTGGCGCCTTCGATCGCGGTGTTGCCGGCCTGCACGATCCTGGCAGAGTCGATATCGGGAATGAGACCGATGCGCTTCGAGGCTTCGACCTTAAGATGGCGTCCGAAACCGCCGGCAAGATAGAAGACATCGAGATCGCTGAAATCGATTCCATACGTGCTGAAGACGACATGCAGCCCCGCGACATTGGCACCCTTCGCCTGCGCCAGCTCGTTCACGTCGCTTTCCTGCAGGAAGATATCTTCGTCCAGTTCAGGGCCGCGCCAGAGGGTGACGCGGCTCTCGCCGTCCTCGAAGCGGCCCATGGCATTCATGCGCTCGGTGCGGAGCAGCTCGCTCAGTGTATCGACCAGGCCCGAGCCGCAGATGCCTTCGGGCTTCGTATCGCCGATAACGCGCAGCCGAAAGCTGCCGTCGTCTTCGATCGTGACGTCTTCAATCGCGCCCTCCAGCGCGGGCATTCCGCAGGCGATGGCTCCGCCCTCGAAGGCGGGACCGGCGGGACACGACGCGGCCAGGATCCGGTCTTTGTTGCCGAGAATCAGCTCCGTGTTCGTGCCGATATCCATGATCGTGACAAGGCGATCTTCGTGAGCAAGGTCGACGGCGAGCATGCAGGCAGCGGCATCCGCGCCGACATGGCCGCTGATGATGGGCGCGCCGTAAACGCGAGCTTTTGGATGGATGGGCAGGAGGCTGCGCAGACCCGTCTGGACGAGGCTCGTGGAGGCGCGCCTGCCCTCCGCCATTTCGATCTCGGTGATGGAGCGATAGGGCGTCTGGCCGATGGTGTAGACGTTCTGACGGAAGAAGAGATCCCGCATGGTGGAGTTTCCGACGACCACCATCTCGTAGATCGACTTCGGATCGACGGGGAACTTCTCGATTGCGTGGCTGAGATAGCCTGCAAGCGTGCGCAGGAGCAGGCGCCCCGGATGCTCGGTGTCATACGCGATGCGCGACATCACTTCGGGTCCGCCGAAGCGCTGCGGGTTCTCGAACGAAGCGTCGGCGATCAGCTCACCGGTCTCCAGATCAAGAAGGCGCAGGACAACCGTGGTCGTGCCGAGGTCCATTGCGAGACCGTGGATCGGACCGGTGGAGCGGTCGACCTCAACGCCATCGATGACAATACGGTCGCCATCGCGAGTGACGGCAGGATCGAGAGGGATGGAACGATTGCTTGCGGGAAGGCCGAGTGCGTGGCGCTCGATACGCATCTGGCCACGCCGCATGGTGTGGCAGCGAACGTGACCGCTGCGGCCGGCGACGGTGGTCTGGCAGGAAAGGCGAAAGCGGCCTTTCAGATGGTGCTCGGGCTCGGTCATGGGTGAAAGCAGGTCCATGCCTTCGACAACTTCGACCATGCACTCTTTGCACTTGCCCTGCTTGCGGCAGGACGTAGGAACGTCGATGCCGAGGAATTCCGCCTGATCGAACAGCGACAGCCCCGGCGAGGCTGGAATGGATTGCCCGTTGATGGTGAGGGTGACCGCCATGCCGAAGAGCCTCTAGAAGCCCTTCGCTTCGAGTTCCGCCTTGAGCGCATCGGCCACCTCGCGCGCGGAGCCGTCGCGCTCGGCTTCCTCGCTCCACCTCCATTGTGCCAGGTAATCGTCGGCGACCTGAAGTCCGCGTTTGACCGCGAGGATGTCGATTTGCTGCAGGAACCTGCCGTCCAGTTCCACGGTGACGTCGTCCTCGTCGTCTTCGGCGCGGATCTGCGTGGGAATTTCCTGCCAGTAGAGGATTTTGTAGATGGCCATATCTATGCCGCCGTCCGGGTCTCTGCCGCTAGGCGCAGGAATAAATCCACGGCTGCTGAGGCATTGGCGCCGTAACCGTCCGCCCCGATCTCGTCGGCGAACATCTGGCTGATGGGCGCGCCGCCGACCGCCATCTTGATGTGCGTCAGGCCTGCGGCATGGAAGCCGTCGATGACCGTCTTCATGTACATCATGGTAGTGGTGAGCAGGGCGCTCATTCCGATGATGGTCGGCCTGCAGTGCTCAGCCGCGGCCATAAACTTCTCGACGCTCTGGTCAACGCCGATGTCGTGGACCTCGAAGCCGGCGCCTTCCGCCATCATTCCGACGAGGTTCTTGCCGATGTCGTGAAGGTCGCCGCGGACAGTGCCCATCAGCAGGATGCCCTTGGGTCTGGTGCCACCGTCCCTGGAGGTGAGCAGCGGCTTGAGCACAGCCATGCCGGCCTTCATCGCGCGCGCGGCAATCAGGACTTCCGGCACATACAGAATGTTGTGCTTGAAGTCTTCGCCGACCACGCTCATGCCGGCGATCAGCCCCTCGTTCAGCACCTCCTGGACCGTGCGACCCTCGGCAAGAGCCTCTTTCGTGAGGCGCTCGACCTCATTGGCATTGCCTTCGTACAGATATTGGTTCATCAGGGCGTAGTCGGGCATGCGTTCGTTTCCTCAGCGAGCACCAGCGACGGCGCCGGCGGCGCGTTTGGCGTTGAATTCATTCAGAGCTTCGAGCATGGCCAGGATGTTTTCCTTCGGCATGCCGGGGCTGGTGCCGCCGCCGACGGAGAGAATGATCCCTTCGCCACCGGAGCCCTCCAGCACTTCGAGCGTTTCATCCTTCACTTCTTCGGGCGTGCCGCGGACGCCGACCTCCAGCGGGTTGACGTTGCCCATCAGGCACATGCGATCGCCAACGCGGCGCCTGACTTCAGTGATGTGCCGCTGCTTACCCCAGTTCAGCACGTTGAAGCCGGTGTCCGGCAGGTGGTCGAGACAGGCGTCCACTTCCGCGTCGTTGTGATAAAGCTTCACCCAGTCCCTGGGGAAAGCGTCGCAGATGCGCTTCAGATAAGGGTGAGCGAACTCAAGATAATGCTCCTCGTTCACGAAGCCGACGATGTCGTCGAGAACGAAGATGCTCTCGACGGTATCTCCCATCACTTTCTGCTGGGCCTTGAGCCAGTCGATGATGACGCGAGTGCACAGGTCGATGAGCTTATGCGCCCCTTCCGGGTTCTCAACCAGGTCGATCATGAATTCCGTTGTGCCGCGCACGAATCCGGCAGTGCAGAGCGGGCCGCGGGAGGTGACCATGGGCAGGATGTAACCGGCGTCGAAGATGCGCTGCCTGACCATCTTGATGCGGTGCAGGGTGAGGGCGGCGAATGCATCGGCCTCGACCTCGTACTCGGGGAGCTGGTCGATGTCCTCGAGGTGATAGAGCATGCGGTATTCGCTCGGGGTATTGTCCTGCCAGAACTTGATCTTCGCGCCCAGCACGGAAGGTTCAGCCGCCATGCCGTATTCCATCCACCACGAGGGGATGAAGATCACGTCAGGGAACTCGCGCATGATCTTCAGATTCGACTGGAACCAGAGCTCAGGATCGAGGAAGTAGTCGAGGTGATTCAGTCCGAGATAGCCGGGGATCCAGGGGCTGTCGATGATCAGCGCCATCGGAATCCTGTCCATTTTTTCGCGGCGCGCGGCGCGCTTAAAGGTTTCCCACTGTTCCGGCAACATACTCGGTCTCTCCTGATTGCGGTTTCGCGGCCCGGGCAGGGATATTGTTGTACAAGACAACAATATCACCATAAAGCAGCCGTTCGGAGGAGAGATTGAAAGGATAACCTTAACCCCTGCTCCGCAAGGCCGTCCACACAAATCTATTGTAAGCGGGCCGTCATCGGGAGTTCGGGCGTGACTGGACCCCTCCAGGGAGAGGGAAACTCGGTGAGCGACTGTCCTTATGCCACGTCGGCAGGCAGGCGGGGGTGGCGGCGGGCGACCTTTCCGTCGCGGACCACGATGCAATGGCATGCCGTCATGTCTTCAACCACGCGGGCGGAGAAGCGCGATTCGTTGTACTGGCAGAGGCCGGCGAGCCTGTCAGACCAGTGGTGGTCCAGTTCTTCCTCGTATTCGCACAGCCGGCCGAGGGCGAAGGGCAAATCCAGAGCCCAGGACATCTCCCCGGTGACCCGCAGGCCGGAGAAGCCGTTTTGCAGCGCCAATCTCACGTCGGCGTCCAGATCAGCGATCGTTCTCTCCGGCTCGAAGATCCCGTGGCGGAGATACGCGTCGTGTTGGGTGATGACGCTCAAAGCCCCGCGGGCGGTGGCCTCATTGATATCAACGCCGGCCCACCGAAACTCGGCCAGAACATGAGGCACGGTATTCTCGTCGGCGATGTACACGCATCGCTCGTGATTGCGCAGGCCGCTCAGAATGTAGGGAATGACAAAGGCCAGCCGTTCGGCGTTGTCTCTGAAGAAGAAGGCTGCGTGGTCGCCGAGTCCCAGTTCTTCGTTGATGGCGGGTGCAGGTTGAGCGCTCATCGCGATCTCCGAATATTAGTTCGGCGCAGTCCTGGGATACACGGGTTGGAAACTGAGGCGTGCCCGTGCTCCCGCCCTCCGACGCACTCAGGATAGCCTTTCCGCGGGAGAAAATACGCTAATGGAAGTCATGCGAAAGAATTTCCATCGAGTTGTCCGCCAGCGGCAGCAGGCGCGCGGCCTTTACATGGATCACGTTGTCCTGGTTCTGCAGGGGGCCTTCCACCAGCAGAAAACGCGATCGCGTGACAGCGATGCGTTCCTGCTCGTAAAGATCGGGCGTGACGATGACGTTGGCGATGCCCGTCTCGTCCTCCATGCTGAGGAAAACAAATCCCCTGGCCGTTCCCGGGCGCTGGCGGGCGATGACGCAGCCGGCGGTGCGCACGTATTCGCCGTCGCGGCGCTCCCGCAGCTCCTCCGCTGACAGCACATTCTGCGCGCGCAGGGCCGCGCGGCGGTAGACCATCGGATGTTTGCCGACCGTCAGTCCGGTGCCGGCATAGTCCGCGACCAGCCGCTCTTCGAGCGACATCCGGCGCAGAGGCGAAAGCTCCGGCGCATCGGCCAGCAGCGCGCCGCTCGCCGTCAGCAGCGGGCCTTCAGGTTTGCCGGCGCGCTCCACCTGCCACAGCGCGTCGCGGCGGTGCTCGATGCCGCCAAGCCCGTTGAGCGCCCCGATGCGCGCCAGCAACGTCAGTTCCTGGCGGCTGAGTGCGGGCACGCGCAGCGCCAGACCCTCCGCGGACTGGAACGGTCCCTCACGTTGTCGCGCCGCTGCCAGCGCCTGTGCGGCCGATGCACGCAGGCCTTTCGCATAGCGCAGGCCCATCCTTAAAGCCAGGCTCCCGTCCGGCTCATGCTCAACAGTGCAGGGCCAGTCGGAAACCTTCGCGTCGATGGGTTTTACTTTCAGCCCGTGCCGCTGCGCATCCTTCACCAGCACCGCCGGCGAGTAGAACCCCATTGGCTGATTGTTGAGCATGGCGCAGGTGAAGGCGGCGAGATATTTCACCTTGAAGTACGCCGACGCATATGCGATGAGCGCAAAGCTGGCCGCGTGCGACTCCGGAAATCCATAGAGCGCAAACGAGCTGATGTTCTGCACGATGGTGTCCTGCGTTTTCAGATTGATGCCGTTCGCCGTCATGCCCGCGCGCAGCTTGCCTTCGAGATTCTTCATGCGTTCCCACGAGCGGCGCATGCCCACCGCGCGGCGCAACTCCTCGGCCTCTGCGCCGGAGAAGTTGGCCACGACCATCGCCATGCGCAGCAACTGCTCCTGAAAAAGTGGCACGCCCAGCGTGCGCTCGAGCACTGGCTTCAGCGAAGGATGCGGGTACGTCACTGGCTCCTTCTTCTGCCGGCGGCGCATGTACGGATGCATCATCTGGCCGACGATCGGCCCCGGGCGGATGATCGCCACCTGCACCACCAGATCGTAGAAGCGTTCCGGGTGATTGCGCGGCAGCGATGCCATCTGCGCGCGGCTCTCAATCTGGAACATCCCCACGGTGTCGGCCTTTTGCAGCGTGCGGTAGACCTCCTCGTCCTCCGGTAACTGCGCCAGATCCACCGGCTCGCCGTAGTGCCGCGGGATCAGCTCCAGGCAATCCTTCAGCACCGCCATCATGCCCAGGCCGAGCAGATCCACCTTCACGATGCCCAGATCGGCGCAGTCTTCCTTGTCCCACTGCACCACGGTGCGTCCCGGCATCGACGCGCGCTCCAGCGGGACAACCTGATTGAGTGCGCCCTGGCAAATCACCATGCCGCCGGAATGTTGCCCGAGATGCCGCGGCAGATCCTGAATTCTCATGCAGAGATCGAGATACCGCGCGATGCGGGGATGCCGGGTGTCGAAGCCGGCATGCCGGAACGAGTGCGCCATGGTGTCCGTCGGCCCGCGCCACTCCCACTGGCCCACCAGGCTTGACAGCCGCCCCAGCGCGTCAGCGTCGAAGCCCAGCGCCTTGCCCACCTCGCGCGCCGCCGACTTGCCGCGATAGCTGATCACGTTCGCGGTCATCGCCGCGCCCAGCTCGCCGTACCGCTGATACACATACTGGATGGCCTGCTCGCGCTTCTCCTCCGACGGCAGATCGAGGTCGATGTCCGGCCACTCGCCGCGGTTCTCAGTCAGGAAGCGCTCGAAGAGCAGCTCCATGCCTACCGGATCGATGGCCGTGATTTCCAGCGCGTAGCACACGGCGGAGTTGGCTGCCGAGCCGCGCCCCTGGATCAGAATGCCGTTGCGTTTGCAGTACTCGACGATGTCCCAGACGATGAGGAAGTAGCCCGCGAAGCCCAGCTTCGCGATCAGAGCCAGTTCGTGTTCCACCTGCTTCTTCGCGCGCGCCATTAACCCAGCGTCGTTCTTCGGCCCGTAGCGCCGCTGCACGCCCTCCTCGACCCGCTTGCGCAGAAAGCTGTCCATCGTCTCGCCGTCTGGCACCGGATAGGGCGGAAATTGATAGCCCAGGTCGTCCAGTTCAAATGCCAGCCGCTGCGACAGCTCCGCTGTGCGCGCCACCGCGCCGGGCACATCGCGAAAGAGCGCCGCCATCTCCTGCGCACTGCGCAGGAACCGCTGCCGATTCACAGTGAGCAGCCGCCCCGCGCGATCGAGCGGCAAGTGATGGCGGATCGCCGTGAAGAGATCCAGAATTTCGGCGTCGCAGGCCTGGGCGTAGCGCACGCCGTTGGTGGCCACCACCGGCAGCCGCAATGAGCGCGCAATGCGCAGCGCCGCCTGATTGCGCCATTCCTCTTCGCGTTCCTGATGCCGCTGCACCTCGACAAAAACGTTCTCGCGGCCGAAGATCGCCATCAGTTCCTCGACGCGTCGGCGTCCGGCCTCCTCTCCGCCCTGCATCAGCGCCGACGCCAGCGGTCCTTCGTCGCCACCGGTCAGGCAGATCAGCCCGGCGGCATACTGCTCCAGATCCGCGCGCGTCGCCGCGCCCTCAGCTTTCGTAGCCTCCCGCATTTTGAACTGCGTGATCATTCGGCACAGGTTCTGGTAGCCCTCGCGCGAGGCGCACAGCAGCGGAAGCCGCGCCGGTTCGACGGGATGCTGATGCGGCACCCATGCCGGAGGCGTCAGCCGCGGATCGAAACCCGCGACAGCCACTTCGGCTCCGACATGCGCGCGAACCTCGTTCCTCTTTGCGCTGGTGTGGAAACGCGCCGAGCCGTAGACGCCGTTGCGATCCAGCAGCGCCATCGCCGGCATTTCCAGCTCCACGGCCCGTCCGATCAGCGACTCCGGTTGCGAAGCGCCTTCGAGAAAGGAAAATGCGCTGGCGGCATGCAGTTCCACATAACGCTCAGTCATACAGCGCCACCAGATGCCACAGGTTCTGCCGCAGGTCGAGCGCCAGGCAGGCGCACAGGAACGCTCCATCTGATGAGCGCGCGGTCACATCCCACTGCTCCAGTTCCCATGCGTGTGCCCACCATCCGCCGCTCTGCCGCCACGGTCCCCACACATCCTCAACGGCGTAGCGCCGCTCCCGAAACACAAATGCGACAGGCTGCCGACCGCGCACCGTGACTGAAGAAGCTTCCGGTGGACGCAGTTGGCGCAGCGCGGTGCGCGGCTGCACGGCCGCGATTTCGGACGCGACGCGGGACCGGCCAGCCGGCACAGTGAATGTCTCGACCCGAAAATTCTCCGGCGTGTGCGTATCCCGGAGCGCTGCGCGCCCCACATTGCCCTCGCCCACCAGCGCGCGAATCCGCGCCAGCGTCACCTCCAGCTGCGCACCTTCCGGCAATTGCGGAGAAAACAAACCGAGCTGCGTCTGCCCCATCCTGCCCGGCTCGGCCTGCATCGTCACCGCAACAATGGCAGCTGACGGGGAATGCGCCTCCAGATCCAGGTGCAGCAGCTTCAGCCACAGGCGCTTGTCGTTGCTGGGCAGCGCCGGCCGCACCGTCCGCGTTGAGCTGGTGCCGTCGTCGAGCGTGCAGGTGAGCGTGATGGAAGCCAGTGCCAGCACTCTCGCCGCCGTGCGCGCCAGCAGATGATCGAGCAGCACGCCCAGAACAAACAGCAGCGACTCCAGCAGTTCTACCGGTGCATCCAGTTCCATCCGCTCCTCGGGAGCAAAGACCGGCTCGACGGGAAGAAAAAGATGCGGCGCCTCGCCTCGCGCCATGCGCCGCAGACGCGCGCCTTCCTGTCCCAGCCGCGCCGTCAGCTCGCGCTCCGGCAGCTCCGCCAGCATGCCCAGCGTGACAATGCCCCATTGCGTCAGCGTCTCCACGTGCTCGGCAGAAAGCCCATCGAGCACCGCGAGCGGCAGCTCGGCCAGCGCGCTCTTCACTTCGCCTGGCGGGATTGCCAGCACCGGCGCGGTTCCGCCGCGCACCGCGCATACCGCCGCATGGAAATTGCCGCTCACCGCCACGCTGGCCCGGATTCCAGCCGCCTGGGCTGACTGCACCAGCTGCAGGCCGAGCTTCCGCGGCGCGCCGAAGAGCCGTTCCATTCCCGCAATGTCGGCCACACAGAGGAACTCCGTACCCACGTTCGCTGCTTCCGCTCGCGGAGAAAACCGGCCCACGCATTCGAGCAGCGCCGCCTGCGCCGCTGCTTCTTCTGCCGGAGCTCGCCGCAGCAGGACGACCACAGGAAATGTCTCCATCTCCGCGCGCGTCATTCCAGGAACGACGCCCAGTGCCGCCGCCGCGCCGTTCCGCGAACAGACCCGCTCCAGCGGCGGCGCGCCGACCAGCACCGCTACGGCCTTCCCGCGCAGCTCCGGCCGCAGACGCAGCATGGCCTGCGCGGGGAACTCCCGCGCCAGCAGACAGGCATAGAGTTCGGCCGGCTCTTTCGTTATCCCCTTCATCGTCTGGTTCATCGCCGCCCTGTCCACGCCGTGCGGTTCGTCCAGCGCGCCTCCTGTACCCGTTGCGGCGGTTTGCGCATCCCCGCATAGCGCCGGCGATCCACCGCCGCGCATCCTTCAATCTCCGCCAGCACCGTCGTTCTTTCCTCACTGGCTTTCCCCGAAGTCAGCCGCAGCAGCACCTCCGCACTGCTCTGCGCGCAGGACTCCTGCGTCAGCAGCACCAGGCTCGTCTGCGTTCGCTCCGCGGCGGCGCGCCAGCGAAACCAGGTCGCCAGCGGCACGCGCGCGGCATATTCCGGCGCAATGCTGCCCATATCCAGCACGATGGCGCTGAAGCCTCCCGCCTGCAGCAGCAGATCCGTCGCCCGCAGCGCCTGATCCATCCGATCCCACGGCTTCTTCGTTTTCTTCCCTCGCGCAGGCGGCAACATGCGCGCAGCCAGCCTCATCGGAGCCGCCGGCACGCTCATCACCTCGGGCTCCCGCCGTACTCTTCGCTGCGGCTCGGCGCAACGCGGACCCAGCAGTTCAGGAATCGCGTGCTCCAGCCCGCGTGTTTCCGTGCGTGGATGCGGACCGAAGCCTCCGCCGTGCAGCCCTTTCCTGATCGGCGGAGGCACCGTATATTGTTCCGGCAGAGCAAAGCCCGGCAGCGGCAGTTGCTGTTCATTGCCGCTCGGCTTCATGCCGCAGCGTACCCACAGCAGCCGCGCCAGATCCACGCCGGCGGCTGCGGCCGAAACCGGATCGAGCGCATCCGAGACATCCACCCAGGCGCAGACCTTCGCCGCCTGCGTCAGCCCCGCCACAAAAGCCAGCGCCACTGACATTCGCCCGGAGCACTCCGGTCCCGCCAGTTCGCTGATCGCGCCCACCGGCAGCCCGCCTTCCAGCCGGTCGTCGAGCACCGCAATCCCGGTAGACACCACCGGGCGCAGCAGCCTGGGAGCAGGCGTGAGCGCAGAAGGAATTCGGGAAGCAAGAGCCGATTCAATCTGGAGCCGGAGTGCGAAGGCGGACGGCATGGTGCACCACTATTCGCCTTATATTCGCCTATGTGGACGGGGTGCTGTCAATCCCGTCTGCACAGCTTCTGGTGCAATACCTGTGGAATCAGGAAATTAGCGTCCGCCAGCTCCCATTTCAGGCCGCTTTTGCGGTCCGAGGCGACCGCACCGCTCGCGAAGATCCTCAATGAGGAGCCGCATCAGGCTGTGCCGTTTCTTTTCGGTTGGTGCCCGCAGAATCGCCGACGGGTGCCAGGTCGCCAGCACCGGAGGAAGTTGCGTGAACCCTGTCAAATGCGAAGCTTGCGGATTCATGTTTTACAATCCCCGCATTGAAAAGGTCGAGCTGGGAATGGCGATGTTACGGCTCCACGGTGCGAAACCCCGACTGTTGGGCTGCTTCCAGGAGTTGCGCATCTCCCGAGATGAAAACCCGGCCCTGAGGTTTCCTCAGCGTCCATGCGAGTGCAGCCGCGAGTTGAAGGGCATCCGCCGCCGTTAGCGGGGAGCTGTCCAACAGCGTTTCCGCTTCCGCACGCAACTGTTCCGTGGGCTGTATCTCACGCCAGGCGCGTCGCAGCTGATCCATCGCCTGCCCCGCCGCGATGAGTTCGGAAGGTGTCAACTGCCCCATGCGCCGCAGGCGCGCGAAGGCGCTTCGCATCTCGACAGGAGTCGACCACCATACCACCATTTCGTACCGCTGCACGAGCCGGCGCAGGACAGTGCTGGCCTGCCGCTGGACGCATAGCGGAACCAGGGCGCTCGAATCCCAAAAAGCCGGCTCCACTACCGATCACCTCGGCTTTCGACGGCGGCCGCAACGGCAACTTTACGGGAGACGTTTCCTTTAGGTCGGGAGAAGAACGAGTTCCAGTTCATTTTCTGCTCCGGCAGCTTCATGGCTCCCGACGCCACGAGCTGCGCTTCCTCATCCGAGGCCGATGTCCCATGAAACGGCAGGATGCGAGCTACCGGGACGCTGCGGTCGCGCACCACCACCTCTTCGCCATTGCGTACGTATTGCAGATAGGCACTCAACCGGTTCTTCAGTTCCCCGATATTCACCGTCTTCATGGAATCATTCTACCTCATCGTGGCTAACTTGGCTATATTCGACGATCAGGTGCCACTCCGGGCGGCAGATACGGTGGTGCTGCTATCGTGCTCGATTGAGGCGTTGGGATGGAATATGGCAGGGACACGCAGACAGCGTGGTACTGGCACTGTTCTGGCTGACGATCTTTGACCAGGACAAAGTCCCCCACTGGAAATTGGTGAAGGCGACGGCGTTTCCGCTACCAATCCATGGAACGCCGGTACTGTCGACGAGTCGGCGGGTTTTTCTTCGATTGACCATTGGTGTCGCTTACGATCCGAGTCGACGATCATCCATAGCGAATGCCCTTTCCTATCGCGTGTGCGGAGCTGATGCCACTTTTCCGCATCCCGGATGGACCGTCAGCTTCCAGACCTGGAATTCTTCGGCGGCAACGGAGGGCAATTAGCCGTAAGACCGGCCAGCCCGGACGCTGGCCGAACCTGAGAGCGGTTTAAGCTGGATCAGGTCACCGATGAGACGATACGTGGTTAAGCTGTTGGTTTTCTCCATGCTGGCCCTGGGCTGCCGGCTCGGCGCAGCACAGTCCAGGTCCGCGACCCTGGACCAGGACTACGCGCGCGCCCGGGCGATCGTAGCGAAGATGACGCTCGACGAAAAAATTACCGAGCTGCACGGCATCCACACGGCCGAGCATTACCGTTACGTCCCGGGGATTCCCCGCCTGGGCATCCCGGCGTTTCCGATGACGAACGGCCCGGCTGGAGCGGGTCCCGGAGGCGCGAGCCCGCAACTCCCGGCGACGGCGCTGCCGGCTCCCATCGCCCTCGCCGCGTCCTGGGATCCGGCGCTGGCGCGTCGCTACGGCGTAATTGCCGCTGAGGAAACACGCGACCTGGCTTCCGATCTCCTGGAAGCGCCGGACATCAACATCATCCGCATCCCGCAGAACGGGCGCACCTTCGAGAGCTACAGCGAGGATCCGTATCTGGACGGCCGGATCGCGGTGGCAACCATTCAGGGCATCCAGAGCGTCGGCATTCTGGCGAATGTGAAGCACTACATCGCCAACAACCAGGAGGAGGACCGGCACTCCATCAACGAAATCATCGACGAGCGGGCGCTCCGCGAAATCTATCTGCCGGGGTTCAAAGCCGCCGTGCAGCAGGGCAATGTGGCCTCGGTCATGTGCGCGTATCCGAAAGTCAACGGCGCCTTCAACTGCGAGAACAAACCGCTGCTCTCCGTTCTGGAAGGTGAATGGAAGTTTCGCGGCTTTGTGCTCTCCGACTGGGGCGCGGTGCACAGCACCGTGCCAGGTGCGCTGTGCGGCCTCGACCTGGAAATGCCGACCGGCGTCTATTTCGGCGATGCCCTGAAGACAGCGGTCCAGCAGGGGCAGGTGCCCGTCGCCACCATCGACGAAATGCTGGTGCGGCGCTTCGCCACAATGATGCGCTTCGGTCTCTTCAATACGAAACCGAAGCACTTGCGGCCCATTCCGGTGCTTCAGGATGGTCAGGCCTCGCGCGAGATCGCGGAGCAGGGCATGGTGCTCCTGAAGAATGAAAACAACATTCTGCCGATTGACGCGACGAACCTGCGGTCGATCGCGCTCATCGGCCCGGATGCGGTCGCGGCGAAGACCGGCGGAGGAGGCAGCTCGCATGTGATCCCGCTCTACAGCATCGCCCCGGTCAGCGGGATCGAGGCGCATATGCCCCTGCAGAACCGTGTGGACCTGCTCGACGGCTCGAACGTGGAAGCCGCGGTGCGCGCGGCGAAGCGCGACGACCTGGTGGTGATCATGGTTGGCGACAACGAGACGGAGGGGCGCGATCATCCCATCGAATTGCCCGATGCGCAGAATGCGGTGATCGCCGCGGTCGCCGCCGCGAATCCCAGGACCATCGTCGTGCTCAAGACTGGCTCGGCGCTCCTTATGCCCTGGATCGATTCGGTCGCCGCGGTGCTGGAAGCCTGGTATCCGGGTGAGGAAGACGGCAACGCCGTGGCGGACGTCCTCTTTGGAACCGTCAATCCCTCAGGGAAACTGCCGTTGACCTTTCCGGCCAGCGTCAGCCAGACATTCGCTGGGAATCCGCAGTGGTATCCAGGCAACGGCCAGGAGGTTGACTATGGCGAAAAGCTGGATGTGGGGTACCGCTGGTACCAGTCGCAAAAGCTCACCCCGCTGTTTCCTTTCGGATTCGGCCTCTCCTACACCACCTTCTCCACCTCAGACCTGACAGTGACGCCGGCCACCGGGAAGCCCCACGCGGTGCAGGTGAAGCTCACCGTGACGAATACCGGACATCGAGCCGGCGCCGAAGTGGCCCAGGTCTACGTCGGCTTCCCGCCCATCCCCGAGGGCGACGAACCGCCGCTTCGCCTGGTCGCGTTTCGCAAACTCATGCTGGCCCCGGGCGAATCGAAACGGATCACGCTGCCGCTCGACGCGGGAGCCTTCTCATACTGGTCCGTCGCCGATCACGCCTGGCACATTCAGTCGGGCGACTACACTATCAAAGCCGGAGATTCTTCGGCCAATCTTCCGCTTGAGGCGAGCGTCACCGTACGCTGAGCGCAGTATGACAACCCCGGCGCGAACCAGCAGGCCGCTGTTCTGCACAGAAGCCTGTTCCTCGCGGAATCTGCCGGCCGCTGCGCGAAGCCACAACAGGGAGCGCCGCCACGAAAATAGACTGAATTGCCCCCGAACCAGGGAGCCTGAGGTCTCTGGACGGATGACCGTTGGCCAACATCGGAAACGCCTCGGCGGGACAGGTTTGGGTGAGCCTCGGAGCTGATCCGACGGGACTGGCCGAAGTGGCAAGCCTCCCCTGGTAGGATTCGGAGTGGTCGCGTCATCGGGCTGGAAACCTCATTGGCCGACGGAACACTGTGTTCCGCGTCGCCTGGTTCCGATGGCCTCTCAAGTGATGAGTCCGGAAACAGAAAATCTTCCACGGAGGTCCGGGAAAATGCGAAGCGTATCGAAAGCTCTGGCATGTGTGCTTCTGCCAATTGTCTGCACTGGATCGGGATTCGCCCAGGCTCGCAGCAGCGTGCCAACGCCTCGCGTCCTGACTCCGCTGCTCGTCGTTCACCTGCCCGCGCCGGTTCCCTGCGACGCAAAGAAGGGCAGCTGCTGGAAGCCAGGCATTGGGATGGAGTGGCAGTGGCAGTTGAGCTGCGATAGGGCAAGGACATGCACCAACCTCGAGGTTCACGTGCCGTTTTATGTGATTGACGCGGTGGAGAATCCCGCTTCCACCGTGGCCGCGATCCATAAGCGGGATGAGCATGCGTATTGTTACGTGGACATCGGCTCGTGGGAGGATACCCGCCCCGACGCCGCCAAATTCCCTTCGAGCGTGCTCGGCAAACGCTATATAGGATGGCCTCATGAGCGCTGGCTGGACATCCGCCAGCTTGGCGTCCTGGCGCCGATCATGATCGCGCGTATGAAAGTCTGCGTCCAGAAGGGCTTCGACGGCGTCGAGTTCGACAACGTGGAAGACTGGGATAATCCCACCGGATTTCCGATCACGCAGCGCGAGTCCGCTTATTACGCGGCGTGGATGGCGAACCAGGCGCATGAGATGGGGCTTTCCACCTCATGGGAAAACGCGCCAACCAATGTTGCGGTGCTCGAGCCTTATATGGAGGCTCTGATCTTCGAGTCGTGCTATCAGTACCACTTTTGCCGGAAGTCCGCACCCATGATCCACGCCGGCAAATGGGTGGGAGGGGTGGAATACAAGGCGGCCTTCAAAGACATGCGTTTCTGCCCCACCTACGCGAAGTACCGGATGGTGGGCGCGTTCAGGAAGCTCGCGCTCAAGTCGTATCGCATCCCATGTGGTACGGCAAAGTGAAACCGGATATCGGCCCCGGCGCGAGTCGCAGCGATATGCATGGCCGGGAGTCACTGGAGAATCGGCCAGCGTGATACACCGCCCTGTGGATTCGCAACTCCGCTGCGTGAAACCATTCCGGGTTGATGGTCCCAGGAGCTTGGACCTCCGTGAAATCAGCTTTAGGCGCACGCGCAAGCGAAGATCGTCGAGCAGACGTTCAATACCTGACGGCAGCAAACAGAATCTGCACTATTTACTCATGGGAATGGATCAATCGGGATGTCCTTGGGGGGCTGCACAGCGGAGCGGCGTGAACTCGTTCGGAAAGGATGTCTTCTGCAGATTCCGGAAAGACGGTGGATCTGTCCACGTTCTGAAGGCGCGGGTATTGTTCGTCTGAAGCTTTTGCGATACTTGCAAAGACTAATCCTCCGGCATTGCAATCAAGATTTCCCTTTGGCGGTCCTGCTGAATTGCCTGAATGCAGCGACCGCTGGAAAATCATCGACATCCGTGTAGCGGTAAAAAGCAGATGCGCTACCAGAACCGTCTGTATCGCTTGATTTTTCAGAGGATTGGAATGGTCGGGGCGGAGGGATTCGAACCCCCGACCCTCTGCTCCCAAAGCAGATGCGCTACCAGACTGCGCTACGCCCCGACTCCTCGATTGTAGCCCAGCGCGGATCGCATCCCCGTCCTGCTGACGCGCCGTCGACGGCGCTGTACCTGCTTTCACAACTGCCGCATTCGCGGGCAGATACGGTGCTGCAAGTCGCGTCCCGAGCGCGGCGGAAGGGGCAAGTGCGGATGCTACAATCAGAGCTGGTATGGCGGCTATAGTTCAGTGGCAGAACACCGGACTGTGGCTCCGGGTGTCGTGGGTTCGACCCCCACTAGCCGCCCCAGCCGATTGCCCCGAGCGCCGTTCCGGTGCCAGTTCCCGTGAAGCGTAATCCAGCAAATGCCCAGGGCGGCCGCGTCTACGTGGGCTGCTCGGGATGGGCGTATCCGTCCTGGAAACCGGATTTTTATCCGGCGAAGCTCTCCTCGAAGAAGCTGCTCGAGCATTACGCGACGCAGCTGAACTCCGTCGAGGTGAACTACACGTTTCGTTCGCTGCCCAGCCGGGCTATGGTGGAGAACTGGCTGGCGCAGACGGGCGAGGATTTCCGCTTCTCCTTCAAGGCGCCGCAGCGGATCACACACATCAGGCGCCTGCGGGAGTGCGGGCCGGAACTGATGGCTTTTGCCGAGGCGATTGAGCCATTCGCGAAGGAAGGCCGGCTGGGGCTGGCGCTCTTTCAGCTGCCGCCGAATTTTCGCGTCGATGTGGAGCGGCTGGCCGGCTTTCTGGCGAAGGCGCGCGGGCTCGGGCTGTGCCTGGCGTTCGAGTTTCGGCACGAATCATGGTTCGACGCGGCGATCTACCAGCTGCTGGAACAGTATGGCGCCGCGCTTTGCGTGGCGGAAAGCGACGAACTGACCACTCCTGATGTGGCGACGGCGCTGTTTGCCTGTTACCGGCTGAGGAAGAGCGAGTATTCCGCCGCGGAGCTGAAGGCAATTCGGGAGCGGCTGGTGGCACGGGCGCAGACAGGCGATGTGTTTGCCTACTTCAAGCACGAGGAACAGCCGACCGGCGCGCTGCGAGCGGTGGCGGTGCTGTCGGCGCTGAAGGAGCCGAGCCGGTGAATGAGATTGCCGCAGCATGGCTCACGGATTTTGTGCCGCGGCGCTGGCTGCGCAATGCGCATCTGCAGACACTGGCCGGCAATTTTCTGCCGCGCCGGCTCCAGTTGCCCGAACCGGAATCGCTGCAGGTGGAGGTGGAGGGCCCGGTCGGCGGTTACGGACCGAGCCGGGTGCTGTGTCACTGCCACTGGCAGCCGCGCGAGGTGCGGCGGCAGCGGCTGACGCTGATCCTGGTGCATGGACTTGAGGGCTCGTCCAGCTCACAGTACATCGTGGGCAACACGGCGCGCGCGCTGGCCGCGGGAATGAACGTGGTGCGCATGAACATGCGTTCCTGCGGCGGAACCGACGAGCTTTCGCCGACGATCTATCACTCCGGGCGCTCGGGCGATGTGGGCCGGGTGATCGACGCTATTATCCGCGATCACGGGCTCGGGGCCGTTGCGCTGGTGGGCTACTCCATGGGCGGCAACCTCGTGCTGAAATTCGCCGGAGAGTTGGGCGGGTCCGCGCCGGCGCAGCTCAGGGCGGTGGTCGGCGTGTCACCGCTGATGGACCTGGCCGCTTCCTCGGCCGCGCTGCACCTGCCGCAAAATCGCATCTACGAGCGGCACTTTCTGCGCGCGATGCTGGCGCGGGTGCGGCGGCGGATAGAGCTCTATCCCAGGATCTATGGCAACGCGGCCATCGGGCAGATTCGATCGATGCGCGACTTCGACGACCACGTTGTGGCGCGTTACGGAGGATTCAGTAACGCCGACGACTACTATTTCCGCGTCGCCAGCTCGCAATATGCCGCGGAGCTTCGCGTGCCGGTGCTGGTCCTGCATTCGCTCGACGATCCGTTCATCCGCATGCTGCCTGCGACGCGCGCGGCGCTGTTCGGGAACCCGCACGTGACGCTGGTGGAGACGCGCCACGGCGGGCACTGCGCGTTCCTGGCTCCGGCGGGTAAGGGAAGCGGCGACGGTCGCTGGGCGGAGCAGACGCTGCTGGGGTTCCTCAGCAGGTTCGGGGCAGAGCCGGCGGGTTAACAGCCCGCTACAATGAGGTTGGTTCGAACCCACCCTGTCGCCAGAAGTCGGCGACAAGGGTGGGGTAACCAACCGAGTGATCGGGGCGAGTAGCTCAATCGGATAGAGCACCGGCCTTCTAAGCCGGGGGTTGTGGGTTCGATTCCCGCCTCGCCCGCCATTTACATTCAATGGCTTACATCGTTCGCTGAGAAGCGCGCCTTTCTGACTCCGGGGGATTTTGTGGGAAGTCTCGTTCAATTATGCCCACTCACCGCGACGAACTGCGCCTGTGGCTGAACCTGTATCTGCCCTCGGTGAAGCTGGTGAAGAAAGTGCGGGTGGGATCGAAGCTGCGGCGGGTGTACGACCAGGCGCGAACGCCCTTCGAGCGGGTGCTGGCTTCCGGGCAGGCAGACTCGCGCCGGGTGAGGCAACTGACGGAACTGCGCGCATCCCTGGACCCCTTCGCACTGGGCAAATCCATCGACCGGAAACTGGAGAGGATTTACGGGATGGCTAACCGGCGGCTGAGCCCGAAGGCGACGCCGGTGCAGCCCGGCACCCCGCGCGGCGCGGCCAAAAACGGGCAACCACAGGGCCGTGAAAATGACACTCGCTGCGCGAACCTGGAAAGCGCTGCGCATTTCCCATATTTCCACGGCCCCGGCGACGGGTTACATCCTTAATGTCTCGACAGCCGACCTGAAAGTTACATTTTTTAATGGATTGACGCGGATACCTAACCGCCCAGGGATTCTCCTCAGCTCCGTCTTTCTCCTCTTGCCAGCGCCTTCCAGTACTCCAGCAGCTCAGGATTGCACACATGGTATTTTTCCGCACGAATGAGGTCGAACCCTGAGAGGGAACTGCACACCGTCATCAGGCATTCCATGCAGACGGAATCCGTCGTGCCGTCGGAGTTGGTGCGGTGTACGAAGGTGGGAGGATGCGGTGATGCCATGGCAAGCCTCCACAGGCAACGATTCGAGGCCCAATGTGATTCCTCGTTATCGAGGACGTGATCCTGCGATTGGCCGCACTCTGGCGCAACAGGCGGACGTCTGCTGCACAAAAGCGGGCATGGTCTGAATACAAAAGAACCACCCCGTCTGAGGACGGGGTGGGTGAACGTAATGGATGCGGTCCCCGTTCTCTGATTTACAGGCTGCTGCTGACTGAGTTGAACGTGTTCCCGATGTCGGCACCGAGCGTCTGCATCGCACCGATTGCCGCCAGCGCGATGAGAGCCGCGATCAGTGCGTACTCAATCAGGTCCTGTCCGGACTCTTCACGCACAATCCTTGCAACAAGTTGCTGGGTCTTTTCCATGGTTGTCTCCTCTTCGTTTTCTGGGGGTGGGCTACACAACGAGAGCCTGACGACACCACCTGTTTCCCCGTGGCGTTATCGTAACTAACTTAGAGGTTACTCAACGGCAAGGACAATGCCCCGTTTGCGTCATTACGAATCGCCTACTACCTCCGAGGTATCCGGCTGCCCTGGCTCCTTCGGCTCCCGGAACGCATCAGCGATACGCTGTTTGCCGGATTGGCGGTAGCAGGAGCGGCCACACGTCCGAGTCAGGCCGCTTTCTTCTTCGCCTTCAGCTTCGCCCAACGCTTCCGCTGCGCCGCTGCGATCCGTGCCCGGCCCGCGGCGCTCATGGCACGCTTCTTCTTCGCTGGCTTTGCGGCGCGTGGGCCGCGTCCATCCTGATCGGCGAGAAGTGCGCGGGCTTGTTTAAGGTTGGCAATCTCGGAGTCGATAGAGGAGAGAAGCGCGGAAGTGTCCATGTGGGACAGTGTAACTCAAACAGTTGACTCAGCCCTTCACGGTCCGAAACATGGGATGCTTTTGTGGAACGGCTGGGGGCACAGCGAGAGCGTGGCCTCTATAGTGGTACCCAGATGGTAATCACACGGGCGACGCATTGTCTTCGCAGGGCCTACCTGTCAAGCTGCTCATGAGAGTTGCATCATGAACCTGTGGCTGCTGCTCTCACAGGCCGATGGCAATCCGGTGCTTCATAATCGATGGTGATCTCGATTTCTCCTATGGCTCAAATCTGGTGGACGGGCTTTTGTAAAAGAAAAGGGTGCCAGCAGCGGCTCCCGGTTCGTCCGTCGCTGGCAAGCGATGTGGTGCGTAATCCAAATCGGATCGCACGTGTCCCGTGTCCTCACTGCCGGTACGACAATCAGTTCTGCGACACTGAGCTGGAGCAGGTGCCGGCAACGGCTATTCTGCCGATGAAGAATTAGTTCTCCGCTGTACTCGCCCGCGATGTGCTTTGCGACTTCGTATCCAGTCCCGCCCAGAGTCGGCAACAGAACCCCGTAGCGCAATCCGAGCGGCAACAATCGCTTCCATACCCCGTTAGTCTTTTCGATTTCAGCCGCATCGTTGGCAATCCGCAAAAGTCTCGCCGTGCGCTTTGGCCCGATGGCTTCCTCAGGTCCGGACATCATGGCCGACTTCCTTACCGCTCCCAGGTCCCAGTGCGGCTTGCGTTGCGGCAACCGCTCCCCCGCAAACAGCCTGATGCCGACACTCAGGAGCTTCGCGAGGCAACAGATGGCTGTGGCCTCGTGGGGGCGCCGCAGCCAACCCGCGTTCCCTGAGTTGCATTCCGAGTTGTTATGTCGTATTTTGACATAGTGCCGCTCCGACGCCCCACACTGATACAGGCACTCCACATAGCCCTTGAGCGCCTTCAGGAGCGCGAACAGCTCACGCCCGACGATCCCTGTCTGCTGGAACTGAAAAAATCCATCGTGCGAACGATAACCGAACTGGACCTCCAGCCGCGCGGGCACTCCGACTCTCACGCGGCTTAAATCGCCTGTGGATTCAAACAGGCCCAATCCCCGCAGGCATTGCTTTCTCAAGTGCTGACGCGGTGTTCATGCTGGGCAAAATCATTGGACGCAACTCTCCACGGTGAACTTTTCCAGAGCCTCACGCGGGATGCAAAGCGTCCTGTACCGGCGCTTGAGTCGCGACTGGCCGCGGCCGATGCTGATGACGGCGGGGTATCGCTCGAAACAGCGGATCACAGTGTTCCTGCTGGCCGGGCGGAATGACGGCCGTGGCTGTGGTCTGACTGGCCGGAGGCTGCTGAGCTGACGGGGCCTGAGCCAATGCCGGGAAGGCAACCAGGGCAAGTCCGGCAACAATAGTAATGCTGCGCATCCTGTTCATCCTGTCTCCTCCTGATCTTTGCGATCCCGGCGACAGCGGAGGTGCACTACTTTATGGAAATCCGGAATGCGGGCGAGCAAGAACGACCCAATACAGCCAGAACGCCGGCCTTAACCGGGACTCGGAATTCTACGCCTCAAACCGACTGTTGCATTGAAGAAAGTAGGAAATCCGAGGCTGTCAGCCCATGGATCGAGGCGACCCGCGTGGGGGCGCGACTTTCAGCCAGCGTCCGGAGTGTCTTAGAGTCGTTGATGGCGGGTGAATAGCGATGAAGAAAACCTCAGGTCATGGGCTGCCGGCGTTTGTAGTGCTGGAGGTTCTGCTTCTGGCGGTGAGCGGCGCGAAGGCGCAGCAGGCGGCGGGGCCGGGGTTTGCCGTGAGCGTGCAGCCCGATCGGGTGGTGCTGACCAAAGACCGCACCACAGTGGTGCTGGAGCCGTATGCGCCGAATATCGTGCGGGTGAGCGTCAGTAGGCTGAAGAGCTATGCTCTTGCGGCTCCTGGTTACGGGATTCTCGCGAAGCCTGATGCGAGCGGGTGGAGCTATCAGGCGACGGCGGAGGGCGACACGTATCGCTCCGGGCAGTTGTCGGTGACGATTCCCGGGCCGCCGACGCAGCACAGTCCGGCGCTGCTGCATCAGGAGACGATCAATCAGTTCTTCAGCTCGAATGGTGGGCTCCCGTATGCGAATGTGCAGATCAGGTTCCAGCTCCCGAATGGCAGCACCCTGGTGGATATGCAGAGCTGGTTCATGAATCCGCCGAGTCCCGGGTCGGGGAACATGGATATTCTGCACGACCGGCGGCCGACGGATCCCCCGTTTTATCAGGTGGGCGCGACCTTCAGCGTGCAGCCGGGCGAGCATTACTATGGGCTGGGTGAAAACCAGCAGGGAAGACTGGACCACCGGGACCAGAGCGTGCGCTGCTGGAGCAACTACGGGGCGGCGGGCGGCGAAAGCTTCTGCGTGCCGTTGCTGGTGACGAACAAGGGCTATGCCGTGCTCTGGGATAACCCGTCGAAGACGATTGTGGAGCCGTACTTCAACGAACAGACAAAGTGGAGGTCGCAGGTGGGGCAGCGGGTGTCGTTCTTTGTGATTGTGGGCAGGACGACGGACGCGCTGTACGAGGGGTATCGGCTGCTGACCGGGCCAGCGCCGCTGCTGCCGAAGGCGGCGTATGGGTTCATCCAGTCCAAGGAGCGCTACGCCACGCAGGCGGAGATCATGGCGGTGGCGAAAGGATACCGCGAGCGACATTTGCCGTGCGACACCCTGGTGGTGGACTTCTTCTACTACCCGCACATGGGCGATATGGATTTCATCCGCGCGGACTGGCCCGATCCGAAGGAGATGAACGACGAGCTGCACCAGATGGGCTTTCACACGCTGATCAGCGTCTGGCCGCGTTTTGCGCCGGGGTCGCGCTATTACGAGATGCTGCGAAAGAACGGATGGTTCTATCACCTGGCGGATGGCCAGCCGACGACGACGAATGGATTGCCGGAGGACAAGACCGGATCGAATCTCGACATGACCAATCCGGCGGCGGCGCAGTGGTTTTGGCACACAATCGACCAGAACATCATCAGCAAGGGCTTCGACGCGATCTGGACGGACGAGACGGAGCCGGATATTCCGCCGAACGGCAGTTACTATTTCATCGGACCGGGGACCGAGTATTTCAATGTCTATCCGCTGTTTGAGACGACGGCAGTGTATGACGGCATGCGGCGGGACATGAAGGAGCGGGCGATGATTCTGGCGCGGGCGGCGTACACGGGCGCGCAGCGGAATGCGACGATCTTCTGGTCGTCAGACATTTCGCCCACCTGGAACACGCTCGAGCGGCAGGTTCCGGCGGGGCTGGACGTGACGGCGTCGGGGCTGCCGTACTGGACGGACGACGTGGGTGGGTTCTGGAGCCTGCCGACGGTGCATCATCCCGTGCACGCCCCGCTGATCGATCCGGCGACGGCGCGTTATAACGTGGGCGGCGATGAGGATTACCCCGAGCTGTACGTGCGCTGGTTTGAGTACGGGACCTTTATGCCGATCCTGCGGACGCACGGGATGCGGCGGTTTAACACCGTGTGGTCGTACGGGGACCAGGCGACGCCAATTCTGGAGAAGTATCTGCGGCTGCGCTATGCGCTGATTCCGTATATCTACTCGCTGGCGTATCACACTTATGAAACCGGCGCGCCGTACATGCGGGCGCTGTTCATGGATTTCCCGAACGATCCGAAGGTGGACACGCTGGCGGATGAGTTTATGTTCGGGCCGGATTTCCTGGTGGCTCCGGTGACCCACCAGGCACAAACCAGCCGCAGCGTGTATCTGCCGGCGGGAGCGGACTGGTACAACTACTGGACGAACGAGAAATATCGCGGCGGGCAGACGATTGTGGTGAGTGCGCCGATCGATTGGATTCCGCTGTTCGTGCGGGCCGGGTCGATTCTGCCGATTGGCGATCCGGTGGAAGACACGGATCAGCCGCAGGGAATCCGGCAGATTCGGATTTATCCGGGCGCGAACGCGACCTTCCGGCTCTATGAGGACGATGGAACCACTTATAACTACGAGAAAACGGGTGGAAGGATCACAGTGCTGCACTGGGACGATCGGGTACATCGGTTTTCGCACACGGGCGCCACGGCGTGGACGGTTCCGGACGCGCAGGTGGTGAAGGTGATGCAGGCGGCGCAGTGAGCAGGCCCACTCTGTCGCCGGCAGCCGGCGCCTGGGGTGGGACGCCCAGGCTGGCCCTGCTTCAGAAAGCCAGTTTCAGAGCCAACTGGATCAGGCGAGGATTGTTCACCGTGGAACTCACGGAGCCGAATCCTTCCTCGTTGATATCGTTCGTGGGCATGCCGAACTGAGGGTGATTGAAGAGGTTGAAGAACTCGGCGCGGAAGTTCAAATCCATCTCCCGCCGGGGCAAAGGAAATTGTTTGATCACCGAGAAGTCGGAGTTCACAAAATCGGGCCCAACAACGGGAACACGCGCAGCATCGCCGAGCTCTCCGCCGGGCGGCGCGACGAAGCAGGAGGCGTTGATCCACTGGTGTTGGCCATGACTGGCGGCGTAGGGGTTGCAGCTGGCGACCTGATTGGGCCGGTTCCAGTTGTTGTCGTCGCCGCCGTTCTCAAAGAAAACGCCGGACTCGTTATCGCTGTCGATCAGTGGAACCGGGAATCCGGAAAGGATTCTTTCTATCAGCGCCAACTGGAAGTTGCCGAGAAGTGCGTTGGTCGCGCCATTCCATCCGTTGCCAAGCATCCTGCCCCGGCCGATGGGCAAATCGTAGATGACGCTGCCGGTAAAGTTCTGATCGAGATTGATCTGAGATAAGGACCAATCCAGGTTCTGCCAGTTGGGGAGGGGAAAATAGGGAGCGCTCAACTCGGAGCCCAGGCCGTCAGAGAGGCCGTTGTCGTAAGTGCGCGAGTAGGTGTAGGCAACCAGCGCGTAAAGACCGTTCTGGGATTGATTGGTCTCCGCCTTGAGCTGCAGCGAGTTGTAGTGCGTCTGGCCCACATCGCCAAAGAGGAAGATCACGTTGTCGTTCGGAGGATTGTAGGGGTATAGGTAAGGAGCGCCGTTCGCCAGACAGCCGAGCGTGTAGCCGGAGACGGTTCCGCAGGCCGAGGGGCTGTCCGTGTTGAGGTCGTTGCCGTACTCAAGGAGATGGCCGCCGACCGAGCCGGCATAGCCGGCGGTAAGCACGACGTTGCCGGGCAACTGGCGTTCGACGTTGACGTTATATTGGCGAACTCTGCCCGGCTGAAGGTTGGTCGGCTCGTAATTGAACGAGCCGGTGAAGTTGGCCACCGTGGGCGGAGCGGGGAGGGGTGCAAAGCCGCTGGAGAGGCTGACAGCAGCCGGCGACTGGCCGAGGGTGACGGCGCAGTAAGAGGTTGCAAAGGCGCAGCCGGCTCCGGTAAAGGCATCAGATTCGCCGAGATTGGGGGGATTTTGCCACAAGCCCTGCGCGCCCTGGCTCCATGCCGAATCGTGATAGATGCCAAAGCCGAGGCGAAAGACGGTTTTGTCGCTGCCGAGTACCTTCCAGGCGAGGCCAACACGGGGTTCGAGTGCGGCCCAGTACATTTTGATGCCTGCGGATTGGCTCACTCCGTTCTGGCCAGCAATCAGAAGCTGTCCCGCAGAGGGGATGTAGTCCGACATCCGATTGTCGACCTCGGTGATGGGAGTGGTCATGTCCCACGCCACGCCGAGGTTGAGGGTGAGCGAGGAGGTCGTGCGCCAGTCGTCCTCGACGAAGGGCCGGTAGACCTTCCAGCGACGGCCGGTGATGGCGCCGTCGTAGGTCTGATCGTGGATAGCCCCTCCGGTGATGCCGAGCAGCAGATCGGCCTCGGGATTGCCGGGCGTACTGGTGCAGGAGCCGGAGCCGGTCGGGCAGCTGTAGCCGCTGAAGTTACCGCCGCTGCCGATCAGCCAGAAGCCGTCCTGAAAGGCTTCCGTGCCCACGTTCATCTGATTGTCACGGAAATCGATGCCGGTGCGGATTTCATGGCTGCCACGGATCAGGTCGAGGACATCGCGGAACGAGAAGATATTCGTTCCTCCCTGAAACGGCGAGTAGCCGCGATCGCCGAGGGACCAGTAACCGCCGTAGACTTCGGTGGACACCAAACCCTGGCTGTAGGAACCGCCGGAGATCGGGGAACCACTGGCCGAGCACCCCAGATCGGCGTTGGGAATTCCACCGGGCACGATGGTGGCCGAGGCGCAGGTGAAGTTATCCATCGAGTCAATGTAGTCGAAGATGCGGTTGTAGCCGAAGGTGGCCTGGTTGAGGGTTCGGGGCGAGAGGACGTGAGTTTCGCCGATGGCGATGTTGCGCGCGTGGTTGATGAGGTTCTCATTGCTGCCGAATGGATTGGCTTCGGCCATTCCGGGTGCGCCGCCGGGCACAAAGGAGAATGCCTGTTCGTAGCTGAAACGAGCGAAGGCCATGTCATTGGCGGAGAAGTTCTGGTCGATGCGGGTATCGAACCGGGTGTCATTGAGGCTGCGGACAGGTTCGTTGACGTAGTTATAGCTCGCACTGGAATTGCCGGCGCTGGCATTGGGCGCGGGATAGAGGTTGATGAGGGCCTGTCCGATGTTGTTGATCAGGCCGGACGGAATTTTGTTGCAGGGAGTGCCCCGGGGCTGGCTTCCATCGGTGTTGGCGGGGAGGGGGTTTCCTGAGCTATCGCACTGGAAGTAGACACTGGGATAGGTGGCCGGGTTGGTCGACGCCCCGATCATGTTGGGGTTGACGATGGCGAAACCGGAGACGGCATTGCCAAAGGGGTCGCTGGAGAAATCGCCGCTGCGCATGGCGAGCGACGGAACCAGGCCGGTGAAGGTAATGCCCTCGCGTTGATATTTCTGCTCGCCATCGACGAAGAAAAAGGTCTTGTTCCTGCGAATGGGTCCTCCGACGGAGCCGCCGAAGTCGTTCAGATTGAATTTCGGGGTTGAGGTGTCAAAGTCGCCCCTCGCGTCGAGGTCGGTGTTGCGGACAAATTCGTAAAGAGTCCCGTGAAGCTCGTTGGTCCCCGATTTTGTGGTGACCAGCACGGTAGGTCCGGCTCGGGTGCCGTATTCGGCGGAGTAGCTGTAGGTCAGGACCTTGAATTCCTGAATGTCGTCGATCGAGGAGAAAATGCCGATACCGCCTCCCGTGAGTTCGTTGTTATCGGCGCCGTCCAGCAGCCAGTCCGTACTGTTGGGGCGGGAGCCGCCCACGGAGAGCGAGAAAGATCCGCGCGCCGCGACCTCGCTGTCGCTGCCGGAGGTGAAAAAGCTGCCGGGGTTAGTCTCTGCCGTCGCGCCCGCGGTGAGCGTGGCCAGTTGCACGAAATCGCGGCCATTGAGGGGAAGCTGCGACACCTGCCGGGAAGTGATCACCTGTCCCAGGGATGGATTGGCTGTGTCCAGGGCAACCGCCTCACCGGAGACGGTCACGGTAGTGGTTACGCTGGCAGGCACCAGCGTAAAGTCGAGCTCGCGGGCTTCCGCGACCTGGAGACGCAGATCTCTGGAAACAGCGGTTTGAAAGCCCCGCGCCGTGACGCGCACCGTATAGATTCCGACCGGGAGCAGAGGAATCAGATAGTGTCCGGCATTGTCGGTCTTCGCGATTCGAGTGAGGCCGGTCGCCGCAGACGTCACGGTGACTGCGGCTCCCGGGAGAACCGAACCGGATTTGTCCATCACATTGCCGGAGAAGCTGGCAGTACCCTGGCCATACGCGGCCGGAGCGGCCATCAGCGCGAGCGCGCATACGGCCGCAAAGAAGGTTATTCTGTTGGATCTTCCCTCGGCTGAGCCTTCCACCGAACCTGGACACCGTGTGCGCAGCAACGTGCGATTCATCATGCGACCCCCCTTTCGAAAACGCGGACGAGGCGCGTACTGAACCACTTGGTTGCAGGGATTCCTAGACTGTAAGAATTGGCCGCTCAGGTGTCAACAACTGTTTTCGCCGCATGCCAACACGGCAGCCTGGCTGAATGCAGGATCCGTTCCGTCGAGCGAGCAGCGCGCCCGGGAGCGGCCCGGTGCATGCGAGGGTCGCTCCTCCGGGGCGCACTTTTCAGATGGGCGGCTTATCCAGCGCCGAAGTGCGGGATTAATCGGCGCTGCGCCTCCGGCTCGGGGCGAACCGGGTCGCCGCGGCGCCGCGTGTGGCGCGCGGTACTGGGCGGGTACGGCGATTGAGTCCGAGCCCGCCCGATCACCGGCAGTCCGATCGATCGACCCTGGTCAGGCCATGTTCAGCACGATTCTGCCTTCGATCTGGCCCTGATGCATGCGATGAAAAATGTCGTTGATGTTTTCTATCTTTTCCGGCGCGACGACGGCTTTCACTTTGCCTTGTCCGGCCAGTGCCAGCGAGTCATGCAGGTCGCTGCGCGTGCCCACAATCGATCCCCGTATCGTAATAGCGTTCAGCACGATATCGAAGATACTGAGCGGGAAAGTTCCCGGCGGAAGCCCGTTGAAGGCGACCGTACCGCCCCGCCGCACCATGCCAATTGCCTGTTCAAACGCCTTGAGGGACACGGCCGTGACGAGTACGCCATGCGCTCCTCCAATTTCCTTTTTGATGTAGTCGGCCGGATTCGTGTTCCGCGCATTGACGGCGAGCGTTGCCCCGAGCTGTTTGGCAAACGCGAGCTTGCTGTCGTCCACATCCACGGCGACGACGTGAAATCCCATGGCTCTGGCATACTGAACGGCGAGATGGCCCAGGCCGCCGATCCCGGAGATGACGACCCACTGACCCGGCCTGACCTCGGTCATTCTGAGCCCTTTGTAAACAGTGACGCCGGCGCAGAGGATGGGCGCAATCCCGACGAAGTCGGCTCCGTCCGGCACACGACCGACGAAACCGGGGTCTGCGACGGCGTATTCGGCAAAGCCGCCGTTGACCGTGTAGCCGGTCATCTGCTGATGCTCGCAGAGCGTTTCCCAACCGGCGACGCAGTAGTCGCACTTCCCGCAGGCGGTATGCAGCCAGGGAACGCCAACCCGGTCGCCCTCTTTGATGTCCTTCACGCCGTGTCCCAGGGCGGAAACATAACCCACGCCTTCGTGGCCGGGGATGAACGGTGGCTGCGGTTTGATGGGCCAGTCTCCTTCGGCTGCGTGCAGGTCGGTGTGACAGACGCCGCAAGCCTGAATCCTGACCTGAATCTGACCCGGACCGGGTTGGGGAATCGGCGCTTCCTCAATCACCAGAGGCTTGCCAAACTCGCGAACAACTGCTGCTTTCACCTGAATAATGCACAGGGGCCATTTGGCGGCCCCTGAGAGTTCTGTTTTACAACAGTAGGGACGCGAAGTTGAGAGCTTCGCGGACCGAATTCTCAGGAGCCACCCAAATGGTAGGCAATGCCCATCAGAGTACGCGT
>DATJSY010000065.1:0-5026 GCA_035503835.1 Acidobacteriaceae bacterium | reverse complement strand
TTCATGGGCTCGCCCAGATTCCAGCGCACGAGAGAGAGGTGCTCGCCGGGACGGAAGCCGGAGCCGGTGATCTTATAGGTGAGCTCGGTCGCCCCCTCGGGAGTTTTGGCGCGGCCGGTTTCGGCCAGGGCAATGGCGACGCCGGGGGTGGAAATCTGCGGACCCCAGCGAGCCTCGAGAGCGGCCAGACGGAGGGCATTCTCGTAGGCGCGCTGGCGCTGCTGCTCAGCTGCCTCAGCCGGGGTGGGGGTGTGTTCGTCGGGCGGAAGATCCTGGAGCTGCAGCGGTGGAGCGCCGGGGGCGAGACCTCCCTGAGGCGTTTGCCGGGGTGCGGTCCCGGTGGGGGCGGCCTGTTGTGTTGGCGCCGGAGTGGCGGGGGTGCCGGACGACTGAGCGGAAGCACTGAGAGCAAGACAGAGGACGGCCGCAAGACTGCCGGCGGCCAGGACATATCGGGAGACCATACGTTTGAGGATATCGAAAAAAGCAGGCGATGGAACAGGAGCGGGGCGGGTGGGTGACGGATCGCGGCGGGGACGTATCTAATGGATGCGATGCGGACGAGTCGACTGATCCCGGTGGCGCTGACGGCACTCCTGCTGGCGTGGCTGCCCCTGCTCTTTGCGCAGGCGGCGGGAGGCAAGCGGCTGATCCTGAAAGACGGCACGTATCAGATTGTGGCGAAGTATGAGGTCATCGGGAACCGGGTTCGGTACCTGAGCGCGGAACGAGACGACTGGGAGGAGCTGCCTTATTCGCTGGTGGACTGGCCGGCGACCGACCAATGGAACAAGGAGCACGCGCCGGGCGCGAAGCCGAAAAGCCCGGCGGCGAGCGGGAGCACGGGCGCGGCGAATCCGGGAGAAAACGAGGCGGCAGCGATCGATCGCGCGGCAGCGGCGGAGCGCGCGGACCAACGGGCACGCATGCCGACGGTGGCGCCGGGGCTGCAGTTGCCGGATGAGGATGGGGTGTTCGTGCTGGACAATTTTCAGAACATCCCGGAGCTGGTGGTGCTGCAGCAGAGCAGCGGGGATGTGAACCAGGGGGGGACGCACAGCGTGCTGCGGGCGGCGATCGATTCGTTTCGCGGAGCGCAGGAGCCGGTGCGGATCAACGGACAAGCGGCGCGGGTGCGGGTACACGTGGACGATCCCACGCTGTATGTGAGCCTCGATACGGGCGGGCAGCAGATCGCGCCGGAGTCGGCGTTTGTGGTGGACACGCACGGCGGCGACAACGTGACGGACAAGAACTCGTACAGCTCGCCAGAGAGCCGCTACGCGATTGTGCGGGTGCAGGTGATGCCGGGCGAGCGGGTGATCGGGGCGCTGCGGCTGCGGCGGCTGAATGGGCAGATCACGCAGTCAGAAGATATTGTGCCGACGACGGCGACCATCGTTCCCGGCCGGCACTGGATGAAGCTGACACCGAAGGAGCCGCTGACGGTGGGGGAATACGCGCTGATGGAGATCCTGGGGCCGGGCGAGATCAACCTGGATGTGTGGGATTTCGGGGTGAATCCGGATGCGCCGGAGAATCAGCATCCGATTACGCCGGTGAAGAGCGCGCAGTAGCGCGCTCTCGGATAGCGGGTAGCGGTTAGCGGTTAGCGTCTGGCGGATAGCGTTTAGCGGGTAGCGGATCGCTCGGCGCGTTACTAAAGGCAGGTATCGCGGCGGCGCCTTTGCGTGTAGAACACGGGGCGTGGCAACGCTAACGACTCATTCTTTTCGCGATCTGATTGTGTGGCAGCGTGCCATGGCGCTGTGTGTGGCGATTTATCAACTGACGCGGTGCTTTCCAAGAGAAGAGATGTTTGGGCTGAGTCAGCAGCTGCGACGGGCCGGCGTTTCTGTTCCAAGCAACATCGCCGAAGGTTACGGGAGGCTCTCGCGGGAGCAATACCGGTACTTTTTGGGCATCGCGCAGGGCTCGAATTTCGAAATTCAGACACAACTGGCGATTGCGCGCGAACTGGGCTTCGGAGTTTCAGCGAGCCTCGACCGGGCAGAAGACCTGGCCAGCGAAGTGGGCAGGATTCTGACGTCGTTGCTCAAGCGAATGCCTTGCGCGCGTGCGTGAGCCGGCGGATGGCTTCCCCACAATGATGTTGTACACACCCGTGAGGAAGCGCGCATCCTGCCTTTGGTCATGACGAGTTGCTGAACGCTTAGCGCTAAAACGCTAATCGCTCAACGCTGGCTCCGGGTTCAGCCCTTGTGCTCGAGATCTTTGAGGGCGGCGATGACCGCGGCGCTGTGGGTGTTGGGATCGACGCCGGTCCAAACCTGAACAACGTGCCCTTTGGGGTTGATCAGGAAGGTGTTCCGTTTCGCGATCTGCATGGGACCGAAATTGCCCAGCGAACCATATTCCTTCACGACATTCTTGCTGGGGTCGGCGAGCAGCGTAAAGGTGAGAGAGTCTTTCGCGCAGAACTGCTTGTGGCTGTCGACGGTGTCGACGCTGACGCCAAGGATGACGGCGTTGAGGGCCTTGTACTGATCCAGATCGCGCTGGAAGTTGTGGGCCTCAATGGTGCAGCCGGTGGTCATGTCCTTGGGGTAGAAGTAGAGGACGACCCAGTGGCCGCGGTACTGGTGGAGGGAAACCTGCTGGTTCTCCTCGTTGGGGAGGGTGAAGTTGGGGGCGCTGTCGCCCACCTGAGGCATGGAGGAACTATCATCGGCGGCGAATCCACGGACTGCGGCAAATCCGGCGATGACGAGGACGGCGGCCACTGCAACAGCAAGCACAGAAGATTTCGACATTCTGCTTCTCCTTGGGTTGGCGCGGAGGTTGCCGTCGTCCTCGCAGGTCGAAGGAGCAGGAGAACGACGGGGTCCCCGCTTTGGATAAGACGCCCAACCCGAAAGAAAGACTCATTTCCCCGATGCGCGAATCATGAGCCGTACTCGCTGACGACAACGGCGATGCGGGCGGCGTCGGCCTCCTGACAAACGGCATCGCGGTCGAAGACGAGGGTGCGGTGGGCTTCCAGAGCGAGGCAGGTGGCGCCGGCGGCGCGCATGGCGCGTATGGTGGCAACGCCAACAACGGGGACGTCGAAGCGCATGTCCTGTTTGGGTTTAGCGGCTTTGACGACGGTCAGCGAGCGGTCGAGCGTGGAGGCGGGATCGCCGAGGGAGCGCATGAGTGCGCCGGCGCGCTCGATGGCGGCGTCGGTGCCTTCCATGGCCTCGATGGCCACGCAGGCCTGGGCGGCGATGACGACGGTCTGGCCGAGGTCAAAGGCGGCGAGGGCGTTGGCAACGTGGCGGCCGTAGTCGATGTCGCGCTGCTCCTGCTCGCTGGGCGCGTGCGCGGTGAGGACGCCGGGCTGCGCGAGCAAAGGCTCAAGGTAGGCGGTGGAGGGGATGAGCTCGATGCCCTCGTCGGCGAGGACTTTGGCCACCGCGCCGAGGAGCATGTCGGTGTTGCGGGTGCGCAGGTTGAGGAGGAGCTTGGCGAGACGCCAGTCAGGGCGGATGCTGGAAAAAATCTGCTTGTGCCTGACCTGGCCGGCCATCACGGCCTGGGTGACGCCTTCGCGGTGGAAGGTGTCGATGAGGCGGGAGAGTTCGCCGAGGGAGAGCCAGTGGACGCGCACACCGGGATCGGCTGCGGCGCGGGCATCGATCTCGGGATCGGTTTCCTCTTTGATGGCGGCGACGACGACTTCTCTGCCCTGCGCGCGTGCGGCGTCGAGCAGGAGAAAGGGAAAGCGGCCGTTGCCGGCGATGAGGCCGAGGGGATTCATACAGAGACAGGGTATAGCGGGTAGCGGGTTGCGTTTAGCGTTTTGGACCATCCTGTCGCCGCTTTTGGCGACAGGGGTTTGGCACCGGATCATTACCCGCTGCGTTAATTCGAGGCGGGGCGGGCGAGGTGGTCGTAGTTCAGGATTGCGTTGAAGACGAGTGGGTAGCTGCCGATGGTTTCGCCGCGGTAGACGGGGTTATTCGCGAAGAGCAGGACGTTGCCGGCGCCGTAATGGGCGTCGACGACGATGGGCTTCTCCGCGATTGAGCCGCCGTTCTCGAGCAGGCCGGAGAGGAGCAGGTCTTTCGATTCCACGAAACGCAGGATGACGTCGGGACGGTCCTGGACGGGGATGAGCCAGGGATTGTTGCGAGCCTCATCCTGATTGAGGGGCGTGGCCTGCCAGGGTTTGGGCGAAGGCAGGGGTTCGGGCTGGACCTGGGCACGGCCCTGAGGGATGTCTTCATCCTGCGGGCCGCCGCGGCCGGTGGGGCGCTGGTAATCCTCGGTGGTGAGGCCGCGGCGCGCGTAGGTGGTGTCGGCAATGGTGAAGGCCATGCCGCTGGCGGAGTAGACGGCGAGATCGGGACCGTAGCCGAAGGCAACGGGGCTGGCGCGGTCGACGAAGGTCGCGCCCAGAACGCTGCCGACCACGTTGACATTGCCGCCGCGATTGACGAAGACGCCGGGGGCCATGCCTTCGTCGATGGCAAAGGCCGCGGTGTCTTCAGCGGTGATGAGCAGGCCGCCCTGGGCGACAAAATCCTTCAGGTGCTGGAGGCCGTCGAGGCCGAGGCCGGGACGCGTATCGGGCGTGGAGTCGATGCGGCCGAGATTGGGAGTGAGCGCAGTTTTCTGCCACGGCAGCGGGTTTCCATACATGGGCATGCCGTCGACGATCAACTGCGGCGTGGTGCCGCCGATGGGAGCGAAGACGATGACGTCGTACCTAGAGCGCAGATCGCCTTCATGCGAGACGGTCTGGGTGCTGATGTAGTCGTAGGGGACGTGGAGCTTGTCGAAGGCCTCGCGCCACCAGCCTTCGGTTTGGGTATCGAGCCAGGTGTGCATGATGGCAACGCGCGGCACAGGAGCTTCGTGCATGGCGACGGAGGGTGCGGCGGCGAGGCTGACCGCTTCCACATCGGCATCTTTGATGGCTGAGGCGAGGGCGTCCGCGGAAGCGTTCTGAACGATGAGCGAGCCGGCGGCGAAGTGATGACCGCCAGCGTCGAACGGCTGCTCGGCGACGGAGACCTTC
>DATJSY010000064.1:0-30303 GCA_035503835.1 Acidobacteriaceae bacterium | reverse complement strand
AGCCTCGTCCACCTGCCTGAACTGCGCTCCATCCAGTTTCGGCCGACGACCTGCCCGCCCCGCCCCACGAATCCAATCCGGATTATCCTGCCGCCATGCCTCGAACCATCGGCTCACGCTCTGGCGGCTGATGTGGAGTTCACGGGCGATCTCGGCCTGCGACCGCTTGCCGGCGGCAAACAGCCGCGCGGCGCGGCGACGGCGTTCCTGCATGGCTGCAAAGTCCCGGCGCGGCGCACTGGATCGTGTCATGTCCTATAGCTTACTGCTAAATGACTCGGGTTGTCACTATATTATGCGAGATTCAGTAATGGCCATGCGCCCCGCTACACCCTTCCCATTTCTCCCTTGACAACCCTGCCGCCGCTCCGGTCTCGTACCCGAAATTCGTAACCGCTGGCTTTGCATTTTTGACTCACCCGGAGCTCGCCCATGCTGGTGCGTTCTCGAGTCCTTCGCTGTGCCGGTTTCGTGATGCTGGCGCTTTTTTTGGCGATCACGGCCCTCGCGCAACAAACGGACATCCACCGCTATGACGTCTACGCCGGATTCGCCGGATTCGAGACGCCGTGGCTCAACCTCGCCCAGCGCGGATTCCACTCCCAGGCCGGAGAAAATCTCCGCCCCTGGCTCTCCGTTGGCTTCGACTACTCTGAAGCCACCGGCCACAACGCGCTCACGCCCAGCGTGCTCAAGCCTTCCCTCCAGCAGGAACTCGGCGCGGAGATCCAGGAGCTCATCCTCGCCGGAGAAATCCCGCCCAACTATCAGCTCATCGTCCCCATGGACGCCTTCTCCGAAACCTTTGCTCTGGGCCCGCAGCTCGATTACCGCCACTGGCGCCCGGTCACTCTCTTCGTCCGGCCCTCTCTCGGCGCCATACGCCAGAGAGTCACCCCGCATCCCACCGACCCGGTCTCGACGGCGATCATCGCCCAGCTCGCCCCCGCGGGATACAAGCTCGACTGGCAGGGCTTTTATGGATTCGGCGGCGGCTTGGACTGGAACGCCACCAACCACTTCGCCATCCGCGCCCAGCCCGACCTCGTCTACTGGGATCTCTTCAACGATCTGCTCGCGCACGGTTCCTGGACCACGCGCTACTCCATCGGTCTTACCTGCCGCTTCGGCCGCAACATCGCACAATAAGTTCCCAGTCACCGCGCAGCAAAAAAGCCGGACAGGCCCTCGGCCCATCCGGCTTTTTGCTTTTCGCCGACCGCTTTTCAGCTGTCCGCCCTTCAGCTGGCCGCTTCTCAGCTAACCGGCTCTTCGCTGCTCTTACCCGATCTCTTCAGCCCAGTTCTCCAGATACCTCTTCACCTCGGCCATGAACTTCCCCGCGTCGGCGCCGTCGATGATCCGGTGATCGAAGCCCAGCGTCAGGTGCAGGAAGCTGCGGATCGCCACGGAATCCGAGCCGTCCTCCGCCGTCACCACAGCCGGCTCCTTGAAGAGCCCGCCCACTCCCAGAATCGCCGACTCCGGCTGATTGATAATCGGGGTCCCGAACTGCTCGCCGAAAATCCCCGGATTCGTAATCGTGAACGTGCCGGATGCCACTTCGTCCGGCTTCAGCTTCTTGCTGCGCGCCCGCTCCGCCAGGTCGGCGATGGCCCGCGCAATGCCCAGGAAGTTCTTCTCCTCGGCTTGCCTGATCACCGGAACAATCAGCCCCCACTCCAGCGCGACCGCAATGCCCAGATTGATGTTGGCGTGGTACCGGATCGCATCGCCTTCCAGCGACGCGTTCACAATCGGCATCCTGCGCAGCGTGGCAATCACCGCCCGCGAGATGAACGGCATATATGTCAGCTTCACGCCGTTGCGCTGCTCGTACTTGTTCTTCTCCTTCTCGCGCAGCTTCACGATCCGCGTGAAGTCAATCCTGAACACCGTATGCACGTGCGGCGCCGTGTGTTTTGACTCGACCATCCTCTGCGCGATGATCGCCCGCATCCGCGTCAACGGCACCAGCTCGCCCGGGATCGGAGCAGCAGCCGACGCAGCAGGCTTGCCCGGTGCAGCCGCAGCTGGAGCAGCAACACGCGCAGTGCTGCCTCCCTTTTCGACGAACGCCAGAATGTCTTCCCTGGTCACGCGCCCGCCCGAGCCCGTGCCCGGCACCGCTGCCAGACTCACGTTGTTTTCCCGCGCAATTTTCCGCACCAGCGGCGACGAGCGGACGCGCTCGCCCTCCGCTGCAACCGCTTCTGGAGCGGGAGCGCTGGCTGGAGCCGGTGCCGCCAGCGGCGTTGCAGCAGCAGGCAGAGCCTTCGCCGGCCCAGGTCTCGCAGCCGGAGCACCTCTAGCACCGCCGATGACGCCCACCACCGTGTTGATCTGCACCGTCTCTCCGGCCTGCACCTTGATCTCGGTCAGCACGCCTGCTGTCGGCGACGGAATCTCCGCGTCCACCTTGTCCGTCGAAATCTCGAACAGCGGCTCGTCCCGCTGCACCGAGTCGCCCACGTTCTTCAGCCACTTCGTGACCGTGCCCTCAAAGATCGACTCGCCCATCTGTGGCATGATCACGTCGTGCCGCTCACCACCGTTCTTCGGAGCAGCTTCAGCCGGAGCCGGTGGCTGCGCCTGTTCTGCGGGTTGCGCTGCTGCCTTCGTCTCTTCTACCTTCCCTGGCGCGGGTTTCTCAGGAGCTCCCGCGGCACGCGCGGTGCCAGGAGCGCTCGCCGCGCCCGTAGCGCCCTCTCCGATCAGCGCCACCACGGTGTTCACCTGTACGGTCGAACCTTCTGCAGCCCTGATCTCCGTCAACACGCCCGCTGCTGGTGATGGAATCTCCGCGTCCACCTTGTCCGTCGAAATTTCGAACAGCGGCTCATCACGCTGCACCGTGTCGCCCGGCTTCTTCAGCCATTTTGTGATGGTGCCCTCGAAAATTGACTCGCCCATCTGGGGCATCAGTACGTCAGTTGGCATGGAATCTTTCTCTCCGCGTTGAACCGGATGGAATGCAGAGCCACGACGAACCCCGAATCCGGCTTTGTGTCAGTTAACGCTGCAGGTCCGATGCAACCAGGCTTCAGCCCCTGAGGATCTCCACCATCTCTCCCAACAGATGCCCCGGGCGCAAGAATCGATTATAAATTGCTGTCACTGCTGCGCGACCGCCGCTTCCGGCAGCAGATCGCCCACCGACTCCACCCACAGCATCTGCTGCTCGAAAACACGCCCGAACTGCCGCGCCACCGCGTGCCGCACGGCCCCCATCGACGGCGGCGGATCGGCCTCGCGCTCCAGACTGGTCACCTCGCGGTCGCCGATCCCACACGGCACAATCAGTTCGAAATCCCGCAGGTCCGGCGTCACATTCAGCGCAAATCCATGCGAGGTAATCCCGAGCGCGATGTGAACCCCAATCGCCGCAATTTTCCTCTCCAAAACGTTGCCCCCGGCCAGGGTCCAGACGCCGGTACGGCCGGAGACGCGCGTGCACGGCACGCCAAAATCGCCGCACGCCCGGATCAGCGCTTCCTCGATCCGCCGCACAAAATCCACCGCTCCCAGCCTGGGCGTGAAGCCGCGCAGATCGAATATCGGATACCCCACCAGTTGCCCTGGCCCGTGATACGTCACGTCCCCGCCGCGGTTGATCTCATGCACCTCGACGCCTCGATACGCCAGAAATTCGTCACTGGCCAAAATGTTGGTCCGGCTCGCATTCCGCCCCAGCGTCAGTACCGGCGGATGCTCCAGCAGCACCAGCGTGTTCCCGATGCGCCCTTCGTGCCGCGCCTCCACCAGCCGCCGCTGCAGCTCAAGTCCTTCGCGGTACGACACCCGCCCGAGACTGAGGAGATTGAGGATCATGTCAGAAAAGATCGCGGAACTGCTCGATTGTCAGCCCCGCATCCCGAACAATTCCAAACGTGGTAAAGGCGTTTACCGGATTATGACGTGCAATCGTTACGGTTCTCCGTCCGTCCGACACGATGTGAGCACCCTGGAGGACGACCGCGAGTCCAGCTGGCTCCAGTGCCTTGACCGCCTGCAGGTGGTTGATGCCCGGAAGCTTTCCCATTCAGGACGCCATTACTTCGACGCAGCGAGTCTGCTTCCGATGATTCAGGTCGTCTACGGCGGCAAGGTAATCAACAATGGCGGATTTGATGTTCTCCAGAGACTCTCCCTCGGTGATTCCCTGCGACCTGCAGCCGCGGAGTTCGGAACAACCTGCGGCAAAACCCTCCTCGGTCGGCATCAATTCCACCTTGTATTTCATCTCTCCTCCAAAACCACGTCAGCTGCTAACCGCCCCATCGCTAACCGGCCCTGCGCTGCCCGCATTCCAGCCATCCGGTTTTAGTTATCCAGCCCTCAGCTAACCGGTTGCTGGCTATCCGCTTTGCGACTGCTTCTCAAACGTTAATCGCCATCCCCTCCACCGCGCCAAACCCATCCAGCATCGCCTCCGACAGCGTCGGGTGCGCATGGATGGTGAACATCATCTCTTCCACCGTCGCTTCCAGCTGCATCGCCGTCACCGCTTCGGCCACCAGCTCCGTCGCCTGCGGCCCAATGATATGCACGCCCAGCACCTCGCCGTAGTTCGCATCGGCGACCACCTTCACGAACCCCTCATGCGCGTTCACAATCGACGCCTTCGAGTTCGCGGAGAACGGAAACTTGCCCACCTTCACCGTGTACCCGCGCTCCTTCGCCGCCGCCTCCGTCAGCCCCACACTGCCGATCTGCGGCTCGGTGTATGTACAGGCCGGCACCCGCTCCCGCTGGATCGGCCGCGCGTATTTCCCCGCAATTTTCGCCGCCACCACCATGCCCGCCATCGCGCCCACATGCGCCAGTTGCGGCAGACCTGCCACAATGTCGCCGATCGCGTAAATCCCTGGCTCTGCCGTCTCCATCCACTCGTTCACCTGGATAAATCCGCGCTCCGGCTTGATCTTCGTCGTCTCCAGGCCAATGCCCTCGGTCCGCGGCGCGCGCCCCACCGCCACCAGCACCTTCTCGGCTTCCTTCACCACCGTCTTGCCATCCGACGCGGTAAACGTCACCTTCGCTCCGGTCTTCGTCTTCTCCACCTTTTCGACCTTCGCCCCTGCGTTGATGTCGATGCCGCGCTTCCTGAAAGTCCGCGCCAGCTCCCTGCTCACCTCCTCGTCTTCCATCGGCACCACCCGCGGCAGAAACTCGATAATGCTGATCTCCGACCCGAAACTGCGATAGATCGACCCAAACTCCACGCCCACCGCGCCCGCTCCGATAATCGCCAGCGACTTCGGAATCTGCTGCAGCGACAAAATCTCCACGTTGGTCAGAATCGTGTCATCGGCCTTCAGCCCCGGCAGCATCTTCGCGTCCGAGCCCGTCGCCACGGTCACGTACTTCGCCTGGACGCTGTTCGGCCCTTTACCGTCCACGGCAATGGTGAACACGCCGCTCTTCGCCGGACCCGTCAGTTTGCCCCAGCCCGCAATCACGGTCACTTTGTTCTTCCGCATCAGGAAGTCCAGGCCCTTCACGTGCTTCGCGATGATCTGGTCTTTCCGGTCCAGCACCGACTGCCAGTTCACCTTGCCCTCTCCCAGGCCTTCGATGCCGTATTCCTTCGCCGCTTTCAGGTAGTCGTAAATCTCGGCGTTGAACAGCAGCGACTTGGTGGGGACGCAGCCCACGTGCAGGCACGTTCCTCCCAGCTTCGGTTCCTTCTCAATCAGCGCAACCTTCAGGCCATATTGTCCGGCGCGAATGGCCGCCGTATATCCAGCGGGACCGCCGCCAATAATCGCAACGTCATAAATCGTGTCTGCCAAAGAATGCTCCGTTCAGGGAAAGGGTGTGCGGGAAACGGAGGAACAGGCGCGTCCCCCAAACTCCTTATTGTACGCAGGCTTCTTCCCAGTGAAAGATGCGGCCAGCCGGGGTAAGGATTCGGCGCAGCAGGCGCAAGGAAGGCTAGCCCACTGCTTCAGGAATCGGCAGGATTCGCGCGCCTTAGGCGCAATGTTGGTTAGCCCGGCACTTCAGTGCCGGGAACGGAACCCCCTGCCAGGCGAGTCCCGGAGGGACGCCGCTGCCCGAACGAACGCGCCCGGCGAACGCCTCCCGATTCCCGGGGGGAGCCGCTACAACCTCCCTCTGGATCCCTCCGCCGCGTACTCCACCGCCTGCGCCACATCCTGCGGATTCCAGTCGTCTCCGTTCCACATCTGCAACACGGTCCCATCCGGCCCAATCAGCGCCGTCACCATCGTGTGCACAATATCGCCGTCGCCAGACGGCCGATAAATCACGCCGAACGCCGTCGCCAGCTTCTTCAGATTCCCCGGCGTCGTGTCCACAAAGCTCCAGTGCGCGAAGCCCTGCGCATTCCCATCCAGATACTTCAGCCCGTACTTCCGCAGCACCGGCGGCGTATCGTTCGCCGGATCGATGCTCACCGTCAACAGATGGCTCGCCGCGTACGCCTGCCCGTCGTCATCCAGAAGCTGATTCACTTTCTGGAATCGTGCCGAGATGATCGGACAGTCCTCCGTGCATTTTGAATCGACAAAGGTCAGCAGCAGCGCCTTGCCGCGGAACTTCGCAAATTGCACCGGCTCGCCCGCCTGGTTCACCATCGGAATCTCCGGCACCGTCTCGCCCATCACCAGCAGGTGCGGCGGCACCTCCTCCGGCGTCAGCGGATGCCTCGGCTCCGCAGTCACCGCAACATCCGTCAGCTCATTCGCTCCGCCATCCGTGGGCGTCAGGATCGTCCCCGTAATCTGATCCCCCGGCTGCAGCTCCCGGAACCTTGCCGGATCGTTCATCGTGTACACCGCGTCCATCGCCGGCATAAAGTCGCGGATCACCCCCTGCTTCACCGTCAGCTGCTCCGTGGTCCCGCTCTTGCCCAGCACCTCGCCGCGCATCGGGTGCCGCGCGTAGCTCACTTGCTCCGTCGCCGCAGACGCCGTCGCTCCCGACTTCCCGCACCCCGCGGCAGTCATGATCAACAGCCCGGCCAGCGCGACGCTCCAGCAACTACGATCCATGGCGATCGATCCTCCTTCAGGCAATGGGAATGATGGCCGATTCGGCCCGCGAGAGCGGTCCACAGATCCCCAACAGGGCGAACCGCGAAACGGGGCAAAACACCCAAACTCTATTTTGGACGAACGAGATCACTCCAGGGAGAGACTCCCCGCCTCTGGGTAACAAAAAACCGCTCGATTTTCCCGCCGCCTGCGTTAACTCCAGGGACACCCGCAACCGCAGGTTAAATCCTCAATTCCCTGAAGCTCAGTCTGCTCCGCCCGGCCGTCCGGTCAGGATCCCAGCGCCTTCGCCGCTTCCTGCGCGAAGTACGTCACAATGAATCCTGCCCCCGCCCGACGAATCGACAGCAGCGACTCCAGCATCGCCCGCTGCGGCTCAAGCCACCCCTTCGCGAACGCCGCGTGCAGCATCGAGTACTCCCCGCTCACCTGATATGCCCCGATCGGCGCCTCGAACCGCTCCCGCGCCGCCCGAATCACATCCAGATACGGCATCGCCGGCTTCATCAGGATCATGTCCGCGCCCTCGGTCAGGTCCAGATCGATCTCCCGCATCGCCTCGCGCACATTCGCCCCATCCATCTGGTAGCTGCGCCGGTCGCCAAACTGCGGAGCCGAATCCGCCGCCTCTCGAAACGGCCCATAAAACGCCGACGCGAACTTTGCCGCGTACGACAAAATCGGCGTCTGCTCCAGGCTCTGCTCATCCAGAGCGTCGCGAATCGCCGCCACCCGCCCGTCCATCATGTCGCTCGGCGCCACCACATCCGCCCCGGCCTTTGCCAGCGACACCGCCGTCTTCGCCAGCAGCCCCAGCGACGAGTCATTTTCGATCTCGTACTCTTCCCCCGTCCGCCTCACAATCCCGCAATGCCCATGAGACGTGTACTCGCACAAACACACATCCGCCATCACCACAAGCTTCCGTCCCGCGCTCGACCCCTTCAGCGCCCGCAGTCCCCGCTGCACGATGCCATCATCCGCCCACGCGCCTGTCGCCTGCTCGTCCTTCGTCTCCGGAAGCCCGAACAGCAGCAGCCCGCCAATGCCCAGCCCCGCCGCCCCCTCGGCTTGCTTCACGGCCTCATCCACCGACAGGTTGAATACCCCCGGCATCGACGCGATCTCTTTCCGCACGCCCTCGCCCGGACACAAAAACAACGGCAGAATCAGCGCACCCGGCTCCAGCCGCGTCTCGCGCACCAGCGCGCGCAGCGGCTCCGTCCGCCGCATCCGGCGCATCCGGGTTACAGGAAATTCCATGGCTCGATTGTAGAGCCAGCGGGAAACCAGCTAAGAGCCGGATAGTAGAAAACCGCTCGCTCACCGCATCTTAGCTGACCGCTTCTCCGCTGACCGGCCTTTAACTGCCCCGCTCATCCCCCCGCCGCAATCTGCTCATATTCCCGGCCCGACATTCCCGGCGCCAACACCCACAACGTATAGATCGCCAGAATCGTCCCCGTAATCGGCTTGATCAGCGTCAGAATCGCCGTCACAATCCCCAGCACCCGCCCCCACGACGCTCCCCGCAACAGCGCGATGCCCGTCACCACGCTCAGAATCGCTCGCCCGATCACAATCACCGTGATCAGCGGGAGGAGCCACGGCAGGTTGCCAAAAGGAAAGTTGAAGCCCTCACGCATGTGGTTCATCCCCCACGGCCCCATCCATCCGTGAAACACCCCCGACAGGAACGGCAGCGCAATCATCCATCCCAGCAGTGTCCACCCCGCATACACGATCCACAGAATCCCCATCGTATGCAGGTGCCGGTGTACGCGCGTCCACACCCACGGCGGTGCCGGCGCCGTGGCAATCGGGGTTACCTGCCGCCCGCACCGCGGGCAAAACGGCTGATACGGATCGATCGCCTGACCGCACGCGCTGCAATACATCGGCTCTGCACCTCCTGATACACAGCACTACGCATCCGCCCCCCATCCGGTTCCGGACGGCCGGGCGATAAGGCATTTAGCTGAAATCCGGATGGCTGAAGTGCGGTCAGCTAAGCTCCGGACAGCAAGACCCCGCTCCGCCACGCCGCTAACCGCTTTTTAGCTCCCCTGCGATAATCTGTCTTGGGTCATTTACTGGGCCCGCGGGAGCGTTCATGTCCTGGTTCAGGCGGGAAGACAACAAGATCGAGTCCGGCGCCAACCGGGTCCGCACCGAGGGCCTCTGGATCAAGTGCGACGGCTGCGGCCAGACCATCTGGAAGGCCGACCTCGAAGCCAACCTCCAGGTCTGCCCCAAATGCGGACGCCACACCCGCATCGGCGCCATGGCCCGGATCGAATCCCTCCTCGAGCCCGGCTTTGAGATCGTCGACGGCAACCTCCAGTCCACGGACCCGCTCCAGTTTTCCGACCTCAAGCCCTACAAGGCGCGCCTCAAAAAAGCCCAGCAGGACACCGGCCTCAACGACGCCATCATCAACGCCCAGGGTCTCCTCGGCCCCCATCGCGTCGTCCTGTCCGTCATGGAATACAGCTTCATCGGCGGCAGCATGGGCGCCGTGGTCGGCGAATCCATCGCCCGCGCCATCGACCGCGCCCACGACCAGCGCCATCCCCTCATCACCGTCGCGGCCTCCGGCGGAGCCCGAATGATGGAAGGCATCGTCAGCCTCATGCAGCTCGCCAAAGTCTCCACCGCGCTCGCCCGCCTCGACCAGGCCCGCGTCCCCTTCATTTCCGTCCTCACCGACCCCACCACCGGAGGCGTCACCGCCAGCTTCGCCATGCTCGGCGACCTCAACATTGCCGAGCCCAACGCCCTCATCGGATTCGCCGGCCCCCGCGTCATCGAGCAGACCATTCGCCAGAAACTCCCCGAAGGCTTCCAGCGCTCCGAATTCCTCCTCGAGCACGGCTTCCTCGACGCGGTCGTCCCCCGCAAGGACATGAAGTCTTACCTCATCCGCGCCCTCGACTTCATGCAGTTGCCCAAAGCGGGGTAGCTCGGTGCCCCACCCTTTCGGCACTCCATGCTCGAGCAGGAGCACCTGGCTTATCCGGCGGCTATCGCCTGCGGCCTGTCGGGACGGTATACGGTGCTGGGATGGACATATTTGGAGGGCGATCCCGCTTTGCGGGACGGCGGCAGAGGCCCCAGCCTTCAGGCTGGGGGCCTTCGGGCCAATCTCAACCTCGGCCTTAAGGCACGGAAACCTTTAAGCGGTCAGGGGGAAGGGTAATACCCGGAAAGTATTACCCTCCAACCCACGAAAATCCAGCGAGATGCCGCACCCTCGGAAAAAATTATCCCACCCGGCGTTCGCAGGGCGGCTACATCAGTTCTTCAACAAAGCTCCGGGCCAGGGCGGGGTCGATGTGCGCGGCCCGCCCGACCATGGGGCCATCCTGGAGAACCGGCTCAGCCTGGTCGAGCGAAGGCAGGTCGGTGCGCTCGTAGAACTTGCCGATAGGGATCTCCTCGCCCCACAATGTGGACTTCTCCATCGCGGCCAGCCAGTCGGTCGAGTCGTACGCAGCGTCGTCCTCCAGCTTCTTAAGGCGCGGACGGAACCACTGGAAGGTGTTGTCCTTGTTGTAAGTGACGCAGGGGCTGAAGACGTCGAGGAAAGAGAAGCCCTTGTGGCGGATGGCCTGGACGATGAGGTCGGTGAGGTGCTTCTGGTCGCCGGAGAAGCCGCGGGCGATGAAGGTGGCGCCGGCGGCCAGCGCCATGGTGATGGGGTTGATGGGGCCCTCGACGTTGCCGAAGGGCGTGCTCTTGGTCTTCATGCCGAGGCGGCTGGTCGGCGAGGTCTGGCCGGTGGTCAGTCCGTAGATCTGGTTGTCCATGATAATGTACGTCAGATCCACGTTGCGCCGCATGGTGTGGGTAAGGTGATTGCCGCCGATGCCCAGGCCGTCACCGTCGCCGCCGGTGACCAGCACGGTGAGCTCATGGTTGGCCATTTTCAGGCCCGTGGCCACCGGCAGGGCGCGACCGTGGAGCGTGTGCATGCCGTAGGTTTCGATGAAGCCGGGAAAATTGGAGGAGCATCCGATGCCGCTGACGGTGACGACCTGGTGATTGGGGATTTGTAACTCAACGAGTGCCTTTTGCACGGCGGCGAGAACGCCGTAGTCGCCGCAGCCGGGGCACCAGTCGGGATCGACGCGGCCCTTGAGGTCGGCCATGGTGAGGGGCTTCGGGCCTTCAACAATTGTCGCCATGATTCTCTCCTAAACCATAATCTCGTGGCCCGGGACGGACAGGGTTGCCTCGCCGGCCAGCTGTTCGCGCACCGCTTCGACGATGTGGTGCGGCATGAAAGGCTCGCCATCATACTTACGGATATGGCCGTCGGCGACGAAGCTGGTTTCGCTGCGCAGATAGCGGGCGAACTGGCCGCTGTAGTTGTTCTCGACAATGATGGTGCGCTTCGCGTTGCGGAGCAGGTCGAGGATGGCGTCGCCGTGAAGCGGGACGAGCCAGCGGATCTGGACCTGGTTGGCAGTAATGCCCTGCTCGGCGAGCTGGGCGCGGGCTTCTGAGAGTACGCCCTGCGTGGATCCCCAGCCGATGAGAGTGACGTCGGCGTCGGTCGGTCCCTGGAGGACGGGAGGTGGGACGGCCGCGGCAATTCCCTGCTCCTTGCGCATGCGCTTTTCCATCATGGCGCGGCGCCTGGCGTGGTTGGTGTACATGTCGCTGATGAGGACGCCGTCCTCGTCGTGCTCGTCGCTGGCGACGACGTGGGTGTAGCCGGGAATGCCGGGGATGGCGCGCGGAGAGACGCCGCTTTCGGTAATCTTGTACCGTTTGTAGCCGCCTTCTGTGTGGCCGTTGGGCGCGATGATCATTTCTCCGCGATCGACGGGTGGCGCGAAGTTGAGGACGGCGGGGTCGACGCTGAGGCGGCCTTCAGAGAGCAGCAGGTCGCAGAGCACGAGGCCGGGGACCTGGAACTTGTCAACGACGTTGAAGATTTCCGGGATGAGGGTGAAGCAGTCGCCGATGTCGAGCGGAGCGGCGATAGCGCGGGGGTAGTCGCCGAAGGCTGCGCCGAGCATCTGCCACAGGTCGCCCTGCTCCGTTTTGGTGGGGACTCCGGTGGACGGACCCGCGCGCTGGCAATCGATCACGACGATGGGGATCTCCGCCATGGCGGCGAGGCCGAGGGCTTCCGACATGAGGGCGAAGCCGCCGCCGGAGGTAGCGCACATAGCGCGGACGCCGGCGTGGGCCGCGCCAATGGCCATGTTGACGACGCCGATTTCATCCTCGACCTGGCGGACCATGATGCCGGCTTTGCGACCGTGCGAGGCGAACCAGTGGAGGACGCCGGTGGAGGGGCTCATGGGATAAGCGGAGTAGAACTTGACGCCGGCGGCGGCTCCGCCCATGGCGAGGGCGGTGTTGCCAGAGAGGACAGCGTACTGATGGTCGGTGCGCGGGAGCGGGCGGGCAAAGGCCTGGAAATTCTGGGTGGCGTAGTCGTAGCCGGCGCGCGCGACGGCAATGTTCTCGTCGGCGACGGCGGGCGCTTTCCTGCCGAACTGCTCGCGGATGACGTCTTCGAGGAACTGGAAGCCGATGCCCATCATGCTGAGGGCCGCGCCGATGGCGAGCGTGTTCTGGGCAACCTTGTTGCGGGAGATGTCGGCGAGAGTTGAGACAGGGAGCGCACAGAGCTGGACGCCGTCGGCGAGTTCTCCGGGCTTAATGGAGTCGGAATTGTAGAGGCAGGCGCCGCCGGGCCCGAGCAGGCGCAGATGGCGGTCCATGGTGTCCTGATTGAGCGGGATGAGCAGGTCCATGGAGTCGCCCATGTTGGTGACCGGATCAACACCGGCGCGGATGGTCAGAAACGTGTGGCCGCCCCGAATGATGGACTGGTAGGCGTTATAGGCATTGAGGTGCAGGCCGCGGCGGGAGAAGATCTTGGCGAAGATGTCGCCGGGAGTGGCGACACCCTGGCCGGCGGCGCCGCCGATGCCGATGGAAAAAGTATGGCTCATGATTCGCTCCCCACAGAAACGACGAACAGGCTTGCGGATTTCCGGAGTGCGAACCAGAATACACCCGGGAGTGGACGATTCGACAGGGGCCGCTCAGAAGCGATTTACTTTCAGGGCCACACCGCATGGACGAGGAACTCGCGGTTGCCCTCGGCGCCGGCGATAGGCGAGGGGATGACGTCGAGCGAGGACGCGCCGAGTGAGGCCAGGCAGGCGCGGACGCGGTCCATGGCGAGCTGATGTGCGGCCGGATCACGGACGATGCCGCCTTTGCCGACATGCTCGCGGCCGGCTTCAAACTGGGGCTTGACGAGGACCACTGCGCGTGAGGCGGGAGTTCCTGACAGGGCTTGCCGCAACGGGGGCAGAACGAGCGTGGCAGAGATGAAGGAGACGTCGACCGCAAAGAACCATATGCCGGGGGGCAGATCGCCGGGAGCGAGCAGGCGGGCGTTGGTGCGCTCCCTGAGGGTGACGCGGGGATCGTCGCGGAGGGCCTGGGCGATCTGGCCGTAGCCGGTATCGACGGCGAGGACGCGGGCGGCGCCATGCTGGAGCATGCAGTCGGTGAATCCGCCGGTGGAAGCGCCCACGTCGAGGCAGAAGCGGCCGGTGAGATCGATGGACCAGTGTTCAAGCGCGGCTTCGAGTTTGAGGCCGCCACGGCTGACGTAGCGCAGATCGGAGCCGAGCAGGCGGATGGGGACGACGGCGTCGACGGAATGGCCGGGCTTGTCGAGCTTCTGCTCGCTGACGAGGACGCGGCCGGCGAGAATGAGAGCCTGGGCCCGCTCGCGGGTGGGGGCGAGTCCGCGCTCCACGAGCAATTTATCGAGACGGATTTTCATGAATGCAATTTCATGGGGCTTGCGCAATGCATCCCAATACGTTGCGCGACGGGCGCTGTCCCGATTATCTCCTCATGGATGGAAAGACGGTGAAGGAAACAGACGCAGGTGAAACGACGAGACGCTTTCAGCCAGGGCTCTGGATCGGATGGATTCTGGCTGCGGTATTTGTGTGCATAGCGGCGTGGCTGGCGCATCACGCGGCGTGGCTGCAGAGGCAACTGAATCTTGCCGAGGGAAATGCCGCGCGCGTGCAGATGAGGCTGGACCATGCCAACGAAGTAGCGGATGTGCTGACCTCGCCCCAGGCGCGCCATGTAGTGCTGAGCGAAGCGCGGGGACCTGCCCGGCCAGGAGGCGACGCGAACTGGCTGGAGAGCGATGGCGCGCTGGTGTTCGTGGCAAGCGGGTTGAAGCCGCTGCCGGCCGGTAAGACCTATGAATTGTGGATGGAGGCGCTGCAGAGCGAGGCGCCGCTGCCGGCGGGGATGTTCCAGCCCAATCCTGACGGCAGTGCGGCGGTGGTGCTGCCGCCGCTGCCCGCGCACACGCAGCCAAGACGGTTTCTGGTGACGGTCGAACCGGTGAGTGGTTCCGCGACACCATCTCTGCCAATCGTGATGCAGGGGCAGTGAAGGAAGTGGATCGCTGCTGTTTACCACGCAGAACAACCGCGGGTCCTGATCTGCCCGCCTCTTCGGCCGCAGTACACTGGCCGCATGCCGTCGTTCCGTTATCGCGTGGTGGATGTTTTCACGGAGTGTCCCCTTGAAGGCAATCCGCTGGCGGTGTTTCCCGATGGGTCGCTCCTCGATCCCGCGCTGATGCCGCGTATTGCCAAAGAACTGAACCTGTCGGAGACCGTCTTCATTCTGCCCTCCGCGCGGCCGGAGTGCGCCGCGCGCCTGCGCATCTTTACGCCGTCGGACGAGCTGATCTTTGCCGGGCACCCCACCATCGGCAGCGCCTGCGTGCTGATGGATGAGGGCATCGTTCCGCGCGGGCAGAAGGAATTTGCGGTGGAAGAAGGCGTGGGGCCGGTCCCGGTCCGCGTGGACGACCTCATCTGGCTGCGCACGCCGCCCATCGAGTTCGGCCAGAGATACGATCCGGCGGTCTGCGCCGCCGCGCTGGGACTGGAGCGGGCCGAGATGCTCGGACCCGAGCCGCAGCTTGTCACCGCCGGTAATCCATTCATTTTTGTTGCCCTTCGCGACCGGCCTGCGGTTGACCGGGCTTTTCTGGAACGCGAAGGCATGCGACGGATTCGGCAATGGGGCCCGCACGTGAATGGCCTGTTCGTCTTCACACCGATGCCGGAGGGGGCGTATTCGCGGTTTTTTGCGCCGGAACATGGAATCGCCGAGGACCCTGCAACCGGCAGTGCCACCGGCCCGCTCGCCGCATACATGCTGCGCCATCATCTCGTTGCCCGCCCGTGGTTCGTCAGCGAGCAGGGTGTAAAAATGGGCCGACGCAGCCTGCTCCACGTGCGCATCAGCCGGGAAGGCAGCGCAGAAGTGATCGAGGTCGGGGGCTCGGTCATTCCCCTGGTCGAAGCCACGATGAGGCTGCCGTAAGCTCTGACCCTTTCGATCCCGCGCGTCGCAGCAGCTGCCTGCTGATGCCGTGGCGCGATACACTGTCCCCGGCTGTTCACCCAACTTATGAGCATGCAGCAACCGATCACGCTGGCAGTGGACATCGGCGGCACAGGGCTGAAAGTTCTGTGCCTGAATCATGAAGGCAGGCCGCTGACGGAGCGGCTGCGAACGCCGACGCCCAACCCGGCCACGCCGGTGCGGCTGCTGACAGCGCTGGACAAACTGAAAGCGCAGATGCCGGCGTTCGACCGGGTGAGCGTCGGGTATCCGGGCGTGATCAAGCAGGGCGTGGTGATGACGGCGGTCAACCTGAACCTGAAGTGGGTGGGGTACCCGCTCGAGGCGGTGCTGCAGAAGAGATGGAAGAAGCCGGTGCGCGTGGCGAACGACGCCGCGGTGCAGGGACTCGGCGCGGTGTCCGGGCGCGGAATCGAATTGATCCTGACGCTGGGGACGGGGATGGGGTCGTGCCTGTTTGTCGACGGCCATATGTGCCCGCTGGAACTGGGACATCATCCGTGGCGGAAGAAGACCTACGAGGATTACCTGGGGATTCGGGGGCTGAAGAAATACGGAAGGAAGAAATGGAACAAGCTGCTGCAGCTGGCGATTGCGCAAACCGCGGCGGCCTTCAACTGGGACCACCTGTATCTGGGCGGGGGCAACACCAAGTTCATCCGGATGGAGGCGCGGCCGGAGGTAACGATCGTGTCGAATCTGGATGGGCTTCTGGGTGGTGTGGCTCTCTGGAAAAGTAATCAGTAGTCAGCGCGCGGTGAGATGTTCCGCGTGCAGCTTTTGCAGCGGGTTGACGGTGATTTTGCGGCGCTGAAGGGCGGCGATGCCTTCGGCGGCCGCGCTGGCGGCGGCCAGCGTGGTGATGGTGGGAACTCGGGCCAGCACGGCGGCGCGGCGGATGGCCTTCTCGTCGAAGTAAGGATCCTGGCCGCGCGGCGTGTTCACGATGAGCTGAATCCGGTCGCCCTTGATGAGATCAACGACGTTGGGGCGGCCTTCCTTGACTTTGTAGACGCGCTCAACGGTCATGCCGGCCTTCTCGATGGCATTCGCAGTACCCTCCGTCGCAACCAGACGGAAGCCAAGTTCCATATACTGGCGGGCGAGCTGGACGAGGTTGGTCTTGTCGCGGTCGCTGACACTGAAGAAAACCGTACCTTTGAGCGGAAGCGCAAGGCCCGCGGAGAGCTGCGCCTTGGCGAAGGCTTCGCCGAAGTTGTCGGCGACACCCATGACCTCGCCGGTAGACTTCATCTCCGGGCCGAGGACGGTGTCGACGCCGGGGAATTTGTTCCACGGGAAGACAGGCGACTTGACGTAGAAGCGAGAGCCGGTGCCGAGGTCCTTGTCGTCGACGTCGAGCAGGTCGCGCAGCTGGCGTCCGGTCATGAGGCGCGAGGCAATCTTGGCGAGCGGCACGCCGGTGGCTTTGGAGACGTAAGGAACCGTGCGCGAGGCGCGCGGATTGACCTCGATGACGTAAACCTTCTCCGGTTGGCCCGTCTTGCGCTGGATGGCGAACTGCAGGTTGACGAGGCCGACGACGTTGAGCGCGACGGCCAGCCGCCGGGCGCAGCTTCGGATGGTTTCGACTGTGCCTGGAGCAAGATCGACGGCAGGCAGGACGCAGGAAGAGTCGCCGGAGTGGATGCCGGCCTCTTCGATGTGCTGCATGATGCCGGCGATGACAACGTCCTTGCCGTCGCAGAGGGCGTCGACGTCAATTTCGACAGCGTCTTCGAGGAAGTGATCGACCAGGATGGGGCGATCCTGCGAGTACTCGACGGCTTCCTGCATGTAGCGGGAGACGCCGGCGGCGTCGTAGGCGATGACCATGGCGCGTCCGCCGAGCACGTAGGAGGGACGCACGAGCACCGGGTAGCCGATGCGCTCGGCGCCGGCGAGAGCCTCTTCCACGCTGGTGGCGATGACGCCCGGCGGCTGCGGAATTTGTAACTCTTCCAGTAACTTTCCGAAGCGCTTGCGATCTTCGGCGAGGTCGATGGATTCGGGCGAGGTGCCGAGGATGGGGACGCCGGCTGCCTTGAGGCGAAGTGCGAGATTCAGCGGCGTCTGGCCGCCGAACTGAACGATCATGCCGATTTCCGCGCCGCCGGAGGACTCGTGCTCATAGACGGCGAGGACATCTTCGAGCGTGAGCGGCTCGAAGTAGAGGCGGTCGCTGGTGTCATAGTCGGTGGAGACAGTCTCCGGGTTGCAGTTGACCATAATGGTCTCATAGCCGTCTTCGCGCAGGGCGAAAGCCGCGTGGCAGCAGCAGTAGTCGAACTCGATGCCCTGGCCGATGCGGTTGGGACCGCTGCCGAGGATGATGACTTTGCGCTTCGCCGTGGGCGGGGCTTCGTCTTCCTCGTCGTAGCTCGAATACAGGTAGGGCGTAAAGCTTTCAAATTCGGCCGCGCAGGTGTCGACGAGCTTGTAGACAGGGCGCAGGTCGTGGCTGCGGCGCAGGGTGCGAACCTGCTCGACGCCACTGGCGCCGGGCAGCGACCATAATTCGGCGAGGCGTTCGTCGGAAAGGCCGAGACGCTTGGCTTTGCGTAACTGTTGCGGTGACGTATTCTCGGGCGTCGAGCCGCTCAGGGCTGTAGCGGCCTCGGAAATCTCCCTGATCTGATAGAGGAACCAGGGGTCGATGGTGGTGAGGCGCGCGACTTCGCGGACGGAAAGACCTTCGCGGAAGGCGAAGCGGATGTAGCTGAGGCGCTCGGGCTGGGGGGTGACGAGGCACTGGGTGAGACGGCGTCGCTCCAGCACTTCCGCGCCGGCGCGCTTGCCGGTTTCGAGCGAGCGCGTGGCCTTCATCAGAGCTTCGCGGAAAGTGCGCCCAATGGCCATGACTTCTCCGACGGATTTCATCTGCGGACCGAGGTTTTCGTCAGCGCCGGGGAATTTCTCGAACTGCCACTTGGGAATTTTGACGACGACGTAGTCGATGCTGGGCTCGAAGCAGGCGGGCGTCATTTTGGTGATGTCGTTGGGGATTTCGTCGAGCGTGTAGCCGACAGCAAGGCGCGCGGCGATTTTCGCAATGGGGAAGCCGGTGGCTTTGGAGGCGAGCGCTGAGGAGCGCGAGACGCGCGGGTTCATCTCGACGACGACCATGCGGCCGTTGCCGGGGTGGACGGCGAACTGCACGTTGGACCCGCCTGTCTCAACGCCGATCTCGCGCATGACGCGGATGGCGGCGTCCCGCATGGCCTGGTATTCGCGATCGGTAAGCGTTTGTGCAGGGGCAACGGTGATGGAGTCGCCAGTGTGGACGCCCATGGGATCCATGTTTTCGATGGAACAGACGATGATGACGTTGTCGGCGAGGTCGCGCATAACCTCGAGCTCGAATTCCTTCCAGCCGAGAACGGATTCTTCGATGAGGCACTCGTGAACAGGCGAGAGATCTAGGCCGCGGGCGAGGATCTCCATCAGCTCCTCGCGGTTCCAGGCGATGCCGCCGCCGCTGCCGCCGAGGGTGAAGGAGGGACGGATGATGACGGGAAAGCCGATTTTGACAGCAAAATCGAGACCGTCGCGAAGATTGCTGACGAGCGCAGAACGCGCCACATCAAGGCCGATGCGCGTCATCGCGTCCTTAAAAAGGAGGCGGTCTTCGGCTTTCTTGATAGCTTCGAGTTTGGCGCCGATGAGTTCGACGCCGTACCTGTCGAGGATGCCGGAGTCGGAAAGCTCTACGGCGAGATTGAGCGCAGTCTGGCCGCCAACAGTGGGCAGCAGTGCGAAGACGCCGGGACGGCCGGAGGCCCTGAGCATCTCCGTTTCGGCACGGAGGATTTCGTCGAGGTAGTCCCTGGTGAGCGGTTCGATATAGGTGCGGTCGGCCAGCTCGGGATCAGTCATGATGGTGGCCGGGTTGGAGTTCACCAGCACCACTTCGTATCCCTCGGCCCTGAGGGCCTTGCACGCCTGGGTGCCGGAGTAGTCGAACTCGGCGGACTGGCCGATGACGATCGGGCCGGAACCGATCACGAGGATTTTGGCGATGTCATTGCGGCGTGGCATGTTCCGTCGGCTGCTCTCAATCTCTCGATTTCAAAAAAACGGCGGGTAGGAAGCCCCGCCGTTTCGACACTGTTTCGGGAAAAACCTTCATCGCTTCCACTCCTCCATCATTTTGCGGAAGTCGCGGAAGAGGTAGTGGGAATCGTGGGGGCCGGGGCTGGCTTCGGGGTGGTACTGCACGCTGAAGAGCGGCAGGGTGCGATGGCGCAGGCCCTCGAGGGTGTTGTCGTTGAGGTCAACGTGCGTGAGGTCGACTTCGCTGGCGTTGATCGACTCGGGATCGACAGCGAAGTTGTGGTTGTGCGCGGTGATCTCGACCTTGCCGGTCTGGACGCATTTGACCGGATGATTGCCGCCGTGATGGCCGAACCTGAGCTTGTAGGTCCTGCCGCCAAGGGCGAGACCGATGAGCTGATGGCCGAGGCAAATGCCGAAGATGGGCGTGCGGCCGGCGAGGTCACGAATGCTCTGCTGCGCGTAGGTGACAGGTTCGGGATCGCCGGGGCCGTTGGAGAGGAAGACGCCGTCGGGCTTGAGCGCGAGGACATCTGCCGCGGAAGTTTGCGCAGGAACGACGGTGACGCGGCAGCCTTCCTGGCGCAGCATGTGAAGGATGTTCTTCTTGATGCCGAAGTCATAGGCGACGACGTGGAGATCGGGCTGAGCGAGCGCGGGCTGTGCGTCCGGATCCAGAGGGTCACGACCGTCGTGCTCGAATTCGTAGCGGTCTTTGGTGGTGACGACGGTGGCGAGGTCGGTGCCGTCCATTTTGCGGATGGAGCGAGCCCTGGTGACGAGCGCGTCAGTGTCGGCTTCCAGGGTCGAAATGGCGCCGCGCATGACGCCGTGGGTGCGGAGGTGGCGGACGAGGGCGCGCGTGTCTATTTCCGAGATGACGGGGACGTGGAAGCGCTCCAGATACTCGTCGGCGACCTGCTGGGAGCGCCAGTTGGAGCTGATGGGGGAAAATTCGCGGGTAACCAGGCCCTCGATGTAAGGACGGGCTGCCTCGCTGTCAGCGGAGTTGGTGCCGTAATTGCCGATCTGGGGGTTGGTGAGGACCACGATCTGGCCGGCGTAGGAGGGGTCAGTAAAAATTTCCTGATAACCGGTCAGCGATGTATTGAAAACAACTTCTCCGCGGCATTCGCCCTGGGCGCCGTAGCCTTCGCCCCTGAAGATGCGCCCGTCTTCGAGCGCAAGGATTGCCTGCATGGAGACTCCGTTGCGGAATGGGTTCTCCTGATTTTATCAGGGAGGGACGGGTGGAACGGCGGAACGGGAGGAGAAAAATGCGGAGTGGTGCAGTCGGACGAAGCCGGGAGGAAAAAGGCTCGCTGCGGCGGGCCTTTCCAAAGGCAAAGCGGCATCAGTTCTGCGGGGATTGGGGCTGGGGATGCTGCTCTTGCTGCTTCAACTCCTGCTTCTGCGTAGGCTGGTTGACTTCCTGCCCGGCGGTCTCAGGCTCCAGACCGGGGATCGACGGCGGCGTCTCGATCTGGCCGCTGGCAGCATCGACAATGGAGATGCCATAGCGATCAAGCGTGCTGGCCAAAGTCTCCTCCAGCGCGGAGCGATCGGTGGCGTACCGGGCCCGGGCGGCGATGAGCTGGGCGTCCGCGCCGGACAAGTTACGCTGCTGCAGGAGGACGTTGGCGGTGGTGGAAGCGCCGAGGTGCAGCTTCTTGATTTCGGCGTCGAGACTCTGCTGGTCGTACTGCTCGGTGGCCCCAGCGGCGCGAACGGCGGCGCGATCATTGGTAAGCGCGTACTGCTCACTCGTGACATTCATGCGGATCTGCATGTAGAGCTGCTGCAGGCGCATCTCTTCCTGGCGATATTCGATTTGGGAACGTGCCTGTTCGGCCTGGGCGGGGCGGTTGCGGATGGGAATGTTCAGGTTGAATTCGACACCTTTGTCCGGGCCGCTGCTGTTGAAGAGGTTCTGGAAGGCGTCATCGTAGCCGGTCGAAGACAGGCTCGCGCATCCCTTGGTGTAGCCGAATTCCATCAGGAGCGGGTTGCTGCAGTACGGGCTGACCGCGCCGCCGAGGCCTGTCGCGCCGTAGAAAGCGGAAACGTCCAGTGTGGGGAGCAGACCATTTTTCGCGCCCTTCAGGGTGATCTCATCGTTGCGGAGGGTGAGAATGGCCTGCTCAATCAAAGGGCTATTAGCATCAGCTTCGCGCACCAACTGGTCGACGGACATGTGCTCTTCGGGTGTCTCGGCGAGGCTGACACGGTCTGTGGGAATGACGGGGGCATTGGCGATCGTGGGATCGTCCAGATTGCGGGCGATGGCCTGCTTCATGAGGAGCTGCTGATACTCGAGCTCATTTTGAGCCTGGATGAGGGCCTGCTCATCGGTGGATACTTCGCTCCTGGCGTCAACGACGTCGAGGGGAGCCATGGTGCCGATCTGGAGCTCCTTCTCGTCGTCTTTTTCGAGAGCCGTGGACTGATCCAGGGCACGCTGCTTGGACTGCACCTCTTCGTAGTCGCTGACGAGTCCCCAGTAGATATTCTCGACCTGGTTGATGGTGTAGAGGAGCTGATAACGGAAAGCGGAGTCAGCGATGCGGCGGTCGTTGAGAGCCTGGACGATGAAGCGGCGATTGATACCCCATCCGAATCCCTGAAGGAGATGCTGGGTGAGCGTGGCGGTGAAGGTGGACTGCAGGTTTGGGCTATAAATATCGAAATAGTTGTTGCTTGTCTGTCGCGTGTTGTTGAAGCCCACCTGCAACTGAGTGCCGGTGGCAAAGCCCTCTGTATACGTAAAGTTGTAGGTCTCCGTATTTTGGTTGGTCGTCGGCGGGCCGAACACCGTCAGCTCCGGTATGTACTGGCGGTTGAGCTCGACTGTGCCGGTAAGGGCGGGGTCCATATTTTCCGGTGTGGGGCCGGCGCCATTGGTCGAGAGCAACAGGCCGCTGGAACCGGCGCCCGCGCCGCCGGAAGCGGCACTGGTTCCGCCCGGGCCGCCGCCGACGGAACTGACGGCAGAACTGGTGCCTCCGACCGTGCCGGTGACAAGACCACTGGGAACGCCGAGGAGCTGAGAGCCGGCCCGGGAACGAAGCAGGTCAGTATCGGCAATGTCCAAATTGAGGCGCTGGATGGCGATGTCGTAGTTGTTCTGGAGCGCGAGAAGAACCGCATCGCCGAGGCTGAGATAGATTTTCCCGTTCTTGACGAGGCCGTTGAGCTGGAGCGAATTGGCGAAGTTCGGGGGTTTCACCGTGGTAGGCGTATACGGCGCAATGAGATTGGGGAAGTATCCGCGCGCCCTGGCAAAATCGTGCGCAGTGGGGCGCAGGTAGAGCGGCTGGGTGTAGTTGGGGACAGGCTCGGGCGGCAGACCGGGAGCCGCGGGCAGCGCCTGCTGGGCGCCCGCGGGCACGGTGCCGGCCAGCAGACAGGCCATGGCGACCGCGGAGGTGAGACGAGCGAGCAGGGTTTCTGATCTTCTGCCGGAACACTTCTGCGAGACTGAAACGTGCATGGGCCGTCTCCACTCCTCTTAGGTTGCGTACCTGAGAACGGGCGCGCCGGCTGAGAAAGACAAAAGCGCGCCCCGTGCCCGGAAACTCCAGGTCCGGAAAATGGCGGTGCTCTGACTGCGATACGAGGCGGGAATCTCCCTGGTTCCGTAAACTCGTAGCCGTACTCTAGGAAATCCATCTTCTGGAGATCCATTTACAGGAAAGCTGAGTATATCGCAGCGATTCGATGGTTTCGGAGCGAGATTTGTTGCGATGATTCAGCGGGAAAAGTTAAGAAATGAGAGCCGATGCGCAAACGCGCCGCGGAACCACCTGGAAGCTGATGCTGGCGTACGACGGGACTGATTTTTTCGGATGGCAGGTGCAGCCGGATCGGGCGACGATCCAGGGAGAACTGTCCGCGGCGATTGAGCGCGTGACCGATGAGCGCGTGCTGCCGCAGGGATCAGGGCGAACGGACGCGGGCGTGCACGCGCGCGGACAGGTCGCGTCATTCGTGCTGGAGGCGCCGATCCCGGCCGCGAACCTTCAGCGGGCGCTGAACCGGACGCTGCCGGAGGCGATTCGAGTGCTGAGCGCGGAGATGGCAGCGCCGGAATTTCATGCGCGTCACTCGGCGCGGGCGAAATCCTACGAGTATCGGATTTTCCGCGGGGAGATCTGTCAGCCGTGGCAGGCGAGGTACGCATGGGCTCTCAACTGGCCCTTAAATGTCGATGCGATGCGGGCGGCGGCGGCATTTGTCGTGGGTGAGCACGACTTCACGTCGTTTGCGGCAACCGATCCGGACCGGGCGACAAGAAACAGCCAGAAAAGCGAGGACGAAGCAGAGCGCAACGGGAACGTCCGCAAGGTTTTCGAGTCGGAGTGGACAGAAGCGGGCGATCTGCTGGCGTATCGAGTGCGTGGTGACGGCTTTCTGCACCATATGGTGAGGAATCTGGTGGGAACGTTTGTGGACGCGGGACGCGGACAGGTTGCGCCGGAGGAGGTTGCCCGGATTCTGGAGGCGCGGGCGCGCGGCTCAGCAGGCGCGACGGCACCGGCACGAGGGTTGTTCCTGGACAGCGTGGAGTACTGAGGCTACTCGGGTGCTACGCTGAATGTTCTTATGGCTTCGTATGCATCGGAGTCCTCGGCGTCGATTGCGCGGCTGGCTGCGGACCGGCGGGTGCACCAGGCATTTCAATGGCTGCACCTGCAGGAGCAGAGGATCCTGCAATGGCAGACGGAGCTGGTAAGGATTCCGGCTCCGCCGTTCGGCGAGGGGCCGCGCGCGGAGTGGGTGTGCGCGCGTTTTCGCGAGCTGGAGCTGGAAGATGCGCAGATCGATGAGGTGGGCAACGCGCTGGCGACGCGACGCGGGACGGACGCGGGACGGCGGCGGGTGCTGCTCTCGGCGCATATCGACACGATTTTTCCGGCGGGGACGCTGATTGAGCCGGTGCTGCGTGGATCGCGGCTGGCGGCTCCGGGAGCGTGCGACAACGGCGCAGGCGTGGCCGCGATGCTGGCCCTGGCGGCGGCAATGCGGGATGCCGGCATTCGGACGGCGTGCGATGTGGTCTTTGCCGGCAACGTCGGCGAGGAGGGCGAGGGCGATCTGCGTGGGATGCGGCATCTGTATCGAGACGGCGCGGACAGCGTGGAAGCGCAGATAGCGCTGGACGGCGCGGGGGATGCCAGCGCGGTGATGCAGGCGCTGGGCAGCCAGCGCTGGCGGGTGACGGTGCGCGGGCCGGGCGGACACGCGTGGACCGACGCGGGACGACCGAACCCGATTGCGATTCTGAGCCGAGCGATCCAGCAATTCTCCGAGACGGCGTTGCCCGATACGCCGCGGACCACCGTGAATGTGGGAACGATTGCGGGTGGAACGGCGATCAATGCGATTCCGGAGGAGGCAACAGCGAGCTTCGATCTGCGCTCAACGGATCGGGAACAACTGATCCGGCTGGAGGTGGAACTGCATCGCGCAGTGGAAGATGCGGCACTGGCGGCGGCGAATGGGGAACATCCGGATGCGATTGGCTTGCGCTGGAGCGTGGAGAAGATCGGCGATCGGCCCGCAGGAAAGCTGGCTGCGGATGCGAAGCTGCTGGAGCTGCTGCGCGCGGTGGATCGGCACCTGGGAATTCGCACCGAGCCGAGGGTGGCTTCGACAGATGCGAACATTCCGCTGTCGCTGGGCGTGCCGGCGGTGAGCGTGGGAGCGGGCGGCACGGCCGGCGGCATTCACACGCACGCGGAGTGGTACGACGCGCACGGGCGCGAGCTGGCGCTGCGGCGGATTTTGCTGCTGGTGCTGGCGCTGGCGGGGTGAGGCTTTGCGCGCTGACGCGATCTATTTTCACGGCGACATTCTGACCGGCGTGGGGCTGGAGATGGCGCATCCCAAGCGGGTGACGGCGATGGCCGTGGCGCAGGGGGCAGTTCTGGCCACGGGATCGGATGCGCAGATTCTGGCGCAGCATCGAGGCACGGGAACGCAGGTGGTGGACCTCGAGGGCGCGTTTACGATGCCGGGATTTAACGACGCGCACCTGCACCTTGGGATGGCGGCGCGGATTTTGACCTCAGTTGATTTGTTGGGCGCGCGGTCGCTCCAGGAAATGCAGGAGCGCGTGCGGGCGGCCGCGAAGCGCGCATTTCCCGGCGAATGGCTGCGGGGCGGCGGGTGGGATCACACGCTGTGGACGGATGGGCAGTTGCCGAGCCGCGCGGATCTGGATGCGGCGACGATGGGACGTCCTGCGATTTTGCAGCGCGTGGATGGACACATCGCGGTGGCGAATTCCGCAGCATTGGCGGCGGCGGGAATTACGCGGGCGACGGCGAATCCGGCGGGCGGAGAGATTGACCGCAATGCGGCGGGCGAGCCAACGGGCATACTGCGCGAGACGGCGATGCGGCTGGTCGAGGCGCCTGCGCTGACGCCGGAACAGCGGAGGCGCGGCCTGGACCTGGCGCTCGCGGAGGCGGTCCGGCACGGCGTGACGAGCGTTCAGGATTTCTCGGGCTGGGATTTTTTTTTGGACCTGGAGCAGATGGAGGGCGAAGGAAAAATGCCCGCGCGAGTGGCGGAATGGCTTCCCTTCACCGATCCGGTGGACGTGCTCGAGGAGAAGCGAGCGTGGCGGACGGCGCATGATCGGATGCTGCGGACGACGATGCTCAAGGGATTTCTGGATGGGTCGCTGGGATCGCGAACGGCGGCGATGAAGGCTCCGTATGCGGACGACGCGACGAACACGGGGCTGCCGCGTTATGCGCAGAGCGAGCTGAATGCCATGGCGGCGGAACGGGCGCGGGCGGGATATCAGTTGGGGTTTCATGCGATCGGCGATCGGGCGGTGGAGATGGCGCTGGAAGCGCTGGCCGCAGCGCAGGAAGCCGCGCCGGAAGGCGAGGCGCGGCACCGGATTGAGCACAGCCAGGTGGTGAGCGCGGGCGATTTTGCGCGGTACCGCGAGCTGGGAGTGATTGCGTCGATGCAGCCGAATCATCTGCTGACGGATATGGTGTGGGCGGAGCAACGGCTGGGAGACGCGCGGGCGAAATATGCGTATGCGTGGAGATCGTTTGCGGAGACGGGTGTGCCGCTGGCATTTGGGACGGATTATCCAGTGGAGCCGATCACGCCATTTCGCGGGATCTATGCGGCGATAACGCGGAAGAACAACGCGGGGACGGAAACGTTCCACCCTGAGCAGAAACTGGGGATGGCGCAGGTGCTGTACGCGTGCACACAGGGACCGGCGTACGCCGAGTTTGCGGAGACCTGGAAGGGCAAACTGGCACCGGGTTTTGTGGCGGATTTTGTGGTGCTGGACCGGGATTTAACGGCGGTTGAGCCGGAAGAAGTGCTCAGAACTCAGGTGCTGCAGACTGTTGTTGGCGGGAGGACGGGTTACCAGCGCCTCTGAGCACCTCCGAACCTCAGTCGGGTACCGTTGAACCTCGGCCTTGCGCATCCTGATGGAAATTCAGGGGTCCCCGGTTCCGGACCAGGTAAAATCGAACTGAGACCCCACTGAGGAGATTCCTGAAAATGGCAACAGCCACACTGGAAAGCAAAGCCGCCGCCTACAAAGTCGCCGATTTCTCGCTGGCCGACTGGGGGCGCAAAGAAATTTTGATCGCAGAGCATGAGATGCCGGGCCTGATGGCGATCCGCCGAAAGTACGCAGCGGAGAAACCGCTGAAGGGCGTACGTGTTTCCGGCTCGCTGCACATGACGATCCAGACCGCGGTGCTGATTGAGACCCTGGCCGACCTGGGCGCGACGGTGCGCTGGGCGAGCTGCAACATCTTCTCCACGCAGGACCACGCGGCTGCGGCGATTGCGGCGGCGGGAATTCCGGTGTTCGCGTGGAAGGGCGAGACGCTGGAAGAGTACTGGTGGTGTACGCTGCAGGCGCTGACGCACGGCGAGGGCGCGGGGCCGCAGCTGATCGTGGATGACGGCGGCGATGCGACGCTGCTGATCCATAAAGGATACGAGCTGGAAGAGGGTGACAAATGGGTGGATACGCGTTCAGAGAGCGAAGAAGAAGCGGTGATCAGGAAGCTGCTGAAGCAGGTGTACGCGGAAGACAAGCAGCACTGGCACAAGGTGGTGAAGGAGTGGCGCGGGGTCAGCGAGGAGACGACGACGGGCGTGCACCGACTCTACAGGATGAAAGAGCAGGGCAAGCTGCTGGTTCCGGCGATCAACGTCAACGATTCGGTGACCAAGTCGAAGTTCGATAACCTTTACGGCTGCCGCGAGTCGCTGGCCGACGGGATCAAGCGCGCGACCGACGTGATGATGGCGGGCAAGGTGGCTGTGATCTGCGGCTACGGCGACGTGGGCAAAGGCTCGGCACACTCGCTGCGCGGCATGGGCGCGCGTGTGATCGTGACAGAGATCGACCCGATCAACGCCCTGCAGGCGGCGATGGAAGGCTTCGAGGTCACGACTATTGAGGATACGCTGGGACGCGGCGATATCTACGTGACCTGCACGGGGAACGTGGACATCATCACACTGGAGCACATGAAGGCGATGAAGGACCAGGCCATCGTGTGTAATATCGGGCACTTCGACAACGAGATCCAGATGGACCAGGTCAGTCATGCGAAGGGCGTGAAGAAGCTGAACATCAAGCCGCAGGTGGATCAGTACACCTTCCCGGCCGAAAGCGGCAAGCCGGAGCACAGCATCTTCATCCTGGCCGAGGGACGGCTGGTGAACCTGGGCTGCGCGACGGGGCATCCGAGCTTCGTGATGAGCAACAGCTTTGCCAACCAGACGCTGGCGCAGATCGATCTGTGGAAGAACCGCGACGTCTACGCGATCGATGTCTACACGCTGCCGAAGCGGCTGGACGAGGAAGTGGCGCGGCTGCACCTGGAGAAGATCGGCGTGAAGCTGACGAAGCTGAGCCCGAGGCAGGCGGAGTACATCGGAGTGGCCGTCGAAGGGCCGTACAAAGCGGAACACTACAGGTATTAGGGGTTGCGGGAAACTGGTCAGGGTTTGGAGAACAGCCGGAGATGGGCGAGAGCCTGTTTCCGGCGTTTTCATTTTTGCTTTGGTTCCGGAGCGCGGGCCGGCTGCGTCGGCTGATTTTACTTTGATGCCGTTTCAGCCACGGACTTCCTGTGGAGGGGTGAGAGCTCGCGCAGGCGGGCGACGGCGGGGGGAATGATTTCAAGGGCATAGTCGATGTCGGCGCCGGTGTTCTGGCGCGTGAGGCTGAAGCGCAGGCTGGCGCGGGAGCGAGCGAGCGGCAGACCCATCGCCTTAAGGACGTGCGAGGGTTCCGTCGACCCCGACGAGCAAGCTGAGCCACCGGAGACGGCAAGGCCCCTGAGATCCAGTGCGATCAGCAGCGCTTCGCTTTCCAGATGATCGAAATAAAGATTCGTGGTGTTGGGCACACGGGACTGACCGGCGCCATTGACGCCGCATTCCTCGATAGCGGCGATCAGGCCCTGTTCGAGGCGGTCCCGCAGCACACCAAGATGGTCATCGGTGCCGTCGGTGAGACCGGCGAGGGCGATCTCCGCGGCTTTGCCGAGGCCCACGATGCCGGCGACGTTCTCAGTGCCGGCGCGGCGCTGGCGCTCGTGCGCTCCGCCAAACAGCAGCGGCTCAAACCGCGTGCCGCGGCGGACGTAAAGCACGCCGATGCCCTGGGGCGCGTGGAACTTGTGGCCGGAGAGGCTGAGCAGATGGCAGCCAATGGCCTTGACGTCGACGGGAATTTTTCCGGCGGCCTGCACGGCGTCGGTGTGGAAACAAACTTCGGCTTCGGCGGCGATTTTCCCGATCCGCTCGACGGGCTGGATAACGCCGGTCTCGTTGTTCGCCATCATCACGCTGATGAGCTTCGTGTTCGGCCTGAGCGCGCGGTAAACGTCGAGGGGATCGACCGAGCCGCCGGAGGAAACAGGAAGGATGGTGACGTCGATGCCGCGTGCGCGGGCCTTCTCCGCGGTGTGCAGGACCGCGTGGTGCTCGATGGCGGAAATGATGAGGTGGTCGCCGGCCCGCAGGACGCCGAAGACGGCGGTGTTGTCACTCTCGGTGCCGCCGCTGGTGAAGACGATCTCTGCAGGGCGGCAGTGCAGCAGCGCGGCGACCTGCTCGCGGGCGCGTTCGACGGCGGCGCGGGCGCGCTGGCCGATCTGGTGGATGGACGAGGCATTGCCGAAGGATTCGATGAAGAAAGGCCGCATCGCTTCCAGCACCTCCGGAAGCAGAGGTGTCGTCGCGTTGGCGTCCATGTAAATGCGGCGCATACCTTATTGTAGCGGGGCTTTGCGGGGGGAGCCTTCGGCCGAAGAGACAAAACCCCTCGCTCGTACCGCGACCCTTCAGGCAGAATTAAGGGCGGGGAGCGTTCCCGGTATGCGCACGCTGGTGAGCTGACTGACTGCATTTAGCGGATATTCGCAGTATCACATCTGCCAGCTTCGGTCAGAGCCGTTCGACTCGCCTGCCGCTCCCTCAGGCCAGGTGGTGGGGCACCCGGGGCTTTGCTGAGAATCCGGATCCTTCCCAATCGGGTAGGAGGCGGGATTGCTCCCGCCGTCCTCCCACACCACCGGACGGACCGTTCGGTATCCGGCGGTTCCTGCATGCTGGGCCGAACTCAATCTGCGCCAGCGAGTATTGTTTCGTACCATGTGTCGCCTGGCGGCCTATGGGCACCTCGACCTGCTTTGGGACTTCCGGCCCCGCCGCTGCAGTCGCAGGCTCCCGTGTTGCCACGGAACTTCTGCCCAGCACACTCAGAGAGCAA
>DATJSY010000063.1:0-80888 GCA_035503835.1 Acidobacteriaceae bacterium | reverse complement strand
AGGGCCTGAACAACAAACTACGAGTGATTACCAGACGTTCCTACGGTTTTCGCACCTGCGAGGCAATGAAAATCGCCATGTATCACACTCTTGCACGACTTCCAGAACCGGAAACTACCCACAGATTCTGCTGAGGAGGCGGATTCAGAAATAAAGCTTTACGCTCGCGATCTGCGACGACCGATTTTCCAGGCGGAGTCGCCGCACAGCGCCAATGCAGCTTAGATTCCTAACGCCCAGCCGCATCCGATTGTTCAATCAGTTGAAACATGTTCGGAGCAACTGCGCACGTCTCGCCCTGCATCGGCTTCCAAACACTGCCGTTGGCGAAAGCAAGGGAATCAATTTCGAGCCAGCCGGCCGATGCCAGGCCACGCACGACGAAATCGGAATAGACCCTTCCATTGCCAGCGGAATTGAATCTCACGAGCAAGCTCTGCGCTGCTGGGGTATCACCCGGGTAAACCAGCTCAAATCCGGGCTTGCTGCTGTTGTAGCCGTGCACCGTCACTTCGGCTGATTGAATGCTGGCAGGGAAACTCCTGACCTGCGAAGCGCGGGACAAGACCAGCTGTAATCTCGTCTCAAATAGTCTTCTGACCTGGCCGTTGCCAGCGAGTCGCACTCTGCCGCCAGTGGCCTGGTTGAGCCCCATCGAGACGGGACAGCCGGAGCTTCCATGGAGCACGAATTGTTCAGGGATTGTTGCCTGCGCTGCTGCAGCACTGGATCCGAAAAGGAGGGCCATCGAAAGGACAGCGAGCTTCATGAGAACTCCTTTCAGAGCGGAATTCCGTTTCCCGGCCGCTGTGGGATCCCTGGATGCCCTGTTGATCGGGGCATCATAACGGCAGTCAGGAGCCGAACGGTCGGCCCGAGGCGGTAATCCAGCACCAAATTAAAATTACCCCTGCTCTGCTACGGCAGTAAAGGGATCCCTTGCGTGCGACTCGTCTACGGACTGGTCAGCGAGCAGGAAACGGATTCCTTTGTTGGTGAAATAACAGCGCCGGCGCAAATCCTTTTCCGGCATTCAACTAATTCTTTAGTTACAATGGGACCATTGCCGCGTCTAACGCAGTGGAGGTTGAGAAGTGCCCCGCCGCACATCCGAAATCCTCACCGAAGCCGAACTCCGGATCATGCAGGTCCTCTGGCAGAAGGGCCCGGCTACGGTGCAGCAGATTCTGGATGCGCTCGCCGTCGATCCTCCGCTCGCTTACAACTCCGTGCTCACCACCATCCGCATCCTCGAACGCAAGGGTTATGTGGAGCATTCGCCTGAAGGCCGCGCTCACCTCTACCGGCCGGTGGTCGAGCAGGCTGAGGCCAGCCGCTCGGAGATTCGCCATCTCGCGGGCCGCTTCTTTCGCAATTCGCACGAAGATCTGGTGCTGAACATCCTTGAGGACCGGGGCATCGCTCCCGACGAGCTGAAGCGTCTGCGCAAAATGCTGGAACAGAGCCGGGAAGACGCAGGGAGTGAAAACGGATGATCCTGCCGGGGATGGAGCTTACCGCACAAGTCGCCGTCGAAAGGGTATTGAACTCACTGCCCGAAGGCCTGCTGGTGGCCGTCTGCGCCTGGGCTTTGCTCCTCGTCATGGGCCGTCAGAATGCCGGCACGCGCTTTGCCGTCTGGATGGTGGCGCTGGTAAGTGTCGCCGTACTGCCCTGGCTGCGCGGATTGCATGCCGCCGCCTTCTCGCCCGGACCGTCCGAGGGCACCGCCCTTGTCATTTCCGCCTTCTGGGCGTTCGCGCTTTTTCTGATCTGGATGCTGGCCGCCGGTGCACTGCTCGCGCGTCTGGTTGCCGGCGTATGGCAGATGAAGCGAATGCGCAGCAACTGCAGGGAAGTGCCTCTCGCCGATCTGCCCCCCGCCCTGCAGGAGCCGATTCGCGAAAGCAGCCGACGGGCGCGCATCCTGATTTCCGACGAGGCGCGGGTTCCCGCGGCCACGGGCTTGTGGAAGCCCGCCATCATACTTCCGGCATGGGCTCTCGGCGAGCTCAGCGCCGAAGACCTGCTCGCCGTCGTCGTTCACGAACTCACGCACCTGCAGCGGCGCGACGACTGGACGAATCTTCTGCAGAAATCCGTGCGTGCGGTTCTGGTCTTTCACCCGGCGATATGGTGGATTGAGTCGCGCCTCTCGGTGGAGCGCGAGATGGCCTGCGATGATGTGGTGCTGGCGGCCACCGGTAATCCGCGCGCCTATGCCGGGTGCCTGATCAGGCTGCTGGAGCGCAGTTGCGCTCGCCGCGGATGGACTGCCGCTCAGGCCGCTGTGGCCCATGCTCGCGACGCCGCACGCCGCATCGCGCAGATCCTGCATCCACGCCGTGCTGCCGGCGTCCGCGTGGGACGCCTTGCGCCAGCCGCCGCCGCAGCTCTCTCGGCAGCCTGCCTCGGTATTGCCGTCTGCGCACCTCAGTTCGTCGCAGTCAGCCCGGAGGAGCTGATCACCATCGCCTCGGTCACGCCCCCGGCGGTTCCTGCACTCCCAGCCCATCACGCGCAGGTCAGAGTCGTTCCGGCAGCCTTCGTGGTACGGCGTGCTGTGATTGCGCGTCACCGGCACGCGATCGAACCCGTGGGTGCGACGCGCAGCCTTCCCGCTGTTCTCGCGCTGCGGAAAGCACCTGCGCCGCGTGTGGAACGGGCCAGCCTCGATCCTGTTCCGGCGCTGTCCGCGCCGAAACAGGCAGCGCCGCAGTGGGCGGTTTACGAGACGGCGGTCTACAGCCGCGCGATCAGCACAGAGTCGATGGGCGGCGCTCCTGCCATGGTGCAGACCTTCACCGTGCAGACCGTGAACTATGTCCTGAACGGCGTAGCCGTGCAGCGCACCTTCGTAGTGCAGGTCGTCTGGATGGTTCCGGTCCAGGCCGCAGCGGAGGCACAGACTTCGTCGAAGTCCATCTAAATTTTTTTGTCACTGTCAACTAATTCTTTAAGAGGAGAATCGCTTATGAATTTCGGAACCTGGAAAAAGCTGCTTTGCCGGCGGATTGTCGCGCCGGCCCTCGCCGCCGCGGCCCTGGCTGGGGCGGGAACATGGGAACTGGCGCGGCCCGTCGCCGCAGACGCTGCCGCCGCAGCAGCAGCTCCTGCGCCCGCGCCTCCGCCGCCGACCGAGAGCAGCAATCTGCTCGCGCTCGATCAGTCCATGGAAGCGTTGGCGGAGCGCGTCACCCCCGCTGTTGTCAACGTCACCGTCGTCTCCCAACCGGGTCCGACGCAGATCGGTGAAGATGGCGGAGGTCAGAATCAGTCTCAGATCCAGCAGTTCTTTGGCCCCGGCTCGCCGTTCGGTCCGCTCTTCTCGCAGCCCATGCAGCAGGAGCCTGAAGTCGAAAAGGTTCTGGGCAGCGGCGTCATCATTTCGCCGGACGGCTATATCGCCACCAACAACCACGTGGTCAGGGGCGCGGTAAACATCCGCGTTACCCTGAGCGACCGTGACGTCTACCCCGCCAAGCTGATCGGCGCCGATCCGCTTACCGATCTCGCCGTCATCAAAATCGACGCGCATAATTTGCCTGCGCTGCAGTGGGGCAACTCAGCGCAGCTGAAACCCGGACAGATGGTGCTGGCCTTCGGCAATCCCTACGGCTTCAGCTTCTCCGTCACGCGCGGCATTGTCAGCGCGCTCAACCGGCCCAACCCCACGGCCAACCGCTACAAGCCCGGCGAGTTCATCCAGACCGACGCCGCCATAAACGAGGGCAACTCCGGCGGCGCGCTGGTGGATGCGCGCGGCCAGGTGATCGGCATCAACACCTTCCTCATCTCGCCCTCCGGCGCTTTTGCCGGCATGGGATTCGCCATCCCCTCGGAAATTGCGCAGCCCACGGTCAACACCATCATCCGCGACGGCAAAGCGGAGCACGGCATCATCGGCGTGACCATCTCCGATGTGACCCCCTCGAACGCAAAATTCTTCGATATGACGAAGGCGGAGGGCGCGGTGGTGACCAGCGTCTCGCCGGACTCGCCGGCCAGCAAAGCGGGCCTGAAGACCGGTGATGTGATCACAGCTCTCGACGGCAAGCCTGTAACCAACTCCGGCGAGTTGCAGATGGAGGTGGTGCTGCGCCATCCCGGAGAGACGGTGCATCTGCAGGTGTCGCGCAACGGCAAAACGCTGACCGTGCCGGTCACGCTGGAAGCCATGAACGGTTCGTCCGGATCCCCGGAGGGCCAGGAAGCAAGCGGCAAACAGCGCTGGGGCCTCGGCCTGACCGACCTCACGCCCGCCGTCCGCCAGCAGATCGGTGCGCCGGACAGCGTGCAGGGCGCAGTGGTGCGCACGGTGCAGCCGGGCAGCCCGGCCGATGACGCCGGTTTGCAGCCGGGCGATGTGATCGTCTCGGTCGACCGCAAGCCGACGCAGACGGCGTCCGGCGTGGCGCGGCAACTGTCGAGCATTCCTCCCGGGCAGGATGCGCTGGTGCTGGTCTGGTCCGGCGGCGGCGACACCTTCCTCGTGCTGCATCCGTCTCAGGGCTGAGAGGGTCCCAGCGCCGTCTCTGTCCGCGCGCAGATCGGTTCGCGGCTCACCTTCGCCGGCCAGGGTGGGCCGCGGCCTCTGACGCCTGATCTGGAATTTGCGCCACAATCTGCCAGGCCATTTTTCCGCAAACTGATTAGCCCTGTCGCCATCCGCTTTCGAAGATCGGGCTCCAGGTGCCTGAGGGGTTCCGTTCAAGGATGATTTCACTCGGATCGACTTTTTCAGAGAGGGTCCGGACGTCACACGAGTCCATAGCCCCCGGCTGGCCAACGACGCTACCCGGCGTCCCCGCGGCACATCGCCACAATCGCCGCCCCGTAGCGTTCCGCCTTCGCCGGCCCAATGCCATGAATGGACGTCAGCTCTGCCATACTTCGCGGGCTCGCCACCACCACCCCTCGCAGCGCCGCATCCGTCAGCACAAAGAAGGCCGGCTTGCCCGCAGCCGCTGCTACGGCCTTGCGCCACGCCCGCAGCCGGTTCTCCAGCTCGGTCTGCGCGGGCGTGAATGCCGCCGCCCCATCCGCTCCGTTCCCCAAACCCGAGACCGCACCCGCCGGCTGCGGCGCCGGCTTCTTCTTCCGCGGAGCCGCCGGCCCCACGACACCCTCGCCCGTCCCCCGCAGCAGTACCGCCAGCTGCTCCGGCTCCGTCCATCTTCGCCCCTCGTACGTCAGCGCCGCTTTGCGGAACGTCACCTCCCGCCCCTCCGGATTCGTCCAGGTCTCCGTCGTCAGCGTCACGAGACCAGCCCGCGCCAGCCCATCCAGCAGCGCGTCAAAGGCCCGCCGCTCGCCCTCCACGCCCGACTCCGTCTGCAGTCGCCCCACCGACCGAGGTCCGCCCTCCTGCAGCTTGCGCAGAATCCGCCGCAGTTGCCGGGCCTCATGCGGGCCCGGCTCCACAAACGGCACCGCCACCGCCGTCTCCGGTGAGCAGAAATCGCAGCGCCCGCACGGCGAGCCCGGCTTATCCCCGAAATGCCGCACCAGAGCCGACATCCGGCACTGCGCCGTCTCCGCGAACGCCACCATGTCGCCCAGCTGCGCCCGCCGGTGCTCCCTCTGCGCCTCATACCCCGCCCGCCACCGGCCCGCATCGGTCGTCCGCAGCAGCCCGCGCACCCGACCCTCCACATCGAACGCCGCCGCTCCCTGCGCCGCCAGCTTGTCCACCGCGCGCCCAAACACCTCGGGATCCATCTTCAGTTTCGCCCACAGATCCTCCGGCGGCTGAAACTCCTCCGTCAGCACCCGAGCTGCGCGCGCCAGGTCCTCCACCGGCGGATAATCCCGCTCGAAGAAGCTCTCGTGCATCCTGCGATCCGCATAGCTGTGCAGCAGAATCGCCCGCGACTGGTGCCCATCGCGCCCCGCCCGCCCCACCTCCTGGTAATATGCCTCCACCGACCCGGGCAGCGCCGCGTGAACCACCGTCCGGATATCCGCCTTGTCGATCCCCATCCCAAATGCGATCGTCGCCACCACCACCTGCAATTCGCCCGCCAGGAAGCTCCGCTGCACCCGCTCCCGCACCGCCGGCTCCAGCCCCGCATGGTACGAAGCCGCCGGAAACCGCCCATTTAACTCCACCGCCAGTTCATCGGCCGCCTTGCGCGACGGCGCATACACAATCGCCGGCCGCGTCTCCGCCGCCTCCAGATACTCACGAATAAATTCGTTCCGCCGCGGCTTCGACATCTCCACGATCTCCAGCGCCAGGTTCTCCCGGCGGAATCCATGCACGAACAGCGCAGGCTCCATCAGCCGCAGCTGCGTCACAATGTCCTGCTGCACCCGCGGCGTCGCCGTCGCCGTCAGCGCGATAATCGGCGCCGGCCGCAACAACGGCAGCCACTCGCCCAGCGTCCGGTAGTCCGGACGAAAATCGTGTCCCCACCCGGAAATGCAGTGCGCCTCGTCCACCGCGATCAGCGCCGGCGTCCGCCGCGCCAGCATCTCAGGAAACCCGGGCACCCGCAGCCGCTCCGGCGCAATGAACAAAAACTGCAGCGTCCCATCCAGATACTCTCGGCACGCCTGCCGTGCCTCTTCGCGCGACAACCCCGAGTGGATCCGCGCCGTCCGCAGCCCGTGCGCCGCCAGCTGTGCTGCCTGGTCGTCCATCAGCGCGATCAGCGGACTCACCACCAGCGCCGGACCCCCGCGCGCCACCGCCGGCAGCTGATAGCAGATGCTCTTCCCCGCCCCCGTCGGCATCACCAGCAGCGCGTCGCGGCCGCCAGCCACCGCGCGACAGACCGCTTCCTGATTCTCCCGGAATCCCGGAAACCCAAACGTACTCCTCAGCAGCGAAGCAAGATCCATGGCGCTTATTTCATGGTGACACGTCCGCCAGAGTACGAGGAAGGATCGCCTCCGTCACCGGCCCGAAATCGAAGGAAGCCTTGGCCGGCGATTCGAAACCCCCACCCTGCCGCCGCTGTGCCGGGCCGAAATCTCCGCCGGTCCTGGAGCAATAATCCGACCCGGTGAGCATTGGATGACGCGCTCACGGAGATGGCCACGGTGCGTCGGTGACGAAGGCAATCTGCGTCTCCAGCGACAAAGCGAACCTCGACGATGGAACGGCGGGTCGGTCGTCTGTGCGCTCAGGGAGTGGACCGCGCCCACGAAAGTATTGTTGCGCGCACTCATGAGGAAGACAGGGAGGAAATTTGCCGGATTACAGGCGCAGGGCGAGCCCGGGGGCAGGATAAGCTCGTCCGGCATCATCGTTCTGTGACGCACGAGCCGGCATCACCACTCAGTGGCCTGCGGCGATCTGCTCAGCCTCCGGCAGAACGCGCCGCGCCTTTGGCAAAAGAAATCCCGCCGCAATCAGCCACCCAAATCCGGGGAGCCGCACCAACGAGATCAGCAGGCAGTTCCGATGCTGCGCGCAGCGAGAATCTGTCCCGCGCAGACGTTGCGCGACGAGTAAACGGCATTGCTGTAATTGAACACCGTGCCGAGGCGTTCGCCGTTTCACCCTCGCCCCGCGGCCTTCGCTTTCATATCGGGCGACGGATCATTCGCTCCCTGACGGGAGAAGAAACGGCAAGTCGGCCTCTATCAAGCGATCTGTCCTCAGGTCGTGGATGTCGATTGACGCATTCAGGCTTTGGGACGCCAGCGACGGGCCGGGCGCCGGAGACTGCAATTTTTGGCCGGGAAGACCTCAAAACTTGCACAGTTATCGGCAGACGCAGCGGACTTAAGCAACTTAAGTGCTCGCCATTGAAGTCGCACCGCTGCTCTAAGGATGGAGCGCATAAACGTGGCTGGTCCTGTCGGAGACTTCAGGGCCGGCCTCGTTATCCAGATCGAAGACGGTAACCGTATTCGTTCCCTTATGCAGCCAGCATCCGGGAAGGTAGTCGGATTGTTGTGGGCCGATATGCCAGATTCTGCCAACCGCGTGGCCGTTGACCCACAACAACCCTTTGCCCAGCTGACTCACATCCAGATAGGTATCCCCAACTCGGGTGAGCGTGAATTGACCCTGATGAAACACCGGACCTGCAATCGTGTTGCTTGACCAGTGCGGAGCGGGCGCCTGCTCCATGGGGAGCGGGTAATTTTCCCATTCGTGAAGAGGTTTTCCGTTCAGAAGCACAGGAAAGATCAGCCCTTTGCGGTCCGTCGGAAACTGCGGCCCATAATTGATGCGGCCCGTATCCTCGACAAGGATGTCAAGCCGAGCCGAGTGGCCAGGGATATCGATCATTGCCTGATGCTGATCGAACCGGCGGTCGAGTGTCGCCTCACGATGGCCATTGATATACACCACGTCATAGTCCCGTGCTCCGCCAATGTCGAGCGTGGACCTCATGGGGCCGTGAATCACGGTACGGTACAGCATATAGCCCGTCTGCAGGTCGAAACTGGCAAAGTCCAGGGGATTTGTGCTCGGCTGCGGCGCGGGCAGACTGCTCCAGAGCGAAGCGGAACGAGCCAGCGTGAAAGGAGCAACGTGGATGAGGGGCATCAGCGCGGGTACAGGGGGCAGAGACTTATCCGGCGCATATTGCCGGAAGAGGTTCCGCAGCGCGTAATAGGCCTGAGTTGGATCGCCGGCTTCGTCGAGCGGTGCAGAGTAGTCGTAGCTGGTGGTTTGCGGCTCGTATTCTTTGCCGTCGACATTCGCGCCGTTCAGAAACCCCCAGTCGGTGCCTCCGTGAAACATGTACAGACTCACGGAATATCCGTGGGAAAGAATCCAGCTTAGATCGCTGAGCTGCTGCGCGATCGGAGCGGCAGTGTGATGCGGTAACCCCCACTGATCGAACCAGCCCGGATAGTATTCCGCGACATACATCAGACGTGAGCGGGGTCTGAACCTGAGCAACTGCCGGAAACCATCCTGCACATAGCCTGGACCAACATCGATTGCCTCGGGCAGCTCGGAAAGCGAGCCACTCCACAGACCCGGGCCGTCGGCCGTGTAGAGAACGGCGCCACCAAGGCCCGCCCTGATAATCATCTGCCTGACCGCTTCCAGATAGGCCCGGCTTTTTCCGAACGACCCGTATTCGTTTTCCACCTGTACGGCAATAATCGGTCCGCCGTGAGTCCACAGTAAGGGTCTTAACTGCTGGCCAAGATGATTCATGTAACTCTGAGCTCCACGCAGATAGCCAGGGTCGAGGCTGCGGACCCGCATCGCAGGGTTCTTCAGCAACCAGGCAGGGTAGCCGCCAAAGCTCCATTCAGCACAGGCATAGGGGCCGGGACGCAGAATGACATACAGGCCCACCTGCTGCGCGATGCGGATAAACTGCGCGATATCGTACTGACCGGAAAAATCCCATTCGCCCGGGCGCGGTTCATGCACGTTCCAGAACGCATAAACCGTAATCGCGTTCAGCCCCATGGCTTTGGCCTTCAGCAGCCGGTCCCGCCAGTAAGGCCGCGGAACGCGCGCATAGTGAATGGAACCCGAGATGATTTGTACCGGCTTCCCGTCGAGAATGAAATAGCCGTGTCCAACCGTTGCTGTATGCCGTGCCTGCGCACGAGCATCAGAAGCGCTCAGAGGAAGAGCGCTCGAAAACACTGCGAGCAGCAGCGCTGCGAATAAGGTGAAGTGCAGCGGCTTTCTCATCATGAGGGCGGAAGAAGTCCGACGTGGGTTCGTCATGGGCGAATCCGGGCGTTGTGTAAAGACCAGATCCGGGTTTCGAGATTTTCTGCGCATGCCTGCACCGTCAGCCCCTGCGACTCGCTGCCTGTGAGGCACAGGCAATCGCCGTGGCTGCTCGCGTCCTCGAGGAAATGCGCGTTACCGCCGCTGTCCGGCTCGCCACTGCCGGCAAACCCGCCGCAGGTTTCAGGACCGGCATCCCCGTAGATGCCGAGCTTGAGCCCAAGGGCGTGGACGGCCTGAACAACCGGCTTCATGCCATGCGGGAACCGCTGCGGATCCGCCTGCAGATCTCCCTGACAGTCGCGGGCCTTTTGCGTCCAGCAGTCGTCGATGTTGACGATTTTGTATCCGCGAGCCGCGAGACCGGTTCGCACCAGTGCCTGCACGTTCTCGAAGATCGTTTGTGCCGTGTGGTCGCACTGGTAGCTGGCCCAGTCGTTCCATCCCATGGGCGGCAGCGGGGACAGGGAATCCGGCCGGCCCGGAGCGGCGGCGAGGCAAGATGGAGTGAAGAGAGCGGCGAGGATGAGAGGTAGGTAACAGAATGCAGAGCAGCGCCGTACGCCGGAGAGACAAGAGGGTCCACTAACCCATGACAGAAACAGCGATTTCACGCGATTCATCGAAATCCCCTTCAGAATTAGTTTCCTGTCCTCAGAAACTGCACGTAGTATGCGGCGTATTCCTGCTTATAGTGAGCCACCGCGAGCTGATAACTCAGGCTGGGCGCGGGGGCCTGCTTCCGCCATTCGATTTCGACCTTATGCACGTGCACGGGCAACAGCACGGAGCTGCCAGTGACCGGGAGCGAAACTCCGTCGGCAACGACCCTGCTCGTCTCCATGAACCAGGGCAGATGAAGAACGACGTGCGCGGGAGGATCGACGAAGGCGTCCTGAAGCGCGAGTTCGGCGCGAGATGGAGAAAGGATGCGCAGAGAAAAATCAACGCTGCCGAAATTGGTGCGGGCACGATCGACGAGCACGTCGTTTCCGGGCTGAACCCACGCCGGAGAGATCGCGGAGAGCAGATGCAGATCGTCGCCCTGCTCGCGGACAAACATGTTGCGCAGGGCGATGCGCAGGCGGGCGGCGAACCATCCATGCGGAGCGAGATTATCGTGGAAGTCGCGATCGCCCCAGGGTTTGATGTCGGTTTCAAATCCGGCCTGCGTGGAGCTGGTGTGAACCAACTCCGCGTAAAGGTCCTGGATGGCGGACTGCTGATCGCCGAGGATGAGTTCGGTTTCAATATTGCTGAAGCCGAGATAATCGTGCAGGAACGCGCCGTTGTCGTAGGTCATGATGCCCTCCTTGTATCTGGCGCGGGTGGTGTCGAGGGTCGCCGTGACCATGGGATTATCCGGTGACAGAACCTGTCCCGGATAGATGGAGAGCATATTGCCCCAGTCCTGTCCCTGCCGGCCATCGAGGCCGGGTGAAATATAGCCGCCGGTGCCGCGGGTGACACGATCCAGGACGCGCATCAGCGCGGCGTGGTAGTCGTTGTACTCCTGCTGAAACCGGGCGGCCTGCTGCACGTGGCCGGCCGCCTGCGCCAGGAGAATCGCGTTGCGGATGCCGTCGAGCGCCCAGAAATTATGGCCGGTAACGTGGCCGCTGATCGCTTCGTTGTCGCCCGGAGTGGTGGCGGGCAGCAGATGCAGCGGATCGGACTGGCGAGCCTGCTGAATCCACGCGACTGCGCGCTCGACGGCGGGAAACACCTCAGCGGCGAATGCGCGGTCGTGCGTGATGGCGTAATGCTGGCCGTAAGCCCAGAGGACCTGGCCCACTCCGTCGAACTGGCCGCCCTGGGAAAGGAAATTGCCATTGGGCTTCTGCCACTGCGCAAAGAAGTCGATGACCTGCCGCGCGTATTCGGGATAACCGGTTAGGTCGTACATGCGGGCAATGAAGGACGCATCGCGCAGCCAGAAGGCGTGGTATTGAAAGTCGTTGACGGTCTGAACGTAGTCGTCGCCGATCTTGTTGCGTGCGATGAGATCGTAAACGAGACTCGCTTTGAAGGCATTGTCGACCTTGGCCTCGGGCACCTCGATATTCATGCCCTGGTGCAGGATCTCTTCCCAGACATCGATGGTGTGCGACAGGTACTCATCGAAGTTGGCGTTCCGGATGTGAGCGTCCTGCGGGGAACCAGCTTTCACCGGGATCACGGGCAGTTTCCAGTCGAGGCTCACCTGCTCTCCCGGCCTGAGAGAACGCTCGTAGCGCACGATTCCCACAGGAGTGGTGGGCACGGCAGGGAGCACGCGCGGGGCGAGGATGCCGGAAGGGCTGGGGTCGTCTTTCAGCATGTAGCGCACCGTGTGCTGCGGTGTTTCCGGAAAATAGTAAAGGACCTGGCCGTCGCGGTCGATGGTGCTGCGGCTGGAGCTATAGGCCCAGCGCGAGCTGAAATCCACACCGGGCTGGTTGTAATCCCCTGGCCTGCGGGCCGCCGCGGGGCGGAAGAAGCGATTGTTGGCTGCACCCCCGATGCTGTTCACCGTGCCCTCATAGCGCATTCCACTGGAAAACCACGCGACTCTCGGGTCCTGGGTGGTGTTTTGAATCCGCACGCGGATGAAATCCACCTGAGTGCCCGACGACGTGCCGTCGAGCGTGGCCGCGAAGCACTCAAACTCGTAGCGGACGCCGTCGCGCGTAAACGCGTACTGGACCACCGGAAGATAGCCGCGCAGCAGGGTCTTGACGCGCTGATGGATCGGGACCGCGGGGTTTCCGGTAAAGAACATCAGCTCGCCATAGCCGGTATACAGAAAGCCATCGGGCGAGATCAGAGTTCCGGACGGGGCGTCTATCACGCCGATTTCGTCGGTGGGCTGGCTGTAATACGAGAACGGCCCGCTGCCGGCGTCGATGGCCGGATTCACCATCTGCGCCGAGAGGGTGAGGGGGGAAATGGCGACGGCGGCCAGCAGAAGGAAATACCAAGTTCTCATCATAGCGTGGCGAATTGGAATAACGACCTGCCCACCTATTGAATGATCCATACCTGTGAAGAAGATCTGTCTGCAGGCGCCTGCTGGACGTAAGTACCCGCTGTATTTGCGCCTGGATCGATTACCAGACCGCTTGCCTCACCGGTAATGATAAAACCATTCCCTGAGGGGGGTAAGCAGCCATGCCTCATTACTCGTTCCCTGGTAAGGATACCGGATCAACAGTGTTCCGGATGCTGTGCTCGATGCCGGATCATTCAGCGACAAACCGCTATAGGCATTCACGGTTTCATAATATCCTCCGCCCAACGCACCAAATGTCCACTGTTCATTAGGATTTCCAGTTGCGGGATATGCGTCGATATTGGTCCCCGCTGCAGTGGAAGAGCCGGGATCGTCCAGCAGCAAGCCGCTGCTGGGAGTTGTTATGGTGTAAGTGCCATCAGCCACACCGGTTTCCCCCGTACCAACTCCGGAAAGACTGACCACGCCCTGCACACCATTTGCTGCATTATCCATGACGACCAGAGACCCGGCCCGGGTTCCATTTACAAATGGGCTAAATGTCACTGCGATGGTGCAGCTTGCTCCTGAAGCCAGTGACGCTCCGCAATTGCTGGTCTGCCCAAAACCGATAGTGGCTGTAATGCTGCCGATTGTCAGGGCAGCTTTCCGGTGTTCCGCAGCGTGACGCCTTGCTCTGCGCTGGTCACTTCTGCAGCCTGGGTTGAAAACGTCAGGCTCTCCGGTCCCGGTTGCGCTTCGATCTCGTCCCCGGCTTCGATCAGCCGCGTGGTATCGCACGTCAGGACGTATCTGGCGGCGGGAAACGTCGAGAGTCGCTGACGAAAGACTTGGGGCCTGGCGCGGACGATGCGTAGCTCCCGCAGGCCAGGACTAGGGCTGAAATCCATGCTGCCGCTGAAACGTCTCCCGCAGCGTGCCGTCGCGAAAGGCATCCGTGCCGCCCGGGCGCAGCGCAGAGAGCGCTCTCGCGATGTTGCCGGCGTGGGCGCAGAGTTCGGGAGCACCGCCGCGGAGCCAGGCCGCGAGAAAGCCGGCGTTGAAGGTATCGCCGGCACCGATGGTATCGACAGGCTACACCGGGACAGGCGGCACGATAGTACGCCGGAGAAATAAAGTAGTTGCTGCATTCTCGCCGCAGTTCTGCACTGGCATTATCGTTCCATCATGGAACGATAATGACGCGATCGGGCCGGAAAACCGGAGGCCACAGCGGGCAAAGTGGAGCGTTACGTTTATTGCGTTTATTGTGTTCATTGCGTTTATTGCGTATACTTCCTCTGGATCGAGCCGGAGGGTTCCATGGCGAGGTTCGCACCTGACCCCGTTTCTCTTCCCGCCTCGCAGGAAGAACAGGTACACGCCCTTCATGAACTGCTGCGGCGGGAAGGCAAGGCGCGCCTGATCGGCAGGGGTGGAGAGCCGGCGGTCGAGTTACCGGATGCCGTCTATGAATTGCTTCTGCGCATTTTGGACGGTATGCACCAGGGGAAAGCCATCTCCATCGTTCCGGTCTTGCAGGACTTGACGACGCAGCAGGCCGCGGCTCTTTTGGGCGTGTCTCGGCCCTTCGTCGTAAAACTGCTCGAATCTGGTGCCCTGTCTTTCCACCTTACTGGCACGCACCGTCGCGTGCATCTCAAAGATCTCTTAGCCTACAAAGAACACCGCGATCGGGAACGGCGTGAGGCTCTCGATCAGATGGCCAGGGAAACCGAGGATCTGGGCCTGTACGATAAGGTGTTGTTGCCAGGCGAATGAGTTCCGATTTCCAGGTCATCCTCGAAGTATGCGTCTCGAAGTACTCGTCCTGGTCAATGCGGTGCTCCGCGATAGACTGCTGCGCCTCGCGGAGCCTCCCCGTTCTCTCGACCTCCCGCGGTGGTCGAAGGACATCATCGAGAAAACCAGACGGACTCTCGAAGGCAAGCTGAGTTTGCCTTCGGCGCAAACTGCGCACCTGCTTCATCAGCCGGAAAATCCCTTCGCGGACGCCTGGGAGGAGGGCTGCGACCGATTCATCCCTGCAAGGGCAAACAATCCCAAAGACCGGCATGTTCTCGCTGCCGCCGTGGTCTGCGGTGCGCAGACCATCGTTACGTTCAACCGCAGGGATTTTCCGGCAGACGCTCTGGCGCCCTGGAATGTCGCGGTACAAAGCCCAGAGGAATTCCTGATCCATCCATACCACCTGGATCCCCAGGACGGTTTTCGCGGTCGTTCGAGAACAAGCGGAACAGCATGGCGGGTGGGACCAATTGATGGGCACACACTGCAGGGCCGTTGCCGAATTCGTGCCTCTGCTCCGTGGTCACCATTCACAAGCGTCCTGGTCCGGGTGACCTGGCCGCAATCGAATCCATCTCACCCGACAGACGCATCGCCGCACGGCTCGACGACAACCGACTCGTCGAGTTCAGCGCTTCCGAACACGGCGACCCTGTCGTGGAAGCTCACCTCACCAGCCCGGTTCAGACCAACCAGAGGAAAAGCAGTTTTGCCCAGATCGAGGCTGATAGTGTCGATTTCCATGGACTGCCTCCTGTGCTCACCTCCTGTGTTCCCCGAAGGGGAAGAGGCGGCGGACCATACCGATTACATTCGAGGTCTGTAGTCGACAGGATCGGCCGGCTCCCGTGGGTCACACTTCCGGATGGCCAACCAGGCACCCATAACCGAGTCAAGTCGATAGAATGGATTCCGTCGTGAGCTCGGCATATTTCGGCGGCGATTGTATCGGACGCATCATCGACGGCAGATTCACTCTGCTCCGATGGTTGGGCGGAACTGAGCAGAGCAGTGTCTTCTTAACAGATCTCGAAGGTGATCCGGCCCGGAAAGCCGCCATCAAGCTGAGCCGGGTGAATGCGGTGGATGCGGAAACCCGCATCGCTCAATGGACGGTGACCAGGCCACTGTCTCATCCCCACCTGATGGGTATTTTTCATTCCGGACGCTGTGAGATTGACGGTGAAGATCTGCTCTATGTCGTAACTGAATATGCCGAAGAGGTTCTCTCCGAGATTCTTCGGGAGCGTCCCCTTACGCCCGGGGAAACCAGAGAAATGCTCGGCCCGATTCTGGAAGTGCTTTCCTGGCTCCACAGCAGGCATTTCCTGCATGGTCATCTCAAGCCGTCCAACATCATGGTTGTCAATGACCGGTTGAAGCTCTCTGCCGACCGCCTTCACGACGCTGGCGAGCCTGGCAGGGTCTCTCCCGGATCCGGCCAATACGATGCGCCGGAAGTCGCACTTGGAAAGATGTCCCCGGCAGTGGACCTGTGGTCGCTTGGCGTCGTTCTGGTCGAAGCCCTGACCCAGCGGCCGCCGCTTTGGGACGGATCCGGAGGCGGGGAACCCGTCGTGCCGGCATCCATCCCCCCGCCCCTCTTCAACATTGTGCGTGAATGTCTGCGCCATGACCCGGCGCGTCGCTATACTCTGAGCGGCATCAGAGATTCTCTGGTGACGAGCAACCTCAGAGATTCTCTGGTGACGAGCAGCGTCAGAGATTCTCTGGTGCCCACCCCGGCTGCGGAACGGGCGGACAGCATTACTCCAACAACCCCGCCTCCCGGAACCTTGCTTTCCAGAGCCCCGGTCATGATCGCGGGCGCGGTGCTGGTTGTGGGTGTGATCGTCACATCTCTGGTTATCGGTTTTCACCATCGGCCAATGCCCCCGGCTGTGCCGCAGAGTTCCGCTTCGGCTGCGCACCTTCAGTCTCCAGCTCCCGGAGTTGAGCCTCACAAACGTTCTGTCGTAAAGGGCGTTGCCGCCTACCCGGCAATCCCCGACGTAGCTCAAAACATAAGGGACACCATTCACGGGCACGTCAGAGTGCGTATAGGTATACAGGTTGATTCCGGCGGCAGTGTTTCAGACGCAACCATTGACTCGCCGGGACCGAGCCGGTATTTCGCCAACCGGGCTCTGCAGACAGCGCGGGAGTGGAAGTTCAGGCCTGCCGAGATTGACGGCCAGGCAGTCGGCAGCAAGTGGATCCTGGAATTTCGCTTTGGGCGAGACGGGACCACGATCACACCCACGGAGACATCTCCGTAGCATAACGACTCTCGCGTGCCGCTCGGCCTCAGTGTAGCGTACTACTCGCCAGTAATGGGCTAATGTACAGTGAAGGCGCATCCGTCAACAGGACGCTCCATGAATCTCCGTCCAGACAGGAAATTCGTTCCATCAGAGCCGACCATCGACGAACTTGCACAACAGTCCGCTGAGCGTGACATGGGGGCGGATACCGAATCTGAGCCAAATGCAATCCAGCTGCGCGAGAAGGCGAAAAAGAAGGCTGCTGCGGAAGAGAATCGGCTGCGTCATTGTGCAGGCGGACTCCCGGACGAGCGCAGCTGCCTGATCAGCGCCTGGAAATCGGGCCGGTTGCAGAGAGGAGCGAGATCGGTGCTGGCTTCGAGCGTCTCCGTCTTCAGGAACCCGGCCGCGAACATCTGTTTCCGCCGCTCCGTCACTCGGTCTGGCTCGGCATCTGCTTCGGGCAGCTTCGGCACAGGGCCCGGTATACCCAGAGCTTCGGCGGCTTCGCCCCACAGCAACCTCAGCTTGGTGTTGTCTGCTGCGGTCTTGCCTGCGAGGTCGGCTCCGCGTGACAGCCACCGGCTATGATGCCCCCTCTGCCTGACGCCTGGGCGAAGGAGGCGCCGCAACAGCGTGAGAAGCTCGGGCAGGATCTCAGTGCGGCAGCCGGAGCGCCACTCTTTTTTGCTCCTGAAGGACCTGGGTCTTGGTGCTGAGGCCCTCTCCGCTCAGCGCGCCGGGACCGGGCAGGCACTGCTCAGCTTTCCATTCAGATCTTCATGATCGATTTTGAATGACAGCTTCGGGCGTCCGTCAATTTGCCGGATTTTGAAGATGTAGATACGGTCGTAGTCGCTGTTCGGCCAGTAAGGCACCAGGGCCGGATTGTCCCCGTAGCTCTTCAGGATTTGCTGTGCGAATTGGTTGAGCATCCCGTGCTCCCAGGCGACAAAGATCAATGCATGTGCATAGGCAGGTGCAGTCAGCACTGACCGGAGTCTGGAGATGTCCGTGAAGCCAATCTGCGCATTGACTGGCATTCCGAGTGCGATGGCGGTAGGCTCGATGGTCATCAGCGGGCGCACATACGAATACCGATGGTTGCTTCCGTCATTGACCTGGTCCGCGGGATCGGGCGCATAGATAGCGTCCGGCCTGCCAAATCTGCCGATCAATACGTTTGGCAAGGCAAGCGCTCGGTTCAGCCCCTGGCACGTCAGTTGACCGAGGCCGCCGGCCGGCTTTTCCGCGTGACGAATCGCAACGATGGTCTCCTGTGCATGAAGCGGCGCCGCGATCCCTCCAATGGCGATCAGAAGCCCTGCTGCGAAATGCCGAAACCGCCCTTTGAACTGCATCCAGTCCACCTCAACAGTCTGAACGTCTGAACCCAGATGATCACAAGCAGCCGTGGAAGTGCGCCATTGCCGGAAAGCCGATCACCGCCCTCAGAAATTGAATTTGAGCGCGGCCTGCAGGATGCGCGGTGGCGCAGCGCTGATTACCTGACCGAAGGTGCTGCTGCCGATGTTGCCATCGATCGCCTGCGGACCGAAGAACTGAGTGTGGTTGAAGATGTTGAATGCCTCCACACGGAAAAGTAGATTCCTCGACCCATCCAGCGCGAGCTGTTTGCCGACAGCCATGTCGAAGTTGTCCGCTCCCGGCCCGTAGAAAAACCGGCGTTTTGCGGTGCCAGGGCTTCCCAGCGCATTCATGCTGAAGGAACCGGTGTCGAAATATCGATTGCCGTTGGTGCGCGGATCTTCCCTCAGGTGAATCGGACCGCCATTGTAGTCTGGCTCGTCAATGCTCGAATTGTTTACGCCGTTTGGATTCGTCCCGATCAGCGAGTTGTCGCCATTATTGATCATCGTGACCGGGAAGCCGGTCGAGAGGTGAGTAATCCCGGAAAGCGACCATCCCCGCGTCAGGCGGCCTGGGCGAAAGAACCGATCGAGGGGCAGCTGATAGTCATAGCTGACGACGAAGTTGTGTCTGATGTCGTAGGAGGAAATGGCATAGCTTAGCGCCGGGTTGAACGGGTTGACCTCCTCGCCGATGTTCGACGACTCATCGAGCGACTTGCCGTAGGTATAGGAGGCATCGAATTCCAGCCGGCCAGAGGTGTGCCGCGCGCTCAGCTCCAGCGCATGGTAGTTGGCATGACTGATATTCGCCTGAAGAGCGTTGCTGCCGAAATCCGGGCCCAGCTGCCGGCGTGTTCCGCTGACTACGCCGCCTGAAGCTGGATAGTAGACCTTGTCTTCCCCGTAAGGTCCACAGGTGAGGGTTCCGGGCATCACCTCGCCGGGTTGACTCAAGGTCAGGCAAAGGCCCGGGTTTCCAGGATTCTCGGCGATCAGCACACGCTCGCGGTGTGTAGAGGAGCCGACATAGGTGGCGTCGAGAACGGTTTTCGGTCCGGCCTGGCGTTCGATCGAAAGCGACCACTCTTCGGTATAGGGCGTGTGATTGTGGATGTCATATCCGGGAATGCCGCTGATTGGCTCGTACGCGGCCCAGTCAATATTGGGATCGGGATGGCTGGGCGAGGAGTTGAGCGGCGCAAACTTGTAGGGGAACGGCTGTCGATTGTTGGTTCCATCGGCCGCGCCAATGAAGGGTGTCGCGAAAAGAGGAGGCTCAGAACTCGAGTAGGTCGTTCCGTAGGGAGCGTTGGCCGCCAGCACGCTGACGGCCAAGGCATCGATGGCCGTGTAGAAGCTGCCGAAGCTCGCGCGCACACTGGTTGTGCCGGGCGGACCCAGAATCCTGCCGGGAAGAATGCCGGCCTCCCCCTGTGGAGTCCATGCGACACCGATGCGTGGCGAGAAGTCCCGTTCGTCAATCGGAGCAATCGTCTTGGAAACACCCGGATCGCCCGGATAGAGAATGCCCTGAGGAGCACCGGGAAAGACGACTGAGTGCGCCCCCGGAACAAAGGTCGATATCTGGTTGTACTTCTCCGACCAGGGAGCGATGCGGTCCCAGCGAAGTCCATAATTGAGCGTCAGGTTCTCGAGTGCATGCCAGCCATCCTGGACAAAAGCGCCAAAGTATTTGTTGCGCGCGTAAAAGGGATTCAGCTGGCTCTGGTTGTATTGACTGGGCACGCCGATCAGGAAATCCGCGAAGTCCACACCGGTTTCCTGTCCGGTGAAGACGAAGCTGCCGTTGAACTGCGCAATCGGGACGGCATTGATCTGATCGGCATGGAACTCCCCACCGAACTTCATGGTGTGATTGCCGAGCACCTTCGAGAATGTATCGGACGTCTGCCAGGTGTTGTTGACCTGAATGAGCTGATTGGCGGCAGCGCCGGTCGAATAGGCGTTGAAATTCAGGTTTTCGACACCCTGTCCGCGTGGATCGAGAGCGACGATGCTGTCCGTTCCATTTGCATTGACGAAACCCTGGGAAGCCAGGCTGACGTTCCACCCGCCCATGGGCTGGCCCAGGTTGGTGTTGTCGCGCATATAACTCAGGTGGAATTCATTGACCATGGCCGCGCCGAAGCTCTTCGTATCACCGAGCATCAGCATCTGGGGGCGGCCTGTGGTGGCTGCGGGGAACCCGGGAACGCTGGCGCCGCTCTGCGCAACCGGATACGGGTTGACAAGGTCGAAGTCGTCGGTGAAGTAATAGGCCGACGCCAGGCCCCAGCGGGTATTCCAGTCAATACGCGCCCCCGCCTTGTCGTCCCGCACGGTCTGGTTATACGAAGATGTGGCGAAGGTGCCCTGTGCGGTGTTCGGGGCTGGGATGTACTGCAGCATCCTCTGGGCCGGGACCGACCAGGCGCTCTCCGGAAAGACTGCATCTCCAAAGACGCAGTCTCCGTTTTTTGCATTCTGATCGCTGCAGCCGGGGTAATAGTATGGCTCCGACTGCGTGACCGTGTAGCCGAGCCTTGAAGTGAGCAGGGACGCAAGATAGGGACCGCTGACCGCGCCTGTCAGCAGATTCCCCGCAGGACTATTCCCAAGGTCAAAGAGATTGCCCGTTCGGTCCGCATTCGAGGGCACCGCGATATTGCCGGTGTCGATCCCCTGCGTCTGCTGCGTGCCCTGGTAGTCGATGAAGAAGAAAAGTTTGTCCTTGCGGACCGGACCACCGAAGGTGCCTCCGAACTGATTCTGCCGGAACGCCGCGCGCACCGGTGAAAAGTAGTTGCGCGCGTCAAGATCGGTGTTGCGCACAAAATCAAAGGCGTTGCCGTGAAACTGGTTGCTCCCGGATTTTGTGACCACACTGATCTGGCCACCGCTGTATTCGCCGTACTCGGCGTCGAAGTTGCTGGTAATGATGCGAAACTCCGCGATGGAATCGAGATTGGGAATGATCGCCGTGCCGGCATTGACGTCCTCTTCGACATCGCTGCCGTTCACGCTGAAGTAGTTGGCCGTCTCGCGCTGCCCGTTGACGGAGAGGTTGCCGGGGTTGAGAGTCCCCGAAGGGTCCAGAATCGTTGCGCCTACGTCCTGTACGGTCGTGTCGGTGATCGCGGTCTGTGGCGCAACACCCGGCTGGAGAGACAGGAGATCGGTGAAGCTGCGACCGTTCAATGGCACGGCTGTCATCTGCCGTCCGGTGATGACCTGCCCGAGGTAGGTGTTCGTGGTCTCGACGTGAACAGTATAATCGTTGACCGTGACGTTCTGAGAGACGCTGCCGACCACCAGCGAAACATTGACCGTGAGCGCCGCGTTCGTGTTCAGAATGATGGATTTGCGCTCGTATCGCTCGAATCCGGGAGCTTCGATATCGAGCACATATCTCCCGACCGGAAGAACCGGCAAGGTGAAATACCCCTTGTTGTCGGTCTGCGTTTCCCAGGAAAGCCCGGTGCCTGAGTCCCTGATGCTGATGTGAGCGTTGGCAACGACACGTCCGGATGGGTCCTTCACCGTGCCTGAAATGCTGCCACTGACGCTCGCCCAGAGGGTGGTGACGGATAATGCTGGAAATATGAGGACGGTCGCCGCAATCCAGACGAAGCAACGAAGGGCTCTGCTCGACATGACCTCTCTCTTCCCTTTGAATAAGGCAAAAGCCCTTGCTCGATGGTGACAGGAACGTCGACGCCGGTCTGGTACCAGGACTACCCGCTGCCCGCTGGACTGCGGGATCAACCCGGCGAATTCCTGAAGTCAACCGGCGATCCACTTGAAATCAGGACTACTTCAGTCGTATTTAAGAATATGACAGCGAATTCAGAATCGCTTCGCCAAATCTGCCATTGTGTACGCCAAAAGCGACAATCCGACGGATTCAAGCCCGGAGCATGATTTCTTCCACCGTCTCGCCCGAGCCATGGGAGTGGAAATCGCCTCTTACGCCTGCGCGACTGGCGGGGAACGGCACTGCCACCCGCATGCCGAGCTGCTCTATGCCAATTCAGGGACAGTGAAGATCACAACCCCTTTCGCTTCGTGGGTTGTGCCGCCATACCGGGCCGTGTGGTTCCCTCCGGGCTGTGATCATCAGACCGATACGCTGGGCGCGGCCGAAGTCTGCAGAGTGTACATACACGCCGCGTCATGCCCTGAGAAAGCTCCGCGGACAGCCTGCCTGCTTCAGACTTCGTCATTGTTGCGAGAGCTTGCGCGGCGCGCGGCCGGAATACCAAAGCAATACGACGAACAGGGCCGGGAGGGTCGGCTGATGGCTCTGCTTCTGGATGAGATCGACTGGACCCCGGCGCGAGACGTCACCATGCCGCGGTTTCACGACGGGCGTTTAATCGCCATTGAGGACGCCCTGGTCGCCAACCCGGGAGATAAGCGCACGATCGGGGAATGGGCCGCTTTTGCCGGGGCCTCCACTCGGAATCTGGCCCGGCTCTTCGAGCGCGAGGCCGGTATGTCTTTCCGTCAGTGGCGCGAGCAGTTTCGCGCTCTGGCGGCAATCCCGCGGCTGGTGAATGGAGAACCGGTCACGAACCTGGCAACCGATTTTGGTTATGAGACTCCTGGAGCGTTCGCAACCATGTTCCGGCGGGTGATCGGCATGACTCCCAGCCGGTATCTGGCGGAAGCCTTTCGGAAGCAGTGACCGTTCAGCGCCCGGAACATCGGTCGTACAATGTTCCGCACACAAAAACAGGCAGGCGATCTCTGGCCGCGCCGATTGACACCGTCCGGCGCCAGCTTAGACAACACCACCCATGCGGGGATCGCTGAATCCGGGCCGTCCGGTTTCGACGTGGCCGGCGAAGCGCGCCTCGGCCTCGGAGCCGGCAGCCTTCACGGCGAAGTCATACCAGGCGTGGCTTCGGCTCAGGTGCAGCGTCACCGCTTTCTCGTCGGCGGCGTGCACGTCGTGCGACATGGAGTGCGGCTCAGAGGAATTGTCCTCAATGATCGCCTGTACACTCCGGCCGCTGGTGCTGCGCAGATGCACCCGCACGTTGCCGGTGCATCTCCCATCCTGCACCTCGTATTCCAGACGGATAGCCAGCGGATGCGCGGCCCGGCTGCCGCGGAAGGAGCGAAAGAAGCCGTTCGGTCCATGCACATCGATCGCGTAGTTCGCGTCCTCGAAGAGCGCCAGCGGAAATTGCTGCTTCAGCGTATCTCCTGCGCGAACCGCCCAGGTGGCCGCGCGCATGCCGCCGACCTCGCCGTCAGTCCCCTGCCTCAGGTTGCGCAGGTAGACATTGAAAGGCGCACCCGCCGCACGGCTGCCGTACAATCTGTTGCCGGCCGTCATCCGCAGCTCGAACGCCTTGCCGTCCGCGCTCAGCCCGCCTTCGGCATACAGCTCGTAGGGCAGCGCGCAAGCGCGGCGGAAGCCCGGTTCCTGGTGAGGCACCAGCGGAGAATCTGGTGGCGAGCGGTTGATCTGCGCGATCTCCGCCGTATCGAGCGGCTTGTAATTGGACGGGACCTCCTTATAGCGGGACTTCTGAATGCTCACGACGAACTGATCGCGGTTGAGAAAGTCCAGTTCCGGCTCCTTCGGATCGTAGGGACGGAAAATTGAGGTGAGATTGCCCGAAATGGCACGTCGCCATGCGCTGATGTTTTCCTCACGCACCCTCTTGTCGAATTTCTGCTGGACGAATTGCTCGAGGAACAACAGCGTCGAGGTGTGGTCGAAGAGCTGCGAGTTGACCCAGCCACCGCGGCTCCACGGCGAGGCGATGATCATCGGCACGCGGAAACCCATGCCGATGGGGCCGGTTCGCGCTTCTTTCTCCGGAACTCCCTGCACGAGTTCATCTTCCTTGTAGGTATATTCGATTCCAGTGTCGATGCCGGCGGAGGCGCCACCGGTCCACGGGCGCTTCGGATCGGCCGCGACAAAGGACGGCGCATGATCGAAGTAGCCGTCGTTCTCGTCGTACGTGAGGATGAAGATCGTCTTCTTCCACACGTCAGGATTCTTTGTGAGGATGTCCATGACCTCGGAGACGTACCAAGCGCCATACCACGGGGAAACCGGATGGTCGGAGAAGTTTTCGGGCGCGGTAAGCCAGGAGATGGTCGGAAGATTCCCATTCTCCACGTCCTTGCGAAACTGGTAGAGAATGTCTCCCCTGGGCACGTTCATCGTTAGCTGCTTGCCATCGTTGGCAAAGGGCAGAGATTCGAGTGTGTGATAGTCCGGGTCGCCTTCGTTGGTGACAAAGGCCGCGTGAAACAGTGCCTTCTGCTGGGGGGTGAGCTGGCGATAGCGCGCTTCGCCGCTGTCTGCCAGCGCCGCCCTGCACTCGGCGATGCGCTTTTGCGCATAGGCCATGCGCGACTTCAGGTCATCGATCCTGTCGGGATCGGTCGCCTGCGAGACCTCGTTCTCGAGCTCGGCCAGTTCCGCAGTGTAATGAGCGATCTCCTGCTGCTGTTCCTTTACGTAGCCGGAATAGGCCCGGATGTTGTAGGCCGCGAAGAACTCCAGCAGATTACAGCCGAAGTTACCCAGCCACGCATCCTCCTCCCCGCGCAGGCCTGAGTTCATCGTGTCGTTCTGGTAGAACTTCCAGCGGATGCCTGCTTCCTGAAGGCGTTCAGGATACGTCTTCCAGACCATGCCGCCGCCCCGCACGTACTGATCGTTGCGCATGAAGACCCTGGAATCCGTGCTCTGCCGGTCGCGCACGGTTCCCGTCCAGAAGGAGCTGCGGTTCGGCGTGGTGCTGGTCATGACGCCGCAGTAGTTCTGATCGCAGACCGTGAAAGCGTCGGCCAGCGCGTAGTAGAAAGGAAGATCTTCCCGCGTATAGTGGCCCATGGTCATGGGCACGTTGGCATACTCCTGGTTGTACGAGCGCTTGGCATCGAGCCAATCGTTGTGCCTGCCCTCGTTCCATGCGTCCACCTGGCTGTTGCGGGAATGCGGAATCGAGCCCATCCAGGTGATACGGGTATCATGCATATCGAGCCGCCAGGGAGCATACGAGATTCCTGCCTTGTCCGTCTGCACAAACACCGAGTTGCCATTGGGCAGGCGAATCGCGCGCGGATCGTTGAAGCCACGCACGCCGCGCAGCATGCCCAGCGCATGATCGAAACTGCGGTTCTCCTGCATCAGGATGACGATGTGCTCGGCGTCGAGCCAGGTCGAGCCCGGCTCGGGGGCAATGGCGTAGGCACGCTGAATCGAATCCGGAACAAATCCGGACACACCGGCAGCTCCGGATAACAAGGCAGCAAGCTTCAGAAAATCGCGTCGGGTCTGCATAGTTCCTTTCGCAGGACAGTCTTATTCTCTCCTGATGAATGCGAGCGTGCGCCGGATTCCTGCACGGCGGGCAGAATTTTGGGATTCGCTCGCAGAAGCAATGCCCGGGATATCGCCGACGGGAGCGAATACCGCACCACGCCCCAGGTCAGCAGGAACCCGGTGTACTTTAGTCCGATTGTCCGCCTGAGCAGGAATCGGCCGACGGGTTGGCTGGAGCCTGGTGCTTTGAATCCCAAATATCCGCGCAGCGGGCACCACCCTGCTGGCGGGACGAAGTTCTGCGTTGCACGACGGGAAAAATGCGCCTGTCGTCGCGGTCGTCAATCGCGATTTCGCGCGAACGATGTTCGGGTCTATCGGGACAGCCGTCGGCAGCTCCTACAAACTCCAGAACGGTACGCGGGTACAGGTCGTCGGCGTGGTGGAAAATGGCAAATACGGATTGCCAACGGAAAGTCAGCAGCCTGCGATGTTCTATTCCTTCCTGCAGCAGCCGTCGGGAAATGTCTGCCTCGTGGTGCGATCCAGGCGCCCCCGGAAGAGATTGCGGCGGCGCTGCGGCAGACATTCCGCGGCCTGAATCCGGTTCTTCCCGTCAGAATTGAGACCTGGAACCGGGAGCTGACCCGGGCGCGGTTCCCAGGGCGCGTGGCGACGGTGGCGCTGGGAGTGCTGGGGCTGCTGAGCGCGATGCTGGCGGTCACCGGCATCTTCCGGCATGGCGTCCTGCCTGGTGAGCAAGCGGATGCGCGAGCTCCGGATCCGCGTGGCGCTGGGCGCCGATCAGGGGACGGTGCTGAAGACGGCACTGGAGCGTGTGTTCCGGCTCCTGGTGATCGGCTCCGGGACAGGGATCGTTCTCGGCGTGCTGGCGACAAAGGTGTTGGCGCACATCGTGTATCGGGCCACGCCGAAAGACCCGTGGGTGCTGGGAGGGGTGATGCTGACCATGCTCGTGGTCGGGCTGATCTCCACATGGATTCCGGCGCAGCGAGCGCGGGCGGTCGATCCGATGATCCTGGTGCGGGACGAGTAGGAAAACGGAACACAAACGGCAGCGTCGAAAAAGTGAAACCCGAACCGATTTGCAGCTCCGGCGAGCCGCCATCGCCGGATCTGTGTGACGATGACTGGCAGCTCTCCACAGGAGGAGATCCTCATCCATGAATCGTCGTGAGTTTCCTGCCGGATCTGCCGCAGTTGCGGGAACAGGGGCCCTGCCGATGCGTGGCGTGACCCTGAATGCACAGGAAGGGATGGCGGAGAGCGCCACACCCACTCCGCAGGAAGTCTCGGCCGCTCGCTTTCCCGACGGATTGCTCTGGGGTATGGCAACGGCTTCCTACCAGGTGGAAGGCGCATGGAAGGAAGACGGCAAAGGCGAATCGATCTGGGATCGGTGGACGCACACGGTGGGCAGGATACGAGGCGCCCGCACCGGCGATGTGGCCTGCGACCACGATCACCTCTATGCGGAGGATATCGGCATCCTGAAGCAGCTCCGTCAGAAGAGCTATCGCTTCTCCATCTCGTGGGCACGCATCCAGGCCTCGGGCCGCGGCACGGTGAATCAGAAAGGCATCGACCACTACAAGCGCGTGATGGAGGCTGTGCTGGAAGCCGGGATTGGCCCTTTCTGCACGCTCTATCACTGGGATCTTCCCCCAGGGCCTCGAAGATCTGGGCGACTGGCCGAACCGCGATCTGGCTGATTACTTCGCTGATTACGCAGGCATCCTCGCAAAAAACCTGGGGATCAGATTCAGGTGTGGGCTCCTCTCAACATGCCGTGGAGCTTCACGAACCTCGGCTACGGAACCGGGGTGTTTCCGCCGGGCCGCGCGAAATACTCAGACTTTCTGAAGGCCGCGCATACTGTCAACCTCGCGCAGGGCGAGGCGTTTCGCTCCATCAAGGCGGCATCGTCCAAAGCGACAGTGGGCAGCGCCTACGGCATGTCTCCGGCGTATCCGAGGACCGACAGCGAGGCAGATCGAGCCGCCACAGCCCGCTACAACGCGATGAACAATCTCTACTTTCTGGAGACGGCTATGCACGGGCGATATCCCGATGCGTTTGTCGGCGTAATCCCCTGTCAGGCGATGGGCTATCGCCCCGGTGACGGGAAGATCATGCAGGTTCCGCCCGACTGGATCGGATTCCACTACTGCTCGCGCCACTTTGTCTCCGCCGCGAAATCCGCATCGCACCCCGGCAGCGGAGGCCTGACCACGGAGACGGAGGATACGGGCGCGGCCGGGAACGAGTACACCCGGTTCACCGCGGTAATGCCAACCGAGGAACCGATCACCGATGGCGGGCTTGAGATCTTTCCGCGCGGCATCTACGACCTCGTGATGCAGATTTCGCGTCGATACAACCAACCCATTATGGAAACCGCGGAAAGCGGATGCGGGTACCTCGATACTCCTTACGACCACGACGACGGGCGCGTTCCGGACACGCGCCGCATCGAGTTCTTCCGCGCCGAACTTGCGGAACTGGCCCGGGCCATCGCCGATGGCGCGCGCGTGCGAGCGTTCCATGCCTGGAGTCTGCTCGATAACTTCGAGTGGAACGATGGTTACACGCGGCGATATGGCCTGACCTGCGTCGACTTCCGCGATCAGAAGCGCACGATTAAGAATTCCGGATACTGGTATGGCCGGCTCGCGGCAACGAATCGATTGGACGGGTAACTGAAAGAGGGAGACGAGTTGACGTCCGAGGGCGGCCCTCGATCCGGACGACCCCGGTAGGGACGCTGATCGCTGAGCGCCCCTGGGTGGCCGCAGGCAGTCACCCGCCTCCGGCTCCCGCAGAAACCAGCGTGCAGATTTCCCGCACTGGGCTCGTCAGACGTTGATTCCCAGTATGGCGATAGCCTGCAGCTCCTTACAGGAGTAATGCGGCTTTGGTCGAAGCGGGGAGGAACTGTTCCCTGATCCGCTGAGATTCCTCCCATCGGACCATACCGTGGCAGCTCCGACTGTTCTGACCGTCTGGATCAGGTGCGGGATGCGGTTCTGAGGAGTGGCTGGTTCCCGATCGGCAGGTCGCGCAGGCGCCCTCCGATCGCGGCAAAGATGGCATTGGTCAGCGCCGGAGCGAGCGGAGGAACGCCAGGTTCGCCTGCGCCGCCGAGCGGCGCCTCGCTGGCGACGATGTGCACGTCGATGGCGGGGCAGTCGGCGAGTGTGACCATGCGGTAGTCGGGGAAATTCTCCTGCACCACAGCGCCATGCGCGATGGAGATTTCGTCGTAGAGCGCGGCACTGAGGCCGAAGACGATGCCGCCCTCGATCTGGGCAAGGAAACCGTTGGGGTTGACAGCCATGCCACAGTCGGCAGCGGCAGTGACGCGATGCACGCGCAGGGTGCCCTGGGGGGTGACCTCAACGTGCGCCACCTCGGCGACCACGGTGCCGAAGCATTCAAAGACCGCGATGCCGCGAGCATGTCCTGCTGGCAGAGACGTACCCCAACCCGCCTGCTGAGCGGCGCAGGCAAGGACCGCAAGATGGCGGGGTTTGTGCTGCAGCAGCGACTGGCGATACTCCAGCGGATCGCGGCCGGCGCTATGGGCCAGCTCGTCGATGAAGGCTTCCGTGAAGAAGCCGTGCCAGTAGGCTTCGACGCTGCGCCAGGAGCCGATCGGGAACGGGGAGGGGACTTTAACGTATCCGTAGGACTGATTGGGGACGCTGTAGGCGATGTGAGCTTGAGAGTTGGCGCCATCCTCTGTGCTGTAGTCGTTGACCCAGGTTTCCGGGGAACCGTCGTTCGCCAGCACCGCGCGGAAGCGGCTGACGATCGCGGGACGGTAGTAATCGTGCTGCATGTCCTGCTCGCGGGTGAAGATCAGCTTGACGGGCACGCCGGGCAGGGCGCGGGCGGCTTCGATGGCGTACGAGAGGTAGTTCCAGGCGCCGGGCAGACGGCGTCCGAAGGCGCCGCCCATTGGCATCTGGTGGAACGTGACCTTGTGCAGGGGCAGGCTCGCCGCTTTGGCGCTGAAGGCCCGGGAGCCGAGGCCGTCCTGGGAGCCGGCCCAGACCTCCAGGGTTCCCTCGGTCTTCCAGAGCGCGGTGGCGCTGAGCGGCTCCATGGCGGCGTGGGCGAGGTACGGCACGCTGTAAGTGCAGTCGAGAGTGGCACCGTTGCTGAGGCCCGCGGCACCGGAACCGGTGGCCGTGTCCTTTTTGATCGCGCCGCTTCGAAGCGCAGCAAGCTGACGGTCGCGGATGGAGTGCGAGGAGAGCTTCTCCCCGCCGTGGTCGTCGAAGACGGGATCAAGCGCGGCAACGGCGTCGCGTGCGCGCCAGAAGCGGTCGGCGATGACGACTACCGCATCCTCGAGGCGGACGATTTTACGGATTCCGCGGCGGGCCTGGACGGGAGATTCGTTCACTGAGACCAGGCTGCCTCCGAAGACTGGAGAGATGCGCACGGCGGCATAGACCATCCCGGGCTGGACGACGTCGATCCCATATTTTGCCGAGCCGTTGACGCGCTCAGGCAGGTCGAGCCGGTGAAGAGGCTTGCCGATGAGCTGGAATTCGCTGGGCGCCTTGAGGCGGGGATGCGTGGGCGGCTGAAAGCGGGCCGCAGCCGGGGCGAGCTCGCCATAGGAGAAGCTGCGGCCGGAAGGAGTGTGAATCACGCGGCCCTGCTGGGTGCGAAAGGAGCCGGCGGAGGCGTGCATTTGCTCGGCAGCGGCGCGGACCAGCATTTCGCGCACCGCGGCGCCGGCCACCCGCATGCCGAAGACGCCGGTGAGGCGCACGGCGGAGGATCCGCCGGTGGTCTGCAGGTCCATATCTTCGGCGAGGAAACGGAAGGAGTCCGACGCGAGGCCGCGCGCAAACCAGGGAATGGAGCTGGTGGTAAAGCCGCGTCCGCTGAGTACGTATCCTTCGGCCATGGCGGTGTTGGCGAAGAGCGGATCGGCCGGGGCAGTTTCGGCGCGGACGGAGTGCCAGTCGGCGTCCATTTCGTCAGCGGCCATCTGGGCAAGAGAAGTGAGCGTGCCCGTTCCCATGTCGCAATGAGGCACCACAACGGTCACGGCGCCGTCGCCGGAGACCTTGATCCAGTTGGCGAGGAACCACTGGCGGGGGCCGGCTGCGAGCTGGTCGTCGCGGCAGAGGCGGTCGCTGGGCCACAGGCCGTATCCGACAATGAGGGCGCCGGCAGCGGTGGCGCCTCCGATGAGGAACGACCGTCGGTTCATGAGCGCGCCGCCTTCTCCGCGGACAGGCTTTGCACGGCGGCGCGAATGCGGGAATACGTCCCACAGCGGCAGATGTTGCTGACGGTCTGGGAAAGCTGATCGTCCGTGGGAGAGGGATGCTGCGCGAGGAGGGCGCTGACCGCCATGATCATGCCGGACTGGCAATAGCCGCACTGCGGAACCTGGTGGTCGATCCAGGCCTGCTGCACGGCGGTGAGCGTACCGCTGGCGAGACCTTCGATGGTGACGATCTCGGCGTTCGCCGCCGACGAGACCGGCACGACGCAGCTGCGCACCGCCTCGCCGTTGACGTGGACGGTGCAGGCTCCGCAGGCGGCGATGCCGCAGCCGAATTTGGTGCCGGTGAGGCCGAGCTCCTCGCGAATCACCCAGAGGAGCGGCGCATCCGGCTCGACGTCGAGTTCGTGGAGCACGCCGTTAACTTTCAGGCCGATGGCCATGCCCCTGCCTCCCTCCCGCACGATGCGGCAACAGCTCCATGATGCCACCACGGCAGCGCGGCTGGGAAAGAGGCTCCGAGGCAGCTTTGCCGAGCGAGCCCGGCTCCGGATGTTGCAAAGCCTCGGCCAGCATCGGCACCATGGCAGTTGCAATACCCGTTTACCGAGAGTAACCCAGAGGATTGTTCGTAGGCGGAGAGGCATGAGCGCGTTGCCCTCTGGGCGCCAGTTGACGATCAGAGTTTCGGGTGGTCGAGGAGCTTAGGGTGGTATGTTGACAGCAACGAGCGAGGGGGCACATGGACTCATCTGGCTCAGCTGACAGAAATCGCCTGACCCGGAAATTCTGCTCATTCAGACTTGATAGTTGCGCAATGGTCCTCATTCCTCTGACCTGCGTCGGTCTGGTGGGTTGCGGCTCGAAGACTGGCTCGAATTCGTCTTCCCGAACAGGCTCCGCACCAGCGATTACTTCGTTTACAGCGAATCCGCGCAGCATCAACTCCGGCTCGAGCAGTACCTTAATGTGGGCGGTGACCGGAGCGACGGGTATTGCCATCAAGCCGGGGACATTTACGTCCACATCGGCGAGTGGTTCGACGAGCGTGAGCCCGACGGCAACGACGACCTATACGCTGACAGCGACCAATGCCTCCGGCTCGGCGACAGCTACGTCGATCATTACCGTCCACCCGGCTAGCAAACCGACGATCAGCTCGTTCACGGCCAGTCCCGCAAGCATCACATCGGGTTCCGGCAGCATGCTGAGCTGGGCGACCAGCGGGGCGACCAGTATTGCCATCACGCCGGGGACATTTACGTCCACATCGGCGAGTGGTTCGACGAGCGTGAGCCCAACGGCGACAACGACTTATACGCTGACAGCGACCAATGCTTCCGGCTCGGCGACGTCGACGGCAACCGTCACGGTAACAGCGGCGGGCGGCGCCTTGGCGATCACGACCGCTTCATGCCCGGACGGAACGCAGGGCTCGGCGTATGCGGGCTGCACCATCGCTGCCAGCGGCGGCTCTCCGCCGTACACTTTTTCCGTAAGCACGGGTTCCGGCAATCCTCCTCTGCCGGAGGGTATGTCTCTCGATCCGACGACCGGCAGAATCAGCAGTCCCCAGATCGGTGGCCAGGGCACGTACACCCCTGAATTCGTGGTTACCGACTCGAACAATGTGCAGGCAGCGCAGGATATCAGCTTCGCCATCAGCGGCAGCAATGCGTTCCTGGCCAACATCTTCCCGTCAACTTCGATTTTCCACCATCGAGTGGATGCAGCCACGACCGGCTTGCCGGTCGATACTTCCCCTGCCGCACAGATCTACAGCGGATATCTGTCGGAGACGATCAAGCCATTCTTCGGGAACGATTCGAACGCTCCCTTCCCGAATGGGATCCCAGCCATTGAAGTACCCTTCAATCAGCCTGATGTCTCGGTCACAACCACCGTGTATCAGTCGTATTTCAGCTCCGGCCCCATTCCAGCCAACGCTCCCGTGGAGGGCACCAGCAACTCCACAGGGGACAGACACGTTCTGGTCTACCTGGAGGCGGCCGACGGAAACAACCCGGCACTGTACGAAATGTGGCAGGGGATCTACGAAGACGGTCCCTGGACCGATTCCTCCAACGCGCTTTGGCCTAACGTATCTTCGAACGCCCTGACACCGCAGGGGATGGGAACATCGGATGCCGCAGGACTTCCGGTAGCGCCGTTGCTGGTCAATGCCGACGAGGTCATCGGGACGGGCACGCCGAGTTCCCCCAACGGTACCATTCGGCATCCCATCCGATTCACGCTCAATCATATGTTGAACTACTGGGTCTGGCCTGCTACGCAAACAGCGGGCGTGGGGAGTTGCACGGCTATGGATGGAAGCGCCATTCCGGTGGAGTCGCAAATCTCGCAGTCCTCTCCTCCCGCAAACTGCACCATGTCCGGACCTGCCGGCGAGATCTATCGCCTCAAGGCCTCCGTGGCGACCCCGCCGTGCGCCGCCGCCAGCCCGCAAGCGGCCATCATCATCACCGCCTTCCGGGACTATGGAATCATCCTCGCCGACAACGGAGACAGCGGAGGGCTGATCGGCACGCCGGACGCTCGCTGGAACGATAACGATCTTGCCTGCCTGACGAGCCTCACCCTGTCGGACTTCGAGCCAGTCAACGTTTCAAGCCTCATGGTCAGCAACGACAGCGGAGCCACCAGCCATTAGGAGCGGAGTCACCGGCCATCAGGATTGGTACAGAGAGTGCCAAATCACTAAGCGCTCATCGGAGTCGATTACTACAGTCGGCCAGGTTCGAGGTTTTTTTCGAGGCAGGCAAAGGCCTCCCACAATCTCGGCGCTTCCTGCGACCAGCACCGGATCCCGCCTTCCGGGCAGCCCGGCTCGACCGGGTTCAGGGCAAATCCGGTGCATGTTCCCAACAGATAGCCAGACGGGAATGAGAGAAGTTCCGCGGCTGGATCGCTGGCTTCGAGCCGACTGCGCGGGTACACCGACTCCTGGAGACGGGCATGAACCGGCCTGAAGTGGTTAGGAGCGCTGCGCCGCGGGCGATGCGGAAGGCAGTCCCATCCACCTGAAGATCGCCATGGCGGGACACCAACCGGTGAAGGCGGACTGGAAAAGGTTGAGTCCGACAAAGACGGTGAGCCACAGCCAGTAGCCTGAGACCCAGTGCGCCAGAGCCAGCGAGACGAGAACAAGCGCTCCGGCAAGAAGACGAACAGCGCGTTCGACGGTCATGAAGCGACCTCCAGTGTGGGTTGGCTGACCTGCGCGTGGCGCTCATGGAGCATGTAGTAGAGCACCGGCACCGCAGGCCACGAAAGGAATGTGGAAGCCACGCCGCCCGCGATGAGCGAGAGGCCGAGGCCCTGGAAAATGGGATCGGCAAGAATGACGCTGGCGCCGACGATGACGCCGGCCGCTGTGAGCAGCACCGGACGCAGGCGCACGGCGCCGGCATCGACGACGGCTTCTGCGAGCGGCATGCCCTGGCGGCGGCGCAGCTCGATGAAATCGACCACCAGGATCGAGTTACGCACGATGATGCCGGCCCCGGCGATGAAGCCGATCATCGACGTGGCGGTGAAAAATGCACCCAGCATGGCGTGGGCGGGCAGGATGCCCACCAGGGTGAGCGGGATGGGAATCATGATCGCGAGCGGCACGGTAAAGGATTTGAACCAGCCGACGACCAGAACATAAATGAGAATGAGCACGGCGGCGAAGGCGAGGCCGAGGTCGCGGAATACCTCGATGGTGATCTGCCATTCGCCGTCCCACTTCATGGAGTAAGCGTCAGTGGACTCCGGCTGGTCAGAGTTGTAAATGGCCAGATGCGCGCCGTCTGGCAGAACGAGGCGCCGAATCGCCCGATTCATCTTCAGGATGGCGTAAACCGGGCTCTCCTCCGCGCCGGCGACATCGCCGGTGACGTAGACCACGCGCTTCAGGTTTTTGTGGTAGATGTCCGGCTGGAGCGTGGTGTGCTCTACATCCACCAGCTCGCGCAGCGAGACCATGCTGGCGTCCGCGCCGCGCAGGTGGATGTCTTCGAGGCCGTCCAGCGAAGACCGCTCGGGACGCGAGAACTGAACCACTGTGGGAATCGCCTCGCGCGAATCGGGCGCGTGCAGCAGCCCGGCGCGTGCACCGGACGTGGCGAGCGACAGCGTCTGCGCGATCTCCGTCACGGGAATGCCGTGCAACGCGGCCTTCGCCTCATCCACGCGAAAATTGAGCTGCGGCTGCGGATCCTGCATGTACCAGTCGGTATCGACCACGCCGGGGGTGGTCGCGAAGATGTGTTTGATCTCGCGGGCGACGGCAATCTGCCCGTCGAGGCTGGGGCCATAGATTTCAGCCACCAGAGTTTGCAGCACCGGCGGCCCGGGCGGGACTTCGGCGATCTGGATGCGCGCATCGCAGGCGTCGGCGATGCGGTCCAGTTCCGGGCGCAGGCGGCGGGCGATGGCGTGGCTCTGCGCATCGCGCTCGTCGGCGGGCAGCAGGTTCACCTGGATGTCGGCCTGGTTGGGCTGACGGCGCAGATAATAGTGGCGAACGAGGCCATTGAAGTTGTAAGGGCCGGAAGTTCCGGCGTAGATCTGGTAATTTTCGACTTCGGGCTGACGGCTGAGGTCGTCGCCGAGGGCCTGGGCTGCGCGCGTGGTTTGCTCCAGCGGCGTGCCGTCGGGCATGTTGATGATGACCTGGAACTCGCTCTTGTTGTCGAAGGGGAGCATTTTCACCAGAACCATCTTCAGCGGCACCAGAGTGCAGGCGAGGACCAGCAGCAGGGCCACAATCGCGAGGAACACCCAGCGATTGCGGGCCCTGCTCATCAGCCGCTGCATGATGCGGCGATAGAAGCGGGTGATCCAGCCTTCTTTTTCCGGCATGAGCGTGTGCGCGCCGGCCAGGTGCTTACGACCCAGCAGGCGCATCGCGGCCCACGGCGAGACAACGAAGGCCACAGCCAGCGAGAAGAGCATCGCCATCGAAGCGCCGACGGGGATAGGGCGCATGTAGGGGCCCATGAGTCCGCGCACGAAAGCCATGGGCAGGATGGCGGCGATGACCGTGAAGGTGGCCAGGATGGTGGGGTTGCCAACTTCCGCGACCGCCTCCACGGCGACCTGGCTGAGGGGGCGGCCGCGGTGGATCGGCATGCGGAAATGCCGCACCATGTTTTCGACAACGACGATGGCGTCGTCGACCAGAATGCCGATGCTGAAGATCAGGGCGAAGAGGGTGACGCGATTGAGCGTGTAGCCCATCAGGCAGAAGACTGCGAGTGTGAGCGCCAGCGTGACCGGGATGGCGAGCAGCACCACGCCGGATTCGCGCCAGCCAAGGAAGAGCGCGATGAGCAGCGTGACGGACAGCGTAGCCAGGGCGAGGTGCTTCAGCAGCGTGTCCGACTTGGCTTTGGCCGTCGCGCCGTAGTTGCGCGTGGTCGTGATGTTCAAATCGGAAGGCAGGCGAACGCCCTTCATCTCATCCACGCGGGCCAAAACGGCATTGGCAATGTCCGTGGCGTTGGTGCCCTTACGCTTGGCGACCGCGATGGTCACAGCCGGATATTCCTGCGGCGGTGCCAGGTGGACGCCGGCCTCCGTGGTGCCGAAGAGAGCGTAGTCGCTGGGGTCGGCGGGGCCATCGACGATCTTCGCCGCCACATCGCGCAGATACACCGGCTGGCCCCCGGCAACGCCAAGAACCACGTTCCCCGCGTCCTGCGCGTCACGGAAGAAGTCGCCGGCGTCGACGCGGATTTCCTGGTTACCTTCGGCGAACTCTCCGGCCTGGGTGCGCGCGTTGGCCGCCTGCAGGCGATGGACGATGTCCTCGGGCGAGAATCCGAAGGCTGCGAGCTTTGGGCTGTCGAGGACGACGCGCATCTCGCGCGGGCGGCCGCCGATGACCGTGGTTTCCGACACGTCAGAGACCTGGCGGATGGTGTGCTGGATCTCGTCGGCCATCTGGCGAAGCTGATAGCCGTTGTAGCTTTTGCCCCACAGAGTCAGCGCCAGGATCGGCACGTCGTCGATCGAGCGCGCTTTGATCATCGGCTGCGATGCGCCCGGAGGCAGCACTCTGGCGTTGGAGTAGATCTTGCTGTAGACCTTCACGAGCGCGTCTTCTTCCGGCGTCCCCACGCTGAAACGCACGATGACCAGGCTCTGTCCGGGGCTCGAAATCGAATACACATACTCCACACCGGGGATCTCGTGCATCAGGCCTTCGATGGGATTCGTGACCCGCTCCTCGACTTCCTTCGGCGTGGAGCCGGGCAGGGCCGTCATCACGTCGAGCATGGGAACGAGGATCTGCGGGTCTTCCTCGCGAGGGATGGCCAGCACCGCGAACAGGCCCACGGCCAGCGACGCCACGATGAGCAGCGGGGTAAGTTTGGAGTGGATGAAGGCTGCGGCAACCCGGCCCGCGACGCCGGGCTCGCACGCCGGCGCGGTGAAACCGGGCGCGCAGCTCTGCGGTTCGGTCTTCATGGCTGAACCTCGCCCACGGACTCGATGCGCCTGCCAGCCAGATCGCGGTCACCGGGTTTGTTCACGAGCGTTTCACCCGCGGCGACGCCGGAGAGAACCTCCACCTGATCCCCGTGCCGGTTGCCGAGCGTAACGTAGCGGAGCCGCGCAATGCCCTGGACGTCGAGTGCGTACACGCAGTCCAGCGAGCCGCGCAGAGCCACCGCCGACTGCGGTACGAGGATCATGGAGCGCGAGGCGCCGGGAAACTGAACGGTGGCAAACATGCCGGCGCGCAGGTTCTTCTGCGGCGGCAGATTGAGCTTGACGAGGAAGCTGCGGCTGGAGGGATCGGCGGCGGGGACGATTTGCGCGAGGACGCCGGAGAGGGGTGTGGCGTCTGCGCCTTCGACGGTCACGGGGATCTTCATGCCGAGCTGAACGGAGGCGATGAGCGACTCATCGACCGTGGTATAGACCTGAAGCGGCCCGTCGCGATCGATCCGGAGCAGCGGGATGCCAGGCGCTGCAAGCGTGCCTGGATCAGCAAGGCGCGCCGTCACCACGCCGCTGAAGGGCGCGCGGAGGGCGGTGTAGCCGAACTGAGTACGCGCCCCGGCAACCGCAGCCTGTGCCTCGCGGCTCTCCGCCTCGCAGGATTCGAGGCGCAACTGCGCGGCCTCGGAGCGCTTCTCCACTTCGTCGAATTCCTGCGGGCTGACGCTCTTCTGCTCCTGGAGAATCCGGTAGCGGGCCAGCGTCTCCGCAGCCAGCGAAGCGTCGGATTGCGCGGCCATCCGTTGCAGGCGCGCAGCAGCCGCAGCCTGGCTGGCCTCATTCAGGGCCGCATGCTGGGCTGCTGCGTCCAGCCTGATCAGCAACTGGCCGGCATACACGCGATCCGCCGGCTGTACCAGCACCTGGCGAATTTGCGCAGGAATCTGCGCCGAGATCACTGCCGTTTCCCTGGCGTGCAGGGTTCCGGTGGCGGAAATGCTTTCGGGCGTCTGGGCTGCGACGCTGTGTACGAGCTGCGCCTGCGCAGTGGGCGGAGCCGGCGCTGCGGGAGCGCTGTGCGAGCAGCCCGCCACCAGGAGGGGAGTGAGAACTATTGAAACAGGCAGGGCAAGCTTCATTGCAGGTTCTCCGCGGAATCAGGTGTGAGCTGGCCGGTGGCGTACAGCAGTCTCGCATACGCCACGGAGTTGCCGTACGCCGCGCGCCAGTAGTCATTCTGGCTTTGCCGCTCGGCATCTTCGGCGCGCAACAGGTCGGTCATCGTGGCCAGACCGGCGTTATAGCGGTTGCGCAGGATGCGCAGGCCTTCCGCCGACTGCTGCATCGCGGCCTGCGCGGTAGCGACCATGCGCTCGGCGGTCTGGTGACCGGTGAAGGCCTGCTCGACAGCGAGGCGGATTTGCAATTCCTGGTCCTGCTCTTCGGCCTCGGCTTTCTGCTGCTCGGCCCGCTCCTGGCGAAGCCGCGCCCGCTGCGCCAGCGGCAGAATGTCGACGCTGAGCCGAACGCCGGCTACCCAGTTGTCGCCTCCGTCGCCGGCGAAGGTGGGACGGTCGGTCTCCCAGCTGCCGTAGGCGCCGATCTGGGGCAGGAAGTCGGCGCGAGCCGCCTTTACGTTTTCCTGCTGCGCCGCCGCTTGCCGCCGCAGCGCATTCAGATCGGGACGCGCCTTTATGGCTTCGGCCAGATCGCCGGCAAGCACGCCATCGGGGAAGCTTTTTGCCTCAAGCGCCTGGAGCTGCGGAGGCGGAGCGCTCATATCTGTGGCGCCCATCGCCGCTTCCAGCTGAGCCCACGCCGTATCCAGAGCGCCCACGGCGGCGATCTGCTCCTGCTGCCGCTCGGCCAGGTTCACCTCGGCGGAAAGCTCATCCGAGTCGACGGCCAGCCCGGCTTTCACGCGCGTCTGCGCATCATGCAGCAGCTCCTGGGCAGTATCCACCTGGCGCTGCGCCAGGGCCAATTCCCGCTGCGCGTAGAGAATCTGCTGATACACCTCCACCACCCGGAGCACGATCGCCTGATCCACCGCGCCGGCCATATCGTTGGCGCTTAGCGCAGCCCGATGCGCGGCGTGCAGCCGCTCCGCGGTCGCCCATCCGTCGAAGAGCCTCCATTGGCCGCTGAACTGCGTGGCGAAATCGCCGACGGGTGTTGGCCGGTTCAGCGAGTCGAGCGCAAAATCCTCCTCCGTGAACCGCTGTTGGCGCAGCTTTGTGCCGAAGACGTAGACGGGATCGTTGCCGCGCGAGAGATCCTCGTCAAAGCTGAACCGCGGCAGGAGCTCCGTACGCGCCTCCGAGACGCCGGCGGTGGCAGCCGTAACGTCGGCCCGCGCCTCGGCACCCCGGGGGTTCTGCCCCAGCGCGCGGTCGATGGCCTGGCGCAGCGTCAGCGTCTGCGCAATGCCGGCTGGCGGCAGCAGAGCCAGCAGGAGGAAAACAGTCTCAACTTCCCGGCGCATCCTCTTCATACTTTTCCGGTGTGCCGCCTCCCCGGCGAAGGCGAAGAGACGGGCTGGCGAATCCCCAGAGCGATTCCGCGCCCGTTCCTGGCCCAATCCGGCTATGCGGCGTCTTCGCTATGCTGAATGACGGCAGGCAAAGAATCGTTACAGCCGGGGAGAAGATTTTTTTGCCGGGTTTTTTGGCGAATCGCCCAGGAGGCGGAGATATTCCTCGGTAAGGAGGCGGCGCAGGACGGGCGAAACTTCGGCATCCGGGCAGACCTCGAGGGCCCGGCAGCGATCGATCGCCCGCTTCAGGTCCTGAATGAAAACCAGGCAGGCGGGACAGCTCTCGATGTGACTGCGCATCTTCTCGCAGGATCCGGGCTGGAGACGGTTGTCGAGGTATTCCGAGAGATTGGCGAATATTTTCCGGCAGTCGGCCGACCTGGCTCCGGCAGCTTTTTTCGCAGGGGATTTGCGCGGCTCGCTGCGGAGCAGGCGATTCACTTCCCTGCGCAACATCAGACGCGCCCGGTGCAGGCGCACGCGCACCGTGCCGGTCTGCAGCGAAAGAATCCTCGCCACCTGCTCCGTTTCCAGTTCTTCCATGTCGTGCAGTACCAGAACGATCCGGTACTGCGGGGGCAGCTCGAGGACTGCCTGCTGGAGCAGGCGGGAATCCTCACGGCTGGCCGCAATGGCTTCGGGGCTCCTCCCGGAGTCGGCCAGCAGCGCGCTCAGTTCATCGCCTGCGGGCATCAGGTCTTCGAGAGCGACGGAACGGCGGTACGAAGCCCTGCGGCGCGTCTGCCAGCAGCGGTTCTTCGCTGCTGTGTACAGCCACGCGGAGAGGGACTGAGGATCGTCGAGATGAACCAGGTGCGGCAGCGACTTCAGCAGAACTTCCTGTGCCGTGTCTTCGGCGTCCTCGCGATGACCGCAGACCTTGATGCCGAAAGAGAGAACCGTGCGCTGCAGCAGTTCGAGCGCACGGGAAACGCCTTGCGGATCGCCCTGGCGCAATACTCCGATCGCATCTTCCAGGTCAGCGCGCAGAATCCGGCCCCTTCCCAGCAGCTCTTTCATTATAGGAAGGAGGGGCGGCGAACCTGTACGCAATCTGCGTCTCAGCTCGCCACGTGCGATCGGGATTGTTGCGGGTACCGCGTCGTCGTGGGTTTGAGCTTCAGCCTGTCCGATTTGTAGCCAGATCGCTGCCCTCTCTATTCGACCTGACCGATGTACACGCCGTATGGGCCGAGGGGAACGGACCGAACAGACACCGGCCTGGGTGCGCCAGGGGTGATGAGGAGCGTGCGCAAACGCAGACCTGTCACGCCCTCCTGATTCAGATCGAAGCGGAGGGTCTCCGGCTGCGCGGTGAAGTTGCAGGCGACGACGACCGCTTCTCCGGTGGAGGATCTGCGCAGCCAGGAGAGGACGTGGTTGTCGCGGGTGTTGAGCATGATTTCCTGGCCGGAGTGCAGCGCTGGATCGTGCTGTTTGAGCGCGATGAGCTGCTGGTACCAGTGCAGCATGGAATCGGGCTCTTGCTCTTCGGCGGCGACATTCACTGTGGCGTAGCTGGGCGGGATGGGGAGCCAGGTTTTGATGCCCGCCGGAGAAAATCCCGCATTCGGGAGTCGTTCCACTGCATGGGCGTGCGCTCGCCGTCGCGGCCTTTCTCTTTGGGCCAGCCCCGGATGCCGATGGGATCGCGGACGTCCGCTCTGCGCGTGGGCGGCGTGGTGACCATGCCGATTTCGTCGCCGTAATACATCATGGCCGTGTCACGCGAGGCGAAAAGGATGGTGGAAAGCACGCGGCCAATGTCATCGTGCTGCGGGCCGTAGCCGAAGATGGATTTGCCGGCAGCGTCGAACTGATAGCGGTCCCAGCGCGGATTGTCGTGGTTGTCGAAGACGAAAAGCGGTTCATGGCCGTTGATTTCGGTTTCCGCTTCATTGATCCGGCGACGGAAGAGCGGCACATTGAATTGATTGATGAACCCGATCTCCATGTCCATCGGCAGCTCGAGCTCATCATTGTGCGCGCCGTACCACGAGCGCAGATCGGCCACCGAGTCGAGGTAAGTTTCGCCGATGAGGACAACTTCGCGCCCGCTGGTCTGGTCGGCCACCAGGCGGAGCTGACGGACAACGGTGTGCACTTCAGGCAGATCATCGGTGTAGACCGTCTGGACAACCTTATCGCCGTAGGCATTGATGAGCGGCTTGCCATCGGGGCCGAGGACATAGGGTTCATTGCGGTCCTGCGGATCCTCGAAGAGCGAGGTGATGGCGTCGAGGCGGAAGCCGGCAACGCCGTGGTGGATCCAGAAGCGCTCCACGTTGTACATGGCCTGGCGAACCTGCGGATTGTTCCAGTTCAGGTCGGGCTGCTGAATATAGAAGCGGTGGTAGTAGTACTGCTGGCGCGCAGGGTCCCATTGCCAGGCAGAGCCGCCGAAAAGGGATTCCCAGTTGTTGGGGGGCTCGCGATGGCCATCGACGATCTTCGGATCGCGCCACATGTACCAATTGGCTTTGGGATTGGTGCGTGAGCTCTCCGACTCTTTGAACCAGGGGTGCTGGTCGGAGGTGTGATTCAGCACCAGATCCATGATGATGCCGATGTGGCGCTTGTGGGCTTCCGCGACCAGGCGGTCGAAATCCGCGAGCGTGCCGTACTGCGGATCGATATTGTCGTAGTCGGAAATGTCGTAGCCGAAGTCGACCTGTGGCGAGGGATAAATGGGCGTGAGCCAGATTGCGTTGATGCCCAGCTTCTCAAGATAGTCGAGGCGCGCAGTGATTCCGTTCAGATCGCCGATGCCGTCTCCGTTGGAGTCCTGGAAGCTGCGCGGATAGATTTCGTAGATAACAGCGTTCTTCCACCAGTCATGATTAGTCCGTCGCACGCTCTGCGCTGAAACCGCAGAGGCGCAAGCCAGAGCGAGAAGAATCGCGCCCGGAAATCGGCCAATTGTCCGCATCGTCTGCTCCCAAAGTTACTTCGTCTCAAAAATTACTGCCTGCTTCGCGGGAATGCTCACCGTTAGCTGCGTTTCTGCAGCCGTTGCATTTCCTGTGCCCAGCTCCGCGCGAAAGCCGGAGCAGCCTTCGAGGGCTGTTCGTTTCGTTGGAATGGTCAGGGTGCGCGATGTATCGGCGTCGTTCACCGCAATCAAAAATCGCTGATCGCCGCCTCGAGTGCATCCGTGACGGACATCCGGTGTCCGGACGAATATAAACGCGGAAGGATCGGTGAAGAGATCCTGCTGCCGGCCGTTGTAGAGGGCGGGGTGATGCTCGCGAAACTGGAACAGCGCCGCCACCCAGTCGTGCACTGCAGCCTGCTCGGGAGTGCGGCCGGCGGCGGTGAAGGCATTTTGAGGGTCGCCAGGAAATCCTCCGGGGAAGTCTTGGCGGTTATCCGGGTCGGGGCCGCCGCGCATGGCAATTTCGTCGCCGGAGTAAATCTCCGGCATGCCGCGCAGGGTGGCCAGCAGAGCGAAGGCAAGTTTGAGATCGCCGACGCCGACGCCGGGCTGGCTGAGGAACCTCCCCATGTCGTGATTGCCGAAGAAGGTCACCAGACGTTCCGGATGCGGATAGAGCCAGTCCTCGCTCAGCACTTCGTCCAGAGCCCGCAGGTCGTCGTGGCGGACCGGTCCGCCGGCTACGGAGCCGTGGTGAGAGAGCGCAGCTCGCAGGGCAAAGCAGAGGGGAAAATCGAAGGGAGTCGAAAGGCCGGTATCGATGCCCTCACGCGCCACTCCGCCGGCGAAGAACGAGGTGATGACTGGGCTGGGATTGTAGATTTCACCCACCGTGGTCAGCTGTGGATAGAGGATGTGCAGCTCGGCGTTCAGGCTCTGCCAGAAGGCCCGGCCGACATACGGAAAAGTATCGTAGCGGAGGCCGTCGGCGCCGGTGCTCTGGACCCACCAGATGACATTCTGGATGAGATACTGCCGGACCAGAGGGTTCTCCTGGTTCAGGTCGGGCAGGAAATTGGCGAACCAGCCGTCGGTGATCCGGGCGCGCTGCTGCGTGGTGGCATGCGGGTCCATAAGGTACGCGAAGTTGCCCGTGGCGGGGAAATGATCAGCACGCGTGCCATGGAACCAGCCCGGCGCGGGAGGGTCAAAGACCCAGGGATTGCTGGCGCCAACGTGATTCGGCACGGTATCGAGCACGAGCTTCATGCCGCGCGCATGGAGAGCCTGAGCCAGGCTCTGCAGGTCGGCCAGCGATCCGAAATGCGGATCGGTACGGTACATGTCCGTCGCGCTGTAACCGTGATACGCCTGATATTCGCCGCTGTTGTCATACACCGGCGTGAGCCACACTGTGGTGACGCCGAGCTGCCGGAGATAGTCCAGATGCTGCTGGACGCCGCGAAAATCGCCGCCATGCCAGCCGCGAGGCTGGTTCCGCTGCGACGGATGCGGATCGTTAGCCAGATCGCCATCGGCGAATCGGTCGGTCATGATGAGGTACATCACGTCCGCCGGGGAAAATCCCTGGAAACCGCCCGACATCTGTCGTTTCGCAAACAGGAACGGAATAACCGTTCTCCCCCCTGCCGTGGCTACCGAAATGTTCACAGTCTGCGGTGCCGCGGTGCCGCTGCTCAGCCAAAGAAAGGCATAGTGGCCGCTGGCGGAGAACTGCGTTCGTGCGACGGCTACCCTGTTGCCACTGACAGAAATCTGCGCGCCTCCCAGATTCCTCCCGTAGAGCAGCACCATAGGAGACGGCATGGCCGTCCACCAGCCGGGCGGATCCACCTGATACACGCAGGGCGCCCCTCCCACGGGCGCCGCAGCACAGGCATGTTCCTGCTGAAGCTGCGACCATGCCGCAGCGGTGGCCAGAAGCATCAGCAGAATCAGCGCAAAGCTTCGCCAGGGACGCAGCATGGCAATCCTCGTGTTCGCGACCGCGGACCATGGGTCGCTGGCAGAACAGCAGCCCGTCACATGATCAGGAAACCATGCGCCACGATGAAATGGCCATCGCGGCGCACAGACAGCTTCTGTCGCTAGAAGGTGAACCGGGCCGCCAGCTGAATCTCACGCTGCGAATCGAGCTGGGTACCAGTGACTTTGCCGAAATTCGCGTCGAAGATGTTGCCGTCCGGATTAGTGAACTGCGGCGTGTTCGTTACGTTAAAGGCATCGCCGTGCAGCTGGAGAACATACCGGTCGCTGAACTGGATGTCCTTTTGCAGCGAAAAATCGGCAGAGCGCTCCCCGGGGCCGTAGATCTGATCGCGGCCGAGCGTTCCGATGCGGGTGAAGACGTTCTGACCATTGGCGCGCACGGTTGGAGGAGCGGCAAATGCCGTCGTACTGAACCACGTGGCACTGATGCTCTTCGGGTAAGTGACTGAACCGACCAGGTCCGGACGATCGCTGTCGGCGTTACCGTTATTCACGGCAAGGTCGATGGGAGTACCAGTGGCAATGCGGCCGATGACATTCACCTGCCATCCGCCAAGAACCAGGTTGACCGGGTAGCTTGCGCCGCCCAGAAAACGCTGACCGCGGCCGAAAGGCAAGTTGTACAGGATCGAGGAACTGAAAACCTGACGCTGGTCGTCGAGCGAATTGCCGTAATTCGACTGCGGGTTGTAGTACAGCGGCGCCGTGGATCCCTCGGCGGATCCCGGCGAGTCATCCAGGGCGTGCGACCACGCATACGAGCCGGTAACCACCAGGTTGTTTCCCTGACGATGCTGATATTGCAGCTGCAGCCCGTTGTAGTTACCGGTACCGTCGTAATTCTCGTAGGTGATGCCTCCAAACGTCGGGAAGTTCTGGACTCCGGTTCCGAACTGATAGATGTTATACGGCCAATAGGTGGAGAGGTGGTCAGACTTGGTGCCGACGTAGGCGACATCGATTACGTCGTATTTGGAGAGCTGCTGATCGACCTGCAGGTTCCATTCCTGAATCTGCTGGTTCTTGTTGCTGCGATTGACGGCCAGCGTGCTCAGGCCGGCCGGTGGCGCCGCCGGGCTGAAGTTCGGGAATCCGGGCGCCGGAAGCGGCGTCGTCTGCTGCGCGGAGCCGCTGCATCCGTAGGCGGATCCCGGCGCGGCGGTCTGGCCGGTAAAGGTTACGCAATAGCCGATGTTCGCGCCATAGGAGACGCTGCCACCGAAGGGGATCTGCTGACCGAGCTGGTTGCTGATGCCGCCGTAATCCGGGAAATAGAATATCCCGTAGCCGCCACGCACCACTTCCTTGCCGTTTCCGCGGACATCGTAGGCGAAGCCGACGCGGGGAGCAAGGTCGTCGTAATTGTTATTCATGATGGTCCGCGAAACGCCGTTCTGTCCGGCGAGCAGGACCTGACCGTAGGTGGAGCTGGAGGGATCGACGTCGAACGATGCCTGGCGATTCTGAGTTTCGTAGGGCCAGGTGATGATGTCATAGCGAAGCCCGAGCTGCAGAGTCAGCTGCGGATCGACGCGCCACTCATCCTGCCCGTAGAAGCCGTCTTCCCATGAGATGTTGCTGAAGAAGCCGTTCTGCGAGCCGATGGAGTAGCTGTCGGTGAAGCCGATCAGCATTTCCGCGGTCGGGAAGCCGGTGAAGTCGCCATTGCCGAAGTTGAAGTAGCCCTTGCCGGAAATGGGGCGGAAGTACTCCATGTTGCGGAGAATTCCGGTAGCGCCGAATTTAAGCGAGTTGTGTCCACGCTCCCAGTCAACGCTGTCGTTGACCTCATAGGTGTTCTGCGGCACGGCGTACAGACCGTAGTCGCCGGTGTAATCGATGCCGTTGTTTCCGCCGATCAGCGCGCCGCCGCTGGTTTCCTGGTTGCGGTTGGCATTCACAATGCCGAGGTCCGCGGAAAGCGGAACGCCGTAAAACGGTGGCTGGTAGCCGTAGTCGTCGCGGTTATAGCCAATTAACAGCTCGTTCACCAGCGACGGCGTAAAGGTATGCGTGTAACCGAGTCCCCACGCGCGGGCATGCGCGTAGGAGGAACCGGTGCCGAAGCCGGAGGGCAGCGTACCCAGTTCAGGGGTTTCCGTGAAGTTGGAATTGTCGTAGCTGACCCGGAAAAAGGCCACATCTTTCGGCGTCGCGTCCCAGTCGAGGCGCATGTCGAACGTGTTGTAGTGGACGTACTCCTGTTTGTGGGTCAGGAAGTTGTTCACCACGCCGGCACGGGTCGGTGTGGGGTACGCATTAAAGTACTTCACCGCCGCCGCATTTTCGGGCACGTTACCCGCGATGACGTTGCCCGGAATCGGCGCGCAGGTGATCGGGTCATACAGCTGCCCGTTCTTCACGAAGCTGGAACTGGGCACTCCCGCGTGGATGAGGCAATAAGGCTCGGTGTACTCGTTGTCGACAGCCGGCCCATTCGCGGTGTCGAAATTCGGGGAGGTAGCGAGTAGTTCGCTGAAGTTGCCCTGGCGCATCAGGGCTGTGGGAACGGTGACGAAGTACGAGTTCTGCGGCAGGTTCTCGCGGAACGCCTGATAGTCGCCGAAACCGAAAAGTTTGTTCCTTAGGAACGGGCCGCCGATGGAAAAGCCCGGCTGGTTGCGGTTGAATTCAGGATTTGGGGTGGGGGACGCACCCAGGAAGCGGTAATCCGGGTTCGCGTCGAACTTGCCGCTGCGGTAGAACCAGAAAGCCGATCCGTGGTACTGATTGGTTCCGCTCTTGATGGAGCTGGCGACGATGGCGCCGCCCGCCCGGCCATATTGCGCGGGAGCCACGCTGGTATCCAGCTTGAATTCCTGAGTGGCATCGATATCGGGGAAGATCAGGATGGTGTTCAGCAGCGAATCGTTGTCGTCGAGGCCATCCAGCAGGAAGTTGTCCGCCTGAGGACGGAGCCCGTTGATAGAGAGAGCTGCGCCGCCGCTCTCGCTGTTACGAAAGGTTTCGGCATTGCCGCTGACACCGCTTGCTTCGTCGCCGTAGTCGCCACGCGTGACGCCGGGGACGAGCAGGGCGAGACCGGTGAAGTTGCGTCCATTCAGCGGGAGCTGAGTGATCTGCGCGCCCTGAATAGTCTCACCGATGGTGGCATCCGTGGTATCGACGAGGGGCGCCGCGCTCGTGACTGTAACAGTAGTGCTGACCGCACCAGGATTGAGCTTAAAAACGAGAGTCTGGGCGGTGGCGACCTGGACGGTGAAGCTGGTGACCTGGCTCTGGAAGCCGCTCGACTTCACCTCTGCGCGGTAGGATCCGCGCGGAACCGCAAAGATCTGAAACTCGCCAGCGCCGTTGGAAGACGTGTGAAACCTGAGCCCGGTTCCCTGATTGGTGACGTCGATCGTCGCATTCGGAATGGCTGCGCCTGTCGGGTCCGTGACGGTTCCGACGATGCTGCCGTTATCGGACTGAGCGTAGGCTCCAACTCCGCTGCAGAAGGCGAAGATCGCCAGGAGCAGAAGCACCCACCAGGCTGTGCGTTTGTCAGCCTTCTGATATTGATTCACCATAATAGCCTCCCAAATCCGTGTGGCCTGGCAGAACAGCTTGCCGAGCCAGCGTGAATGACACGCGCTTGCGAGCACAACCCGCAATGCACAGCAAATCTTTTTTGAATCAAATGTTAATCATCCGGAAAGCGACTTTGTTTCAGAAGGATAGAAAAAGTCTTCATCTGGACGATGGGTATAGAAGCGCATTGACCGTCCTCAGCCTGGGGAGGTACAAAAGAGAGTTCCCGAAACGGATTCCCTCATGCCGCTCTCCACAGAGCACCAGGAAAAGACGGCAGCCCGTTTCCGCTTCGGCCTTTTCGAGGCCGACTCCGGATCGGAAGAACTGCGCAGATCCGGTGCACGTCTGCGGTTGCAGGCGCAGCCCTTCCGGGTGCTGCTCTGTTTGCTGGAGCGGCCAGGCGAGCTGGTCACCCGCGAAGAAATTCAGCAGCGCTTGTGGGGATCCGACACTATCGTCGATTTCGACCACAGCCTGGGCACCGCGATCAACAAGCTGCGGGACACGCTGGGCGATTCAGCCGACAATCCGCGCTTCATCGAGACCCTGGCGCGTCGCGGGTATCGCTTTATTGCGCCGGTGACCATAGTCAGCCCGGTCGAAGCGGAGATGCGGCCGCCCGGTGGTGCTGCCGCGGAACCGGATTCCACGCCGGCCAATCCGGCGGTTGCGCATGGCAGCGCGGGAGCCGCAGCGGCTTCGCACAGGGCGCCGCACTCGCGCTGGCGGAAGCCGGTCTGGATCCTGAGCGCGGCAGCAGCGGGCATCGCCGGGTTTGTCCTGGGGTTCTGGCAGCGGCCGGCTTACACTGCTCCCCCACGGATCACGCAGATCACATTCTCGGGCCGGGTCTCGCCCGGCAATCCGCTCTTCGAGAGTTTTCCAGGAACCGCGACGGATGGGTCCCGGATTTACTTCCAGGAAATTGAGAACGGCCGCGCGGTGCTGGCCCAGGCGCTGATCGCCGATGGCGAAACCAGTACCTTGTCGCTGCCCGATGAATTGGCCGCTCCATCGCTGGGCGATATCTCGCCAGATGGTTCCCGCCTCCTGCTGCGCAATCATCTTGCTACCGCCCCGGAACAGGCGCTGTGGGTGGTCACGACCATTGGCGGGAACGCCCAGAAAATCCCTGGCATTCTGGCGCACGACGCCACATGGATGCCGGATGGACAGCACATTCTCTACGCGAGCGGCGATTCGCTCTATACGGCGAGGGACAATGGCAGCGACGTCCGCCGCTTCGCTACGCTGCCGGGTCGCGCTTTCTGGCTGCGCTGGTCGCCGGATGGCACGCGCCTTCGCCTGACACTGCTGAACAGCGAAACTCATACCTCGGCGCTGTGGGAACTGGACAGCCATGGCGACCATGCCCATATTCTGCTGAGCCACTGGACGCCTATGCCGCCTGCGGAGTGCTGTGGCAGCTGGACAGTCGATGGACGCTATTATGTGTTCCAGTCAGCGCGTGGCGGCGGCAGCAACATCTGGGCGATCCCGGAGCACGGCGGCTTGTTCGGCGGACCGGAGAAGCCGATTCCCATTACCAATGGCCCACTGGATTACGAGGCGCCGATCACCGCGCGAGAGGGCGACCGTACCTTCTTTATCGGGCTGAGCAATCAGTCGGATTTGCTGAGGTACGACCCGAAGGCGCGGCTGTTCGTGCCCTACGGCGCTCCGCTGAGCAACGCGCGGCGGGTGGAGTTCTCGAGAGACGGCCAGTGGGTCGCGTGGATCCGCCAGGACGACGGCACACTGTGGCGCAGCCGGACCGATGGTGCAGGCCGGATGCAGCTCACGAGCCGGCCGATGCAGGTGTTCATGATGCACTGGTCGCCCGATGCGCGGCATCTGGTCCTGATGGCGAGACAGCCCGGCATGCCCTGGAAGATCTACACGATGGATTTCGACGGCGGTCACCTGCAGGAAGTACTGGACGAGAAGCGCAGCGAGGCTGACCCCGGGTGGTCTCCGGATGAGAAGACGCTGGTTTTCGGACGCCTGCCCGATCTGATGGCCGAACCTGCTCAGCCGAAAGCCATCTACCTGGTGAATCTGGCGACGCGGAAGATGACCAAGCTGGCGGGTTCCGACGGGCTGTTCAGCCCGCGCTGGTCGGCGAACGGCAGGTACATCGCTGCGCTCTCCATCGACCAGAAGAAGCTGATGCTCTATGACGTGGCAGCTGAAACCTGGCGGTTGCTGGCGCAGCAGAACATTGCCGATCCGGTCTGGTCGCACGACGACAGCGCCATCTATTTTCACGATTTTGCTCAGGCGGATCAGCCCATCTACCGGGCAATTGTGGCGACCGGCAAAGTAGAGCGTGTCGCGGACCTGCACGATCTGCGCTCGGCGAGTGTGCTGGACTACAGCTTCGCCGGCCTGGCGCCGGGAGATATTCCACTGGTGAGCGCGCGCACATCCACAGCAAATCTGTACACGGCGGAATTGCCGCGATAATACCTAAGCCTCGGCGCCGCAGGCTGCGTGGCGCGCGTCCTCGCCCGATTCGCAGCCGGTTCTCCGGTGCCAGCGATTTATACTGCGATGCAGACGCAGATGCTTGCGCAGCCTGGCCCCATTTTCTGATCAGGATGCTGTGAAGAATCGTTCTCTTTTGCTCTTCTCCCGATGCGGACCAGTTTCCGCGCTCGCGATGCTGCTGGCGCTGAGCGCTTCAGGCTGGGCGCAGAGCGGCCATGCCATTCCGCCGCCGCCGCCTCCCGGCGCGAAATCCGAGCGGTGCACCGGAATGGCGATTCCTCAACTGGAAGACGTAACAGCCAGGGCCGGCATCACCTTCACGCACGCTTCCGATCCGGACAAGAAATACATTCCCGACTCAATGAGCGGAGGCGTCATCCTGATCGATTACGATCGTGACGGCTGGCCGGATATCTATTTCACCAACGCGCCGACGGTCGAGATGGCACTGCACGGCCAGAAAGTCTACGGCGCGCTGTACCACAACAATCACGACGGCACCTTCACCAATGTCACCGCCAGGTCTGGCCTGACCCATGCCTGCATGGCCATGGGCGGCGCGGTGGGCGACTATAACAACGACGGCTGGCCCGACCTGTACATTACCTGCCTGGGCGGGAATATTCTGTACCGCAACAATGGAGACGGCACCTTTACCGATGTAACGGCACAGGCCGGCGTGGCCAACGGCGGCTGGTCGACCGGCGCGGCGTTCGGCGATTACAACAACGACGGGTTTGTCGACCTGATGGTGTCGGATTACGTGGATTTCAACCTGCACAATCTGCCAACCTTCGGCAGCCAGACCTACTGCAAGTACAGGGGAATGGATGTGCAGTGCGGTCCCCGGGGCCTGGCCGGTTCTGAGGACGCGCTCTACCGCAACAACCGTGACGGCACCTTTACCGATGTCTCCACTGAGGCCGGCGTCAGCGGCTCCGGCGATTATTACGGCCTCGGCGTGGTTTGGGTGGACTTCAACAATACGGGACATCAGGACATCTACGTCGCCAACGATTCGACGCCGAACTACCTCTATAAGAACCTCGGCAACGGAAAGTTCGAGGACATCGGACTCGAGTCGGGCACTGCGCTCAGCGACGATGGCTCAGAACAGGCCTCGATGGGCATCGCCGTGGGCGATTACAACCATACCGGCCGTCCTTCCCTGCACGTGACCGATTTCGAGAACGAGAATGACGATCTCTACCGCAACGACGGCGGCTGGAACTTTACCGAAGTCTCCTATCCATCCGGCCTGGCCGTCAGTTCCCTGCCCTACGTCAAGTGGGGAACCGCATTTGCAGATTTCACGAACGGTGGCTGGCTGGATCTGCTGACGGTGAACGGCCACGTTTATCCGCAGGTGGACAAGCTTCCGTCCGGCGCGCGTTATGAAGAGCCGATGCTCCTGCAGATGAACGAAAGCAATGGAAAATTCTGCGATGCCAGCACGGAAGCCGGTCCGGCCATTCAGATTCCGCGCGTCAGCCGCGGACTTGCCGTCGGCGATCTGTTCAACAACGGGAATATGGACGCCGTGGTCGAGAATCTCGACGGCCGGCCGGTCATCCTCCGCAATCGCGGCATTCCCGGCCGGAACTGGGTCAGCTTTGAGCTGGCGGGAACCAAAAGCAACCGGCTCGCGCTGGGCGCGCGGGTGAAGATCCAGGCCGGCGGCATGACGCAAACGGGCTGGGTGCTCAGTGGCGGCAGCTATCTTTCGCAGAACGATTTGCGCGTGCACTTCGGACTGGGTGCGGCCACGAAAATCGATGCAGTCACGGTGTACTGGCCCTCCGGTCACGTCGACGTGATGCACAATCTTGCGGCGGATCGCTTCTACTCGGTGCTGGAAGGGACGGGCATCGTTCCCTTTTCGCGCATTCGTCCTGAGCCCGTGAAGCCTGAAGGGGATGCCCACGGGCTCGAATCCCACCCGCCGGCAAAGATGACCACAAAAGGCCGTTGACGGCCGCGTCGTTCCCTGATGCCAATTCCAAAACTGCTCTCCCTCTTCAGATTTGCGGCTGCGACAGGAGTGATGCGACCGACTTCGACCACCTCAGCGCCCGGGAAAACTTTCGTTCGCCTGCGCGTGGTCAGCGGGTCATCGCGGACGAAAAGCCACGAAGCTTGCGAATCGTTTGCGATGCCGCGCCGGACTCGATCGCCCTGGCGGCGCGCGCCACACCTTCTCTGAGATCGCCGGCTATCCCGCAGGATTCGAGGGCTGCGGCGGCGTTCAATAGCACCACGTCGCGCTTCGGGCCGGTGGTTGCGCCTGTCAGGACCGATTCGAGGAGCGCGGCGTTTTCCGCGGGTGTTTCGCCGCCCTGAAGGTCGCACAAGTCCGCCTCCTGCAGTCCCGCATCACGGGGATGCAGGACTCGGCGACTCGATCGCGGCGCACCATCCCGTGAGGCGAAGACGGAAATTGTGTCGGTTTCGGAGAGCGCAAGCTCGTCCATGCCATTGCGGGCGTGGGCCACGTATCCGCAGCGGACGCCAAGTTGCACCATAGCGCCGGCGACGATCTCCAGCTTCTCCGGCGCATAGACGCCCATCACCAGTACAGGCGCGCCCGCCGGATTGGTCAGGGGCCCGGCCAGGTTGAAGATGGTACGGAAGCCCAGCGCGCGCCGAATGGGCTGAACGCGTTTCATAGCCGGATGGAGTGCGGGCGCATAGAGAAAAGTAAATCCCGTGGCGCGCAGACAGGCGGCCGATTGCTCCGCGGTCAGCGCGACGGGAATCCCCATCGCCTCCAGCACATCGGCCGACCCACATTTCGAGGTTACGCCCCGGTTGCCATGCTTGGCGACTTTCGCTCCGGCCGCCGCTGCCACCAGCGCCGCGCCGGTAGAGATGTTGAAGGTTCCGCGGCCATCTCCTCCGGTTCCGCAGGTATCGACCAGAGCGGAGCGCTCCGCATCCGTAAGCGGAATCGGAACGGAGAAGGCGCGCATGGCCTCGGCGAATCCCGTGAGTTCCTCGACGGTTTCTCCGCGAGCGGACAGCGTCGTCAGCAAGGCGGCGATCTCCATATCGCTGGCGGGATCGGGTTCGCTGCGCAGGATCGACTCCAGAGCCACGCGGGCCTGCATCCGCGAGAGCGTGCGGCGCTCCTCGACGATGTGCTTCAGCAGCGGGCGGAGTTCGGGCATGGGAATGCTCCCATGCTACCTGAGGGCAGTGCCGGAGCGGCACGGATGCAACCAGAGCCGCTCCGGGACAGGATCAGTCGCCGGCCACCTGAGGAAGCGGCTGAACTTTGGGTGCAGCAGCTTCTTCCGGGGACTCGGCGAAGAACACGCGATAGATGAGACCGCCGACCAGACCGCCAACGATGGGCGCCAGCCAAAAGAGCCAGAGCTGGCCGAGCGCCCATCCGTGCACAAAGACGGCCTGGCTGGTACTGCGTGCCGGGTTCACGGAGGTATTGTCGATGGGGATGCCGACAAGATGGATGAGGGTGAGGCAGAGGCCTATCGCAAGCGGGGCTCCTCCCGCCGGCGCGCGCTTGTCGGTGGCGCTGAGGATCACGAAGATGAAAAACATCGTGAGCACGGCTTCCGCGATAAAGCAGGTTCCCAGGGAGTAGCCGCCTGGAGAGTGCGCGCCATAGCCGTTGGCTGCGAAGGTGCCGAGCACAAAACCTGGCTTGCCTCTGGCGATGACATAGAGCACGGAAGCGCCGGCTGTAGCTCCCACAAGCTGGGCGACGATGTAAGGCACGAGATGGGCCAGGGGAAGTCTGCGGCCCGCAACCATGCCCACGGAAACGGCGGGATTGATGTGACATCCGGAAATGTGCCCGATGGCGTAACACATCGTGAGCAGGGTGAGTCCGAATGCGAGGGCGACACCGAGAAAGCCGATACCCAGACCGGGATAGGCAGCTGCGAAGATCGCGGCCCCGCATCCACCGAAAACCAGCCATGCGGTGCCGAAGAATTCGGCCAGAAGTTTCTTGCTGAGACTCATGGGTTCCTCCAAATTGAGCTGACTGGATTGATCGTGCCTCCGGGCGGTGATTCAGCGAGCCGCGGGCGAGGCAAAGCCAAAGCCAGGGGAACTACAGGGCTGTGATTCGAGTGCCAGCGTAGCCCTTTTCGAGGATTTTTGGAATGGAGAAGCAAATCGTGGATCTGGACGAAACTGTCAGAGGTGGAGAACCATGGGTTTGCCGCCGGCGGAAAGCCTCCGCTACACTGGAAATTCGGCCTTTCAGGCATTTCCGCCCTGCTGTGCTGTCACCGGAAAACGGGCTTCCTGCTCCGAAAGAGCGAAAAGTTTCCGCCTAACAGTTTCAAGAACCAGTCTGCTGAAGATCTCAATATGAAAATTCACGAATATCAGGCGAAGGACATCCTGGCGAAGTATGGCGTCGCGATCCCGCGCGGGGAAGTGGCGAACACTCTGGATGAGGCGCTGGAAGTCGCGAAGCGGCTGTTCAGCGGCGGCGCAAAGGGCGTGGTGGTGAAGGCGCAGATCCACGCTGGAGGCCGCGGCAAAGGCGGCGGCGTGAAAGTGGCGAAGAGCCTGGAAGAAGCCGAGCAGTATGCGAAGCAGATTCTCGGCATGCAGTTAGTGACGCACCAGACTGGACCTCAGGGCCAGAAGGTGCAGCGGCTGCTGATCGAGGAGACAGCGGCGATCGACCGCGAGCTCTACCTGGGCATTGTGCTGGATCGCGCAGCGGCGAAGCTGGTGTTTATGGCATCGCAGGCCGGCGGCATGGAGATCGAGGAGGTCGCCGCGAAGGATCCGAAGGCCATTCACAAGGTCTATATCAATCCGGCAGTGGGCTTCCAGCCGTACCAGGCGCGGGAGCTGGCCTTTGCACTGGGACTGAAGCCGACCCAGATCGCCGAGGCCGTGCAGTTCATGACGGGGCTTTATAAGGCGTATATCGACACCGACGCCTCTCTGATGGAGATCAATCCCTTCATCACGACGAAGGACGACAAGCTCTGCGCGCTGGACTGCAAGATCAACTTCGACGACAACGCGATGTTCCGCCATAAGGACCTGAAAGAGCTGCGCGATACGGCGGAAGAAGATCCGCTGGAAGTGGAAGCCTCGAAGTATGCACTGAACTATATCCGGCTGGACGGCAACATCGCCTGCATGGTGAACGGCGCCGGTCTGGCCATGGCCACCATGGACATCATTCAGCATGCGGGCGGCATGCCTGCGAATTTCCTCGATGTGGGGGGCGGCGCGAATCAGCAGCAGATCGAGCACGCCTTCGAGATTCTGCTCTCGGACAGGAATGTGCAGGCTGTGTTCATCAATATCTTCGGCGGCATCCTCCGCGTGGACACGCTGGCAACAGGCGTGGTGGAAGCGGCGAAGAAGCTGAAGGTGAAGGTGCCCGTGGTATTGCGGCTGGAAGGAACCAACGTCGAAGAAGGACGGAAGATCCTGCAGGAGTCGGGACTGAAGTTCATAGTGGGCGACACGATGCAGGACGCGGCGCAGAAGGTAGTCGCTGCGGCGAAGGGGGTTGAATAGAGATGGCTGTTCTGGTGAACAGGGAAACTCGCCTGATCGTGCAGGGAATCACCGGGCGCGAAGGGACATTCCACGCGAAGGGTTGCGCCGAGTACGGAACGAAAGTGGTGGGCGGCGTCACGCCGGGCAAGGGCGGAACCACCCACGAGGGCTGGCCGGTGTTTGACACGGTGCACGAGGCGGTGGAGAAGACGGGCGCCAATGCGACGGTGATTTTCGTGCCGCCGCCGTTTGCCGCTGACGCCATTCTGGAGGCGAACGCCGCGGGACTGCCGCTGATCATCTGCATCACTGAAGGCATCCCGATCAACGACATGGTCAGGGTATGGAGCGTGCTGAGAAGCTCAGGTTCTCGGCTGATTGGGCCGAACTGCCCGGGGGTGATCTCGCCGGGGAAAGCGAAGATCGGCATCATGCCGGGACGCATCCACAGGGAAGGCCCCATCGGCATTGTCTCGCGCTCGGGCACGCTGACCTATGAGGCGGTATTTCAGCTCACGCAGCGCGGCATCGGGCAGTCGACGGCTGTCGGCATCGGGGGCGATCCGATCATCGGCACGACCCACGTGGACGCGCTGAAGCTGCTCAGTGAAGATCCGGAGACGGAAGCCATCATCCTGATCGGGGAAATCGGCGGCACCGCCGAAGAAGCGGCTGCAGCCTATGTAAAGCAGCATGTGAAGAAACCCGTGGTGGGCTTCATCGCCGGGCAGACCGCGCCTCCAGGACGCCGCATGGGCCATGCTGGGGCCATCATCTCAGGCGGCCAGGGAACGGCGGCCGAAAAGATGAAGGCGCTCAAGGCTGCGGGGATTCATGTGGTGGAAAGCCCGGCCGCTATTGGCGAGGCCGTGGCGAAGGTAATCGGCAAGGCGTAGGAACGGGGTTTACGGTTACGGGTTCGGGAACCCGTGTCTCCCCCAAATTATTGCCATCAGAAAGGCCAGGGGCTGGAACACTTATGTCGCAGCGCACATTCAGCATCATTAAGCCGGATGCATTCCGCAAGGGGCATGTCGGCGCTATTCTCGCCGAGATCGAGAAGGCCGGCTTTGGGATTGTTGCCCTCAAGAAGCTGTCCATCTCCAAAACGCAGGCAGAGGGCTTCTATTACGTTCATAAGGAACGGCCGTTTTTCCCTTCCCTGACGACGTTCATGTCTTCCGGACCGATTATTGCCATGGTTCTGGCGAAGGACAACGCGATCGCCGATCTGCGCAAGCTGATGGGCGCAACGAATCCGGCAAATGCCGAAGAGGGGACGATCCGGAAGAAGTATGCCGCGTCGATTGAAGAGAACGCGATCCACGGCTCCGACGCCGAGGATACTGCGAAGTTCGAAATCGGGTATTTCTTCGCTGGATACGAACTGGCCTGACGCCTCTTCTGCCTAGCTTGCCATCCCCGAGATGAAGGTCTCCAGGTGGCGGATCGTCTCCTGTTGCTCGGAGATGAGCCAGTTGACGAGATCTCCGATAGAGACCATTCCAGTCACCCGGCCCTTCTCCACCACGGGCAGGTGGCGGATGCGCTTTTCTGTCACCAAATGCATGCATTCGCCGACGGTATGCTCCGGGGTGACGGTGACGACCGGGCTGCTCATGATCTCGGAGACGGGCGTCTCGTGCGACGACCGGCCCTGCAGGATGACCTTGCGGGCGTAGTCGCGCTCGGAGACGATGCCCAGCAGTTCCCCTCCGCGCATCACCAGCAACGCGCCCACGCGTTTGTCGGCCATCATGGCGATGGCGTCATAGACCGAAGATGACGGTTCCAGCGACCATACCTGGCCGCCCTTATTACCGATGAGTGCGCCGACTTTCCCTGTGATCTCCATAACGGGGGGAGCATAGACCTGGGGAGAAAGTGTCGTCAATCGAAAAAGAAGATGGCCTGTCGCAGAGAAAAGATGGCCTGCTGATGTTGAGAATGTTGCACTGAGCCCCCCCCTGGGGGTGCCGCCGGCGTTGAGCATGAGTTGCGTAAGGTCGGCTCCGTATGTTCCAGTAGTGCCACGGGATGGAAGCGACCCGAACCGGCAATTCGGCTCACGTTCCCCCTATCCGGCAGATCACGTGATCCCCGGAGGAGATCTGGCCGCGGAATGCTTTTGCTGAAGGACGACCAGTATCCCTGGCTGGCCGGCCGGACCCGGGCCATTTGGCTGTCTACAGCGCTTGCGCTGCTGATTCCTGCCTTCGCCGCCACCGCTCCAGCGAGGTCGCGCCGCAACGAAGTATAGCCGCACCAACACCTTCGGCATCTTCGCGGCGTACTCGAACGACTCGAGCCACATGCTGGTGGGCTCCGCAGAGGAGCGCAAGCTGCTGAATATCGGGGCCTTGTACAATCGGCGCATCCTGATGAACCGGATCGTGGACCGGCAGTACGGCGCCGAGGTGATGCCGGTGGCACTGGAGAGCGATCCGGTGCTGCACACCTCGTACATGTACACGACCACGAACCCGCCGACGACCGTTACCGACAACTTTTCGGAGCCGACCGTCGGAGAATGTCGTCCATCCTCGGGCAGCGGCGGCGTTCCGGGATACTACAGTTACACCTGCAACAATACCTGCGGGCGCCGGTGGACGATCGGCGAGGCGATGTCTCCCTTCGGTTTCCAGTGGAATTTCCGGACGCGTCACAAGTGGCAACCTTTCCTGGATGGGCATGGAGGGTATATGTACTCCACGCAGGAGATTCCAGTCGATCATGCAGGCTCTTTCAACTTTACCTTCGATTTCGGCGCGGGAATCGAACTCTTCCGGACGCACGCGCGCTCCATTCGCGCCGAGTATCGTTTCCACCACCTGTCGAACGCTGACACCGCCCGGGAGAACCCGGGAGTCGACTGCGGACTCTTTCAGTTGACGTACTGCTTCGGGCACTGATGGGGCGCGGCGCATCTGGTATGCTGGTGAGCCACTCGGAGGAGAGTATGAGAAAGACCGCTTTTCTGAGCGCGGCTCTGGTGGCGCTGAGCGCAGGTTCGATGCCGGCCCACGCCCAGGCTGCCGGCTTCGCAGCGCCGGCGAACCCACAACCGATCGTGCTGCACGCCGCGCGGCTGTTTGAAGTGGAGCCGGGGAAGATCGTCAGTCCCGGTGAGGTGCTGGTGGTGGGCGACCGGATTCAGGCTGCCGGCACTTCTGTGCCGCATCCAGCTGGAGCCAGGATCATCGACTTCGGCGACACGACACTGATGCCTGGTTTGATCGACGCGCACGTGCACCTGTTTTTGCATCCGGGCAAGCCGGAGGACTTGCAGACCATTGAGGAGTCTGTCCCGCAGCGGACCATCCAGGCCACACTCAACGCCAGGGCCGACCTGATGGCCGGATTTACCTCGGAGCGTGACATGGGCACCGAAGGAGCGGGTCCGGCCGACACAGCCGTTCGCGAAGCCATCAACGAAGGACTGATTCCAGGGCCGCGGCTGCGCATCAGCGGCATGGCAATCTCCATTCTGGGCGGGCATGAGGACGCGCTCGGGTTCAACCCGGCGCAGCACGCGCTGGGCAATGCGGATTACGCCAACGATACCGAGCAGATCATCGAGACGATCCGCCGGCAGCACAAGAATGGAAGCACGTTTGTGAAGGTATACGAGACGGGGCGCGATGAGATGGTGCCGGAGGGCTCGGCTCCGTGCCTCGGGAATCCGATCTGCGCGCAGCTTGGGATCGGCGAGCAGCCGGGGGATCCGGAGTTTTGGGACTTCCACACGCCGTACCAGTACACCGAGGACCAGCTAAAAGCCGCTGTGGCCGAGGCGGCTCGGCTGAATACCAACGTTGGCGTGCATTGCCAGGGCGAGCCGGCTGCGCGGTTTGCGGTGGAGGCGGGCGTGGCATCGATCGACCACGCCACCCAGCTCAGCGACGGGACCATGCAGCTCATGAAGGAAAAGCATATCCCGGCGGTGCCGACGTTCGTTGTCTTTCAGTACTTTGCGGACCACGCGCCTACGCCGGAGGCCGCGGCCCGCGAGCACGCGATGCTGGACTACAAAATCCACGAGTTCAAGCGCCAGGTTGCGGCGGGGATTCCCATGGCCGTCGGCTCGGACGTGGGCCCTTTTCCGCATGGCACGCAGGCGAAGGAATTCGAGCTGATGGTGCGGTACGGGATGACGCCGCTGGCCGTTCTGCAGGCGGATTATCTGAATGACCCGCGGATTCTGACGTGGCAGAACGAGATAGGCCAGCTGAAGACCGGCTACTACGCGGACGTGATCGCCGTGCCGGGAAATCCGCTCGAGGACATCACCGCCGTGGAGCACGTGCAGTTCGTGATGAAAGGCGGCGTGATTTACAAAGGACAGGGTTCTGCAGCCGGGGATTAGTCTCCACAACGTATCGCGGGACGTGCGCATCTGATCCGGGCGATTCGGGCGCTTTCCACTTTCTTCCATTTCCTTTCTTGCTGCGGGACGCCCCCCGTGATACAAGAAGGTACGTTTCCCCGTCTGAGGCGCGGCGGTTCTTCCCTGTCCGAAACGACCCGAGAATTCCCGGAATCCGGCAGGCATTGGCATGACTACGACGCCCGTGCGGGGCGCTCCCGAACACCCGCTGCTGCACAACTACTTTCTGGATGCCGCCTTCGACGAAATGTTCGAGGCGGGCGGAACCATTCGCCCGCATTACCAGGCCCTCTTCGATGAGCTGACCACGCTGCCCCCGGAAGAGATTCGGCGCAGGAAGCAGTCGGCGGACGCGTCCTTTCTGATGCAGGGCATCACTTTCACCGTGTACGGGCGCGAGGAAGGCACGGAGCGGATTTTTCCTTACGATCTGATTCCACGACTGGTAACCGGCGAGCAGTGGGACCGGATCGAACGCGGGCTCACCCAGCGCATTACCGCGCTGAACCTCTTCCTGCACGATGTGTACAACGATCAGAAAATTCTGGCGCAGGGCGTAGTGCCGCGCGAGGTCGTCTACAGTTGCCAGCACTTCCGGAGGCAGATGCGCGGACTACGCGTGCCGCGCAATGTGTACGTGGCCATCGCGGGAACCGACCTGCTGCGCCTCGCAAGCGGCGAATTTGTGGTGCTGGAGGACAATCTGCGCGTGCCCAGCGGCGTGAGCTACATGCTCACCAACCGCCGCATCATGAAGCGTACCCTGCCGAACCTGTTCCAGGACTACGGCGTGCGGCCCATCGATCATTATCCGCAGGCGCTGCTGGCGACGCTGCGCTCGCTCTCGCCGGAGGGACGCCCGGAGCCCACGGTCGTGGTGCTCACACCCGGCGTCTACAACTCAGCGTATTTCGAGCACACCTGGCTGGCGCGACAAATGGGCGTGGAACTCGTGGAGGGCCGCGATTTGGCCATCCACGACAGCGTGGTGTACATGCGCACCACGGCCGGGCTGAAGCGCGTGGACGTGATTTACCGGCGAGTGGACGACGACTTCATCGATCCGCTGGCCTTCCGACCGGATTCGATTCTGGGCGCTGCCGGGTTGTTCAACGCCTATCGCGCAGGCAACGTCACCCTGGCGAACGCCTTCGGAACCGGGGTGGCTGATGACAAGGCGCTCTATGCCTATGTCCCGTCGATCATCCGCTACTACCTTGGCGAGGAGCCATTGCTGAATAACGTCGAAACCTTTCTGCTGACCGACCCGAAGCAGCGTGAGCATGTGAAAACCAACCTGGAGAAGCTGGTGGTCAAGGCGGTGGGAGAAAGCGGCGGCTACGGCATGCTGATCGGCCCGCAGAGCTCGGCGGCGGAGCGCGAAGAGTTCCGCCGGAGGATCGACGCCGACCCGCGCAACTACATTGCGCAGCCCACGCTGAGCTTCTCCCGCGCGCCCTGCCTGCTGGAGGATGGCTCGATCGGACCGCGGCACGTGGATCTGCGGCCCTACATTCTGTTCGGCGACAAGGTCACGATTGTGCCGGGCGGCCTCACGCGTGTCGCGCTGCGCCAGGGCTCGCTGGTGGTGAATTCGTCGCAGGGCGGCGGCAGCAAGGACACATGGGTGCTGAGCGCATGAGGACGGGACAATGCTTTCACGCGTAGCGGACAGCCTGTACTGGACCAGCCGGTATCTGGAGCGGGCCGAGCACACGGCGCGCCTCGTCGACATCAATATGGGCCTGATGCTGGACCGCTCGCGCGTGAGCACCGAGCGCCGCTGGCAGCGGGTGCTGGACGCTTTGGGCTCCTCGCAGACTCTCGCCTGGAGCAGCGACAGCGCCGCCGGCTCCGGCGAGCCAGGCCCCTGGATGAGCGTGACCGCGCTGGTGCATGCGCTGTGCTTCGATACCACCCGTCACGCATCGATTACCGCCTGCGTGTTTGCAGCCCGCGAAAATGCCCGGCAGATTCGGGACGAAATCAGCACCGAGCAGTGGCAGCGGCTGAACGGTCTCTTCCACGAGATCAGCCGGCTGCGGACGGCGGCGCCATCGATGCGGAACCTGACCGAATTTTTGCCGACCATCATCGACGGCGTCCACCTGTTTCAGGGCGTGACGGATACGACCCTGAGTCACGGCGAAGGATGGCTCTTTCTGCAGGTGGGGCAATATCTGGAGCGGGCATGGTCGATTACCACGCTGCTGGATCTCTACGAGCGCGAGGTATTCCTCGGGGAGGACACGACCGAGACCAGCGAGTACCTGGAGTGGATCGGCCTGTTGCGCATCTGCACGGCGTTCGAAGCCTTCTGCCGCGTTCACACTTCGGAGCTGACGCACGAGCGGATTCTTGATTTTCTGCTGCTCAATCCGCAGTTTCCCCACTCCGTGCGCTACGCGGTGAATACACTGGTGCAGGCGCTGGAAGCCATCCAGCAGCAGACCCGAACGCAGCGCGGCGGCGAGCTGATGCGCGTCGCCGGGCGGCTGAAGGCCATGCTGGGATTCGCGCGGGTGGCGGAGATTCTGGCGCGGGATCCGGTGCGGTACCTGCGGGAGATCCTCGACCAGTGCCGCGAGATTCACGACCTGATCTATGCGGTTTACATTCAGTATTCGGTGGAAACAGCGCTGACGGCTTAGGAGCTTCGATGCCCTACTACTTTGTGCGGCACCTGACAAAATTCCTTTACACGCGGTCCGTCAGCGAAAGCGCGATGGAAGTGCGGATGCATCCTCGCGGCGATGGCAATCAGCGGTGTCTTTCGTTCTCTTTGTCCGTCAGCCCGCGTTGCCGCGTGTTCACCTATCGCGACCATCTCGGCAATCACGTCCACCACTTCGATATTCCCGGGCGCCACGGGCAGCTGGTCGTGGTGGCGGAATCGGTGGTGGAGCATCATCCGCTGGCGGCAATTCCGGATCGTCTGGGACCCGGCGCCTGGGAGGAACTGCAGGCGCTGGTAGCCGAGGGCGACTACTGGGAGATGCTGCTGCCCAGCGAGTTCGCGCGGCCTTCGCCGGCCCTGCTCTCGCTGGCAGAGGAGTTCGAGGTCAGGCGGCGGGACGATCCATTGCGCCTGTTGCACGAGCTCAACGCGCGCCTGTCGGAGAATTTCAGCTACATCCCGCAGAGCACCCGGGTGGATTCGCCCATCGAGGAAGCTCTGCGCAGACGCGGCGGAGTTTGCCAGGATTTCGCGCACGTCATGATCGCGCTGGTCCGTCAGGTGGGCATTCCCTGCCGCTATGTGAGCGGCTACCTGTACCACGGACGCGACGACCATGACCGCTCGACGGCGGATGCGACTCACGCCTGGGCAGAGGCGTTTCTGCCCGAGCTGGGATGGGTCGGTTTCGACCCTACGAATGCTCTGATCGCGCGCGATCGGCATATACGTACCGCCCTGGGGCGGGATTATGCCGATGTCCCTCCGACCAGAGGTCTTTTCCGCGGGCGCACGGACAGCGAAATGTACGTCGCCGTGCAGGTAACGGCCTCGGAGACGGCGCCGGACCTGGACCGCGAGCTGCCCATTCCGGAAGACTGGTCGATGCTGGTGGAGAAGGCACAGGCGCCGCCGCCCCCCGCGGAGCCACTGCTCGCCATCCAGCAGTCGCAGCAGCAGCAGCAACAACAACAGTAAAGCGGAGCGCAGCGTCGCGGGTTGGAATCCAAAGGAACGTGGCCGGACTTTCGTTCGGCGCATCGTGCAGCGGTCTGCTGCGCACCTATTCGATAACCGCCAGCGTCTCGCCGGACGCGACGGTAGCGCCGGGGATGGCGCGCAGATCGGCGACGCGGCCCTCCCGGGGCGATTTCAGCTCGTTCTGCATCTTCATGGCTTCAATCACCACGACAGGCTGATGCGCAGCGACTTCCTGGCCTTTCTCCACCAAAACGCGTACCACGCGGCCGGGCATGGAGGCCTTCAGCACCACAGGGGCGTCCGCGCCCGGGTGGCGGCGGCGCGAGCGCAGCGAGCGAGGATCCTCCACGCGACAGGGAATCCGCTGGCCGTCGAGGAGCAAGGCCGGATCGGAGGAATCGCCGTCAAGAACCACTCGATGCGAGCGGCCGTCGATGAGAAGCGAGAGCACGCCTGGACGCAGCAGTCGGGCGTCGGCCTCCACGATCTCGCCGTCGACGCGAACGTTCCAAAGACCAGGAGCTTCCGCCGCTTCGATCTGCACCTGGCGGGATTGGCCGTCGATTTCCATCTGGAGTCTCATGAGCGAGGGCCGACTCCCGACGATTCACGGCGCGCGGCAGCCTTCCACACACTGGCGGGCTGCGCATCGGGGGCGCTGGTCGCGGACTGCACCGCCTCAAAAACAGCGGCGGCGACTGCTGAAACCAAATCAGACCTATCCGAAACCACAGCTGGCGCAGCCTCCCTGAGCAGACGATCGAGGTAGCCCGTGTCAATGCGGGCCGCACCGAAATCGGGATCGCGGAGAATCCGGCGAAAGAGGCCCAGGTTGGAGCGGATGCCGCCGATAACGTACTCGTCGAGCGCGCGGCGCAGGCGCGCGATGGCCAAATCGCGCGTGGGCGCGAAGGCGATCAGCTTCGACAGCATAGGGTCGTAGTCCATGGGCACTACCCAGCCTTCGTAGATGCCGCAGTCCTCGCGAATGCCGGGCCCTCCCGGCTGCAGCAGGCGATTGATGCGTCCGGGCGACGGCATGAATCCGCTCTCCGGATCCTCGGCATAGACGCGGCACTCAATCGCATGCCCGCGCAACGCCACGTCGGACTGGGCGAAGGGCAATCGTTCGCCTTGGGCGACGTGAATCTGCAGATGGACGAGGTCCAGCCCGGTCACCAGCTCGGTGACCGGGTGCTCCACCTGCAGCCGCGTGTTCACTTCGAGGAAATAGAAATTTCGCTCGTTGTCGAGGAGGAATTCGACCGTGCCGGCGTTTGTGTAGCCAGCCGTCCGGGCCAGCCGGACCGCGGCTTTGCCCATTCTGCGGCGAAGGTCGTCATCGACGACGGCCGAGGGCGATTCCTCAATGACCTTCTGGTGACGCCGCTGGACGGAACATTCGCGCTCGCCCAGCGAGACGCAGTGGCCATGCTCGTCCGCCAGAATTTGGATTTCGATGTGGCGCGGCTGTTCGATCAGCTTTTCCAGGTACACCTCGCCGGAGCCGAAGGCTCGTTCCGCCTCGCTGCGCGCCGCGTCGAAGGCGGACGGCAAATCCTCGGCGTGGGAGACCGCGCGCATTCCCTTGCCCCCGCCACCGGCGGCGGCCTTCAGCATGACGGGATAGCCGATAGAAGCGGCGACGGAGCGTGCTTCGTCCGGCGAAGCCAGCCCGTGAACGGAGCCGGGGGTACGCGGCATCCCAGCGCGGTCGGCCGCCTGGCGGGCGCGCGTTTTGGATCCCAGCATCCTCATGGCGGCTGCGGAGGGGCCAATGAACTTCACGCCGGCTTCCTCGCAAGCCTGCGCAAAGTCGGCGTTCTCCGAGAGAAATCCGTAGCCGGGATGAATGGCATCGGCACGGGCGCGGCGGGCGATGTCCAGAATGAGGTCGCCACGGAGATAGGATTGCGTCGCCGGCGCGGGACCCAGGCGGTACGCCTGCTCGGCCTCGAGTACATGCGGCGCGGCGCGGTCGGCGTCGGAGAAGACCGCGATGGGGACAATGTCAAGCTCGCGGCAGGCGCGGAGAACGCGCAATGCGATCTCGCCCCGGTTGGCAATGAGAATCCTGCGGATCACAGAAATACAGGGTATAGGTTTTGAGGCGCTGGAGAAAAGCATGAGGCCCTCGCGACGCGAGGGCCTCGGTTTCGAGCCTGCGGCGGGACCTACTGGATAATCACCCCGTTGACCTTGGAGTTGGCTTTCTCTTCGTTGGCGCGGCGGGTACCGAGAGCCTTCTCGCGCCATGCGTCAGCCTCGGCCAGATCCGCCTTGCGCGCAGCCGGATCAGTACAGTCCAGGTCGGCCTTGCGCCGGTACATCAGGTTCATGTACACCATGGCTTCATCGTCGCTGGGCCGGATATTTATCGCATCCTGCAGCTCCGTGAGTCCATCGTTCACAAGCGGCGTGTTCTCATCCTGGATCTGCTTGCAGATCTTCTTAGGCATCTTGGGATTGCCCACGCTGTCGTCCTGCATGCCCACGCTTTGCAGCGCCTTCACCGCGTTGGCGTAAGCCTGCGTCCAGTCGATCACGCCGATCGTGTAGGCGGCGTCGGCGTCTTTCGGATCCGCCTGGAGCACCTTGAGCTGCCACTGCTTGGCAAGGTCGAACTTCTTCAGATCGTAGTACATGGTGGCGATCTGCTTCAGAGCGGTCGTGTCGCCAGGATCGGCATCGAGCACCTTCTCGAATTCATCGATCGCCATCTGGGCGTGTTGCTCGTTGTCGGGCGTATCCAGGCCAGGCACCACTTCCTGGGCGTAGGCCGTGGCCAGATAGGTCCGCGTCATGGGATAGGTCGGATCCAGATTAACGGCCCGCTGAAAGTGGTCGATGGCCACTTCATACTGGGCTTCCTTGTAGGCTTCCACGCCCTTGTTGAGCTGATCCCGGGCCTCCAGGCGCTTACAGCCGGTGGCGGACACCACCAGCGTGATCGTGGCGGCGGCCAGCACCGGTAAACGTGCGATTCGGTTCATGCTTTCTGTCTTCTCCTTCAGCTCGCCGGCAGCCTCGATAACTGGGCGCAAAATCTGGTTGCGATCACGATTGTACCGGGTCCGCAGCTTTCGGCAAGATGCCCGGAGTGCGGCGGCCACTCTCCGGAGCTTCTGCCCCCGGGCGGCGAATCCTACTGGCCCGCCTCCATCTTGGGCGTGATCAGACCGACGTGGTCCACGCCGATCCCGTTGGCGATGTCCATCACGTGGGCAACTGCCTGGAAATCGATGTTCGAATCGCCTTTAATGAACATCACCTTCTGGGCGCGGATGGAATAAATCTTATTCAGTTCGCTCTCCAGATCGCTGGCCGCGACGTCGGTCTGGTTGATCTGGTAGCTGGGGGGACCGCCCGCTGCGCCGTGAATCTGCACGACAATGGTCTGCTCCGGCGGGGGGGCCTGCTTGTTCTTCGGAGGTTGCGGCACCAGCGCGTCCAGTCCCTTCGGGGTGACCGGCACGATGATCATAAAGATGATCAGCAGTACCAGCAGGACGTCGATGAGCGGCGTTACGTTGGGGTCAGCACTCAGCGCGCTGCTTCCGCCTACGTTCATTGACATGGTTCAGTTCCTCGTTTCTTGAGCCGGCTCCGGATCACTCGCCCATATTAAGCTTGTTGTTGACGTTCTCGGTCAGCATCCCGATTTCCTCGACACCCGCGGTACGCACTGCGTCAATCGCATCCATCACTGTGCCGTAATTGGCGCGGGCATCGGCCCGGAAATAGACAACCTTGTTGGTGTGGGTCTCCAGAGCGTCGCGGACCTGAGAGCCGAGATTGGCGATGCTGGTCTGGTCGCTGCCCAGATATACGCGGCTGTCGCGGGTAATGGCGACAATGACTGCGTCCGTCTTGTCGGCATTGTCCATCGCCGTGGCGGTGGTAGTGGTCGGCAGGTTGACATTCACTCTGTGGGTGAGCATGGGCGTAATCACCATGAAGATGATCAGCAGCACCAGCATCACGTCCACCATCGGGGTGACGTTGATATTGGCGTTAACCTTGGCGCCTTCGTTTCGTTTTACCAGTGCCATTTCTTTTGCGCTCCCGTGGATCGCGTGTTCATGAGCTTCGGGCGCTCAGGAACCGGAAGCCGGCTTCCGCGCCGGCTTCCGGTCAGGAGATTCCCGCCGTCTGCAACCCGTCGCGCTGTTCCGCTTCGGGGCCCCGCCGCTTACCGTCGATTGCTCTGCTTGATGAAGTAATCGATCAGCTCGCTGGAGGAGTTGTCCATCTCAACGTCGAACGCCTCCACGCGGTTGGTGAAGTAGTTGAAGAGCCACACCGCCGGGATGGCCACAAACAGGCCGAACGCGGTGGTTACCAGCGCTTCGGAAATGCCGCTGGCGATCGCGCCGATGCCGGGGGTCTTCTGGGTGGCGATTGAATTGAAGGCCTTCAGAATACCGGCGACCGTTCCGAACAGCCCCACAAACGGGGCCGTCGATCCGATGGTGGCCAGGCTGCCGAGACCCCTCTTCAGCTTGGCGTGCACGATCGCCTCGGCACGCTCCAGCGCGCGCTTCGAGGACTCGATCTGTTCCACGCTGACCGCTCCGCCTCCGCCGTAGGTCCGGAATTCCTGCAGGCCGGCGGTGACCACTTCGGCCAGATGCGATTTCTTGTTACGGTCCGCAACCTTCACCGCCTCGTCGAGCTTGCCCTCCTTCAGGGCTCCGGCGACGCGGGGCGCAAACTCGCGCGATTGTTTGCGGGCGGCGTTGAAGTACAGCCAGCGGTCGATCATGACGGCCAACGACCAGATGGACATGATGAGCAGCACAAAGACGACGCCTTTGGCCAGATTGCCCATATTGTGCCAGAGATCGAGAGGACTGAATCCCACCGTCGGGGCTTCCTGAAACATGCCCAGGGACGCCGGGTTGGCAAGCAGATGGTTGAAATGAGCGAGAATCACTGAATCTTTCCTCCTGAGGAGTTACTGCGGTAAAGGCCGAGAAGCGCTGACGGAATGCCTGGCCGTAATGAATCTGACGGAAGGCCGGAAATAGCGTTTACGGGACCGTCCCCCCACCGGCGTGGGCCGGCCGGGACGCGCTCCCGTTCATCCACCAAGGTTAAAGACTACGTTGATCTGCGTTTCCACTTCCACGGGATCGCCATTCAGCAGGTAGGGCCTGTACCGCCAGGTACGCACCGCATCCAGAGCAGCTGCCTGCAGCATGGGCGGCCCGCTGACGACGTGCAGGTTTTCGATGTCTCCGTCTTTGGAAATCGTTGCCTGCAGCACAACGGTTCCCTGAATCCGCGCTGCTTTGGCAATGGCCGGGTACTCCGGCATTTCGCCGCCGATGCGGTTGCCAGCCATCACCCCCGAGGAAACCGCGATCTTCCTGGGAGGAGCTGCCTTCACCACCGGGGCCGGTCCGGTGCCCAGACCACCCAGAACCCCGCCCAGAACCCCGCCGGTGTCGCTTCCTGTGCCCCCGATCACTCCGCTGACGGAAGGGGGCGCCGCCTCTTCCTTCACGATTTTGATGGTCTTGGGGATGTGGGACGGGGCGGTGAGCTGGTTGTTAATGATCTCAGAGACCACGCGCTGCACCTTAACCTCCGGAGGGGGAGGCGGCGGAGGAGGGGGAGGCGGCGGAGGAGCCACCAGCATGGTGGTCATCAGTGCCTTGGGGAGCGCCTCAGGGTAGATAAGCGGGTACAGGATCAGGGCCGCAAGCACCGAGGCATTCAGGATAACGCCGACAATCGTGTAGTACTTGCTCTTCGTCTTGATCTTGTGGCTGGACTCGATCAATGAATCTTCAAACATGGCAGGCCTGCCTCCAACCTTTCACTGGTTGTCACTTGCTATAGACACCGCAAGCGCCCCATTTTGTTCCCGTCGACTTTTGCCGCGGCCGACCGCAGCGCTAAGACCCGCAAAACGCGAATTGGCGCGACTTTTCCAGCAGACAAGGCCGGCTCTCGTTCTATATCACAACCAGGGGTCGCGCAGCCATCTCCGGTTCCGGAGCCCGGTGTGCCCCACTGCCAATACCGGTTCCGCAGTGCCCGGGGGATTGCCTGCATCATACCCTGGCCTTCCTGGCCGCGGGAAGTGCGGCGCCGCGCCCGCGGCCGGAACGCCATTGCTGCCAGGCCACCAGCATAGGGGCCGCGACAGCAATGGACGAGTAGGTGCCAATGAGAATGCCCACCACGAGCGCGAACGAGAATGGGTGCAGCACCTGGCCGCCGAAGACGAACAACGAAAGCACGGTGAGGAAGGTCAGGCCCGAGGTCAGGACCGTCCGGCTCAGCGTCTGGTTGATGCTGCGGTTCACCAGATCCGGCAGCGGCTCGCGCCGGCTCAGGCGCAGGTTCTCCCGGATGCGGTCGAAGACGACGATGGTGTCGTTCATCGAATAGCCGATCAGCGTCAGGATGGCGGCAATGACGGTGAGCGAGACCTCCATATCCTTCAGGCTGAAGGCGCCCACGGTGATCAGGGTGTCATGAAAGCAGGCCACCACGGCGGCGACGCCGTAGATCAGCTCAAACCGGAACCACAGATAGACCAGCATTCCCGCAAGGGAGAACAGCGTTGCCAGAAGCGCCTGCTTCCGCATGACGCTGCCCATCTGTGCGCCGATGATGTCTACGCTGCGTACGGAAAACCCGGAGAGATAGGCGCCCTGCTGGAATGCGCTCAGCACGGCTGGGTCAACCACCCCGCTCAGGTCGCTGAGCGCGGGGATCACGCCGCTGTCTTCATCGTCGCGGAGATGAAGGACCGCGTTCGCCTGCGCCTGGTACCTGGTTTGCGCCGCGACAGTGGCGCCCAGGTGCTCGGGATCCTGCTGCTCGAGCCAGTTTGTCAGAGTCTCGCGGGTGGCGTTATCCAGATCGAGCTTGCCCTGGTTCTGCGCCGCAGCCGGGGAGTAGTTCTCCGACAAAGTGTGAACGATAGTGGCGCGGCCCTGGTCGATCGCTGATTGGTTTGTGGCACCGCTCGAAAGCGTGATCTCCACCTCGTGGTGATCTGCAGGCCCAAACGGGGTAATGCGGGGACCCTTCAGGCCGGCCTTGTTAGCTGCCTCGCGAATGCGGTCCACGTTGGGCTTCTCAGCAAACTTCACGGTCACAACCGTTCCACCGCGGAAGTCAACGTCCAGCGGCAGACCGTGCCAGAAGAACAGCGAGATGAGCCCGGAAATGCTGAAGATGAGGGAAAAAGCGAGGAAATACCACTTCTTCCCCAGCCAGTCGATCCTTGGATTATGAAACAGTTCCACGAAAATCCGCCTATAGAAAAATCTCTCGAAGCCTCACAGCTCAAATCGAGATCGGTTCGCCGTGCAGCTTGCGGCTCAGGTGAGCGTCAAAGATGACGCGGGAAACGAAGACCGCCGTAAACAGATTGGCGAGCAGACCGAAAATCAGTGTGATAGCAAACCCCTTTACCGGTCCCACGCTGCCAGTGGTTAGATAGAGGATCACCGCCGAGACGATGGTGGTGACGTGGGTATCCAGAATCGTCGTCCACGCGTGGGCGAATCCCTGATCCACGGACGCCGCCGGCGACTTGCCGGCGCGCAGTTCTTCGCGGATGCGCTCGAAAATGAGAACGTTGGAGTCGACGCCCATGCCGATGGTGAGGATGACCCCGGCGATGCCCGGCAGCGTCAGCACCGCGCCGCTGTAACCCATAAACCCGAGCAGGATCACCAGGTTCAGGAACAGCGCCAGATCGGCATTGATGCCCGCGCCCTTGTAGTAGATGAGCATGAAGATCATGACCGCCAGCATGCCGACGATGGAGGCCACCACCCCCTGGTGGATCGAATCCGCGCCCAGGGATGGCCCCACCGTGCTCTCCTGCAGGTACTTCAGGCTGGCCGGAAGAGCGCCAGTGCTGAGCAGCGTGGCCAGGTCCTGCGCCTGCTGCATGCTCATGTTGCCGCCGGAGATGTTGCCGGTATCGTGAATGACGCCCTTGATCACGGCCACTTCGTAAATGCGGTCGTTGAGGACCACCGCCATCGACTTCCCGATATTCGCCGTGGTGAACTGTCCGAATCGATCGCCGGCCGTATTCGTCAGATAGAAAACCACTTCTGGCTCGTTGGTCTGCTGGTCGACATCGGCTTTTGCATCGCGAATGTCCGTGCCGCCCCAGACCGGGATTTTTGACAGCTCATACCATTCGCCGGTGCTGGTGTCGCTGGAAGCGCCGGGGACGCTCTCTGCCAGCTCCGCATCGGGCGGCACCACGCCGCCAAGAGTTTGCAGGGCCGTCTGCTGATCCGGCCAGGGCCCTCCGAGCACGGCATGGGTGGAAAGCCGCGCCGTCTGTTGAATCACGTTCTCCACGCGGCTAAGGTCGTCCACCCCGGGCAATTCCACCAGAATCTGGTAGCTTCCCAACTGGTACGGCTCCACGACCGGCTCGCTCACGCCCAGGCTGTTGATGCGGCTCTCGATCACGTCGATGGAGCGGTTCAGAGCGCGCTGCTTCAGATCCGATTCCACCGAGGGTTTCATCGTCAGCGTCCAGCTGTTGCTCGGCCCGGGCGCAATGTCGTACTGCGATCCGAACTGAGAATTCAGCAGACTGCTCACGTCGACCGCATGCGCGGCGGGCACCCCCGTGATCTGGATAAAGTCCGGCCGATTCGCGTCCGGCTTGGTAACCGAGGCGCCGACGATCCCGTTCTGCTGAAAGGAGTTCTGGATGCCGGCCGCATCGCTGTCGGTCTGCGCGCCCACCGCCTCGTTCACTTCCACCTGCATGACGAGGTACATCCCGCCCTTCAGGTCCAGCCCCAGGTGGATCCCCTTCCTGAAGGCACCCGCGCTGAGCAGGCCGTCCTTAACCGCCGTTCCGGAGACGCCGTTCGGGATTCCGAAGATTCCGTAGATGAAGAACAGCAGGATTGCGATAATGCCGATGGTTTTGGTGCGGAGATTCTTCTGCATGGAGACTCTACTTGGTTTCGTCCTGGGTTACGGAGGCGATCGCGCTTTTCACGACTTCGATCCGGAGGTTGTCGGGTGGAACCCGCAGCTGGATGGTGTCATCCTTGATGGCCAGAATCGTGCCGCGGATCCCGCCAGAGGTGGTAATCCGGTCGCCGGTCTTCAGACCGCCCAGCATCTGCTGCCATTTTTGCTGCCGCTTCTGCTGTGGCCGGATCAGCAGAAAGTAGAAAACCACGATGATCAGCAGAAAAGGCAGAAACGAGGCAATTCCCGTGGGCATAGCAAAAGGCGCCAGCAGGGCAAATGGTGTCAACGCACGGTCCTTCTGGCCGGAACGGCAGGCAGCCCGCCCGCGGCTCAACAGTGAATCGATTTCCATGGAAGGGCCCCGACAGCGCGTGGTTTTTCCTCATCGCGTTCGCGCGCGGGACCTGAATACCTGGAAACGGCTCCCCACGGTTATGCACACTGCCAGAACTCGCAGGGAAGCCTGATTTATAGAATCGCGTAGAGTCCGATGCAGTGTCAAGAAAAAGGCGGGAATCAGGCAATCCAGCGGTGTCCGGACCGCGACTTTCCGCCCCGCCGATTTCCTCCCTGCTTTCCACATCCCCACGTCGGCTGACGGGCCTACACTGGAGCATTCCTGAAACATTCCAGCGGGAGGCGCGGGAGCGAACATGGCAGCCGGCCAGCGAGCAATCCATCCGGGGCGCATTGAAGTCATTACCGGCCCCATGTTTTCGGGCAAGTCTGAGGAGCTGATCCGGCGCCTCAAGCGGGCGCAGATCGCCAAACGCCGCGTGGCCTGCTTCAAGCCCGATCTCGATGCCCGCTACCATCGCACCGCCATTGCCTCGCACAGCGCCCAAACCCTGGACGCACTGACCGTTACCAATATGGAAGAGCTGAAATCGGTGCTGATGCCGATGATCGACGCTGTGGAGGTGATAGGCATCGACGAGGCCCAGTTTTTCGATCCCACCCTGATCGGCTTGTCGAATGAGCTGGTGCACCTGGGCACGCGCGTCATCATTGCCGGGCTGGACACTTCGTTTACCGGTGAGCCCTTTGCGCCCATGCCGGAGCTGCTGGCCATCGCCGATGAAGTGGTGAAGCTGTCCGCGGTTTGTATGCAGTGCGGCGCGCCGGCCGTTCACACCCAGCGTCTGGGCAGCAGCCAGTCTCTGGTGCTGGTGGGCGCAGCCGGCGTGTACGAGGCGCGCTGCCGCGCCTGCTTCCGGCCCTGGACCGACGAGCGCGGCTCCGAGCAGATGGAACTGCCCGTGACTGCCGGCGGGCACTGACTTTCAGCGAATGGTTAGGATGCGGGCGTGGTCGTGGCCGCCGCGCCCTTCGACATGCTGTGCAAATAGATGATCAGGTTCCACACCTCGGCATCCTTGGCGCGCCCGTCTTCCGGCGGCATTTTCCCCTTGCCGTTGCGGATGATGTAAAACAGCTCGCCATCGGTCCAGGGCTTGAGCGCCCCTGGATCGCGCAGATCGAGGAGGCCGAGCTTCTGCTCGACCGCCACGTCCCCCTTGCCGTTCCCGTTGTTACCATGGCACAATGCGCAGTCCCAGCTATAAATCTGCTTCGCTCGGGCCAGGGACTCCGGCGTGGGCTTCACCGGGTTCGTCATGTTCACGTACTCCGCGGGAATGGAGTACGTCTGAGGAGCAGCGGGCGCGGCTGCGGGGGGCGTCGCCGGAGTCGTCGGCGTCTGCTGAAAGAACGCCGGCGCGCCAATCAGAAAGAGTACCGGAAGGAACAGGAAAGGCTTCAGCATGGCAGCCTCCTCCACATGCGGGAAAGCCGCAGAGGCGCCGCATTCGACGCAGCTCCGCACAATCCCGGCTCTACTGTACGCCCGCTGCGCAGCGGCGGCGCAGGAATCTTTCAGGGCAGTGAGCGCCGATGGGTATTTCCGTAACGGCGCGGAGATTTGAATTCTGAGCGGCCCGCCTCTGCAGCGCCGCCAGGCTTCGCGAGGGAACCGCCCGCTACAATCAGCCCAGTGCCGCTCGCTTTCCAAATTCATCGGACCCGCGGTGCAGCACGCCGCACCACGCTCACCCTGCCCCATGGAGCCGTCGAGACCCCGGTATTCATGCCGGTAGGCACGCAGGGCACGGTCAAGGCCATCCCGCAGCATCTTCTCGAAGAGCTGGACGTCCGCCTGCTCCTCGGCAACACCTATCACCTCTATCTGCGCCCGGGCCACGAGGCCATCCGGCGCATGGGTGGATTGCACCGCTTCATGAGCTGGGATCGCGCCATTCTGACTGACTCTGGCGGCTTCCAGGTTTTCAGCCTCAGCGATCTGCGCAAAGTCACCGATGAGGGCGTGTCTTTCCGCTCCCATATCGATGGCTCGTCGCATTTCTTCTCGCCGGAGCACTCCATGGACGTGCAGATTGCCCTGGGAGCGGACATCGCCATGGCCTTCGACGAGTGCACGGAGTATCCAGCAGACCAGGCGCGCGCCCGCGCCTCGCTCGACGTCACCCTCCGCTGGGCAAAACGCAGCCGCGATCACTTCGAGGCGCACAAACAGGAGCGTCCCTGGGGCGCGGAATTCGCCGGTCAGTTCCCCAGCCTCTTTGGGATTGTTCAGGGAGGAATGTTTCCCGAGTTGCGCCGCGAATCGGCCGAGCGGCTGGTGGAGATGGACTTCCCCGGCTACGCCATCGGAGGCCTCAGCGTCGGCGAGCCGCGCGAACTCACGCAGGAGATGATCGAGACCGTGCTGCCCCTGCTGCCCGCGGACAAGCCGCGCTATGTCATGGGCGTTGGCTATCCCGAGGAGATTGCCGAGTACGCCCGCATGGGCGTGGACATGATGGACTGCGTGCTGCCCACGCGCGCCGCACGCCACGGGCTGCTGTTCACTTCAGAGGGCCGGCTGAACATCAAGAACCGGCAGTACGCTGAGGACCAGAACCCTCCCGACCCGGCCTGCGGCTGTCTCGTCTGCCGCCGCTACAGCCGCGCTTATCTGCGCCATCTGATGGCCGCGCAGGAGCCGCTCTCCGCCGTGCTGAACACGCTGCACAACCTCAGCTTTTATCTGGAAACGATGCGCAAGCTAGGCGAAGAAATTCCGGGGTAACCTCAGACGGTCTCGCTGGATCTCGCGCGCGAGGATCATCCGGCGGCGGCCCAGGGGGCAACTTCGCCGGCAGCTCCCTCCCAATCTGCGCCGGTGCAGAATCCCGGGTCAAGCCGCAGTGGCGGCACCGACGCCGTTCCTTTGTCCTCTCGATCTTCCAGCTCCTGCTCCACGTCCAATTGGACAGGTTTCCGCTGCGGGGACAACGGCATCGGCTCAACCACAAACCGGCGGCGTTTTGCCCGGCAAACCACGCCAGAAATTCCAGAGTTAGGGTCGGCCAGTTGGATCAAGGCTGGGATCGGCTTGCAGCAGGAACCCGAGGAGGACCCGTGCCCGGAACGAATTGAGCGCGACCACGTAAGTTAGAAACCGCCGCTTGCGATCCCTCCAGGCTGCCGCATATTGCTCTATTCGCTTGTCTTCGCCATTGGGCCTGGACGCGCCGACCTTCGCCCGAATCCTGCAGGAACGTTGTTAGGGTGCGATCGGCCAACCGGAAGCTTTGGCTTGATAACCGATTTCCCATGCACTACCGGCGAGCAACCTGCTCCAGCCCCGCCCGTTCCGCGTGTTCCGCAATCGCCGCATTAATGTCGAGCGCCAGCGCCAGCGCCGCTCGGCCGTCCTCGCCAGACACGCGCGGCTCCGACCGCGTCCGCACGCACTCCAGAAGAGACTCGATCTCCAGCCGCAGCGGCTCGCCGGGCTCGACCTTCGGCTTCTCGATGTTCAGGCCGGGGAGACCGGGTGCAATGCCTGGAACAGCAGCCGCGCGCTGGCCGCTGGCTGCTGACCGCGGGCTGCTGCCGGAGACGTCGATCACCAGCAAATCCTGCCGCGCGTAGTCGATCGATACGTATTGGTGAGGCTGGAAGAACCTCAGCTTGCGTACTCGCTCCGTGCTCACGCGGCTGGCCGTAAAGTTCGCTACGCAGCCGGATTCGAACTCCACGCGCACGCTGGCGATATCCACCTTCGGCGACAGAATGGGCAGCCCCACGGCGTGCAGCGACCGCACAGGCGACCGCACCATGTTCAGCACGATATCCAGGTCGTGCACCATCAGGTCCAGCACCACGTCCACATCCAGCGAGCGCGGGCTGAAGACGCTCAGGCGATGCGCCTCGAAGAACATAGGGTGGTTCAGGATCGGCTCCGTCGCTGTGACGGCCGGATTGAAGCGCTCCAGGTGCCCGGTCTGGAGAATGCAGCCGTGCTCCCTGGCCAGATCGATCAGGCGCGTCGCCTCCGCCGACGTTGCGGCAATGGGCTTCTCGATCAGCAGATCGACGCCTGCGGCCAGTAGCTTCTCGGCTACTGCGAAATGCGCAGAGGTGGGAACGCAAACCGACGCCGCATCCACGGCAATCTCGCCGCGCGAACGCGCGGCGAGACACTCCTCCACCGAGGAAAACACCGGCACGCCGCATTCCGCAGCCGCGGCCTGGGCGCGGGAGCGATCCGTCTCGACGATGGCCGCCAGGCAAACCGCAGCGCTATCGGCTTCGAGCCCGCGAATCACCCGCAGGTGATTGCGGCCGAAGACGCCGGCGCCGCAGACCAGGAATCCGAGCGATGACGAACGGGGAGCAGCCACCTAGGCCGGCTTTCCTTCCACGACGCGCAGACAGCGCGCGTACAGCTCCAGCAGTTGCGTGACCTGGTCTTCCGGTTTAGGGCCTCCGGCGGGCGCGAATCCCGTAGACGGCGTACTGCCCCGGACGATCCCGGTGCTGCCCGCGACAAACTTGAGCAGATCGAGCGCGATGTCCTCAAGGCGCCGCGCGCCGTTGCTCGAGGGGGGGGCCTGATCCATGAAAACACCTCTCAGGCCGATGCTAAAGCATTTTCAGAGGTGCTGTATCCGGGAGCTGCGATCCTGAGGAGCCGCGATCCGGAAGGGAGCAGTGCAGCTGCGCAATGACAAAATGGGCCGCAGTATCTCTGAAAGTGCCGTATCAAAGCGCGAGCTGCTGAGCACTCCCTGGTCGTACGGCGCCACGTTTCCAGCCGCAGTCACTCATGCAACCACGGCCAACCTGGCTTATATCGGGTCTTGCGCCACCAACAACCTGCTCATCGCGGACGTCAGTTGCCTGGGTATCGCAGCAACAGGGAATCAGCCTGGAAAGGCGATGGCGGAGTTCTCGCCCCGGACGGAACCCCCGTTCTGGCTGGTTTTGTCAGCTCCGGACGGAACTCGCACAGCCAGTTCATCGTGAAAGTCGCCTTGCCCGGCGCTGAACAGAGAACCGTCGTGCTGACGCGCGCGGACGGCCGCTGGCAGTGGCTGCCGAAAATCGTGGCGTAAGACGTAGAGGAAGCCTGAGAGACTTGCTGACCGGCCTTCCACGGACCGCCTCTCAGCTGACCGCTTTTTCGCTCTTCTCTATAATCTACCCGTGAAACTCCCACCCCTCGTCGCCGTTGTCATGGGCTCCAAAAGCGACTACGACACCCTTGAGCCCGCCGTCGAAATCCTTCGCGAGTTCCAGGTTCCCTGCGAAGCGCGCGTCGTCTCCGCCCACCGCACGCCGGACCTCCTCTTCGACTTCGCCGCCCACGCCGAGTCCCGCGGCCTCCGCGTCATCATCGCCGGAGCCGGCGGCGCCGCCCATCTCCCCGGCATGCTCGCCTCCAAAACCCTCGTCCCTGTCCTCGGCGTGCCCATCCCCGCCACCGCGCTCCAGGGCATCGACTCGCTCCTCTCCATCGTCCAGATGCCCAAAGGCGTTCCCGTCGGCACGCTCGCCATCGGCAAGCCCGGTGCCGCCAACGCTGCGCTCCTCGCCGTCGAGATCCTCTCCACCACCGATCCCGATCTCCGCGAGCGTCTCCGCACCTGGCGCGACGTCCGCACCAAAGAAGTCCTCGCCCAGGGTCTTCCCGAATGACCCCCATTCTCCCCGGCTCCACCCTCGGCATTCTCGGAGGCGGCCAGCTCGGCCGCATGGTCGCTATGGCCGCCCGTTCCCTCGGCTACCGAATCCAGGTCATGGATCCCGACCCCTCCTGTCCCGCGCGCTTCGTCGTCGACGCCTGCTTCGAGGGCTCCTGGAACGATGCCCGCGCCGCGCAGGATCTCGCCCGCGGCTCCGACGTAGTCACCCTCGAAATCGAACAGATCTCGCTGGAGGCGCTCGAAGCCGCCGCAAAATTCGCGCCCGTCCGCCCTTCCGCCGATCTGCTTCGCGTCATCCAGAACCGCATCCGCCAGAAGGACTGGCTACGCGAGCGTGGATTCCCTCTCGGGCCCTGGCGCGCCGTACGTTCCGCCGAGGATATGAAGGAAGCCGTCGCCGCGCTTGGGCCGCGGGTCTTCGCGAAGAGCGCTCACGGCGGCTACGACGGCCGCAGTCAGGTCAAAATTGGCTTCGACGATGACATAAACCCGGACGACGCCTGGCAACTCCTCGGTCAGCAGCCATCCATCGTCGAGCAGGCTCTCGACCTCGAGCTCGAAATCTCCGTCATGGTCGCCCGCTCGCCCCGCGGCGAAACCAAAAGCTTTCCCTCCGCCACCAACCACCACGAGCACCAGATCCTTGCCTGGAGCGTGATTCCTTCCCTGGTGTCGCCAGAGATCGAGCAGCGCGCGCAAAAGCTGGCCTGCGCCATCGCCGACTCCTTCACCCTTGAAGGCCTCCTCGCCGTCGAGATGTTCCTCACCAAATCCGGCGACCTGCTCGTCAACGAGCTCGCCCCGCGTCCCCACAACAGCTATCACGCCAGCGAGCGTGCCTGCGTCACCAGCCAGTTCGAGCAGTGCGTCCGCGCCGTCTGCGATCTGCCCCTCGGCGACGTCTCCGTCGTCCAGCCCGCCGCCATCGCCAACCTCCTCGGCGATTTATGGCTCGACCACGCGCCGCACTTCGACCAGGCCCTCGGTGTCCCCGGCGTCCGCGTGCACCTGTACGAAAAGCACCAGCCCCGCAAAGGCCGCAAAATGGGCCATCTCTCTGCCGTCGGCGCCACGCCCCAGGAAGCAATCGCCCGCGCCCTCCAGGCGCAGCGTCTGCTTTAATTTTCCAGTCGCCAGAATCAGATGACCCAGTTATCGTTAGAAGCCAGAAACTCCTGGAAACCACAATATGGGACGGCCGTGGAAAGTCGCCGTGGCAGTTGTTCTCTTCGCAGCCCTGCTCGGCACCGCTTTGGCGCTCTGGCAACTTCACGCTAAGATGCTCCGTCAGGAATCACAGGTCGAGGATGCACAGCTCCCGCGCGCGCGTGCCGAGCGGGGCGATGCCGCTGCTCAGGCCGAGCTCTGCCATCTCAACGACTATGGCTTGGGAGTTCCGCGCGATCGCAGCCAGGGACTGCATTGGTGTCAAATGGCCGCTCAACAGGGAAATGCGTGGGGTGAAGAGGGTGTCGCAGCCATTTACTATGGCGGTTACGGGGTCCCGCGCGACTATAACCAGGCTTTCCAATGGTTTCAAAAGGCCGCCGGCCAGCACCTCGCCACAGCGGAGTACTGGCTCGCCGTAATGTATCTGAGGGGATTCGGCGGCCCCGAGAACGACAGCGAGGTGTTCCGGTGGCATCGCCAGGCGGCTGACCAGCACGATCCTAACCCGGCGTAGCCGGAACCAAACAGGGTAGCGGCTATGATGGCGGAATGGACACGATTCTGCTAACGGAACGATATGCAGATCAGATCGCGGGTGTGCTGAGCTGCTGGGACAGAGCGCTGATTTTCGGAACTTTG
>DATJSY010000062.1:0-9179 GCA_035503835.1 Acidobacteriaceae bacterium | reverse complement strand
CGGCGGAGTGATCTGGGTCTTGGCCATCTTGGGCAGCTTGCCCTTGGAAGCCTCGACGATCTCGTGATTGCCTCCGCCACCGCCGCCGCCCATGGTCTCTTTCATGGGAGCCGCGGGGATGAAGGGCGTGACGTCCACCATGGCGGCTGTTTTCTGCTGAATCAGGCGGGTGCGCCATTGCGAGAGGGCAAACAACAGCAACAGCGCCACCACAAGAGCATGCGCAGCCAGAGACCAGAGACTGGTCCAGCGCGACTGCGTGGCAACGCGCAGGCTGGCGAAGGAAGGCACGAAAGCTGGTTCGCGCAGGCGCTCTTCGACGGCGACGATCAGCGTCTCCGGAGCGGCTTCGCGCGCGAACGCTGCAAAGAGTGCCTGTTCGAATTCGGTATCGCCGTCGATCATCGCAAACCTCGTTTCCCGCTAGCGCAGAACGCGCGTCATCTTCTCGCGCAGCAGCCGCAGCGTTCGCCGCAGATGGCTCTTCACCGTGGCGACCGGCATTTTCATCGTCGCCGCAATCTCTTCCGGCGTCAGATCCTCCTGGTAGCGCAGCACGATCACGGCGCGTGGCGCGGCCGGGAGCGATGCCACCAGTTGCCGAAGCTGGCGGCTGAGCAGCGGATCGCCCGGAGGCGCCTCAAAGGCCACCTCCGGAAGCTCCGCGCTGTCCATCGCAATCTCCTGACGGCGCTCCCGTTGGCGAATCCGATCGATGGAGCGATGCACCGCGACGCGCCGCAGCCAGTGCAGGATATGCTCGCCGGATGTGAGTTCCTCCCGCTTCGCATGCAGCTCCAGAAATACGTCCTGCGCGACCTCTTCGGCCTGGAATCGGTCGCCCAGAATGCGCAGGGCGATACTGAAGACCATGGACTGGTGCTCCAGCATCAGGCTGCGGAAGGAGTGATCGTGAGCGCTCAGACTGGTTCCCTGCTCTTTCCTTCTATAGACGTATACGCACGCAAGGGGCGGGGAGGAGGCAGAGGATTTCCCTCGTTTTGCCAATCCCCGGCACCGGGCATCGGCCGGGGAGCAGACGCGAAAAGCGAGGCACCCCCGGGTTGACCGGCGTGGTGCGCCGGCGCGCATCTAACGGTTTGTTCACATTCGCTTCAGAAGGCGCAACTTAATCTGTTCAGATGCGACGCGTTCTGCTGTTCCTGAACCCGCTGCTCATCCACAACGCGCGGCGTCGCGCCGCAGTGGAACAGATTGCGGAGTTGCTGAGCAGCTATGGCAGCGACGTCCACCTGCAGGAGACGCTCTCCGCCCATTCGGCCGGCCAGCAGGCAAGCGAGGCCGTGGCCGCGGGCTTCGACACATTCCTGGTGTGCGGCGGCGACGGAACGGTCTTCGAGGTCATGCAGGGCGTGGCCGGGTCGGGTGCGGCGCTGGGTGTGCTGCCCTTCGGCACCGGCAACGTCATCGCCCAGAACCTCCGGCTGCCCCGCAATCCCCTGCTGGCGGCCCACATGCTTCTCCATGCGCAGGCGCGGCCGGTGAGCCTGGGAAAGATCGAACTCAGCCCTCCAGGCCACAAGCGCATGCGCAGCTGGTTTTTCTTCATCGCCGCGGGAATGGGCATGCACGCTGCCCTGATGAACCTCGCGCCCACGGGCCAGGGCAAACGCCACGGCGGGCGGCTCGCATATTTCGTAGGCGGCGCAAAGCTCCTGCTCGAGCATCGCGTACAGCCATTCACCATCGAGATGACGTACGCCGACGGCAGTACCACGACCGAAGTGGCCTGCGAAGCGATCGCAACCCATGTTCCGGAGATCAATCGCTGGCACCCGCAGGGCGATCCCTTCGGCGACGCACTGCGCCTCGCGTGGTTACCTCAGACCGGCCGGCTGGGCCTGGGGCACGCCAGCTTTCACGCGCTGGCTACGCGGCAGGTAAACGGCCACTACGGATGGGGCGGACTGCCGATGCCTCGATACGAGTCAGTCCGGCGGCTGATCTGCCGGCCTCTGAACGGCGCTGCCTGCGATCAGCCGCTGCTGGTGGAGGCTGACGGCGAAGTGCTTGGCGCGTCGTATGCGGTCATTGGAATGGCCGCCGAACGTCTGAATCTCCTGTGGCCGAACGGCAGCGCGCCGCAGCCCGCGGACTCGTAACCACCGGCCGAAACCGGAGTCGCTTTCCCACTGATCGCCATCTCCTCCCTGCCGATAGGGACAGGCAGAGGCGCGCTGCGCCGACCACGATCACGAGCGGGGAACGATGGCCCAGGAGCAGATGCTGGAACGCAGCGATGAGTGGCACAGATACGCCCTCGCGCTGGAGGCCTCCCAGGAGGGTTTCTGGGACTGGGACCTGATCGCCGGGCAGCTCTGGGGATCGCACCGCTGGCAATCCATAACCGGCCTGAATGGCCCCTGTTCCGACGTCAGCTGCTGGATGGAGCGCGTGCACCCGTATGACAAGCCGCGCTTCGAAGCGGAACTGCGCGCGCTGCGGGCAGGCAAGGCAAAGACAATTCAGAATGAACACCGCATCCGGCACCATGACGGGCGCTGGCGGTGGGTACTGGCGCGGTGCGTCGCCTCGGAGGATGCCGCCGGTCGCATCACGCACGTCGCTGGTTCGCTGAGCGACAATACCGACCGGCGCACAGCCGATGCGCTCACCGGGTTGCCGAACCGCTTCTTCTTTGTCGAGCATCTGGAGCGGCGCATGGAGCGCGGCCGGTTGCTCGGAGACTGGAATTTCGCCATACTCGCGGTGGCCATCGACCGCTTCGAGCGCGTGAACGAAACCCTGGGCTCCAGCGGTGGCGACCGCCTCCTGATGGAAACGGCGCTGCGCCTGCAGCGGATGTTGCCCTCGCTGTCAATCGCGGCGCGCGTGAACGGCGCGGAGTTCCTGATCTGTCTGGAACGGGCGAGCAGCGAGCCGGAAGCTATCCAGTTCGCAAGCGAGGCGGCGGAGGCCGTTCGCGAGGCGTTTGTCTGGCGCGCCCATCGCGTAACTCCCCAACTCGCAGTGGGAATCGCGGTGGCGGGTGCCGAGTATGCCCACCCTGAAGATCTGATCGGCGACGCGGAGAGCGCGCTGGCCAACGCTCGCTGCCAGGAATCGACGAGCGTCGTCTGTTACTCCAGCGGCATGCGGGAGCGTGCTCTGGAAAAGCTGGAAATGGAAGCCGACCTCGAGCGCGCGATCCACAAGGGTGAGCTCTCCATGTTCTATCAGCCCGAGGTGGACCTGCGAACGAACCGCATCATCGGCTTTGAGGCCCTGGTGCGCTGGCGCCACGCCCACAAGGGCCTGCTGCTGCCGGCCGAGTTCATCCCTCTCGCCGAGGAAACCGGGTTGATTCTGCCCCTCGGCGACTGGGGTCTGGTGGAAGCCTGCCGCCAACTGGTCGAATGGCGCAGCGGCGGCAACCCGGAAATGCAGGGCACGCGGATCAGCGTGAATCTTTCGGCGCGCCAGTTCGAACGGCCCGACCTCGTGGAACGCGTCGAACAGGTACTGCGGGAAACGGGGCTGGATGCAGCCAGCCTCCGTCTCGAAGTGACCGAAAGCTGTCTGATCTCCGATGCCCTGACCACCCTGAAGACGATGCGGCAACTGGGCCAGCTGGGCGTCGGTCTCCATATGGACGACTTCGGCATGGGCTACAGTTCCCTTCACTACCTGCAGCGCTTCCCGTTCGACACTCTCAAAATCGACCGCTCGTTTGTCCAGGGCATTGCCACCGACCCGGACTCTCGCCGAATCGTCCGCAGCATTCTGGATCTGGCGCGCTCCCTGGGCGTCAATGTTGTAGCCGAGGGAATCGAAGACACAGCACAACTGGCGGAGCTGAAGTCTTTGGACTGCCCCTGCGGCCAGGGATTCCTCTTTGCGCGACCGATGGAGCCGGCCGCCGTTCACGCGCTCGTGGGGTCCGGGAATCCGGCCAACTACAGTGGCGGCGTGACCATCAGCCTCGGCTGACAGTGCCCGAAGCCGGCACCGCGGATCGCACGCCGGGCTGCATGTTAATCACCCGCGCCGGCTCAGCGGCGCGAACGCGCTGCTCAGGCGCTGGTTCAGGAGGCAGAACCTCGCCTCGCAGAGCCGTGGAGCCCGCCCCGGCAGTTTCGGCCCCGACAACCGGCATCGGCGGCACGCCTTGGGCATGCCCTGCCGCAAACGCAGCTTCCGATGGCACAGCAGCGGCGGAAGGCATGGGGCGGAATGGCGATGGCGGCGGAACCGGCTCCGGGCTCCAGGCGGGAGCCGAGCGAAACGGAAAGTCCGGCTGCGCAGGTTGAGGCCGTGCGGCCCGAGCGGTTGCGGCTGCGGGATTGGACGCCGGCTGCGTTTCGTCTTCGCTGGCCGCCGCTTCCCCCGCTCGAGCCGGCGCAGCGCGACGCCGCCTGGCAATCAGCAACGAGAAATGCGGCTGCAGCCTGCGCATCCGCACTCCGGCGACGAGCACCGACCCTTTCAGGGCTGCCCACCCGGGGCGCAGAGCGCGCATTCCGTTTCCCATCGCGACCGGCAGCGCTTTGACACGGTTCTGCGCAGAGTTCGCCGCGCGCTGGATGACGCTTCGCCAGGCAGCCAGACGGGAAACTTGCAAAGACAATGCATCGGCAGCCTGCTTTCGTTTCCCCGGAAGATCCAGTCGCAAACGGGCTGCTGCCCCACGCAGCCGAAGAATCAACCGGCCGCGAAGTTCGGCAAAAAACGATGGCTGCGAGACGAGCGGCGGTGCGGGTGCAGGCTCCGAAAGCGGCGGTGGCGAATCAACCGGGGCCTCCGCACTCTGCATCTGCGGCGCCTGAACAGAGGACTCGACGCTCGACGGAGCGGGTGCCGAAAGCGCCGGCGAATCAACCGGGGTCTCCGCACTCTGCATCTGCGGTGCCTGAACAGAAGCCTCGACGCTCGCCGCTACGGGCACCTGCGCGACCGGCTCCACTGGGATATGCACACTGCGCGACTCTTCCGCCGCAGTCGGCTCCGGTGACGACCCGGACTTAGGCGTCGCAGAGTGCCCGGCGATGGCGGATGCGGAGCGGATCGCGCCTGCCGCCCTGCTCATCAGAGCCCGAAAGGGTGAGCGTGGCTCTGGTTCAGGAGCCGGCTCAGGTTCCTCTCGCACCATCGCGCGCAGATAGCTGACCACGTCCTGGCCCTCAGGACGCACGTTCGCGGGCGGCTGAGACCTTGCAGCCTCGGTCGGAACGGCAATCTTCGGCAGCCCGCTTTCGCTTTCTGGCGCAGCGTTGAGCATTCTGGCCTTCCCCGGCTCCGGAGGTGCGTCGATGGCCCGGACCTGCGACTCCGACTTTCCTTGGGTAAAGAAGGCTCGGCAGCCTTGCACCGCGATAGAACCCGCGAAGCACCAGCGAACAGCTGGTCGTCCTGAAGACGCCGTTATTATACAGGGCCGGTACAAATTGGCGGAAAAACCAGAGTAACCGGAACCCGCCTGAACAATCCGACGCGATCCCATGGAAAATCGATTTGCTGTTGCTCTTTGCGCGGCTCGCGACTACATTGGTCAGGCAACCGGCAACAGGACCACAGAGACTGTCCGCATGAAGAAACAGCCTGCAGCACGAAAATCCGGGCGCCCGGGGCCGCCCGCCTGGAAAGATCCTGTCCAGCCCTCGGCACGGCGCGTGAAAGACCTGCTGCAGCAAATGATGCTGGAGGAGAAAGCTGCCCAGATGCTCTGCATCTGGCAGAAAAAGCCCCAGACCTTGGTCGATGCGCAGGGAAACTTCGATCTCGCCAAGGCGAAGAAATCGTTCCGCGACCGCCGCGGCCTCGGCCAGGTGGGACGTCCCAGCGACGCCGGCGGCGGCCGATCGGCGCGGCAAATGGCCGAGCTGACGAATGCCATCCAGAAGTTCTTCCTCGAGAACAGCCGTCTGGGAATCCCCGTGATCTTCCACGAGGAGTGCCTGCACGGGCACGCGGCGCCCGAGGGCACCAGCTTTCCGCAGCCCATCGCGCTCGGCGCCACTTTCAATCCGGACCTGGTGGAAAAGCTCTTCGCCATGACCGCCCTCGAGGCGCGCTCGCGCGGCGCACACCACGCTCTCACCCCCGTAGTCGATGTTGCCCGCGAACCGCGCTGGGGGCGCGTGGAAGAAACCTACGGCGAGGATCCATTTCTGGTGTCGCGGCTCGGCATCGCCGCGGTCAAAGGCTTCCAGGGAGACCGCAGATTCCGCGACAAGCGCCACCTGCTGGCCACCCTGAAGCACTTTGTCGGCCACGGCCAGCCGGAATCCGGCATGAACTGCGCCCCCGCCAATGTTTCGCTGCGCGTGCTGCGCGAGACCTTCCTGTACACGTTTCAGGAGGCGCTGCGTGAGGCCGGCGCCGTAACCCTGATGGCCAGTTACAACGAGATCGACGGCATCCCCTCCCACGCCAACAAATGGCTCCTTCGCGATCTTCTGCGCAAGGAGTGGGGCTTCCAGGGCTTTGTCGTTTCGGACTACTACGCCATCTGGGAGCTGGGCTATCGTCCCGACACGCACGGGCACTTTGTCGCGAAAGACAGCAGAGAATCCTGCCGCCTCGCCGTTGAAGCCGGCGTCAACATCGAGCTGCCCGATCCCGACTGCTACCTGCACCTCGTCGATCTGGTGAAGAAAGGCGTCCTCAGAGAGCGCCAGCTCGACGAGCTCGTTGCGCCCATGCTTTTCTGGAAATTCGAGATGGGCCTCTTCGACGACCCGTATGTCGATCCGGACCAGGCCGAGCGCGTCGTGGGCTGCGAAGAACATCGCGCCCTCGCTCTCACCGCTGCCCACGAAGCGATCACCCTGCTCAAAAACGAAAACGGCCTCGCCCCGCTCGATCTCAACGCGATCAAGACCATCGCCGTCATCGGGCCCAACGCGCACCGTGGCCTGCTCGGCGGCTACAGCGGCGTCCCAAAGCACAATGTCACCGTGCTCGACGGGATCAAGGCGAAAGTCGGCAAGAAGGCCAAGGTCCTCTACGCCGAGGGCTGCAAAATTACCATCGGCGGCAACTGGAACCAGGATGAGGTCGTCCCCGCCGATCCCGAAGAAGACCGCGGGCTGATCGCCGAGGCCGTCCGCACCGCGCGCCGGGCCGATGTGATTGTGATGGCTATCGGCGGCAACGAGCAGACCTCGCGCGAGGCCTGGGGGCTGAATCACATGGGCGACCGCACCAGCCTCGACCTCATCGGCCGCCAGGAGGAGCTGGTCAGGGCGATGCTGGCGCTGGGCAAGCCGGTCATCGTCTTCCTCTTCAATGGCCGCCCGCTCTCCATCAACTACCTCGCGCAACACGTCCCGGTCATCTACGAGTGCTGGTATCTCGGCCAGGAAACCGGACACGCCGTGGCCGACGTCCTTTTCGGCGACGTCAACCCCGGCGGCAAGCTGCCCATCACCATCCCCCGCTCCGTCGGCCACCTGCCCGCCTTCTACAACTACAAGCCATCGGCGCGGCGCGGCTATCTCTTCGACGACGTCTCGCCGCTCTACGCCTTTGGCTACGGCCTCAGTTACACATCCTTTGCGCTCGGCGAGCTGCGCCTGAACAAAAAGAAGATCCGCAGGGACGGCTCCGCAACCGTAACCGTCGATGTGACAAATACCGGTGGCCGCGCCGGCACTGAAACCGTGCAGCTCTACATCCGCGACGTGGTCAGCTCCGTCACGCGTCCCGTAAAGGAGCTGAAGGGCTTCCGCAAAGTGCATCTCCAGCCCGGCGAAACCACCACCGTCGCCTTCGACATCCCGCCCGATTTGCTCAGGTTCTGGGACGTGAACATGAAATACGTCGTCGAGCCGGGCGACTTCTCCCTCATGGTCGGCACTTCGTCGCGCGATGCGGATCTGCAGCGGCTCACGCTGACCGTGACCGATTAGCGCCTGGAAAGACGGGACCACCATGATCGAGAGACTTTCCTTCAAAGAGAAGCTGGGTTACGGCCTCGGCGACATGGCCGCCAACTTCATCTTCCAGGCGATGCTCGCCCTCCAGCTCAACTACTACACCGACACCTTTGGCCTCAGCGCCGCCCAGGCCGGCACGCTCTTTCTCGTCGTGGGCCTCATCGCCGCCTTTTTTAACCCCGTCATGGGAGTCATTGCCGACCGCACCAGCACCCGCTGGGGCAAGTTCCGCCCCTGGCTGCTCTGGACCGCCGTTCCCTTCGGCATCATGGGCATCCTCACCTTCACCACGCCCAGCCTGAGTTTCAGCGGCAAGCTCATCTACGCGTGGGTCACCTATCTGCTGCTGCGGCTCATCTACGCCGCCAACAACGTACCCTACGCCTCGCTCACCGCGGTCCTCACCGGCGATCCCGACGAGCGCACCAGCATCGCCTCCTACCGCCAGGTGCTCGCCAACTCCGCCGGCTTCATCGTGCAGAGCCTCGCCATCCCCATGATTGCCTTCTTCGGCCGCGGCAACTCCGCGCGCGGCTACCAGTTCACCATGGGGCTGCTCTCCATCCTCAGCGTCTTCTTCTTCTTCATCGCCTTCGCCAGCAGCAAAGAGCGTATCCAGCCCGACCCGCAGCAGAAAACCTCGCTCGGCCAGGATCTCGCCGACCTCTTCAGCAATCCCGCCTGGATCGTTCTCTTCCTCGCCACCACGTTCTATTTCGCCGCGCTCGCCATGCGCGGCAGCGTGATGCTGCCCTACTTCAAATACAACGCGGGCAACGAAGACCTCTTCAGCTGGTTCAACGGATTCGGCCTCGCCGCTCTCATCGTGGGCGTGACCCTCTCCACGTTCCTCTCCATCCGCATCGGCAAGCGCCCACTCTTCATTCTCAGCATGGCGCTCACCGGCTTATTCAATCTGGCCGTGCTCTTCCTGCCCGCCACCGCCACGGCGCCGATCATCGGCTCCGAAATCCTCCGCCAGTTCTTCTTCGGCACGTCCGGGCCGCTGCTCTGGGCCATGATGGGCGACGTGGCCGACTACGGCGAGTGGAAGACGGGCCGCCGCGCTACCGGCACCGTTACCGCCGCCGTCGTCTTCGCTCTCTGGGTCGGCCTGGCCATCGGCGGCGCCATCGCCGGCTGGCTCTTCTCGTACTACGGATACGTCGCCAACGCTGTGCAGACCGCCCGCGCTCTCGGCGGCATCCGGCTCACCGCGGGTCTGTGGTCCGGCATCGCCTTCTTCGCCACTGCCGCCGTGCTGTTTTTCTACCCCATTTC
>DATJSY010000061.1:0-30971 GCA_035503835.1 Acidobacteriaceae bacterium | reverse complement strand
GACAAGTTAATCTCCCTCCTCGGCCTCCACCGCTATCTCTCCAATTAGGCAATTAGGTCACACACGCTCGGCCCACTCGCGCCCGCGCCCAGAGCGGCTGGCAGCGATGTTCCCTCTCTCAGGCTGGTAAACTCGGGCTAGGAGCGGATCGCGGCGGCATCTTTCGCCGCCGGCTCCGCCGCGGTTGCGCCGCGCAGCATCATAGCGGCCACATAAGCCGCGCCGAAGCCGTTGTCAATATTCACGACGCACACGTTGGGCGAGCAGGAATTCAGCATCCCCAGCAGCGCCGCCACTCCCCCGAAGGCCGCTCCGTAACCGACGCTGGTTGGCACCGCGATGACCGGCGCCGCGACCAGCCCGCCGACCACGCTGGGCAGTGCGCCTTCCATGCCCGCGCACACAATCGCCGCGCGCACATGGTTGAGCATTTCGCGCTCGGCGAGAATGCGGTGCAGTCCGGCAACACCCGCGTCACAGATCCGCACCACGTTCAGGCCAAGGTGCTCAGCCGTGACCGCGGCTTCTTCCGCCACCGGCAAATCGCTGGTGCCGGCGCAGATTACGGCCACTGTGCCGAAAGGCTCCCGCGCCGGGCCGCCTCGCAGCCCGATGATGCGCGCCGTCTCGTGCCACAGCGCTTCCGGCACGCGGGCCTTCACCGCGGCATACGACTTGGCAGTTGCGCGCGTCGCCAGTACGCTGCCGCCCGCCGCAGCCATCCGCGCAAAGATTTCCGCGGTCTGCTCCGGGGCCTTGCCTGCGGCGTAGATCACCTCCGGCAACCCAAGCCGCAACGCGCGGTGATGATCAATGCGGGCAAAACCCGCGTCTTCATAAGGGAGCTTCGCTAATTGTTGCAGCGCCGCGGCGGGCGTGGTTTCCCCGGCCTGCACCCGCTCCAGCAGCTCCAGAATGATCTCGCGGGTCATGCTTTGGCCCTTTGCAGCTCGCCGTATGCCGCCAGCGCCGCCTCCATGGCGGTGCGCAGCGGAATACCGTGCTCCCGCGCGGTGCGCCGGCAATCCTCGTATTCCGGCATCGCGTTCAGAACTTCTCCAGCCGCTGACGCGATTTTCACCCGGATTCTCCCATAGCCGGTTTCCACCGTGACCCATTCGCGCTCCAGAATCGAGCGCTCCTCCTCGCGTCGCCTGATGCCCAGCGTGGTCGTCTCGCGAAACAAGAGCCGGGTAAGTGCGTCTTCCTGATCCGGACGGCACAGCAGGGTCAGCAGCGTGCCGAGGCGGCCTTTTTTCATGGCGACCGGAGCGGCCATCGCATCCAGCGCGCCCTGTTCCAGCGCGAGATCCATTGCATGCGCCAGTACCTGGGGCATAGCGTCGTCGATGGCGCACTCCAGCACCACCACGCGATCCGCCCGAAGGCCGCGCTCCGCCGTCGGAGCAGACGCCGTGGCCCCTACCGAGAGCCTCAGGACGTTGGCGAAACCCTCCGGATCGCGGCTGCCGGCGCCGTAGCCGATCGTGTCCGCCACGAACGGTGGCCCCTTTTCAAACCTGCAGTCCAGCGCGCGCAGCAACGCCGCGCCCGTGGGAGTGGTCAGTTCCATCGCCGGACCCCCCGAATAGGTCGGCACTCCCCGGAGCAACTCTGCGGTCGCCGGAGCCGGAACCGGCATCCGGCCATGCGCGCAGTTCACAAATCCGCTGCCAACATTCACAGCGGAGCAGTGCCATTTCGTCACGCCGCGCTCACGGATCAGCCAGTCCGCGCCGACCGCGGCACAAACGATGTCCGCGATCGTGTCCACCGCGCCGACCTCATGAAAATGCACCTGGTCGGGAGGAATGCCGTGCACCTTGCCCTCGGCCTCGGCAAGCAGAGCGAAGGCGCGCTGGGCGATCGCCTTTGCCGAACCGGGAATCGCCGTGCGGTCAATCAATTCGCGAATCTCCCGCCAGTTGCGGCTGTGGTTGTGCGGATGCCCCTCCTCGCTGACATGTTCGTGATGGCCATGCTCGTGAGCGTGATGCTGGTGGTTGTGCGCGTGGTGCTCAACCTCCGCGATCCTGCCGTATTCCAGCACATCCACTTTGGTTGCGCGCATGCCGTTGCGCTCGACGGTGCCCACGCGCAGTTCAGCGCCAATCCCAAGAGAGGAAGCTGCGTCTCGCAGCAACTCCGCAGGCACGCCCGCGTCGATCAGCGCGCCCAGCAGCATGTCGCCGGAAATCCCGGCAAAGCATTCGACCCTGGCCGTATTCATACAGGAATTCACCGGGCCCTCGGGCTCGCCAGCATCTCCGCAGGCAGCAGTTCATTCATTGAGCCCGATCGGTAGCCATCGCAGTCCACCGCGACGTAAGGAAAACCGGCGCTGCGCACCGCGGCGGCCATCCGCGCGAACGACCCCGAAGTCAAGGCAGCGGCCATTTCCTCCTGGGCAATCTCAATCCGGGCAACGCTCCCGTGATGGCGCACCCGAAACCGGCGCAGCCCCAGCGCGCGCAGCGCCTCTTCGGCGTCCTCCACCTGGCGCAAAGCTTCCGGCGTCACCCTCCGCCCGTACTCAATCCGCGAAGAAAGACAGGCGGAAGCCGGCTTATCCCAGACACGCAGACCGGCCGACTGAGCCAGCGCCCGAATATCGGCCTTGGTGAGCCCAGCCTCAGCCAGAGGCGCAACCACATGATGGTCCAGGGCCGCCCGCTGCCCGGGGCGGAAATCCTGGCCGTCGTCCTGGTTCAGGCCATAGGCCACCGCGGCAAAATTCCGCCTTTCCCGCTCCGCTTCCAGCACAGTAAACAGCTCATCTTTGCAGTGGAAGCAGCGATCCGCCCCATTGGCGGCATATGCCTCGCGCTCCAGTTCCCGGGTTTCCACAATCAGAAGAGGAATGGCGTTTTCCTCCGCAAAGGCCAGCGCATCCCGGTAATGGCTCCTGGCCAGCGAGGCGGAATCCGCCAGCACCGCCAGCATCCGATCTCCCAGCACGCGATGCGCCGCCCAGGCCAGAAAGGCCGAATCCACCCCCCCGGAACAGGCGACAAGCACGCTGCCCAGGCCCCGCAGCCGAGCGTCCAGCGCCACCTGTTTCTCGTCGAGAGTCATCTCAGCCATCGGTTACATCCCGGTCTGCCCCAATCCTACCGCGCCATCCTTCCTATTGGAAATTTGTGTGCCTCTGAGCAGATGTCCGATAAACGGGTCAAATCTGGGAAGATAGAAGACAGAAATGATGAATAGTTCCCAGGTGGGCGTGGTCCTGACGCCGGAGGAGCGGCTGGCCAGGCGCAGGTTGATTCTGCGCGACGCGGTCTCACTTCTCACCCTTTTTCTCATCACCGTTGTCCTCTTCATCCTTACCTGGCTGCTCCATCGCTCCTTTACGGATCACGAGGCCCTGCTGGGCCAGCGCTGGAAGGCGCGAGGCGTTGCAGCTCTGCACGCCGGCAATCCCCGGGCGGCGATTGAGTCGCTGCGCTCGGCCCTCGCCTATGTGCCCTCCCGCGACACTGAAGTCGATCTGGCGACCGCTCTGGCCGAGGCCGGCCGTACCCAGGAGGCCTTCGCCTATTTCAATACTCTGCGCGAATCCGCGCCCGGCGACGGCATGATCAACCTGCAGCTCGCCCGGCTCGCTGCCAAACAGGGCAACGAGCAACTGGCGATCCTCCGCTATCAGTCCGCGCTGGACGGCACCTGGGAGGGCAACGGATACGAGCGGCGGCGCGAGGTCCGTCTGGAGATGGCGGGTTACCTGATCACGCGTCATCAGGACGACAAGGCACGGGCGCAGCTGCTGATTGCTGCGAGCAACGCGTCGACAGACGACGCTGCCGCGCAAACCCGGATTGCCGGGATGCTGGAGCAGGCACAGGACTTGTCCGATGCCCTCAACATCTATCGGGCGGTTGCCAATCTCCACTCGGCACCGCTGACTGCGCTGGAAGGTGCGGGCCGGGCAGCTTTCAATCTGGGGATGTACCGTGTGGCCGTCGCCTATCTGAGTCGCGAGTTCGCCAGTCCCGGGGCCGCGTCGCTGCCCGCCCAGGCGAAAGGCGCCGACCAGAACATGCTGGATACGGCAAACCGTGTACTGCTGCTCGATCCCGCCGACGATCTGCCTGCGCGAGTTCGCGCCGAACGCACCCTCACCGACAGAAACCTTGCCCGCGCGCGCCTTACTGCTTGCGCCGCCTCGCCGTCAGCTTCGCCCAAACTCGCTCCCCTGGTTACCCGCTGGAACCAGCTTCCCCAGAAGATGTCGCTGTATCAGCTCGAACAGCAGCCCGATCTCAATCAGACCATTCTGCAATTGGTTTACGACACGGAAAAGCTAACCGCCCAGATTTGCGGCGCGCCCACCGGAGACAACGCTGTCCTTTTGCGAATCGCCCAAAACCCAGGCGCGGTAGAACAGGAATAGATGCCGGAACCCACGACCCAATCCACGGCGGCCGAACCCGTGTCCCCTGGTCTCGCAGATGCGGGACCCGAGTCTGCTTCGGGAAAGGAGAGCAGTTTTGCCGCCACCCTGGAGCGGATCGCACCGACGCGGGACGAACGCCTGTTCCTCGTGCTGTCCATCTTTATCGGCGTCATGTCGGGGCTGCTGGTGGTCGCCTTCCGCATCGCCATTGACTGGATCAAGCTGCTGACCCTGGGTTCTGCGCCCCACGCCTACCAGCTCCGCCTCATTTTCGTGCCGGCCATTGCCGGCCTGGTCGTTGCCGCTCTGGTGATGTGGTTCTTCCCTGCCGCGCGCGGCAGCGGCGTCAACCAGACCAAGGCTGCTCTGTATGTCTACGACGGATATATATCCATGCGCACCGTGATCGGCAAATTCATCACCGCCGCACTGGCCATTGGAGCCGGTCACTCGCTGGGCCCGGAGGATCCCTCCCTGCAGATCGGCGCCGGCGTCGCTTCCATCATCGCGCGCAAGCTCAACATGTCGCGCCGCCGCCTGCGCATGTTTGCGCCCATCGGCGCCGCCGCCGGACTGGCTGCCGCGTTCAACGCGCCGATCTCAGCCATTCTGTTTGTCATCGAGGAGGTGATCGGCAGCTGGAGCGCCGCGGTCCTGGGCTCGCTGGTGCTGGCCGCGATCTCCAGCGTAGTGGTGGTGAAGTGGTTTCTGGGCGCCGAGCCCATGTTCCAGATCCCTGTCGCCAATTTCAAAGATCCGCGCGAACTGCTGGCGTACGCGGTGCTGGGGGTCATCGGAGGGCTGCTGGCGCCGTTGTTCTCCGCACTGCTGGGATTTTTGCGGCCACGGATGAGGGCTTTGCCCAAGTGGTCGCTCTACCTGCAGCCGGCCGTGGCCGGACTCATGGTGGGAGCCATCGGGTACTTTGGCTTTCCCCAGGTGATGGGTGTCGGCTATGACATCATCGATCAGGCTTTGCATGGGCAGTTCATCTGGCAAGTGCTGATCGCGCTGACGCTGCTGAAGCTGCTGGCGACAACGCTTTCGTTTTCCAGCGGAACTCCGGGCGGCATGTTCGCGCCGACCCTGTTTATCGGCGCGATGCTGGGCGGCGCGGTGGGCGCCTTTGAGAAGCACTTTTTCCCCGGTCTGGCTGGCACCGTTGGCACCTATGCCCTGGTGGGCATGGGTGTGCTCTTCGCCGGATTCCTGCGAGCCCCTCTCACTTCAGTCTTTATGGTGCTGGAGATCAGCGGCAACTCCGACATCATCCTGCCGCTGATTCTGGCGAATACGCTGGCCTTTTTGATCTCGCGCAGCCTGCAGCCCGTGGGCATCTTCGAAATCTTCACCCACCAGGACGGCCTGGATCTGCCTTCCATGGAAGAACAGCGCGAGGAATCTTCGCTGCACATCGAGGACGCGGTGCAGCCGGTGGATGTGCCCGTCGTCCGAGGCAGCGACTCGCTTCAGTCCGTCGCAGACCTGATGGCGCAGGCCAAAGCTCATGCCTGCCTGGTGCGCTTGCCGGATGGTTCCTGGTATGCGCTCAGCGCCGAAGATCTGACCGCTGCCTCGGCGACTCTGACCCCGGACGCGCCGGTGCAGCGCGCCCTGAAGCCGGACCGCGTGCCACAGCTCTTCCCGGACATGCCTCTGGATACCGCCCTGCACCATTTTCCGCGCTGGCCGGTGCTGCCTATTCAGAACCGGGCCAGCCGCGGCACGCTGGAGGGCGTCCTGACGCTGGACGATGTGCTGACCCGCTATCGCGGTGGCCATTAGCGGCGATTCCTGAGTTGGTGTGACCATGTGTTTTTTTTCAAACGCCGCCGCTCGCTGATGTCGGGTCGACCTCAGTGCGACTTCCTCATGACCTGACTCAGGAACTGCGACAGCGGCGCCGATTCCGCGCTTGCATCGCTGCCCCTGCGCTTCTACCCTCTAGATTCATAGCGTTTCGCGCCTTTTCCTTCATGCTGAGTCTTTATCAACGGCTCCTTCTCGGCTGCGTCCTGCTGGTCGCGCTGGTCACCACTGTCAGCCTGCTGGTGCGCACCTCGTTTGTGCACCTCGCGGGACTCGATGCCCAGGTGCATGTGGCGGACAGCGCAGTGTCGTCGCTGGCCTCCGCCCAGGCGGCCCTCGCCCACGAGGAGTTGATTGCCGCGCGTATCGCCACGGGAACCGCCTCGCTGCCCGAATTCCGCGACCAGGCCAGGAAAACACAGGCGCTTCTGCAAATCGCCTCCAGCGACGTTCGGACCTTCGACGAGGACATCCACATCGACGTCCTCTCGGAAAGACATGCCCGGCTGGCCGTGCGGCCGCCCGCAGATCCAATCGAACTGACCCGAGACGTCGATGCGCTGCACCTGGAACTCAGCCGCGATCTGAGCAGTGTTCGGGCACTGCGGAATGCCGTGGTCAGCGATCTGCATGGCCAGCAGGATTCGCTGCGGGCGCGGCTGATCGCGGCCTGCGGCCTCTCCATTGTCGCCGCCATCGTCATTTCGGCCATCATGCTGGTGCTGGTTATCGTTCCCCTTCGCCACACCGCGCGCGTGGCCCGCCGCATCGGGCAGGGCGACCTCCACCAGCGGGTGGAATGGCGCTCCAAAGACGATCTCGGAGCCATCGCCACAGAGCTGAACCGGCTGGCTATCCGGTTGCGCGACCTGCGCGAGACCGAATCCGGGCGCCGGCAGATGGAGTTCCAGCTCATTGACGCGGTCGTTCGGTCCATTTTTGAACCGGTCATCGTTACCGATGGCAAAGGTCAGGTGCTCAAGCTCAATCAGGCGGCCGTCGAGCTCCTCGGCGCTTCCTCGCAGAATCCTGAAGCGGACCGCATGGTTCTGGCCAGCACGCCGGGCGGCGACAAAATCCTGAATGCCATCCGCGCTGCAGTGACCATGCAGCGAGTTTCCACGGGCGAGGAGGGCGAAGCCGCTCTGATGCCCCTCCGCATTGGCAAAGCCGAGCGCAGCTATCGTCTCCGCACCACTCCCATGCGCGACAGCGAAGGGAAGCTGCTGGGAGCGGTCACTCTGCTGGAGGATGTGACCGCCATCGCCGAGGTCGACCGTTTCAAGACCCGCTTTCTCTCCGTCGCCTCGCAAAAGCTGCGCGATCCGCTGCAGCGGCTGCGTCTCTCGCTGTACGCCCTCAGCCAGGGTCACGCCGGCGAACAGAATCCCCTGCAGGCCGAATTGGCGGCCAGCGCCGAGTACGAAGCCGAGCGCCTGGACGACCTCATGCTCGACCTGATCGAAGTGGCCGAGCTCGAAACCGGTCGTCGCCAGTTGCGCATCGAGAAAATCCGACCGACCGATGCGCTCCACGAGGCTCTTTTGCGCTTCCGCGAAGCGGCTCGCGAGAAGCGAATCGACATGGAGCTCGGCGCCTTTGAAGACGTCGCCTTCGTCCAGGGTGATCGTCGCGCTCTGCGCACAATCCTCGACAATCTCATCGCCAACGCCCTGCGCTACACACCGGAGGGCGGGCATGTTCAGATCGGCGCAAAGGAACAGACGGAGCGGGTGCAGTTCTTCGTGCGCGATACCGGCCGCGGCATCGAAGCCGAGCGCCTGTCGACGATCTTCGGCCGCTTTACCGGCGATGCCGCCAGCGGAACCTCGGGTCTGGGTCTCGCCCTGGTGCGGCGCCTCGTTGAATCCCAGGGTGGTCAGGTTTCCGTGGAAAGTCGCCTGGGGGCCGGCACCACATTTCGATTCACGCTGCCCATCGCCGCCGCTGAGCCGGCTCGCCATCCTGTGGAGGCCGGATGACCGATCTGACGCCATCTCGCCTCGATCCTTCCGGTACGCCCGCCGTGGAGCCTGGCCGCCTCCGCGTCTATCTCGGCGCGGCGCCCGGCGTGGGTAAAACCTACCGCATGCTGGAAGACGCGCATCTGATGCGCCGCCAGGGGATCGATGTGGTCATCGGTCTTATCGAGCCTCACGGCCGCGCCGATACCGCCGCGCTGGTCGAGGGTCTCGAACAGATACCGCTCAAGGACGTCCACTACCGCTCTGTGACGCTGCGCGAGATGGATCTGGAAGCCATCCTTGCGCGTCGTCCCGCCTGGTGCATCGTCGACGAGCTGGCTCACTCCAATGTCCCCGGCGCCCGCAATCGCAAGCGCTACGAGGACGTGTTCGAAATCCTCGACGCCGGCATCAGCGTAATGACGGCGATGAATGTCCAGCACCTCGAGACGCTGAACGATGCGGTCGCCCGCTCCGCCAGCACGCAGATCCGCGAGACTCTCCCGGACAGCTTCCTGCGCCGGGCCAACGAGATCGTCAATGTCGACATCACCATCGACGAGCTGCGCGCCCGCCTGCGTCAGGGCAAAATCTATGCTCCGGAGAAGGTCGAGCAGGCGCTGGCTAATTTCTTCCGCAAGGGCAATCTGAACATGCTGCGCGAGCTTGCTCTGCGCACCACCGCCGAGCAGGTAGGCGCTGCCGCCTCAGAGTATCGCCGCAATCAGGGCCTGGAGCAGGCGCCGATGCCGGAAAAGGTGATGGTATGCGTCACCTCGCGGCCGGGCATGGAGAGGCTGATCCGCACCGGCGCGCGCATCGCCGGCCGCCTCGCCACCAACTGGTATGCGGTCTACGTGGAAACTCCCGGCTCGGATCATCGCCATGGCGACCCCGAGGCCTTCGCGCGTCTCGAGGACTATCAGCGCATGGCCCGCGAGCTGGGTGCGCGCATCGTCACTCTCCAGGACAGCAAAGTCGCCGACGCCCTCGTCGAATTCGCCCGCAAGGAGAATATCTCCCACATCGTCTTCGGTCAGTCGGCGCGCTCCCGCTGGGATATCTTCCTGCACGGCTCCATCGTCAACCGCTTCCTGAACGAAATGCGGGACACGACCGTTCAGGTTGTTCCCGTCCAGAAGGAAAAGAAGTGAGTCCGGCGACGCGGCAACTGGTCTCATCCATGCCTTGCACTCGAAAGTGGCTCGAGTGCGACGCGCCATCAAAGCGGGTCGCAGGCTGCTCGCCGGAGCCGTAGACTTGTTGATGAGACCCGTTCTACTGCTTTCTCAGCACCGCGTCGCTGTTCTCGTCGGTGGTAATGGCCGCGTTCAGCTTCATCAGCTCCGCGTAGTCGCTGGGCGGCAGAGTTACCTGCTTTAGTACCAGCTCGCGCTGGTAGTGCAGCACAGCTCCTTCCGCCTTCACTTCGCTGCGGTACGTAGCAAAGCCAGCGTCGACGTTCACCGGATCAGGCACGTCGTCCACGGTGTACCCCGGGGGGATTCTCAGGTTAAAGGTGTCGGTGAGTGTCTCCACGCCGGGAAAGCTGATGGGATACCTGCGCGGCTTATCGATCAGGCTCCAGCCATCCGATCCCAGCACCCTGGGACGCACCAGCAGGAGATTGCCCGCCTGCTTGGCGTAGAGCGGCGCTGTGACCTCATAGTGCAGTTCCAGCGGCTTCTCCAGCGCCAGAATGTTCTCCGCGCTTTCTGTTCCCAACGTAAAGGTGGAAAGATCGTTTTGCAGGAATCGCTCAATCAGCTGCCGCTGATCCTTTTCGCTGTCCATCTCCAGGGCGTCACGCCAGTCATCGGCCAGTGCACCATAGCGCTGCATGGTGACCTCGCCGGTCAGGGTTCCATCCGCCGCTAACTGGAAGTTCGCCGTGCGATCGGTGGACTCCAGGTTCGGATTGAGAACGGGAAGCTGGATCACCTGACTATCCGTCCCCGCCACGAGCAGTCCGTATCCCCCCTGTTCGTAATCGGGAAGCTGACCGATGGGGACCCATTGGTTCGTCGGGTCGAAAATGAGATATCTCTGTCCGGTCTTCGCCGTCACCACGGCCTGAAGCAGCGGATTTTGGTAGCCCGCAGGAATCCGGATGGCAATGATCACGTGGTCGGCAAGGATGGAGGGCGCCGCGGGGTTTACGACGCCCCGCCGGTGATCCACGGCCACCCATGTGGCTCGGATGCCGACCGCGTCCAGCATCGCAATCATCAGCGTCGCCTTGTCTTTGCAGTCGCCATAGCGGTTCCGGAAAACTTCCTCGGCCGAATGCGGCTTCAGATTGCCGATTCCGATCTCGATGCCCACATACCGGATCTGCTGCTGCATGAAGTTGGCGACGTTCTCCAGTTTGCTCATGAAATCGTCACCGGGCGCAATGCTCCGCGCTTCACTGGCGATATCCGTCCCGCCCTCGCTTTGCGGCGATGCCAGCCCCTGGTACCAGTCGCCGATCTGCGCCCAGAGCGCACCGCCGTCAGGCACAGGATTCGCGCTGTAATGCACGCTCATCCATCCGGCCAGTGCATTCCAATCGGGAGCCAGCGACACGTTGGCCAGGTTGATGGGCCTTACATTCTGCATTTCCCACCGAAACTGATTCGGCGCCACTTCGGTCGGCAGCTCCGGCTCATGCCGGCTCCAGACGGCGCGCTGGTGCCATCCGGGCGGCAGGTCGATCTCAAAGGCAGTGTCGGCGATGGGTATATCGCCCTGAAAGTCCCACCAGTCCTCGCTCATATAGCTCGGAACCTGCGTAGTGTCTTCCCACGCCACGATGCCGCCGGGATCGGCGCCTGGCGGGGAAGCTGTCCTCACCCGTTCGTCGTTGTAGAGAATTCCCTCTCCGGACGCGTCCACACCCACGTCGACATATTCGCTGTCCTTCATTGCATAGCGGTGGCCGTCCGGCCCGATGCTCCAGACATGGAAGGACTCCAGCTTGCCGTCGTTCGAGAAGGCAACGGCCGGCATCGCATAACTTCGCCCTTCGGGGCGCAAAATCTTCACAACCATCCGGTCTCGCTCGGTGGCCTTTCCCTCCGCATCTACGGTTAGCAGTGTGTCATCCAGCAGAACGACGGCCCTGGCATCTCCCCAGCTCCCGGTCGCAGCCGCCGCCCGCATCACCCAGTCCGGAAGCTGGGCGTTTTTGGAAGCATGTGCGAGCTGCGCCCCCGGCGTGCACAGCAGAACAGACAGGCCCAGAGCGCTGAGAATCCCCCCGGTACGTCGACGGCGAAATGCTTTCAAAATCATTTCGCCACCGCCCCGAGGGGCGGCGCTGCCGCAGCCGCTACCGCCACGCGTTCCAGCACCACTTGCTGCTGGTCCTGCGCGCCGACCTTCTGAAAGAAGCCTCGCAACTGCGGATAATCGGTCGTTTCATAGAGCGTGTTCGCCACCGCCAGGAGCCGATTCTCCTCATAAAGGCTGCCCTTCCCCCCGTAGGCGGCCTGGTAATCCGCCATATGCGGATAGGGGATCTGCGCATTGGCTGGAACGCCCTCCACGGTCAGCCCTGGAGCCAGCGTCAGCGTGACCTGATCGCGCGCAATGAACGGATAGTGAAGATCCACAGGACTCTCCCGCTCCTGCGTGGAAAACAGGGGTGTGGCATTGGCTTCAAAAAACGACGCCGGCACAAAGACACGCTTGCCCGTTTCTGTTCCCATGCTCCCACTCACGTCGAGAACCGCCATCAGGTTTGAGGTGTAATCGGTGAGCGCCAGAAAATGGTCCGTCTTCACCAGCACACCCGCGGGTACGTCCGCCTGAATTTCCTTCTGGAAGGCTTTTTTCGTCGCTTCCTCGTCGTTCGCCAGCGCATACTGGCGCCAGCGCAGCGCCTCCGCGCCGGTCAAGATGATGCGGATCTGCCCCTGCACCGCGCCGTTAACGCCGAGCATCAGGTCCGCGGTCCGCAGGATCGAATTGTCCGTATAAAGGGCGATCGGGACCTCGGCTACCGTGGTGCCGTCGTCGGTCTGGCGAATCCCCATCATCTGGTGGTGCAGCCAGTCCACCTTGCCGTACTCGCAGTACCGCTCGCCCGGATCGAAGTACTGCTCCTTGCCGTTCACATTCACAATCGCGATTTCGTCGCTGAGCTGCCCCCAGTAGAGGTATCCCAGGTTCAGCATGTTCTGGTTCCGCTCCGTCACGATCATCGCGTAAGTTTTGAGGCCCGCGGCTCGCGCCATGGCAATAAACAGCCGCGTGATCTCGTTGCTGTTGCCCCGCTTGTTCACCCAGATATCCGCCGCCCTCTTGTCCTTTTGCCCTTCGGCCCTGTTCTCCTGCTGCGAATGCTCCCGCGTGAAGTCCGTGTTCTCCACGGTCATCACCGCGGCATAGATTTTTTCGAGCTTCTGCTCTTCGCTGTCGCCGGGCGACACGATCTGCGCCACGATTGCCCTGATCCTGCCGGAAGGCTCCGCAAACCGGTCGACGTCTTTGGACCAGTATTTCCCTTCGGCTTTCCAGAATTCCTGACCTGAATCGTACGGCGAATAGTAAAAAATCACCCGATACGAAAAACTGCCGAGCGGCGGCGTGTACGGCTCGTCCGGAAGAGCCGGAATATTATCCACCACCAGGTCGAAGCCATCGAACCCGCTGCGCACCTGCGCCCCATGGGGCAACGAGTGGAAGAAAAGAAGGTGATTGACAGGGTTCTCATGTCCCTGAGCGTCCGTGCTGATGATGGGGATGCTGGAGTCGGTGGGTGCGAAATGATAGTGCGCCTCATGCACATAGTACTGCTGCTGGATCATCCACCGAGGCGGCTCGTACCAGTATTGGTCGTAATTAATGGTGTATTGGTACTCGATAATGCTGCCCACGCGCAGATCGGGCAGGGAGAAGACTTTCTCCATGACCTTTTCCGTGCCCATCTTCAGCAATTCTTTCTGGTATGGCTTCCCGGTGAAGGGGACAACCGTCCCATCCGGCTCGATCGTCCGCCCCTGCACCTGATCCACAGTGATGCTGGCTTCGCCCGATTCGTAAGGAATCTCGATTTCGCTGAAGTCCTCCTTGCCCTTCTCGTTCAGGATCTTCACCTCGGCGTAGACCTTGTGGAAGTGCATCTTGTCGTCGACGATCTCCTCGTAATACAGGAAAACGGCGGGCGCATTCGGAGCCGCCGGGTCCGAGGTCATCTTCAGCTGATCGGGAGTGGGCTGGCTCCACTCGGAGGCGAACAGCGGGGCGCACGCCAGGAAACTCAGGCACAGGGACAAAGCCATACGACGAACAAGGACCACGGCAGCCTCTCGAAAGTACTGCGGTTTGCAGACACACAGCGGCGGCGATCCAGCAGGGATCGAATGCCACAGAAGCATACTTCGGTGGCCCCTTTTTACTCCGCCCCGCTGCCACATGCAACCAAAATTATCGTAGCTGCCGGGGCTCAGACAGATAACTTACCTGCAGCTCCGCCTGATCCGCCATATCTCCGGCTATCTGGTACGGCGCAGCACCACCTGCTCCTGATCCTGTGCCGCCGCGTTCTGGAAGAAGCCGCGCAGCATCGGATAGTCCTGCTGCGAAAAGATCGTATTGCCCAGCGCCATCAGACGCACCGCCGTGTAGCTTCCGCCGGTCTGGCTGTAGATGCTCTTGTACTCTCCACCTTTGGCCATCGGAATCGCCGTCCCCTGTGGCAGGCTCTCCACGGTCAGCCCGGGACCCAGCGTCATGGTCACTTCGTCCTGCTGCGCGAAGGGATACCGCACATCGATTGGGTTTTGCCGCGTCTGCGCCGCAAACGGCGGCTTCACATTCGCCTCAAAGAACTCCGCCGGCACGATCAGCCGCTTCCCTGCTGTGGTCCCCATGGTTCCGCTGATGTCGAGTGTCGCCACCAGGTTCGCAGTCGGATCCGTGAGCGCTTCAAACCCGTCCATCTTCACGTGCACCCCATCCGGGACACGCTTCTGCATCGCATTCTCGAAGTCCCTCTGCGCCTTCTCCGCATCCTGTCGCAGCGCATCCTGCCGCCAGCGCAGGGCCTCCACACCCTTCATGATCACCTGAATCTGCCCCCGCATCCCGCCGTCCGCCGCCACGGTCAGGTCCGCCTTCCGGAAGGTTTCGTTGTCCAGATAGCTTCCCGGCGGCAGCAATAATTCCGCCGTCCCGTCATCCGTCTGACGAATGCCCAGCATCTGCGTGTGGATCCAGCCCAGTTTTCCGAAGACGCAGTACCGATCACCGGGATCGAAATACATGTCCTTGCCGTCCAGGTTCACGATTGCGACCTCATCCGTGAGCTGGTCCCAGTCCAGAATGCCGGGATTCATGAACGCGTATCGGCGATCGGTCGTCATCATCGCATACGATTTCATGCCCGCCGCCCGAACCATGGCGATGAACAGCAGGGTAATCTGATTGCTGTCGCCCCGCTTGTTCGCCCAGATATCTGCCGCCGTCTTCGTCTTTTCCCCCGTCGCTTTGTTCTCCTGTTCCGTATGCTCCCGCGTGAAGTCGGTGTTCTCTACTGTCATCACGGCTGCGTAGATTTTCTCCAGCTTTTGCGGGTCGTTGTCGCCTGGAGACACAATCTGCGCAACGGCGGCCTTGATCGCATCTGAGGAAGCAGCAAATCGTTCCACCTCCTTCGACCAGCTGTCCCCCTCGATCCTCCAGTATTCGGATCCCCTGCCCCCAAACGAGTAATAAAAAGCAACCCGGTATGAAAAGCTGTTCAGCGGGGGGGTAAAGTTTTCTTCCGGGATGGCAGGCATATTATCCACAACCAGGTCATACGAAGTCATATTGCCGTTGGTGTCGCGCAACATGGTGGCTTTTGCACCCTTCGGCAGGATGTGGTAACACAGCATCTCGTTGGCCATGTGTTCGTGCCCCTGTGCATCACGAATATCGACAAAGCCGATACTCGAGCCTGACATGACGTAACGGTAATGCGCCTTGTGAACAAAGAGTGACTGCCGAAGAACCCAGTTTGGCGGATTCATGCTGTACTCGCCGTAGGTGAACTCCCACCGGTACTCCAGAATCGAGCCAACCTGCACCTGAGGCATCGTGAACAACGTTTCCGTTACCTTATAGCCGCTCGTTACCACCACATCCTTCCTGAACGGCTTGCCGGTAAATGGCACCACCGTGCCGTCCGGCTCGATCGTCCGCCCCTCAACGCCTGTGATCTGCGCATCGCCCGGAATATAGTAGGGATTCCAGGTGCTCTGCTCCAGCAGGATTGGAATGTCGCTGTATTCCTCGCGGCCCTTTTCCGTCAGAATCTTGATTTCCGCAAAGACACTGTGAAAGTGCTGTTCGTCATTCACGGTCACATCGCGCTCCAGATACACCGCCGGCGCGCCCGGCGCGTCCGGATCGGATGTCATCTTCAGTTGTTCCGGAGTGGGTTGCGGCCAGTCGGCAGCAAATAGCGGAATGCGAACCAGGATGATCAAAGCCAGAACCAGGAAAGCAGAACGAACTGAGCGAACCACGACAGACGCCTCTCAGGCAAAGATTGGCCGCCGCAGGACGCAAGTTACTGCCTCGGAAATGGCCGAGCAGACTTCTTTGCATTGGGACGGCGGACCCTTTTTACCCCCGCACCGCGCCACCGCGCAAGAGCTTTTTCCCCGGACTAGTTACCGGCATGTTATTGCCGGATGAAAGGACAGCGCCCGCGGCCTTTTGCCGGAATAGGCCGACCGCGGCGACGGCATTTCGCTTGTGAGCGGCTGTTCTGCTTGCCCGGCGCTGCCGTTGCCGCCTTATAAGGGGATATTTCCATGCTTTTTCGGCGGATTTCTGTCGCGCTTGCCATCGAGCATATCGAGGGCCGCACAGAGTCTTCGCCTCGTTTCCTGCGGCAGGATCACGGCATCCACATAGCCGCGCTCCGCGGCGATATACGGGTTCGCGAACTGCTCGCGGAACTCACGAACGCGCGCCGCACGCGCCTCGGCCAGCACCGCCGCGCGCCGCTCCTCGTTCAATGGACCTTCGCGCGCCTCTGCCTGCCGTACCGTCTCCTGAAGTTCGCGGCCGTAGACGATGTTCACCGCGCCCTCCGGCCCCATCACGGCAATCTCCGCCGTCGGCCACGCCAGGTTGACATCGGTGCGGATGTGCTTGGAGCTCATAACGCAGTACGCGCCGCCATAGGCCTTGCGGGTGATCACCAGCATCTTCGGCACCGTGGCTTCCGCAAAGGCAAACAGCAGCTTGGCCCCGTGGCGGATGATACCGCCGTACTCCTGCTGCGTACCGGGCAAAAAGCCAGGCACATCCTCCAGGGTGATCAGCGGAATGTTGAAGGCGTCGCAGAAGCGCACGAAGCGCGCGCCCTTCACGCTGGCGTCGATGTCGAGCACGCCGGCGAGGACGGCCGGCTGATTGGCGACGATGCCGACAGGACGGCCGTTCATGCGCGCAAAACCGACCACCAGGTTGCGCGCGAAGTGCTCGTGGACTTCAAAGAAGCAGCCATCGTCCACAATGCGCCCGATCGCGTCCTTGATGTCGTAGGGCTGATTCGATTCCGCCGGAACGAGATCGTCCAGCTCGGGGTCCGCGCGGTCCACCGGGTCCGTGCACGCCCGCCGCGGCGGGTCGTCCAGATTGTTCGAGGGCAGAAAGCTCAGCAGCTCGCGCACCATCGCCAGACACTCGGCGTCGTTGTGCGCAAGAAAGTGCGCCACACCGGAAACTTCGTTGTGCGTGGCTGCGCCGCCCAGCTTCTCCTTGGTCACTTCCTCGTGCGTGACGGTTCTGATCACGTCCGGGCCGGTGACGAACATGTAGGAGGTCCGGTCCACCATCAGCGTGAAATCAGTAATGGCCGGAGAGTACACGGCGCCGCCCGCGCACGGACCCAGAATCGCCGAGATCTGCGGCACGACACCGCTGGCCAGCGTGTTGCGCAGGAAGATGTCCGCGTAGCCGGCCAGCGAGACAACGCCCTCCTGAATGCGCGCTCCGCCGGAATCGTTGAGCCCGATGATGGGCGCGCCCACGCGCACCGCCGTGTCCATCAGCTTGACGATCTTGCCGGCATTCGCCTCGGAAAGCGACCCGCCAAAGACAGTGAAATCCTGGGCGAAGACGAAGACGGTGCGTCCGTCAATTTTTCCGTAGCCAGTGACGAAGCCGTCGCCGGGAGGACGCTTCTCGGCCATGCCGAAATCCGTGCAGCGATGCTCCACAAAGCGGTCGGTCTCCTCGAAGGTGTCCGCATCCAGCAGCAGCGCCACGCGCTCGCGGGCGTTCAGTTTTCCCTCGCGACGCTGGCGCTCGCGCCGCTGCTCGCCGCCGCCTTCTTCGGCCAGCCTGTTGCGCCGCTGCAACTCGTCCACCAGATGCTTTTCCATCGAGGGGGATTCTAACAGGCAACGCGCGAATCTGGCCCGACCCTCATTCGGAGTCCACCGCTGCGGATTTTCCGAGCGAAAGTGCAGCGGCGGCGTCTGTCAGCATAGAACGGACCACGGCGCTCTCGAAAGAATGCTGCCTCGGCCGCGAAAGACTTCGTTTCTGTGAGGTGAACGATGCTGAATTCAGGATGCCGCCTATTTGCCTTCACCGCGCTCGCGCTCCTTGCCGGAAGTGCCTGCGCCCAGCCCGCTCCGTCAGGCGTTGCGTGTCCCGACATCAGTGGCACCGGAGTTGTCTATCGCACGTTCTATCTGCGCCAGGACGCCGACGGGCACGAATTCACAGAAGTGCAAACAGTGCTCCGGAACATGCTGCAGCGTGCGCGGATCAATGGCGTTCCCCAGCAGCTGGCGATTGGAATCTGCGGAACACCCGCGGAGCTGGATCTGGCGCAGAAAATCGTATCCGACATGGATCGCCCGACGATCACGGGACGGAGCTGGCGGCTCACCTACACCTTCACGCAGGGCGGCAGCAGCCGCAGGGAGGCTCTCATCGCGGCTTCCGGCCAGTGGAGCACGCTCAAGGAAGGCACCCGCGTTCCCATCGTCACCGGCACCTCGAAGGACTCCGACCAGGTGCAATACATCGACGTTGGCCTCAACATCAACGCACGCGTTGAGGATTCCGCCGGAGCTCTGCAGCTCAGTACCAAGCTTGCGCAGTCGGAAACACCCGAGCAAAAGCCTGCGTCCGGCACAGGGGATCCCGTCATCGGTCAGACCGTTCTGGACATTACGGCGATCGTCACGCCCGGCAAGCCGCTCGTTCTGGGTACGCTGAATCTCCCTGACGGTCGAACCGAGGAAGTCTCCGTCACCGCCGAGCCGGTTTCGTAGAGAGACCTTCATGGGCGGCCTGGTCTTCGCTACCATAGACAGCGATGACTGACGCCGCCCGCAAAATCGCCGCTCTGCGCGAGAAAATCCGCCATCACGAACACCTGTACTACGTGCTCGACTCGCCCACGATTTCCGACGCCGAGTTCGACGACCTGATGCGCGAGCTGAAGCGCCTCGAGGCCGAGCATCCGGAACTGGTGACGCCGGACTCGCCGACCCGGCGGGTGGGCGGCAAACCGAAGGAGGGCTTTGCCAGGGTAGCGCACTCGCGCCCCATGCTCTCGCTGGACAACGTGATGAGCGAGGAGGAACTGCGCGACTGGGACCGCCGCGTGCGCCAACTCGCCGGCGAGCATGCGGAGACAGGCTACGTCTGCGAGTACAAGATGGACGGCATTTCCATGGCCCTCCAGTACCGCGAAAGCCACCTGGCTCGCGGCCTCACGCGCGGCGATGGAACCACGGGCGAGGATGTGACGACCAACGTTCGCACCATCCGCTCCATTCCGCTCTCCATCTCGCCAGCGCACCTGCACAAGGCCGGCATCGCCGCGAACTTCGAGGTCCGCGGCGAAGTCGTCATGCCGCTGGCTGCCTTTCGCAAAGCAAACGAGGAGCGCGAAGCGCAGGGGCTGGCCCCGGCCGCCAATCCCCGCAACTACGCCGCTGGCACCCTCCGCACGCTGGAGCCGAACATCGTCGCGCAGCGGCGGCTCGACTTCTACGCCTATTTTCTGCTGAACGAGCGGGGCGAAGACCTGCTGCCGGAGCAGGCCGAGGCTCTGGACGCGCTCACGGCGCTCGGCTTTCGTGTGAATCCGCACCGTGAGGCGCTGCCCAGCATCGACAGGGTGCTGGCGTTCATCGCGCGGGCGGGCGAGCAGCGCGAGAAGCTGGGCTACGAGATCGACGGCGTCGTGATCAAGGTCAATTCCACGCAGGTGCAGCAGCGGCTCGGCTACACGGGGCGCGCGCCGCGCTGGGCCGTCGCCTTCAAGTTCACCGCGCGTGGCGGCATTACGCAGGTCGAAGACATTAAGGTTCAGGTGGGCCGCACCGGCAAGCTGACGCCGGTAGCCCAGCTGACTCCGGTATCGATTGGAGGCACCACCGTGAGCCGTGCCACGCTGCACAACGCCGACGAGATTGAACGGCTGGGACTGAAGATCGGCGATTTCGTGAAAGTCGAGCGCGGCGGAGATGTGATCCCGAAAGTAGTCGAGGTGGTCGACGACAAGGAGCATCCGCGCGGCCGTCGCACGTTTCATTTCCCATCGCACTGCCCGGAGTGCAACAGCGAGGTGGTCCGCAGCGAGGGCGAAGCCGATTACCGCTGCGTGAACATCGACTGCCCGGCGCGCCTGCGCGAGAGCCTCCTGCACTTTGCCTCCCGGGGCGTCATGAATATCGAAGGGCTCGGCGAAGCCGTCGTGGCGCAGCTTCTGGATCGGAAGGTCGTCAGCAGTCTGGCGGACTTGTATGCGCTCACCGACGACGATCTCGCGCAGCTCGAGCACGAGGTGACGACGACCGACAAGAAGTCCGGCGAAGCGAAGACCCGCACCCAGGCGCTCGTGGGACCGAAGGAGCGCGAGGATCTGCTGGCCGAGATTGCCGCTTCCAGGAAGGCCGGGCTGGCACGCGTTCTCTTCGGTTTGGGTATCCGCTTTGTCGGTGAGCGCACCGCGCAGTTGCTCGCTGAGGAGTTCGGATCCGTGCAGGCGCTGCTGGCGGCGACAGCCGAGGATCTGGAGCGGGTGAACGAAGTGGGCCCGCGCGTGTCCCAGGCCATCCGCGAGTTTTTCGAGGAGTCCCGCAATCGCGAACTGGTGCGCAAGCTGGAAAAAGCTGGCCTCGTGATGACCGCCGAGAAGCGTAAGAAGACCTCGCAGCTCGAAGGCCTTATCTTTGTGCTCACGGGAACGCTGCCGAGCCTGTCGCGCGAAGAGGCGAAAGCCAGAATCGAAGCCGCGGGGGGACGCGTCTCCGGCTCCGTCAGCAAAAAGACGAACTATGTCGTCGCGGGCGGGGAGGCGGGTTCGAAGCTGGACAAGGCGCGGGAACTGGGCATCAGGGTGGTTGACGAGGCGGAGCTGGAGGAGCTTCTTCGCAGCGGTTCCTGATCGCCTTACTTCTTCAGGATCGTTCGCGTCATCGCCGCTCCCAGAACCTTCCCTTCACCTGATTCCTGCACGAAGGCCACGAGCCGCAGATTTGACGGATCCGCGCCGCTCCAGAGCTTCACGCGGAACGCCTGCTGAAAATCCTTCCCTTTATCCATCTTTCCGATCTTCACCAGGTCCTTCACCACGGCGACGTTGGTCAGCTTTTTGCCGTCGTTCTCGCCGGCGAGAATATCGGTCTGCGTGCTGTTCAGTGCCACCGCCACGTACACTTCTCCGCCGTGTCTCTGCCCTGATCCGTCGGCGACGATCGTTCCGGTCAGGACGCCCGGCCCGCCGGCGGTCAGCGTTGCCGACTGGATGCTCACCGGCAGCATGGGCGCGACCGCCGCCTTTTTCAGGCTGGCAATCATCTGCGACTGGTCTGAAAGCTTCAGCACTGTGTCGCCGTCCAGGATGATCTGCGGCGTGTAGACCTCGCCCAGCCCGAACTGGCTCGCATACTCCTCCTGGCGCTCCGTCAATTGCGCGGAGGAATACGGATCCTTCCATCCGTCGTGGTTCCAGTAGTCGACATGCTCGCTGAGCACGATGAACTCCGCGCCGGCCATTGGCTGCGTCGAGTCCAGCCGTTGCACCCATGCGTCCGCCGGCGGACAGCTCGAACATCCCTGGGAGGTGAACAGCTCCAGCAGAATGGGCTCGGGACCGCCCGTACCCGCAAGGCACACCGGTCCACAACAGGCTACAACAGCCAGGAGAAGAACGAGTTTCCCACCCGTTAAGCCGAGCTGTCGGGAGACGATTCGGACCACGCCGGTGATCCCTCCATGCCGCCAGTCTGCCGCAGGAGCCGGATTTCCGCCATGGCCACTCCGCGCCTGGGGCAGCGGGCCGGTCCTTACCCCTTGGGAGCGAAGTACCCCGCGCGCACCCGCACCTTGTAGCGCCGGTCCAGACAGAATAAATAGATTGGGCGGAACGACCCGTCGGCCTTGAAATCGGCGGGCTTGTAAACCAGCGCGTACTGGCTGCGCAGCTCGTCCTGGATGGCCTGGAAGCTCACCGGCATGTCCTCAATGGCGTTGGGGAAGTATGCCTTGCCGCCGGTGGCAATGGCCATCTTCCTCAGTACTTCGTCGCCGCTGTCGCGGCTGGGGCTGACATTGGTGCTGATGGCGTAGATGTTCGTGTCCGCGCGCTGACACTCCTTGATCGCATCATCCAGATACGCATGGCTCTGGTCGTCGTCGCCGTCGGAGATGAGCACGATCATTTTGCGCACCGGCTCCTGCCCGCGCGAAGTGAGCAGCTTGTCCCGGCACGCGCTATAAACCGCGTCATATAATGCCGTTCCGCCACCGGGCTGTAGTGAATCGATGCCGGCTTCCAGCGCATCCAGATTATTCGTCCAGCCCTGCCGGAAATCCGGGGCTACGTCGAAACCCTCTACAAATGCCTCGTCGGTCTGTGGTCGCAGCACCTGCAGCAGAAATGACGTCGCTGCCTCCTGCTCATACTCGAAACGGCGCCGCACGGAACTGCTGGTATCGATGAGGATACCCACGCGCAGCGGCAAATTCGTCTGCTGCGTAAAGCTGTAAATCTGCGCCGGCGCGCGGTGATCATCGAGCAGCGCGAAATCACTCTGTTGCAGGTTTCGGATGAACTGCCCGTGCTTATCCGTGACCGCGAAGACCAGATACACTTCGTTCACGTTCTTCTGGATGGTGAACTGGCCGTTGTCCGTGCCGCCGGAACCGCTGGCTGAGGGTTGCGGGGCGGACGTTGGCTTCTTTGTGCCCGCCGGATCGGTGGAGGCTGCCGTTTGTGCCGCCAGTGCGGCCGCGCAACACATCACACAGGCCAGGGTGATGGCCGGACGGAAAAATCTGGAAACTGCGCTTTTCATGGGGCGTTCTTATTTTATCCCGCCGCTCCCCCCCATGCACGCCGGCCGGCCCAGACCTCCCATTTTCGCCCCGCCTTGCCATCCGTCCGTCCGCCCCGGCAGAATCGAGGCATGAACGAACTTCGCCACGGCACAATCGTCCCCCTCCCAGCGAACGAAAAGTCGCGCATCTCCACCTCCACTGCGCCCGCTGCCATCGGGCCGTATTCGCAGGCCGTCCGCATCGGGGATTTGGTTTACAGCTCCGGTCAGGTCGCCCTGGATCCAGCCACCGGTGCGCTGGTCGCCGGCGGCATCCCTGAGCAGACCACCCGCGTGCTGGAGAATCTTAAGGCGGTTCTGACTGCGGCCGGCTCCGACCTTTCCCGTGTCGTGAAGACCGTCGTCTTCCTGAAGGATATGAAGGATTTCGCCGCGATGAATGCCGTCTATGCGCGGTATCTGGCGCCAGAAGGCGTGGTGGCGCCGGCCCGCTCTACCGTGGAAGTCGCTCGCCTGCCCAAGGACGCGCTTGTCGAAATCGAAGTCATCGCTGCGGTGTAGAGCCTGCACGCGTCCAACCCCAATGGAGCCCCGCATGTCCGACACAAAGCCTGCCAAAGTCGAAAAGTCCGACGCCGAGTGGCGCGCTCAGCTCACACCCGAGCAGTATTACGTCACCCGCCAGAAAGGCACCGAGCCAGCCTTCACCGGCAGCCTGACCCACAACCACGAAGACGGAATGTACCACTGCGTCGGATGCGGCGCGGAGCTGTTCTCCTCCGACACCAAGTTCGACTCGGGCAGCGGCTGGCCCAGCTTCTGGATCCCCGAGGATTCCGCAGCCGTGGAGACGCACGAGGACACCAGCTTCGGCATGCGCCGTGTAGAGGTCACCTGCGCCCGCTGTGGCGCTCACCTCGGCCACGTCTTTCCTGACGGGCCGCGTCCGACCGGGCTTCGCTACTGCATCAACTCGGCCGCGCTGAACTTTGAGAAAAGCAGCGAGAAGGCGAAGTGACGCCTCTGGGCCGGGCCCCAGTCGTGCATCGCCGTCTGCTTGCCGTGTCCGCCGCCGTTCTGGTCCTGGGCGCGTTCGCTGCCTTTGCGCAGGAGTGGCGCCATCATCCCGTCGGGCCGCCCTGGGACGCGCCGGTGGCATCGTCGCACAGCTTCCACATCGGCGGCGCAGCTCTCCAGGTGGACTTCACTCCGGGGACGCTCGACCTTCCCGATGCGCAGTACCTCGCCTGGGCGGAGCGAGCGGCCACCGCCGTGGCCACCTACTACGGCCGCTTTCCGGTGCCGCGCGATCGCATTCTCATCCGGCCCATCCCAGACGCTGCCGGGGTGCTGAGCGGCACCACGTGGGGCGCCGTCGGAGGCTTCCCTGCCTTCAGCTTCATGCGTGTGGGCCAGCACACCACCGCCGATCAGCTCACGCGCGACTGGACCATGACCCATGAGCTGGTGCACACCGCCTTTCCGAATCAAAGCAGCGCACACCACTGGATCGAGGAGGGGATCGCGGTTTACGTGGAACCGGTCGCCCGGGTGCAGGCTGGGTTTCTCCGCCCGGAGAAGATCTGGTGGGACATGATGCGCGACATGCCGCAGGGCAATCCCCAGCCTGGCGACCAGGGCCTGGACCGCACCCACACCTGGGGACGCACCTACTGGGGCGGTGCACAGTTCTGCCTGCTGGCGGATGTGACCATCCGCGAACAGACCAACAACCGCAAAGGCCTCGAGGACGCGCTGCGCGGCATCCTCGCTGCCGGCGGCGCGATCGACAGGAGCTGGCCGCTCGAAAGGGCGTTCCGGGTCGGCGACGCGGCTACCGGCACGCACGTGCTGGAGCAGCTTTACCAGCGCATGGCGGACAAACCAGCAACCGTGGACCTCGATGCTCTCTGGAAAAAATTAGGCGTGGTACGAGACGGCAACGGAGTGCGCTTCGACAACCGCGCACCGGAAGCGGATATCCGTATCGCGATTACGCAGACCCCGCCGTGGGGAACGATCACACCGAAGCATTAGCGCTGCAGCGCGAGAAGGCGCTTCTACGCCTTCACGACCCTGCCGGCTTTCAGGCAGCTGGAGCAGACGCGCAGCCGCTTGTTACCGCCGCCCACCTTCGCCCGCACTGGATGCAGGTTCACGTTCCAGCGGCGCTTCGTTACGTTGTGCGCGTGCGAGATGTTGTTGCCAAACTGCGGACCCTTACCGCAAATGTCGCAAACCTGAGCCATGATGTTCTCCGAATATGTCGCGATCCGGCCCTCATGGCCAAAATCCGCGGGATGTGCACACGCACGGCTGCCGCCGCGTTGCAGAATCTTTAGTCTACAGAGAATTGCCTGCCGCCACAATCGCTCCCCGCCTCGATTCCTCACCCCAACCGGGGCGGTTTGTTATCCTGACCCCTGTGTTAATTCTGTATGCCGTCTACGTGGCCTCCACGATTGCTTTGCTCCTGGCCGCGGCGGCCATTGTCCGGCATATCGCGCAGCATCGCCGTGCAGGCCACGCCCCGGTCGAGCACCCGGATGAGCCCGTTTGAATCGATTTTCCCTCCTGCCACGAATATGATGGGATGAGGAGCGGGGAGAGGGCCGCATCTCGATCTCCCCTGTAGCAGAATCCGGGAGCATTGCTTCGGAGCTGACATGAATCCTGCCGCGTCCACTTCCGCTACGCCCGGTCTTCCGCGATCTTTTGTCCTGCCCGCGCTCGCGCGTCGCGCCTTCACCGTCGTTCTGGGTTCGCTCTTCGTCGCGGTCTGCGCGCACATTGCCTTCCCTCTGTGGTTCACGCCGGTGCCCGTCACGCTGCAGACCTTCGCCGTCCTGCTCCTCGGCCTGGTGCTCAGCCCGGGCATGGCGGCGTCGGCGCTGGTGCTTTATCTCATCGAAGGCATGGCGGGACTGCCGGTGCTGGCACCCGCGGGAAGCATAGGGTTCCTCCACATCTTCGGCCCCACGGGCGGCTACCTGCTCTCGTATCCCGCGGCTGCAGCGCTGACCAGCTTCCTGCGCCGCCGCGTCTCCAGGATGAAGTCAGCCCGTGGCGGTTTTGCCGTTTCCGCCTTTGCAGCGGCCGTCGGCAGCGCGGTCATCCTGCTCTCCGGAGCCGTCTGGTTCGGCACCCTGACGCACCAGCCGGCCATGACGGTGCTGGCAATGACCGTCGCCCCATTCCTCGCCGGAGACACGCTGAAGGTGATCGCCGCCGCCGGCGCTGCAAGCGGGCTGCGCCGCTTCCGCCGCAGTTAGGCGCTTCTAACCTCCGACTGCGCCTGCAGGTGAATCCCGCATTCCAGCTTTTGCCCGCCCCACCGTCCGGAGCGCGGATCGTTCGGGTCCGCCGGAAGGCTGGTGCAGGGTGCGCAGCCGATGCTCACATATCCCTGTTCGTACAGGGGCAACAGAGGAATGTGGTGCTCCGCGGCATATTGCCACACGTCCCGCGTGGTCCATTCTGCCAGCGGATTCAGTTTGCGCAGCGCATGTCCGCCAGGCAGCACAAATGTCTCTTCAGCCTGCAGGTTGGCGCGGGATTTCGATTGCTGCCGGCGCAGTCCGGTCAGCCAAACGCCGTAGTCCCGCAGCGCGCGGAAGAGCGGTTCCACCTTGCGCATTGCGCAGCAGCGGTCGGGAGCCGTCTGGTTCAGAATGCCGAATTCGGCTTCCTGCTCGGCCACCGTCCTGGCCGCCGATACATTGATCAGGTTCAGGCCCCAGCGCGCCGTCATGCGGTCCCGATACGCCAGGGTTTCCGGAAAGTGATAGCCGGTCTCCAGAAAAATCACCGGCACAGCGGGCAGGATCTCCCGCACCAGGTGAACCACCACCATGGCTTCCGCCTGAAAGCTGCTGGTGACGCAAGCGCCGTCGAGATCCACAGGTTCGCCGGACGCACCCCCCAACAGCTTCTCCCGCAAAAACTCCCTCGCTTCCATCTCTAATCTCATCGATCCCTCTCCAGATTGGTGAACCGCCGCCACGCAGCAGTTAGTCAGGACGCGTTTCTTTCGGCATCGCCGGCTTTCGGAAATCCGCTGGCCCCGGGCAAAATTGCGAAGGGCTCCCGCCTATGGCTGTTCGCGATGCGTGGATCCTCGCGCCCCGCTACATCGCGCCTGCTGGCTCGAACGGATTGCCGGTACGCTCGGAATCGTCACGCACATCCTCTGGAATTCGTCAGGGAGAAAGAAAAACCCGCGTCAGCAAGTGGCTGAGCGCGGGCTTATGGGTGTCTTCTCTGAGTCGAAGGAAGCCTTACCCGCAAGTCCGGCGCAGCGTGCAACAACACGCGCAACAACGGACCCGATGCGGGCAAACACTCATGATGCCACTATAAAGTCTGTTGACTGGAACGTCAACCCGCAAAATCGCTTTAGCCAATAGAAAAGCGCCCACTCCGGGGCGCACTGGGGTGAAGCCCTCACCGTCGCGGGATCATGACGCCAGGAATGGCCCCGTCACCATCGCTTCCCGGCGAAGTCGGGATTGCGGCAGGCTCACCGCCCGTATGCCGTCAGCGGACTGTCGCATGACCATCGTCTGTGCGCATGCACCGCACAGCCAGAAATGTTCCAGCCGTCGTGTCCGCTTCCCATTGGGTCCTTCGCCGCCAGCGGGTACGTCGAAGACATAGATCCGCCCCTCCCGCAGATAGTGCAGGGGCTTGCCGCAATTCGGATTGGCGCAATTGCTCACCATAAGAACGACTCCATCCATAAATCTGTCTGCGCTTCCGATTTTCCCGTGGGATGGTTCCCACGGAGCGTTTCTGAGCGCTGCTGAAGCCAAACTCAGCGGAACATTCCCGGTCCTGTTCCGCAGTACGCTGTGATGCGGTGATTCAATTGATACGATGCACTCTGGTAACCGGATCGTTTGCTGATCCCAGAGGAAAACCCGGACCACCGTGTTACCAAAGATCACCAGTTCCTATTTTCATCCTGCGTGGTACCCTCCGTCGACAATTACCTGTGAATTTCTGCGCGTTATCAAAGTCCTGTGCAAGAATGAACGTTTGTTCCGAATCGGGGTTCGATGTCCATTCTGCGATCCGCATTCATTGCTCTTTCCGGCAATTCTCTGCTTCGCCGGTTCGTGGAACGCTCCACTCCGGGGCGCCGGATGTCCGCCCGCTTTGTCGCGGGCTTCCGCACAGAAGACGTGATCACCGCGGCCACTGCCTTGCACCAGCAGGGACTTTCCGTCACTCTCGACCATCTGGGCGAGAACGTCTCCAGCGCCGGCCAGGCCGGCCAGGCGGCTCAGATTTACCACTCGCTTATGGATGCCATCGCCCCCTCCGGCCTGAATGCCAATGTCAGCCTGAAGCTTACCCAGATGGGCATGGATCTCGACCCCGCCCTGGCCCGGAAGAATGTTGCCGGACTGGTTCGCCATGCTGCCGAAACGAACAACTTCGTCCGCGTCGACATGGAGGGCACCGGCTATACGCAGGCGACCATCGATCTGGTCCGCCTGCTGCATGCCGCCCCCGAAAACCAGGGCCGCGTGGGCATCGTCATTCAGGCCTATCTCCGCCGCAGCGCCGACGACATTGCCGGGCTGCTCGCGGATGGCATCCGCATCCGCCTGTGCAAAGGCGCCTACAAAGAACCGCCCGACCTCGCCTTCCCCGGCAAAAGGGACGTCGACGCAAACTTCGTGGCCCTGATGAAGATACTGCTGAAAAGTGGCATTTTCCACGGCATCGCGACCCATGATCCGGTCATGATCGCCGCCACTAAGGACTTCGCCCGCGCCGAGGGGATTCCCCCCTGCGCCTTCGAATTTCAGATGCTCTACGGAATCCGCCGCGACCTGCAGAGGTCGCTGATCGGTGAAGGATACAGCGTCCGGGTGTACGTTCCCTTTGGCGATGAGTGGTATCCCTACTTCATGCGCCGGTTGGCGGAGCGCCCCGCCAATGTGCTGTTTCTCGCCCGCAATCTGTTCCGCAAGTAGGGTCGGCGACGGCGGCTCGGCCGAAGGGCTTAATTGCCGCTCTTTTGGTACGGCTCAATCGAGAGCAGGCTGCCCATCACATGCCGTTCCTGGGGCGTAAACGTGTGCGTGAAGCGCGCCGAATCCAGGATCTCCTGCCGCTGATCCGGGGGCAGCTGGCGCAGGACATTGAAGGCGCGGCTGACCATGGCCTTGCGATTCGGCGGCATCTGGCGAAAGGCCTGGGCAGCGGCGCGCACGTCCTGCTTGCCTTCCGGAGAGAGCCGCTCGAAGGCCTCCTGCCGCTCCGCCGTGCGCTCACGAAAAGCGAAGGGATGGGCATCCAGGTTGTGCAGCTGGTTGAGCACGCGCCGCTGCTGATCCGGCGTCAGGCGATTGAAGCCCGGCTCGCGGCGCAGCAGGTTTTCCTGCTGCGCAGAACTCAGATTCTGGTGTTGGGCCAGCCACTGCGACAGATGCTGCTGGCCAGGGCGCATTGAGGGCGCTGGGCCCCTGCCCGGACCGTTCTTTGTTCCGGGCGCGGCCCGCATGCCGCGCCGGGCGACGGGCCGGCTCTGCCTCCAGGCCGGTCTGGCCGCCGCGGGCCGCTCCGCTCGGGCGCCTTGCCCGTGTCCCTGCCATCCCCTGCCAAACCCTCCACGCGCTGCCCACGCCGGAGCCGCGGGGATCAGCAACGTCAGAACCAGCACGGACGCCAGCACGGACGCGAGCCCGCCCCGGAGCCGCCAGCTGCGGCTCCCCGTCCTGTTCCTGATTCGGGAATTCATCGTCCTCTCCCCGAAGGCAAAACTTGTTGCCGGGCCGGCCATGTTCCTCATTCCAGCCTTCGCCCGCCCCAAAACACCCGGACGCTCACTACAGGCTGTTGCCCGCCGCCGTCGCGCTCTTGCTGCCTGCATCCTGGTCCAGCGCGTTCAATTCCTGGAAGACCAGTGCGTTATCGTCCAGCGATTGCAGGTCCCGAATTACCGGCGAAGCCGTCTGGGTCGGCGTGGCCACAGGCTGCGGGGCCGTGAATCCTTCGTAAATTCCGCCCCCCACCGCGATCATCAGTGCGAGCGCTGCTGCCGTCAGCGGTCGCAGATTGACCCTATCTCCGAACAGCGTCCGCGCCCGCAGCCGCTCCCGCCATCCCGCCGGCGCGGCGGCCCGCTCTTCCCGCAGACGCGCCTGCAGCCGCCCGTCGAACCAGGGAGAAACCTCCGGCGCGGCCCACCCGTCCAGCACGGCCATCGTCGCCTGCAGCTCCCGCAGCTCCCGCGCGCACTCCGCGCAGACCTTCAAGTGCTCCCGCGCCTCGTCCCCCACCGTCGCCGGAGCCAACAGCATCTCCGGCAAACTCGCTCTCGCTTTCCGGCAGATCATACCAGGTACCTCAATGATCCCGGCCGCGCCCCGCGGCCCTAATTCATCTCGACAAATTCCTTCAGTCTTCCGCGCAGCGTCTGATACGCACGAAACAGCAGCGACTTCGTTGCCGACTCGCTCAGGTGCAGGACAGCGCCAATCTCCTTGTAATCCAGCCCCTGATACTTGTGCATCAGCACGGCTGTTCTCTGCCGCTCGGGCAGCGCCATCACGTGTTTCCGGATGGCACTCATCCGCTCTTCCCGCACCAGCTCCTCTTCAGCACCTGGCCGGCTGTCCGCCACATCCGGGGTGGTGCCCGTCTCCGGGTCCGGCTGGTCCAGAAACACATTCTGCGCCGCGCGCTCGTGCCGGGTATCGCGGGCGTGATTCACGCCCAGGTTGGTCGCAATCCGGTACAGCCACGTGGAAAACTTCGCCTCCGCCCGGTAGGTCTGCCGCGACCGATAGACCCGCAGAAAAACTTCCTGCGCCAGCTCCTCCGCCACCGCGTGGTTGTGAACCATGCGGTACATGAAACTGACCATCGGCTTCCGGTACTTCTCAATCAGGAACTCAAAGCCCGAGTCGTCGCCCTGGCGTACGCGGAGCATGATCTCCGCGTCGCTCATCGCCCGCCAGTCCACGGCGCCGGCTGCACAATTCACCCGCGAGACGCCGCTGCGCGCCCTGCGGCCGGCTTCCAACAACCCCTGGTCCAGAGCCACGGTTGCCATATCCCTGTTAACCCCATCCGGGTCGTCAGGTTGCGCCGATCTTTTTCCCTCATCGTCGTCCGGGGCCTGGTCGTCGGCGCCGCCGGGCTGGGCGGCTGGATCGACCTCGTCCCGATCCACCGGGCCTGGCTCGTCCTTAGGTTCACCGGAATGCAGCGGATCGCGCAGGGCCATACGTGCCTGCCCAATTTTACGCTGCGGCTGCTGGCCCAATGGCGAGCCGCGCGGCCCCGGGAGCGGCACGCTGCTGACGCCCGCCTCGCCCGGATGGTACTCTTACTCTTGTTCCACCCTCCCCGAGAGGGCGCATAACTCAGCGGTAGAGTGCCACCTTCACACGGTGGAAGTCGTAGGTTCGAATCCTGCTGCGCCCACCATAAAATCAACAATTTACGGCGATCCGTTTCGGGACGTTGGTAGCGATTGGTAGCAAACGCTCGCCG
>DATJSY010000060.1:0-16747 GCA_035503835.1 Acidobacteriaceae bacterium | reverse complement strand
AGGGCTTTCCAGTTAACGACTTACTGCGACGACTCAGAAACTTTCCTGGAAACGAGGAAACGCGAGAGTCGAAAAACTATAACCAGCCGCGATTCAATGGGCTTCTCCCGCGCTCATGGGCAAGTTGTGCATTATTCAGGTTTCATTGATTTTGCCATCGATGCTCTCCATTGCGATGAAAATCCCGGAACGGTTGCCGGGGCTGAATTCCGGGAGTAAGTCCGCAGGGCGGCGTTCCTCCGCCGGCCCTGCGGGCAGGACAAAGCCGATTTAAAAGAAACCCATGGCTTTGGTGCTGTAGCTGACCAGCATGTTCTTGGTCTGCTGATAGTGGTCGAGGATGATCTTGTGCGTTTCCCGGCCGTACCCGGATTCCTTGTATCCCCCGAACGCCGCGCCCGCGGGATACATGTGGTAGCAGTTGGTCCAGCACCGGCCCGCTTTGATCTCCCGGCCGACGCGGAACAGGTTATGGACATTCCGCGACCAGACGCCTGAGCCCAGGCCGTAGACCGTGTCGTTGCCGATCTCGATGGCTTCGTCGATGGTTTTGAACTTCGTGACGGAAAGTACCGGCCCGAAGATCTCTTCCTGGAAAATGCGCATTTTGTTATGGCCGGAAAAAACGGTGGGTTGCAGGAAGTAGCCGTTCTCCAGGTCGCCGCCGAGGTGCGCGCGCTCGCCGCCGGTGAGACACTTTGCGCCTTCCTCTTTGCCAATCCGGATGTAGTTCAGGATCGAGTTCATCTGATCCTTCGACACCTGCGGCCCCATTTGTGTGGCAGGGAGAAGCGAGTTGCCAACCCTGATCCTTTCCACGCGGGCGATGGCGCGTTCCATGAACTTGTCGTAGATCGATTCCTGAACCAGCGCGCGGGACGGGCAGGTGCAGACTTCTCCCTTGTTGAAGGCAAACAGGGCGAAGCCCTCGAGCGCCTTGTCCAGGAAATCGTCGTCGGCGTCCATCACGTCGGCGAAGAAGATGTTCGGCGACTTGCCGCCCAGTTCCAGCGTCTGCGGGATGATCGGCTCCGATGCATACTGCATGATGAGCCGGCCAGTCGTGGTTTCTCCGGTGAAGGCGATCTTGGCGATGCGCCTGTTGGACGCGAGCGCCTTGCCCATTTCTCCACCCGGACCGCTGATCACATTCAGCACGCCGGGAGGCAGCAGCTCGCCGACCAGCTGCGCAAGAATCATGATGCTCAGCGGCGTGTTCGACGCCGGCTTGATGACAACGCAGTTGCCGGCGCCGACGGCGGGAGCCAGCTTCCAGGCGGCCATCAACAGCGGGAAGTTCCAGGGAATGATCTGGCCGACGACGCCCAGTGGCTCTTTGAAGTGATAGGCGACTGTGTCTTTGTCCAGCTCGCAGAGCGCGCCTTCTTCGGCGCGGATGCAGGCGGCGAAGTAACGGAAGTGATCGATGACCAGGGGAACATCCGCATTGCGGGTTTCGCGGATGGGCTTGCCGTTGTCGAGGGTTTCGGCGAGCGCCAGGGTTTCGAGATTCTGCTCCAGCACATCAGCAATCTTCAGGAGCGCGGCGGAGCGAGCAGCCGGAGAGGTATGGCCCCACTCTTCCCTGGCAGCATGTGCCGCATCGAGGGCCAGTTCGACGTCGGCTGCCCCGGAGCGTGCAAATTCACAGATGGGTTCCGAGTTGATCGGGCTGTAGCTCGTAAAGTACCGTCCAGTGGTCGGCGGTACAAATTTGCCTCCGATGTAGTTGTCGTATCTTGGCTGGACGCCCGAGGTGAGGAGGACATCGAGCGCGTCATGGATGGATGAAGACTGAGTAATGGCTGTAGCCATTATTGGTTCTCTCCTTTGCTCGGCGGCATCTCATGAATCCCTGAGCAGGCGCCGATAGACAAGCTTGATTTCCCGGGGCTGAAACCGGGCTTCCCGATGGGGATCAGCAGGCTGCGCTCAGACCGTGCCGCACAGATCCGCCAACCCTGGCGCAGTCGCCTGCAATGAAGTGGCGCACAGGCGATCGCAGGCTAAACCATAGGGTTTCCGGGAGACGGCCGGCTGTGATGAATATCACGCCGCGTCGAAAGCAGTGCGCGCTCTCCTCGAGGGCGCAGTGCAGATGGGCGAAGCGCAGCTTGCCGTCTATGATGGGGACAGCCTTCCTGCGTTCGTACTGCGCGGGGTCAATGTGTTCTGAGGAGAGAGGAATGGCGCAACTGATGAGGACGTCGAATCCGGCGTTGAGCGACAAAGCGTTCAGCGGAGTGGCCGGCTCGCCTGGAGTGCCGATGACGCTGGCGGGAACGGTGAACAAGACCGGAATCCTGCTGCTGTGCGCCATGGCGGGGGCGGCGTGGACGTGGCACGACTTCCTCGAGGGGCAGATGGCGGCGGTGATGACGCTGCTGTGGGTGGGGACGCTGGGCGGGCTGGTGTTCGCGCTGGTGACCGTGTTCAGGAAGGAGTGGTCGCCGGTAACGGCTCCGGTTTACGCGCTGCTGGAAGGGCTGGCGCTGGGCGGGATTTCGGCGGCGCTGAATGCGCGGTGGCCAGGGATCGCCATCGAGGCGGTGAGTCTGACGTTTGGGACGCTGCTGGTGCTGCTGATGGCCTACCGGTCGGGGATTATTAAGGTGACGGCGAAGTTTCGGCTCGGAGTGGTGGCGGCGACGGGGGCGATCTTCCTCTTCTATATCGCGGAGATGGTGCTGGGGTTCTTCGGGATCCACTTTGCCGTGATCAACGGTTCGGGGCCGATCGGGATCGGGGTGAGCCTGGTGATTGTGGTGGTGGCATCGCTGAACCTGGTGCTGGACTTCGATTTCATCGAGCGCGGGGTGCAGATGGATGCGCCGAAGTACATGGAATGGTATGGCGCGTTCGGGCTGATGGTGACGCTGGTGTGGCTGTATCTGGAGATGCTGCGGTTGCTGGCGAAGATCAACAGCCGGGACTGAGGGTGGCGATCAGCAGCGGACGGTGAGCACCGGGCAGTGGGCTTTCGTGAGGATGGCGTGGGCGAAGCTGCCGGTGGCGAAGGAGTCGAGATAGCCGCCAGCGCGAAGAGCCAGGACGACGATGCCGGCGCGGGAGTCGGCGGCTTCGTGGAGCAGGGCGCGCGCAGCGCCGGGGAATCGAAGCGTGGGAGCGCGCGGCGCCTCAGGGGCGTGCTCAGCGGCGCCCGGCGGCAGGACAATACGCATGAGGGCAGCGGTTTCCGGCCAGGCGGCGAGCGCGGCGCGGAAGGTTCTCGGATCGGTATCTGTGATGAGGAGAGGGCGCGCGAAGGGCTGGGCGCGGGAAGCCGTTCTGTCCGGGCAAGGGGGAGCGACGGTGAGAATCGGGCAGGGCGCATCGGCGAGGAGGGCCCTGGCGGTGGTGCCGAGGGCGGTGGATTTGCGGCTGCGGGAACCGTTGAGGCCGAGAATCAGCAGCGCGGGCTGGTAGTGCTCGGCGGTCTGGCGGATGGCGCGCGCAGGGCGTCCGGCAGCGACGAGGGTGGCGGATTCCGACACGCCGGCGAGGCGGAGCTCTCGGCGAATTTCGCGGAGCTGGGACGCGGCGGAATCGTGCACGACGGAAAAAGGCGGGCGTTCGCCGTGAGCCGCACCGGTGAGATCGAGGACATGCAGAGCGCGGACGGAAGCGCGGCGCAGGCGCGCGATCTGGCGAGCGCAGGCCAGGGCGCAGCGGGCGGGTGCGCAAAAGTCCGTGGCGAGGAGAATGACCTGGGGCGAGCCAGGCGACGAAGGCACATCGGCCAGGCTCTTCGGAGTCATGCAGAGAGACTAAGACCCGGTTGCGCGGGTGTCGGTGATCAGGGTCACCGTGTTCAGACTTCAGAGGTCGACATCGCCGGAGTGCATGGAGACGGCGGAGACGCGGAAGGAGTTTTCAAGGCTGATGGCGTTCTGGACGAGGCCGGCGGGGAAAGATTTCTGCAGGGCGCGGAGCTGAGGCTCGGTGAGTCCGGGGACCACGACTTCCACCTCAAAATCCTTTATTCGTAACGGGCGCGCCGACGGTTTGGCTTCGACGCGGACGAGCAGACCTTTGGCGGGAAGTCCGCGCAGGCTGAGGTATTGGGCGACGTACTGGCCGACACAGCCGCCGAGAGCGGCGAGGAGCAGTTCGGCGGGGGTCATGCCGTGGTCGGTGGCTCCGTCCTGGGCGGGCTGGTCGAGCACCACGCGATGCTGGCGCGCCTCGGCTATGAAGCGGGCGCCTTCGGTGTACTGCAGGGTGATATCCACGGTGCAAACTCCAGGGAACACCGAGGTGAAAGCAAGCGGCGGGCCACTGTGCGGAATCGATGAAAGTCCCGCGTTTTGGACACTTATTGGTGGAAAACGCGTTGCGCGGATGCGCCAGCTCGCGCCAGGGGCGGAGGATCTGCGCTAAATCGCGCAGGTGCAGCGGCAGCGGGGCGCGGCTACACTTATCTGGTTACCCCAACCATGAAACCCAGTTCCGGTCGCTCCAAAGTTCCCCGCAGGAAAGCAGCGCCCGCGAAGAGCGCGAGCGGGAAGCCGCGCGCCACCGCCGCCATTTCCGCCGGGCCGCGCGTGGATGTGCTGCGGGCGCTGGTGGATAACCTGGACGAAGCGATGGTGGTGCTGGATCGCCAGGGATGCGTGCAGTTTGCGAATGCCGCGGCGGAGCGTCTGTACGGCATTGCGCCCGAGGGGCCTCCGGTGGCGCAGTGGAGCGAGGCGTTCGGGATTTATCTGCCGGACCGGCGCACACCGTGGCCGGCTGAGGAACTGCCGGGCGCACTGGCGCTGCGCGGGCAGACGACGGAATCCGAGATGTATGTGTGTCCGCCGGGAGCGGCGGAGGGCTACTGGACGGCGGCGCGGGCGCGGCCGATCTTCGACGCGCACGGCGAGGTGCAGAGCGCTCTGGTGGTGTGGCGCGACATTACCGCGGAACGGCAGACCGGGGAAAGCCAGCGGCGGCTGCTGGCGATTGTGGAGAACACGCCGGACGCAGTGAGCCTGACGGACGCATCGATGAAGACGGTCTTCATCAACCGCGCGGGGCGCGAGCTGCTGGGACTGGGCGAGCACGAGGCGGTGCGGAACTACCCGGTATTCGAGGCGGATTTCGCGGGCCAGCGCGACCTTTTCGACGCGGAGATTCTGCCTGCGCTGCTGCGGGGGGATCCCTGGTTCGGAGAATTCCGGCTGCGGCACGCGCGGACGGGAGCGCCGATCACGGTGGACCTGCGGGCCTTCGGAATCTTCGGCGCGTATGGGCAATTGCTGGGGTTCGCCAGCGTGAGCCGGGACATCACGGCGCGGCGTCAGGCAGAGGAGACGCGGCAGCGGCTGGCGGCCATTGTCGAGTCATCGCACGACGCCATCATCAGCGAATCGCTCGAAGGGGAGATCACGACGTGGAACCGGGGTGCGGAGATGGTCTTCGGGTACACGGCGGACGAAGTGATCGGGAAGCCCATCACGATGCTGGCGTGGCCTGGGTATCAGGACGATATGCGGGAGCTGCTGCGGAAGGTGCGGGAAGAAGAGGTGGTGGAACACCACGAGACGCTGCGGCGGCACAGGAGCGGGCGGCGGCTGGTGGTTTCGCTGACGCTTTCGCCGGTTCGCGACACGTCGGGGAAGGTGATCGGCGTCTCCAAGATCGCGCGCGACATTACGGAGCAGCGGGAGCGCGAGGAACAGACGCGGCGGCAGGCGCAGCTGCTGGATCAGGCGTACGAGCCGATGATCGTACGTGATCCGCGGGACCGGATCGTTTCGTGGAACAAAGGAGCGGAGCGGCTGTACGGGTGGACGGCGGCGGAAGCGCGGGGGCGCGTGACCCATGAACTGCTGCAGACTGTCTTTCCGCAGCCGGTGGAGGCGATTGCGAAAGGTCTGGAGGCCGAGGGCCACTGGGAAGGCGAACTGCGGCACCGGACGCGGGCGGGGCGCACGGTGAGCGTCCTGAGCCGGTGGACGCGGGAGCTGGGCGTGGCCGAGCCGCACGTGCTGGAAACGAACGTCGACCTGTCGGAGCGGCAGCAGCGGCTGGCGCTGGAAGAACAGACACGGCTGGAGCGGCGTTTCCGGCAATTGCTGGAGGCGGCGCCGGATGCCATTGTGGAAGTTTCGGCGGAGGGCCAGATCGTCCTGGTGAATCGGATTGCCGAAGAGATGTTCGGCTACCGCCGCGACGAGCTGGTGGGGCAGTCGGTGGATCTCCTGGTACCCGATGCGGTGCGGCTCCGGCATTACCGGCACCGCGACAGCTACCTGGAACATCCGCGGACGCGGCCGATGGGCAGCGGGCTGGAGCTGCATGCGCGGCGGCGGGATGGGTCGCTGTTTCCGGTGGAGATCAGCCTGAGTCCGATCCAGACGGAGAGCGGCATGCACGTGACGGCGGTGATTCGCGACGTAACCGAGCGCAAACGCTCGGAGCAGGAAGTTCGGCGACTGCAGTCGCAGTACACGAGCGATCTGGAAGCGCGCAACCTGGAAATCGAGCGGGCGAATCGGCTGAAGAGCGAGTTTCTGGCCAGCATGAGCCACGAGCTGCGCACGCCGCTGCACACCATCATCGGCTTCGCCGAGCTGCTGCAGGAGGAAGCTGAAGGTCCGCTGAACGAGACGCAGAAACGGTTTGTGGAGCACATTCACAACGACTCCGGGCATTTGCTGGAGCTGATCAACGATGTGCTGGACCTGAGCAGGATCGAGGCGGGACAACTGGTGCTGCGGCGGGAGCGGTATCCGCTGGAGCGCAGCATTGGCGAAGCGCTGGCGGCGATCCGGCCGGGCGCGGTGGCCAAGAGCATCCGGCTGGAGGAGCGTGGGCAGGCGCGATGCGAAGTGGACGCCGATCCGCTGCGGGTGAAGGAGATGCTCTACAACCTGCTGAGCAACGCGGTGAAATTCACGCCGGAGGGCGGGATGGTGTGGATCGAGACGGTCGAGGAGAGCGGATTTGCGCGGGTCACCGTGGGCGACACCGGCATCGGAATTCCGCCGGACGAGCAGGAGAACATCTTCGACAAGTTCTACCAGGTGGGGAACACGACGCGCGGGGTGCGCGAAGGCACGGGGCTGGGATTGTCAATCACCAAAGAGCTGGTGCAGATGCACGGCGGCTGGATGGAAGTGGTGAGCGCGCCGGGGCAGGGCAGCCAGTTCAGCTTCACGCTTCCCGTGGCGGAAGCGGCGGGCGTATCCTGAGCCTTCCCAGGTTGAGCCAATTCAACGAGAGCAGTGGACCTTTCGTGGCGGCGGAACCCCGATGACCGAGCTTGCCCGAAAACGGCGAATTCTGATTGCCGACGACCGCGCCAGCAGCCGTGAGCTGCTGCGTCTGGTGATGGGGCGTGCCGGGTATGAGGTCATCGAGGCAGAAGACGGGCTGGAAGCGCTGGAGAGGGCGCGCGCGGACACTCCGGATTTGATCCTGCTGGACCTGCAGATGCCGCGGCTGGATGGTTACGGCGTGCTGGCTGAGCTGCGGCGGGAAGAACGCTTCCGGACGCTGCCAATTCTGGCGCTGACGGCGAGCGCGATGCGGGGGGACCGGGAGAAGATCCTGGCGGCGGGATTCACGGATTATCTGTCCAAGCCGGCGGGGCCGGATCTGTTGAGGGAGACGGTGGCGAGGCTGCTGGGCGACGCGCCGACAGATTGATTAGCCGCTACCAGACCGTCCGCGGATAGTGACTCTGGATTTCCGTATCGGCGGAAACCAGCCATGCAAGACCATTCGCCTTGGCCTGGGCGACGATGATGCGATCGAAGGGATCGCGCGTCCACTTTTCATCGAGTGCGGCGTCGACGATGGAAGGAAAATCCAGGCCACAGACGCGCACGCCGATCTCATGGGCGAGCTTGGTGAGCAGATCGCGAGCGGGCAGGAGAATCCGCTGGATTTCGAGCAGATACTCCAGCTCCATGAGGACCATGGGTGAGAGGAGCAGGTCGTCGCTCTCGATGCGGCCGCGGCCCGCGAGCCCGATGCGCTGACGATTGCCCTCGGCCAGCCACACGGCCACGTTCGTATCCAGATAGGTGATCACAGGTCAGCCCAGTCGCGTTCCCACGCCTGGATCATCTCCTGCTGCCAGTCTTTCTGATCCAGTCCGCCTGACACGGGATTAACAACCCGCAGCGGTGTGAGGCGTTCGAGGCGCGTAGCGGGCGGAACTTCGGGCTGAACGCGGAAAAGGCGTCCTTTATGGGTAAAGGAAACCTCCTCACCCCTGGCCGCGCGGTTGACGAGGTCGAAGATTTCGCGCCGGAACCGGGAGATGGGAATAGCCATACACAGAGGATAGCACAGGATGTACAAGCCGATAGGTTCATTATGTACATTGCCGTCGTCGCGGCTATAAAAGCCCGTATTTCTTCATCTTGTAACGGAGGGCGTCGCGGCCGATGCCGAGGGCGCGGGCGGCCTGGGACTGATTGCCGTGCGCGCGTTCGAGGGCAGAGACGACCATCTGGCGCTCGTGCTCGGCGAGGGAAGCCTCGCCGGCGGCGGAGGCCTGACCGGCCGCGTCGCAGGCTGCGCCGGTGGCCGGGTCGGCAGAGCTGGCGGGTGCGGCGCTCGGAGGAGAGGCGACCGTGGTTGGTGTCGCTCCGATCAGGACGGATGGAGGCAGATCGGCGACGTCGACCTCCGCGCCCTCGGCCATCATGCAGGCGTGGCCGAGAGCGTTCTCCAGCTCACGCACGTTGCCGGGCCAGGAGTGGCGCTCGAGGGCGAGGCGCGCGCGAGGAGTGACGCTGCGGATCGGCTTTCCGTACTCGCGGGCGAAACGATCGATGAAATGGCGGATGAGGAGCGGGAGATCTTCTTTACGCTCGGCGAGCGAGGGCACGGGAATCTCGATCATGGTGAGGCGGTAATAAAGGTCTTCGCGGAACTGACGGTCAGCGACAGCCTGGCGCAGGTTGCGATGCGTGGCGGCGATGACGCGGACGTTGACCTTGCGGGTCTGGAGCGAGCCGACGCGCTGAATCTCCTGGTTCTGCAAAGCGCGCAGCAGTTTGGCCTGGGTGGAGAGCGGCATGTCGCCGATCTCGTCGAGAAAAAGAGTGCCTTCAGTGGCGGCTTCAAAGAGGCCGGGCTTGTCTCGATCCGCGCCGGTGAAAGCCCCTTTGACGTGACCGAAGAGCTCGCTTTCGAAAAGGGTCTCGACGACGGCGGAGCAGTTGAGGACGACGTACTGGCCTTTGACACCGCTGCGGGCGTGGAGCGCGCGAGCCACGAGGTCCTTGCCGGTGCCGGTGGCGCCCTGGATGAGCGCGGAACGGTAATGCGGCGCGATGCGGCGGATGCGCGCGAAGAGCCCCGCCATGGGCGCGCTGTTGCCGATGAGGCCTTCGAACTCGGATTCGGTGCCGGCGGCCAGGCGGCGGCGGGTGTCTTCGATGAGGCGGCCGACGCGCTCACGCAGCAGAGCCAGGCGGATGGGCTTCTCCAGATAATCGGCCGCGCCCTTGCGGATGGCTTCGACGGCGGTCTCCGTGGTGTAGTGCGCGGTCATCAGGACGACGTCGGTGGCGGGCGCGAACTCCATGACGCGGCTGAGCACCTCGAGGCCGGACATTTCCGGCATGACGAGGTCGGTGAGGACGAGCTGCGGACGGATGCGGCGGATGAGATCGAGAGCTTCGGTGGGGCGCGACGCGGTGTGGATCGCGACACCCTCGCGGGAGAGTGCGGTGGATAGCAATTCCAGGCTGCCGGGATTGTCGTCGAGGATGACGATGGAAAGATCCATAGGGAGCGCGGGGATAGCGCTTCCATCTTACTGGATGGGGGATTGCGGACCTACTGCCAACGCCGCGCGGCGCGCCATTTTCGTGGACACCATGGGCGACGCTGCATAGACTCAGCGTGTCTTTCTATCGTTGGTTTCGGGAGAGCTATGGATAACCCCCTGCCCATCATGGCACTGGTCATCTTTTATGCGGCCGGTCCGGTGGCAATGATCTATTTTCCGGGGATACTACAGAACGCGCTGAGGAAATGCGCGCCTGCCTCCAGAACGATGACCCCGGGGAAGGTCTGGCTTACGCTGATTCCGCTGTTCGGCCTGGTGTGGCAATTTTTTGTTGTGCTGAACGTTGCAGATTCACTCGAAATCGAGTTCAAGAGGGTCGGAATTCCTTGCCGGGGCCTCAAGCAATCCAAGGGTGTCGGAACAGGGATGTGTATTTGCGATAGCTGCGTTCTCGTCCCGGTCGCGCTGCTGAAACATCTGATATTGGCCGTTGGGTTTGCATTGTTGATCGCCTATTGCAACAGGATTGCGAACTTCACGCGGGCTCTCGACGCACGTCCGTCTGCCGCCCCCGGTTTCGCCGATAGGCTAGGACTCTCGAAAGAAGGTCACGCCGGCAGTTGGTGCCTGTCGTCTAAGCGCGGCTCCCCGCTCTGCGGAAGAAGTGAATGATCAGGAAAATGATGACGAGCCCCAGCAGAATGTGAATCGCCGCGAAGACGATATGGAAAGCGAGATAGGCGATCAACCAGGCGATGAGAAACAGCAGCGCAAGTGCTAACCACACAGGAAACCTCTTTCCGGAGAGCGCCGCGTTGGGGCGCTTCTTTGCAATCGGATGGGAAACGCAATGTAAGGTTTGCTCCGGAGTTCAAATCGGAGCAGCCGTCTGTGCTTCAGGCAGCCGGTGTCCGAATACGGTACTAAGGTTTCCGAAATGGGCCGGTCCGCGGGAGAAATACATAACTGCGACATCCTCGATGGCGCCAGGGATGCAACTATCAGAGCAGAGTGCACAAATATCCAGTCATTATTCAGGGCGGGATGGGCGCAGGCGTGTCCAGCTGGCGGCTGGCGCGGGCGGTCTCCCGGATGGGTCAACTGGGCGTGGTGTCGGGCACGGCGCTGGATGAGATCCTGGTTCGGCGGCTGCAGGACGGCGATCCAGGCGGCCACATGCGCCGCGGTCTCGACGCGTTTTTTTCCCGGCGATGGCGGAGCGCATCTGGCGCGAGTATTACGTCCCCGGCGGCAAGGGCGCAACGGCTGCTTATCGCCCCCAGCCTATGCATGCGAAGGACGAGCCGCGCGAGCTGACGGAACTGTGCATGGCGAGCAGCTTCATCGAGGTGTTCCTGGCGTGGGCGGGGCACGGAAATTCGGTGGGCATCAACTATCTGGAGAAAATTCAGATTCCGCTTCTGCCCTCGATGTATGGAGCGATGCTGGCCGGGGTGGGTACGTGCTGATGGGCGCGGGTATTCCGCTGCGCGTGCCGGGGGTGCTGGACCAGCTGGCGGAGCACGAGGCCGCGGAGTACGCGCTGCGCGTGAGCGGCGCGCGCGAAGGCGACGATACGACCAGGCGCTTCGATCCGAGAGAATTCATGGAGCGCGAACTGGCGCCGCTGCGGCGGCCGGCGTTTCTGGCCATCGTTTCCTCCAGCACGCTGGCGGCGACCATGCTGCGCAAGGCGAACGGCAAAGTGGATGGGCTGGTGATTGAAACGCGGACAGCGGGCGGGCACAATGCGCCGCCCCGCGGCAAGCTGCAGCTGGACGCGCACGGGGAGCCAGTCTACGGCGAGCGGGATGCGATCGACCTCGGCAGGATTCGCGAGCTGGGCGCGGCCTTCTGGCTGGCGGGTGGCTGCGGATCCGCTCAGAAGGTGCGTGAGGCTCTGGCAGCGGGAGCCGCGGGCGTGCAGGTAGGCACGGCGTTTGCGTTCACGCGGGAATCCGCGCTGCGCGATGACCTGAAACAGGCGCTGCTGGACAAGGCGCAGCGTGGCGAAGTGCAGGTTTTCACTGATCCTCTGGCGTCGCCGGCTGGATTTCCATTCAAGGTGGCCCAGCTGGAGGGCACGTGTTCGGACGCGGCCGCGCATCTGCGACCTCGGCTTTCTGCGCGAGCTGTATCGCGGCGAGGATGGGCAGATTGCGTACCGGTGCCCTGCCGAGCCGCTTTCGGTGTATCTCGCCAAGGGCGGTGTCGCGGAAGATGCGGTAGGGCGGAAATGCCTGTCCAACGCGTTGATGGCCAACATCGGCCACCAGCAGGTGCGTTGCGGCCATCGCGTGGAGCCGCCGCTGGTGACGGCGGGCGACGATCTCGCGGTGGGGGCGCGGTTTCTGCCCGAGGGTGGCGCCAGTTATGGCGCGGCCGACGTGGTGGACGCCCTGCTTTTCGGCGCGGAGGAGCAGAGCGCGGAAGAAGAGGCGCAGCGGGCTGCCGCGGGAAAACTGTAGCCGATCGCCCATTTTGCGTCTGCTGCGCCAAAGCACGCAGCGGGCGCATGTGGGGTGGCGCAGGACGCAGGCAGTACGCAGAGGGTCCGCTGTGTGTGCTGGCGCACAAGGAATCGTGATATCAATCACATGCCGATGCGGGTGAGTTTGGCACGAGGCGTGCTCTATCTGCGGGCAAGTTCCCCAGGAGATCGCACAATGGAAAGAAATCAGGGATGTCTGGACTGCCCGGCCCGCGGCAAGCACCTTTTCTGCAGCATGGAAACCTCGGCGCTGGAGAAATTCGATTCCATCGGAACCCTCGTGCAGTTTGGCAGCGGCGGCGTGATCTTCCGCGAGGGCGACAACTGCGGTTCGGTGCACGTACTGTGCTCGGGCCGCGTGAAGCTGTCGGCGACCAGCCGCGAAGGCCGCACGCTGATCCTGAAGATCGCCCGGGCGGGCGAAGTGCTGGGTCTCTCCGCGGCGCTGGCCAACCAGCCGTATGAAGTGACTGCGGAAACCGTGGAGCCGTGCCGGCTGAAAACCATCCGCCGGCAGGCGCTGCTCGACTTTCTGGATCGTAACCCCGATGCCAGCATGCGGGCCGCGCGCGCGGTCGCGCAGGAATACAAGGCGGCGTTCTCGGAAGTTCGGCGGCTGGCGCTGCCGGCGACAGCTTCGGGCCGGGTGGCCGGCCTGCTGCTGGAGTGGACGCGGGAGCAGGCTGTCCCCAACACCCGGCAGGGCCGCTGCACGATGACCCTGACGCATGAGGAGATTGCCTCGATGACGGCCACGACCCGCGAGACGGTGACTCGCGTGCTCGGGCAGCTCAAACGAGACCAGCTGATTTCGATCCGGGGCGCGGCGCTGACCGTGCTGCAGCCCCAGGAACTGGAGCGGATGGCGGTGTGAGGTTTCTGATTTCTCCTTCAGTATGCACGAATACGTTTTGCAGTGCTTTGAGGCAGCCCCAAAGGGCTGCCTTTTTTCCGGGTGGCCGGTTCTGCCATGCGGGGGTCGCTCAGCGTTGGTACCAGGGAATATTGATGACCACAATGCGCTGATTGCCGCGCACCAGGAGCAGCAGCTTGAGCAGGCTGGAACGCTGGTTGTGGAGCAGAGTTTCCCACCAGTGGCGCACGATGAGCTCCGGCACGAGCACGGCAATGTGCCGGTCGCCGTTGCTTTTCTCTTCGGCGAGCACATAGTCGATGATGGGTGTCAGGATCAGGCGGTAGGGCGACTGCAGACGCACCAGCTTCGGCTCCGGGAGCCCGGCCGCGCGCAGGGGCGCAGCAATCTTCTCCTGCCAGATCAGCGCCAGTTCGTCCTTGCCATGCTCAATGTCCGGCGAGTCGATGTGAACGATCCGCAGGTCCGGCGAGATGGACATGGCAAAGCGGATGGCCTTGGCGGAGATGCGGCTCCAGCGTTCCATGGGGATAATGACCAGGGGTGGATGGATGTTGGCGACCTGCAGCGGGTCGGGGCACGCGGTTTCCCGGGCCACGCGCTGATAATGCCGGTGCACAGCCACCATGAGCAGGATCATGACGGGGATGAGCAGCGCCGTGACCCACGCGCCGGCAACGAACTTGGTGGCCAGGACAACGATGGTGGTCATGCCGGTGGCGAGTGCACCCAGGCCGTTCACCAGGATGCGCGCGGTTGCGCGGTGTCCACCTTTCCTTTTCCAGTGAACGACCATCCCGGTCTGGGAGAGGGTGAAGGCCAGGAAAGCGCCGATAGCGTAAAGCGGAATCAGGCGATCGGTGATGCCTCCGAAGAGGATCAGCAATGCCGCGGTGAGTCCCACCAGGACATAAATTCCCCAGGAATAGAGCAGGCGGCGTCCGCGGAAGGTGAAAATGTGGGGCAGGTAGCCGCGCAGGGCGATGGCGCGGGTGAGCCGCGGAAAATCGGCGAAGGCGGTGTTGGCGGACAGCGCCAGCACCAGCAGAATGGAGCCGATGGTGAGGTAGTAGAACCATCCCTGGCCCATAACCGCGGCGGTGAGCTGGGAGAGAACGCTTCGGTAGCGGGAGCTGCCGGGCTCGGTAGCGCCGATGTGGTAGATGCGGCAGAGCGCCGCGATGCCAGCGAGCAGAATCACCAGCAGGGCGATGATGACGGTGAGGGAACGCCGGGCGTTTTTGGTGGTGGGCTGGCGGAAAGCCATCACGCCGTTGCTGACGGCTTCCACGCCGGTCATGGCCGTGCAGCCGCTGGAGAAGACCTTGAGCAGAAGCCACCAGCTCACCACAGCGGTGACGGCGGGCAGATGCGGCGGCGCGATCACAGGCGCAGGATGGCCTCCACTGGCGAAGGCGCGCACCACGCCGACACCAATAACGATGAGCAGCGTGCCGAGGAAGAAATAGGTGGGTACGAGGAAGACCACACCCGTGTCGCGCACGCCGCGCATGTTCACCATCGTGAGCAGAGCCAGCACCAGCAGGCAAAGCCCGAGGGTGTGGGGCTGCAGGGAGGGTACCGCCGAGATGAGCGCGCCGACTCCGGCGGAGATGCCGACTGCAGCGGTCAGGACGTAGTCGATCATGAGCGCCGCGGCGGCCAGCAGACCAGCGCGATAGCCGAGGTTCTCGCCGGCGACGGTAAACGAGCCGCCGCCGTGCGGATAGGCTTCGATGGTCTGCGAATAGGAGAAGTAGAGAATGACGAGCAGCGCGAGGATGGCCGCGGTGATGGGGACGATGAAGTGAACGCCGGCGAGGCCGAGAGGGATGAGCAGAGTCAGCGCGGCTTCCGGGCCGTACGCGGCGGAGCTGAGCGCGTCCAGTCCGAAGATGGGAATGCCGGCGGCGGGGCCGATATGCTCGGCGCGTTCTTCCGACGTGGGCAGAGGCTGGCCAAAAAGCAGGTCGAGTATCTGCATGGGGCTGTTCGGACTATCGTCGCAGACGCAGCGGGTTAGTGGTTGAGGTTTCTTGTGAAAAACTGCGCCATGTACCCGTAGGCCTCGCGGGATTCCGGCAGGCTGACGTTATTCCAGAAGGCATGCGGCAGTCCTTCGAAGACGATGAGCCGGGTCTGATCGCCGGCGCGGAGGAAGGCGCGGTCGAGGATGGTTGTACCGCTGAGGAGCATGTCGCGCTCGCTGGAAATGAAGAGCGTCTGCGGCAGGCCGTGGAGATCGGCGAAGAGCGGGGAGAGAACGGGATCGCGGGGATTGGTCTGGCCGACGTAATGGGGATTCAGCGGGCCTGGGCTGGGCGGATCGAGATGGCCGGAGAGGCCGTCCAGCGCGAACATCGACTGCGAATCGCCCTCGCGGCTGAAGTCGCCGAAGCCGGAGAAGATGCCGAGTGCGCCGGGCTGAGGAAGGCCGAGCTTCTTCAGCTTCACGGCGACTTCGCCGGTGAGGATGGCGCCCGCTGAGGTTCCATAGATGGCGATGTGCGCGGGCTGATAGGTCTTCAGCATCGCGCGGTAAACGGCGACAGCGTCGTCGACGGCAGCGGGGAAGGGATGCTCGGGCGCGAGACGATAGAGGACCGCGACGACTTTGATCCTGGTGAGATTGGCGATGGGGATGGTCTCGGTCAGGGAGCCGGAGTCGGAATTGAATCCGCCGCCGTGCAGGTTGATGAGAACGCAATCAGGATTCATGCCGGAGAGCGGGGTGATGATGCGCACGGGCACACCGGCGATGCGGCCCGTGGCGATGTTGACGGGGTAGACAGCGCGAGAGGCGGCTCCGGCGCGGGCCTGCCAGACGTCAGTGCCATGGCGTCGCTCGGCGAGGGTTTGCGGACTGTTTGCGTCGGAGACGGGCCGCGCCAGCATGGCCCTCGCCTGCGCGCTCAGGTCCTGCGGAAGCGGGACGACGCGGGTGATGTGCGCGGTGCCGTTCGCGTCAATGTAGCTGGTGTCGCGATCGGGAGCCTGGGCGGCGGTGGTGCCCTGCTGCGCGGACAGAGCAAGAGGCAGAAGCAGTGCGAAGACGGCAAGGAACTTCATGGTTCGCTCCTGACGGACGGAGAAGCTGCGAAGATGAGCAGGATACCAAAGAGGTTCACTCCGGTTCTTACCCCTCCCCTGCAATCGAGGTCGCGGCAGGCTTCTCGTACACATACAGGGGCATCCGGGACGACGAACGAGCGGGAGAGATGTGACGGAGACAGGCGGCAGGACGTTCAGGTACGACTCGCAGAACGAGCTGGTGTCGATGAACGGCGGAGCTGCCACACTCCAGTGCGACGGGGACGGCGACCGGGTGGCGGAGACGGCCAGCGGCGTCACCACGCGCCATCTGGTCGATGACCTCAATCCGACCGGCTACGCGCGGGTGGTGGAGGAGACGGTGAACGGCGCGCCGCAGCGGGAGTACACCTGCGGGTTGCAGCGAATCGACGAGGACCAGATCGTGAACAGCGCCTGGACCGTCAGCTACTACTTAAATCCGGCGTGAAATTCACTGGTTTCGCACGAATTGGCCTGAAAAACGGGCGTCTGCGCCTGGGATTTATGCAGCAGTCGATCAAATTGCACGGCGCTAGCTTCAGCCCTCCAGCGGTTTTAACCTGTGAACTCG
>DATJSY010000059.1:0-139847 GCA_035503835.1 Acidobacteriaceae bacterium | reverse complement strand
GAACGAAACGTGTTCTTCGGATTGTGCTTCTGCAGTACCTTCGTGATCGCCGCCGTCAGCGTCGTCTTCCCGTGATCAATGTGCCCAATCGTCCCCACGTTCACGTGCGGCTTCGACCGGTCAAACTTCTCCTTCGCCATGTGCGTTTCCTCTCGAAAATCCTGAAATCGCTGCCAATCCGCACCAGCCGTCGCGGCCTAATACCCCGCGTAAAGCCGGAAAAACTTCTGTCTCACCTCAGGCGCGACCTTCTCCACTCGCCGCAGATACTGCTCGCGAATCTGCCCGCGGTCGGAGTCGCCCAGCTTTCCATACGCCGCCTGCGCGGCCGCTCCCAGAAATCCTCGCGCCAGCACTGCCTCGAACTGCCGCACCCGCAGCCTCGCGCCCGCCACATCGCGCAGGAACTGTTCCACCCGGGCGGGGACAAACGCCTCCTCCAGGCCCTGCCGCACCACGCTGAAGGTCGCCTCGTCCTGGACCGGGATCGTTGCCTGCTCGAACATCGTCTCCATCCTGCTCCGTCCTGCGCCTCAGTCTCTGGAGCGGGAGACGGGAATCGAACCCGCGACCAACAGCTTGGAAGGCTGTGACTCTACCACTGAGTTACTCCCGCCTGAACCGCGAGTGATCAGAAGTCGGTAATGAGTGATCAGCCAAGCCCTCGCCGCATGGGGCTGCTGCTGATCCCTGATCGCCGTTTGCTGATCGCTCAAACCTGGAGCTGATGACCGGGATTGAACCGGTGACCTCTCCCTTACCAAGGGAGTGCTCTACCAACTGAGCTACATCAGCCCTCAAAAACCGCTCCGCTTACCAACTCAGTGCTCTGCCAGCTGAGCACCCTCAGCCCTGCAATCTCTATTCCCGGTCTCTGTCTTCCAGCCGCGCCCGCATATTCGCGGTCACCACGCGGAAAGCAAACAGCCCCAGGATCAGCTCCGGAATCCAGCGGATCTTCAGCGCGAAGCCGCCAAAGTTGAAGCTGCCAAAACTGTATTCCCTTACCGGCAGCGTTGCCGTGCCGTCAAGGGTAAACCACGCCAGTACCCCGAGCGCCGCCAGAATCGCGAGCGCCGTCCACATCCTGCGCCGGCTGGCCGCGGGCGAAGCGGGGATATTGGCTTCAGCCATGCTGCTGTCCAGTGCTTCGCTGTGCGCCCTCAAGAATACCTTCCCGCAATCCTGGTGCACAGGGGAGGATTCGAACCTCCGTAGCTCCAAAGAGCGGCAGATTTACAGTCTGCTGCCATTAACCACTCGGCCACCTGTGCGCACAACCCCAACTTTTTGGCCGTTTCCGCTTCGCTTCGGGCACCCTCCGGCATTCCGGAAGCCTGTTCCGGTGGCCGCTGCCTGCCGTGGTCTCGGGATTGCGCTGCGTAGGGAATCCGGCCCTCACTGTCACAAGCCGGAAAACTGGAGCTGGCGAAGGGACTTGAACCCCCGACCCTCTGATTACAAATCAGATGCTCTACCAGCTGAGCTACGCCAGCCCGGACAGCCCTGCACCCTCGCCCGACGCACACACCTCTGCGTCTGTTCGTGCGACGGTACAAATTGAAAGTATCACACGCCAGGGCCGCTCGCAACGCGCGATGGAACCGCGCGCGTTCCGCGTCCGCAAGGCCGATTTTCGCTGTCCATTCCGGCACGCCCGCCACTTCGAAGCGCGCGAATTTCTCCGGCGGGTGAGATGATAGGAGCATGACGTTCCCCGGAAGAGCGGGGAACCTTCCCGATGAGTCACCGGCGCAAGCGCTTCACCATCTCTATTGTCATTGTCCTTCTCGTCCTGCTGCTGCTGGCCGGCGCGATTTACCTTCGCAAAATTGCTCCGCCGGAAGCCGCGCGCCTGTTGCCTGAATCCGACGGCATCGTCTACCTGAACTTCCGCTCTCTGCGCGCCGCCGCGCATTTCAGTGATCACCCCGTGCAGCACGCGCCGGATTACCAGCGCTTCATCGACTCCACGGGCATCCAGTTCGAGCGCGATCTGGACGAAGCGGCCTTCGCGCTGCATCAGATGCCGAACCCCCACGGGCCCAACGGCGCTGTTGCGTACTCCGACGTCTTTGTCGGCCATTTCGACGGGCGCCGGCTGGCAAAATACCTCGCCACGCTCTCCGAATCCCTGGAGACCTACGCCGGCCACACCATCTTCAATATTCCCAGCCAGGGCCGCACCGTGCGCGTCGCTATTCTCGGCTACGACATCGTCGCCGTCAGCAACACCCCCACCGCCGAGCAGATCCACTCTATGATCGACCGCTACCGCACGGCGGCACTGCCCTTCGCCGGTTCGTCCCTGCTTTCGAAGCATTACGCGCAGGTTCCGCTGTTTTCCTTCGCCTGGGGCATCGGGAAAATCGCGCTGCCGCTGGGCAAAACCGGCGGCATCCACGTGATGGGCGTGCGCCTGCCCATCGCGGTCGACGCTACCTTCATCGCTTCGCTGCGCTGGATCGGCCGCCTCCATCTGCGTGTCGAGGAAATCGCTCCCAGCGAGTCCGCCGCAGCCGACTCCACGGAATCGCTGCAGATGCTGCTGACTCTGGTGCATTCGCTGGAGACCTCCGGAGGCACCCAGCCCTTCGATCCGGAGACGCGCGCCCTCCTCGACAGCATGAACGTGGTGCGCCGCGACAATCGTGCGATCCTGACAGCAACCGTGCCCACCCCGCTGCTGGAGCAGATGTTGAGCTCGCCCAGCAACGTGAAAGCCATTCCAGGTTCCGGCGCGGCCACAACTCCGCAGAAGAACGCAGCTGCAACCTCCGGCAGCCAGGCAACCGCCACCTCTGGCGGGAAACCAGGCGCAACGTCCGTCAGGAAGAAGCCCTGATCCCTGCCCCGGGGCCGGCTCGTACCGGACTCTTGCCCGACGCTCCCTCTCTCAGCCCAGCGGGAGACATCCGCCTGCTCTATGCCGTACCCTGTTCTCTGGACCCATGCTGACACTTCGCCGTACCGTTTTATTCGCTGCTGTGCTTCTGGTCTCCGGCACGCTCTTCGCGCAGCAGACCACCCCCGACGCCCCTGCTCCCGCCGCGCAGACTGCCACGCCGGCGCAGCCTCCGTCGCCGCAGGCCACCGGCCCCACCGCCGTGTTCGACACCAGCATGGGTCGCATGGTCTGCCGTCTCTTTTCCAAAGAGGCGCCCAACACCGTCGCCAATTTCATCGGCCTCGCCACGGGCAGCAAGGATTGGACCGATCCCAGAACCCGCCAGGTGATGCACGGCAAGCCGCTTTACGACGGCACCATCTTCCACCGCGTGATTCCCGGCTTCATGATCCAGGGCGGCGATCCGCTGGGTACGGGCGAGGGCGATCCCGGCTATACCTTCAATGACGAGATCAATCCCAGCCTGAACTTCGACGTCGCCGGGCGCCTGGCCATGGCCAATTCCGGCCCCAACACGAATGGCTCGCAGTTCTTCATCACCGTGGCGGCAACGCCCTGGCTCAACCAGCACTACACCATCTTCGGCCAGTGCGACGACTCCAGCGTCTGGGTCGCCAAATCCATTACGGATGTTAACCGTGATTCCCACAACAAGCCGCTGGAGCCGGTGGTGCTCGAAAAAGTCACCATCGTGCCCGCCGGCCAGCCGCTGCCACCCGCGCCGCCGCCCGCTGCGCCGGCTCCGGCGGCCCCTGCCGGGGCTCCGGCACCGCAGTCATAGCAACTTTGCGAAACAAGGGGCTGCCATGGCCTCCGGACCCGTAAGTCAATCTTCTGATCCACTGAAAGGAGTTTCCCCATGTCTCGTCAGCCAGGCACCTACGCGGTGCTGAACACCAGCGAAGGCCGGATCGTCTGCCGACTCTTCGAGCAGGACGCCCCAAAGACCGTCGCCAACTTCCTTGAGCTGGCCGAGGGCAAGCGCGAGTGGACCCACCCCGTCACCAGCCAGAAGACCCAAAACAAGCTCTACGACGGAACCATCTTCCACCGCGTGATTCCCGACTTCATGATTCAGGGCGGCGACCCGGCCGGCAACGGTATGGGCGGTCCCGGCTACCGCTTCGAAGACGAAACCCGCCACTCCCCGCACCGGTTCGACAATAAGGGCAAGCTGGCCATGGCCAATGCCGGTCCCAACACCAACGGCTCGCAGTTCTTCATCACCGTGGCGGCCACTGGGTGGCTCACCGGTAAGCACACCATCTTCGGCGAAGTGGTGGAGGGCCTGGAAATCGTCGAGAAAATCTCTCGCGTGCCCCGCGACCGCCAGGACAAGCCCAACCAACCTGTGGTGCTGGAATCGGTCACCATCGAGCGGGCGTAACCAGCCGTGCATCCACACGCAGGAGCCTGCCGGGCGCACAAAGCGAAAGGGCGATTTCCCTTGCGGGAGATCGCCCTTTCTGTCCGATGTTGCGAAGATCCGGTTTCGGCTCCCGGCCCGCAAGGCGCTAAGTGCCGGAACCGCTGAAGGCCTGCGGACTTGCGCCCGCGCTCCTCTAACGGCCCCGACGCCGCCTCCGTTGCGTAAGCCCTGACGCCGTCGCCGGGAGTCTCCGGTTGCCCGGATCGTCCCGGAATCCCGGTTTCCCGGAACTCCCTCGAAACTCCGGTCACCCGGAGCCTCTGAGATTTCTTTCCGAACCCCGGGCCGCTCCCGGTCGCCCGTGAGCCGCCTGAAACTCGTTGCTGATTCCCCGGAAACCCCGGTCGCCCGAAAGCCTCCTGAGTCTCATTTCCGATGCCACGGAACCCTCCGGTTTCCCGGAGTTTCCCACGACCCGGTTCGAATCTCCTGAGGGACTACGTCCTGCTCTCTTCTCGTGGAAGATTGCTCTTCCGTTACCAGGAATCATGCCACAAAAAGCGCGCGCGTCAACGGGTATTTTCGTGTGCAAATCTCGTCCTTTGTGTGCATTACGAGCTCGCGATCTGGGCCGCAATCAGTGCCCTTTCCCGTGGCCGCTCTTGACCACATGCCCGCGCCCGTCCCGCATCTCATTCCCGCCATGGAAGCTTCGTCCGGGACGATGCGTGGCGTGTGCACCCCGATGCGGAAGAGCGCCATGGTAGCCGTGCCGCGGATCGTAGTGGTTGTTCACGTAGCCGTGGAAATTCGCCGGGCCGCGAAACCAGGGTCCCGCGCCAAGGAAGACTCCACCCACAAACCATTGCGGCCCGTAGTAGCCGTAGGGCGCGCAGTTGTACGGCGCATACGAAAAGTATCCGTAGGGGCATACCGGAGCGGGTCCGATGTTCACGGAGAGGCTCACCTGTGCGGCGCTGGCTCGCGGTGCCGGAGCCAGCAGGAAGACCGCAGCCAGTGCCGCGATCAATGCCATGGAATAACGCATGTCTTTCACCTCGGTGGGTATGATGGAACGACAGCGTGGTTGGATGCGGGATCGCTGCGCCGGGTATTTCCCCAACTGCCGCACAGGCAAAATCCACCGATCCAAAATCCACTGATCTCCGAGAAACGCGACAGCTGCTTCACGGTTTACCCCACCCCCCACCGCCCGGCGTCTCGAGGCGCAGCACGTCTCGAGCGGCCAGAAGCAGGCTGCATTTCCCGGGAAGCTCCCTGCCCAGCCGGCTGCCGCCCTCGAACACCGTCGCCCGGCCCGGCGCGCCGCTCTCGCCGCCCTGCAATCCCCAGGGTCCGGAGCGTCGCCGATCCGCAAGCAGTGTCACCTGCGCCGGCGCCAGCAGCTCGATCTCGCGCACCAGGCCATCGCCGCCGCGAAACTTCCCGTTTCCACCCGATTCCTTCCGGTATGCGTACCGCCGCACGCGGAACGGATAGGCGTATTCCAGCGCCTCGACGGGCGTGTTCAGCGAGTTCGTCATGTGCGTGTGCACGCCCGAGATGCCATCGAGCCCCGGGCGCGCGCCCATGCCTCCGGCGGCCGTCTCGTAATACGTGAACGGCTCACCGCTGCGCGGATCGATGCCGCCGATGGTCAGATTGCTCATCGTCCCCGCGCTCGCGGCGGGAACGCGCTCCGGCACCGCGAGCGCCAGCGCGCGCATGAGCGTATCGACAATTCTCTGCGAAGTCTCCACGTTCCCCGCGGCCACCGGCGCGGGCGGACGCGCGTCCACCAGGCTCCCCGGCCGGGTCACCAGCGTCAGCGGACGCAGGATCCCAGCCGTCGCCGGCGCATCCGCGCCCAGCAGGCAGCGCAGCAGGTAAAAGCACGCCGACAGCGTGATCGCGCGCACCGCATTGACGCTCCCCGTCACCTGCGGCGAAGTGTCGCTGAAGTCGATGCGGAGCGACGCGGCGGCAGGATCGAAGCTCAGCCGAACCGCAATGCGAATCGGCCCTCTCTCGATGCCGTCGTCGTCGAGAAAATCTTCGGCGGCAAACTCGCCAGCCGGCATCTTTCGCAGCTCCGCGCGCACCAGACGCTCCGAGTAGTCGAGCAGTTCGGTAATCAACTCGCGCAGCCGCGGCTCGCCGTGTTTTAGGGCCAGGTCCAGCATGCGCTGCTCGCCCACGCGGCACGCCCCGATCTGCGCCTGCAAATCGCCCTCGCGCTCCCGCGGCGTGCGCACGTTCAGCAGGATCAGATCCAGAATCTCGCGGTCCACCGCGCCGCCGCGCACGATCCGCACCGGCGGAATCCGCAGCCCCTCCTGAAAAATCTCTCGCGCCGGTCCCATGGAACCCGGAAACGCGCCGCCCACGTCGGCATGGTGCGCCCGCGCAGCAATGTAGAACGACGGCCGATCCGCGCCGGAGATAAATACCGGCAGCATCATCGTGATGTCCGGCAGGTGCGTTCCGCCGGCGTACGGATCGTTCAGCACGGCCACGTCTCCCGGACCGAAGTGGATCGCCTTCACCGCCGCCTCCACCGACATCGGCATCGAGCCCAGATGCACCGGCATGTGGTCGCCCATCGCGATCACGTGCGCCTCCGCGTCGAAAATCGCGCAGGAGTAGTCGCGCCGCTCCCTGATGTTGGGCGAAAGCGCCGTGCGCCGCAGCGCCGCGCCCATCTCTTCCGCGATGGAATGCACAGCGCTGCGGAAAATGGCCAGCTCGATGGGATCGACCGCACTTCTCATGGTCGCTGCTCCCCAACCGCAATCACCAGGTTTGCCCACGGGTCGACCGTCGCGCGCGCGCCCGGTGGCACCAGCGTCGCCGAAGTGTACTCGGTGATCATCGCCGGCCCTGCGATCGTATCGCCCGGAACGAGTTGCTCGCGCCGATAGAGCCGCGAAGGCAGGAACTTCCCTCCGAACCAGATGGCGCGCTCCGCATAACAGGCGCCGCATCCGTCTCCGGGGCGAGACTCGCAGCGACGCGGCGCATAGGACTCCGCCGCTGCAGTCATGCGCAGCCGCAGGTTCACAATCTGCAGCAGCTTCTGCGGATCGTTGAAACCGTAGCGCCGCCGGTGCAGCTCATGGAACGCCGCCAGCGACTCTTCAGGATGTGTAACCGTCCACGGCACATTCAGCTCATAGCCCTGCCCGGTGTAGCGCAAATCCAGCGAATACTCCGCCGTCCCGGTGAGCCCTTCCCCGGCGAACTCTGCGCGTGCTCGCTCTTCCAGTTCGGCGAAAGCCGGCTCCAGAGAGCCAATCGCATCGCCCATCAGCATCACCGTGCGCGAGTGGTCGCGCACCACATCGGCCAGCAGAATCCCCAGCGCCGACAGCGCGCCCGGCATTGCGGGCACCAGCACGGTCGAAATGCGCAGTCCCCGCGCGAGCGAGCAGGCGTGCAGCGGCCCTCCGCCGCCAAAAGCCACCAGCGTGAAGTCGCGCGGATCGCAGCCCTGCTCCACGGAAATGACGCGGATCGCCTTGTCCATCTCCGTCTCCACCACGCGCACAATCCCCGCGGCGAATTCCTCCACCGTGGCCAGCGAGCCTTTCTGCCGAACGAGCATCATCTCCGCGCGTTCGCGATCGAGCGCCACCGCGCCGCCCAAAAAGCTCTCCGGTTCGAGCCGACCCAGCATCAGATTCGCGTCCGTCACCGTGGCTCGCATGCCGCGCCCAAAGCAGATCGGCCCCGGATCGGCCCCCGCGGATTCCGGCCCCACGCGCAGCATTCCACCCGCATCGAACCGCGCGATCGATCCTCCGCCCGCTCCCGCGGTGTGAATCTCGAGCATCGGCACGCCCACCGGAACTCCGGCCACCACGGCCTCGCGCGTGCGCCGCACGCCGCCACGCGCCGCGTCGGACAAAAACACATCGGTCGAGGTCCCGCCCATGTCGAGTCCGAGAATCCGCTCGAATCCCGCGTGCCGTGCCACCCGCGTCGCGCCGATCACCCCGCCCGCCGGCCCCGACAGCACCGTGCGCACCGGCTCCTGCGCCGCCAGCCGCGCGGAGACAATGCCTCCCGAAGACTGCATGACCTCCACGCGCCCGCCGCCATGCTCCTCCGCCACGCACTGCTCCAGATGCAGCAGGTAGCGCTCCATGCGCGGCGCCAGGTACGCATTCACCACTGTCGTGCTCGCGCGCTCGTATTCGCGAAACTCCGGCAGAATGCGATGCGAGACGGAAACAGGCAGGCCCAGCCGGTTGAGCGCCTCCGCAACGCGACGCTCATTCCCGGGATTTGCGAACGAAAACAACAGCGAGATGGCGACCGCCTCCGCCCCGCTGCGCCGAATCGTCTCAACCAGGGCTTCCAACTCCGGATCCGTCGGCGCTCGCAATATTTCCCCCGCCACGCTCACCCGCTCCGGCACGCCGAATCGCAGCTCGCCTGGCGCCAGACACACTGGCACAGGCGCGAACCAGTCGTACAGCGCGGCCCGCGCCTGGCGGCCAATGGCAATCGTCTCCTCGAAGCCGGCCGTCGTGACGAAAGCTACTCGCGCGCCCCGCCGCTCCAGCATGGCATTCGTTCCCAGCGTGGTCCCGTGGCGCACGTCGACTCTTCCCTGCGCTCCGGTCTTTGCCACCGCGTCCAACACCGCCCGGGACGGATCGGCCGGCGAGGAAAACACCTTCACCACCCGCAGCTCGCCGTCGCGCAGAAAGACGCAATCGGTAAAGGTCCCTCCGGTGTCGATGGCTGCGCGCAAGGGGCTGGGCTCCCGTATCGTGGTAGGACGGCATCTTCCGTAGCCGTCCTCACAAACTGTAAAGCACCTGGAGCGAAACGTTGAACGGAATCTCCGCCTGGCTGACTGAGGCTTCCCGCGAGCAGAAGCGTACGCTGCTGGCGGCTTCTCTGTGCTGGATGCTCGACAGCATGGACGTCATGCTCTACGCGCTGGTGCTCGGGCCTGTCCAGCGCGACCTCCGCCTCTCCGCCGCCATGAGCGGCGCCATGGTGTCGGTCATGCTGGTCAGCGCCGCCATCGGCGGAATCGCTTTCGGCTGGTTCGCGGATCGCGCCGGCCGCGTGCGTGCTCTCTCCCTCGGCGTGCTCATCTATTCCGTCTCCACCGCACTCTGCGGACTCACGCACACCGCCGCTCAGCTCATGGCCAGCCGTGGGCTGGTCGGCCTCGGCATGGGCGGCGAATGGGCTGCCGGCGCCGCTCTGGTGGCGGAAACCTGGCCGGCGCAGCATCGCGGCAAAGCGCTTGGCCTGGTTCAGGGCTCGTGGGCGATCGGCTTCGCGCTGGGCGCAGCCCTGGTCGCCCTCGTCCTGCCGCATTTCGGCTGGCGCGCCGTCTTCTTCGCCGGCGTCGCGCCCGCGCTTGTCGCCCTGTGGGTGCAGCGCGGCGTGCGCGAGCCGGAAGCCTGGCGCCGTGAGCGCACGCCCACCGTCCGCATGGGTGCGCTGTTCCGCCGACCGCTCGCTCGCGCCACCCTCATCTGCGCCTCCATGAACGCTGCCAGCCTCTTCGCCTGGTGGGGACTCTTTACCTGGCTCCCGCGCTTCCTGTCCATGTCCTCGGCGCGCGGCGGACGCGGCCTCGGCATCGTCATGACCTCGGAGTGGACGATCGTTATGCAGATCGGCACCTTCCTGGGCTACGTCAGCTTCGGCTACATCGCCGACCGCTTCAGCCGCAAGCTCACTTATATCGTCTATCTCGTTGTCGCCGCGGCTCTGGTTCCCGCGTTTGCGTTCGTGCGCAGCCCCGGCGTGCTGCTCGTCCTCTGCCCGCTCATCGGATTCTTCGGCACCGGCTATTTCAGCGGCTTTGCAGTCATCGCCAGTGAGCTCTTCCCCACCGCGCTGCGCGGCTCGGCCATGGGTTTCGTCTACAACATCGGCCGCCTGCTCAGCGCCGTCGCGCCCTGGATGATCGGAGCCGTCTCAGAAAGCGAGGGCCTCGGATGGGCTCTCTGCCTTACCTCGGGAGCCTTTCTGCTCGCCGCTCTCATCGCCAGCGGCTTGCGGCCCGCCCCCGCCCGGGACGCTCTGGCCGTGAGCTGAGAATCGCGATCCGACGACGCCACTGCGCCGGCTACCACCTCCGGATGTCCCTGCGTCCTTTCACTCGCAGCCGCATCCCTACTGTGTACTCTGCTCCCAGTCACCTGCACCCTGTACGCTGTACCCTGGCTCTCTATGAAGATCGGAATTACCTGCTATCCCACCTACGGCGGCAGCGGCGTCGTCGCCACCGAGCTCGGCATCGAGCTGGCCGCAGCCGGCCATCAGGTTCACTTCATCGCCTATTCGCAGCCCTTTCGCCTGCGCGGGCGCGAGCAGGACATCGCCTTTCACGAGGTTTCCGTCTCGAATTACCCGCTTTTCGAGTACCCTCCCTACGACCTGGCGCTGGCCACGCGCATGGCCGAGGTCGCCGCCTATTACGACCTCGACCTCCTGCACGTCCACTACGCCATTCCTCACTCCATCTCCGCCTACCTTGCCCGCGAAATGCTCGCCCGCGAAGGCAAGCGGCTGCCCTTCATCACCACGCTGCACGGCACCGACATCACCCTCGTCGGCCTTGACCACTCCTACCTGCCCACCACGCGCTTCGGCATCGACCAGAGCGACGGCGTCACCGCTATCTCGAATTACCTGCGCGAAAAAACCATTCACGAATTCCACCCCGAGCGCGCCATCGAGGTCATTCCCAACTTTGTCAACTGCGATGTCTATATGCCCCTGAGCGCCGAGCAGCGTTCTCCGGGTCGCGCCCGCTACGCGGCCGACGGCGAAATGATCCTCGTCCACCTCTCGAACTTCCGCCCTGTCAAGCGCACCGCCGACGTGGTCCGCGTCTTTTCCCGCGTCGCCCGCGAGCTGCCCGCGCGCCTGCTCATGATCGGCGACGGCCCCGACCGCTCCGCCGCCGAGTGGATCGCCCACCGCAAAGGCATCCAGGACCGTGTGCACTTCCTTGGCAAGCAGGATAACGTCGCGGAGATCCTGCCCCTCGCCGATCTGCTGCTGCTGCCCAGTGAACTCGAGTCCTTCGGCCTCGTGGCCCTCGAAGCCATGGCCTGCCGTGTGCCCACCATCGCCACGCGCGTCGGCGGCATCCCCGAAGTCATCGAGGACGGCGTCACCGGATGCCTTTTCCCGGTGGGCGATGTGGACGCCATGGCCGCAGCCGCCGTCGATCTGCTGCGCGATACGGAGCGCTATCAGACCATGGCCGATGCAGCCCGCAAAACCGCGCGGGCCCGCTACTGCGCCTCAAAGATCGTGCCCCTTTACGAGCGGTTCTACGAGAGCGTTCTCGGCGGGCCGGCGGGGGCAACACTCCACTGTCCGTGACCAACGTTTCCTGCGTAATATGCTCGCCCAAAGCATTTGCGGATTTCCGGTACCGATATCGATGCTCAGATCCTGAATCGTGTTCTGATAGGCATCGTTGCCGCCTCCAGGCTCCGGCGAGCAGCCATACGGGGCATCGGCAGTCGGATGGATCATCCCCAGCGGATTCGAGGGATCGCCGAATCCCGGCGCGTTTGGCTCCGGTTTGATGGTGGTCGTGCTCTCCGACTGCCCGATCAGCATAATGCCGCAAGTCGGATTGCCCGATCCGTTGTTCCTGATCAGAGGTGCCAGGATGAGATACGTCCCGCTCGGGAAATACACAATCTTTGCCTGGCCGCAGTAGTTGCCCGTGTTCGCTGCTGGCGTGCGGGCTTCGATCGCGCGGTTGATGGTCGCCGTGTCGTCGGTCACCCCATCCCCTTTGGCGCCAAAATCCTTCACGTTGAGCACTGCGGAATTGGGTGGGAACTGCATGGCCCATGAGGGCTGCTGCCCCCAGGCCAGCGGCAGAACTGCCGCGGCCGTGCTTATCAGGTCTCTGCGAATTCCAGTCAGGTCCATCACGCCTCCGTATGCTCAGGGACAGCAACGGCAGAGTCCCGTCAGAATCGGGTCAGCTATCTCGGGTTCGCATTTTGAAACTTTTCAGGACGAGCTCACGGTCTCGCTGAAAATGGCGCGCCGGTCCCCGCGGTGATGCCGGAAAAAGACGGTCTTCCCTGCGCCCATCAGCAGGCGCATATTTGGATATCTCCCATGCCCACCATCTCTCTGCGCGTCCTGAAAAACCAGAGCGAGGATGAGAAAAACCCAGGCGCGATTTCAGAAGAGGAAGTGCCTTCGCGGATGCTCCCGAAACCGAATCGCGCATCCGGCCAAAAATAAGCTTGCTTCGGTTCGCTTTTTATTCGCTATAATGCGCGCATGGCCATCACTCGGCGACAGAAAGAAGTGCTGGACTTCATCTCCGGCTTCGTGCAGCATAATGGCTACTCCCCGTCCTTTGAGGAAATCGCCCGCGGCCTCGACCTGCGCTCGCTGGCCACCGTGCACAAGCACATCACCAACTTGCAGAATAAAGGCCTGCTGGCCCGCGCCCACAATCGCAGCCGTTCCATCGACGTGCTGCCCCCGCGCGCCAAGGGCCGCAGCTTCGAGCGCCTGCCCCTGGCCGGCCGCATCGCCGCCGGCTATCCCGTCGAGGCCATGGAGATCCCGGAGACCATCTCCCTCGGCGACATCATCGGCAACCGCGACGTCTACGCCCTCCAGGTCCGCGGCGAATCCATGCGCGACGAGCACATCGTCGATGGCGACTTCGTTCTCATCGAGCGCACCAGCACCGCCCGCTCCGGCGAAATCGTGGTCGCCCTGGTGCGGGGCGCCGAAACCACCCTCAAGCGCTACTACCCCGAAGGCTCGCTCGTCCGCCTGCAGCCGGCCAACGCCGAGATGGAGCCCATCTTCGTCCCGGCCGCCCAGGTCGCCATCCAGGGACGCGTCCTCGGCATGTTGCGCAAGTATTGAACCGGCCTCGCTTCTACGACCGGATTTGCGAATGAATAGGGGAGCCCAGACAAGACGATGCAACTCGTTCGATCGGATTCACCGGAAGCAGCGCGCTGGATCGCCTCAGCCAGGCCCCTGGTTTGTTGGGGTTGGTGGACGTCGACCTTCATCTTTGCCAGCTTGCCGGGATTGTTAATCGCTCTCGTCGCAGGACTTATCTTCTCACTACGCTCCGCGGTTTGGACTGGCTTGCCGATTCTGCTTGTGTCGGACGGATATGCGCTTTGGCGCGGGAAATCCCCCCGCCTGAGCTGGGTGATCGCAGGCCGCGCCGATCGAATCCTCGTTCGGCTGTTTGTGAGGTGCCGGAGGGGCTGGCCCGTCGCAGAAGAGGCGGACGTCGCGGTGTTCGAAGCCTCGGAAATTGCTTCGATTTCGATCCGAACTCTGGATGTCTTCCTGTATGGACCCAAACCCAGGCGCCTTGAATGGCTGGTGATCGAGCCTGCTCAGGCAGTCGCGGAGGACGTCTGCAAATACATCCGTCCGTTACTGCCCAGCGTCAGGCCAAACCTCTGTGGCATAACGCCAATCGATCCAGGCAAGCAGGTCTTCGTCGGGAATGAGGACGGGCGTCTCACCATTGACGGGAAATATTGCCGTCCTGTTTTGCGGGTGTTTCTCGACCAGGTCTCACGGGAATGTTCATCCATCGTCATCGGCCCGGAAAACCATTCTGAGCTGGACTTGAATGGCATTTGGCATGGTTTCAGGTCGGAACTGAACGCAGAACAGCGTCGATTGCCTGCCCAGGCAATCCGGCTCGGGTTCGGCCGGAAATGCGCAAAGTTGCTGAGCCTCTATCGGTTCATGCCGTTACGGGAGGCTGCGGATTACCTGGCGCTGATATACGATCAGCAATTCGGGACGGCAGGCTCCGACTGTCCGCTGTGGCTGAGGTAATCGTTTCATTCGGAGGCTTGTCTGCTTTCCTCCACCTCGAGCCCCACCGCCTGCATCAGCTTCAGCGCGTTGCTGGTGCGCACGATCCCCGGCTTCAGCCGGTAGTCGAACTTCAGCTTGCCGTCTTCAATCGCGTCCTCGAAGTGGCAGTTCCGCCCTTCGCCATCCAGCGCCTCCGGAATCGCCGTCAGCGCCAGGTCGTGCGTGGTCACGAGGCCAATCGCGCCCTTCCGCACCAGTGCCCCCACCACGAACCGCGTTCCCTCCAGCCGGTCGTGTGAATTCGTTCCCGACAGCAGCTCGTCGAGCAGAAATAAGAGCGGCCCGTGTCCGTTCTCAAAATCAGCCCCGCTCGCCAGATCCGACAGCAGCTTCAGCCGCCGAATCTCCGCGTAAAACCGCGACACCCCACCCTGCAGCGAGTCCAGTACGCAGATCGACGCGCCCACCGCCAGCGGCGACAGCCGCAGCCGCCGCGCCCGCACCGGCGCACCACACTGCGCCAGTACAGCGTTGATGCCGATCCCGCGCAGCAGCGTGCTCTTGCCCGCCATGTTCGGCCCGCTGATCAGCAGCAGCTGCAGCTCGCGGCTCAGCCTGAGGTCGTTCCCCACCGCCTGGCTCTCCGGCAGCAGCGGATGCCTCAGATCTTCTGTCTCGAACAGCGGCGCTTCCTCCGCAAACTCCGGCAGCACGTCGCCAGGATGCTCCCACGCGTAGCCCGCCAGCGCCTCCAGCGCTTCAATCTCGCCCACCGCCGCCAGCCAGCCGCGGATCGACGGCCCAAAGCGCCGCTTCCAGCGCTCCGCCAGGATGGCGAACAGCGCTGTGTAGAAGACGAAGAGAACGAACGGGAGCACCATCAGGTTCGTCCGGCTCTCGATCCAATCCACCAGCCGCTGCATCTTCCTGAGCGCCCGCGACGGCGCAACCTCGCCCGTGTCCAGCGAGGCGCGAAGCTTCCGCAGGCGGGGCGCGGCGAAGGTCTGCTGCTCGAGAACGGCCAGAATCTCCGCCAGAACCTTAAGGTCCGGCGCGGTCTTCTCCACCGCCTCGGCGATTTCCTCCACACGTTTCCCAAGCCGCCTGCGGATGCCGGAATTCACCAGAGAAACGATCACCAGCGGATACCACGGACCCACCACGAACCACCAGATGGCTGCGGCAATCCACAGCGCGCCCAGCATCGCCAGCGCCACTGGCAGCCAGCGCGACTGGAAGATCGCCGGCTCTTCACCCCACGCTGCAATCTCCTCCGGATGCACGCCCGCGCGGACATGCTGCCCCGCCACAAAAAGCCGCTCCCGCAGCCCGAGCTGCTCCTTCAGCTCCAGCATTGCCGCCTGCCGCTCGCGCACCTCAGCGGGCGGCGCCGCGTGCAGCACCCACTGCGCCAGCGTCTCTTCCCCGGCCCCCGTCTGCGCGGTGCACAGCAGCTCGTAGAGCGAGCCTTTCCCGAACAGGTCCAGATCGCGCGCATACGGATGCGCCGGATCGAGGAAGCGCTCCCCGCCCTCGCCCGTGCCGGGCCAGCTGCCGTCGAGCCGCGCCAGCCCGCGCTCATAAAACTGCGACACCCGCTCCTGCTCGCGGAGCCGCCGCAGCAGGCTCTCATGCCCGACCGCCAGCGCCGCAAACACCACCGCGGGAATCGCCACGTAGGGCAGCCGCCGCGGGGTATGCAGCAAAGCGATCGCGGTGATCCCCGCAACCACAAAGACCGCGACCTTCGCCCAGCCCAGCCGCCGGTCCACTGCCCGCCCGCGCGCGATGCGCGCCTGGTTTTCCTGTAGCAGCCGGCTGTAGACGTCGCGTGGCGATTCCATGTCAGGTCTTCTGGATTGTACGTCGGGAGAATCGCGCGAATCTTCGCAGCATCGCGGCGCAGCGTGCAGGTTCTTCGGCGGCGCGGACGTCGCGGGCAGCAAAAAGCCCGGATCTCTCCGGGCCTCGGCTTCAAAAACCTTCGCGCCGCTTAGCTCAGCACCTTGCTGATGCTGCGCACGATCGTTTCCTTCGGCACGTAGCCCACAATCTGATCGGCCACTTTGCCGCCCTTGAAGATCAGCAAGGCGGGAATCCCCCGGATACCGTACCGCATCGGCGTCGCCTGGTTGTGATCCACGTCCATCTTGGCCACTTTAAGGCGTCCGCTGTACTCGTTCGCCACTTCATCCACGGTCGGCGCCAGCGCCCGGCAGGGCCCGCACCATGTCGCCCAAAAATCCACCAGTACCGGCTGCTCCGATTGCAGCACTTCCTGCTCGAACGTCGCGTCGCTTACTTCGGCAATGCCTACTGCGGCCATCTCTCTCCTCTTTCCCCCCGGGGGAATTCCGTCACCAGTCTACCTGACTCTTTTTAATTGATGCGAAGGAGCAGAGACGGTCGCAGATGGGCGGAAAACATCGCCCGCAAAAGTTAAGGCGCCCGGATTCTTATGCAGAATCACAGGCGCCGGGAGCAGCCCTCCCCCAGAACTGCCCACGGATGCGAACATAGGGCTTTTGGTGGTCCTAAAGCAAGCAATCTTGAGTAACTATGGTAACCTGTTCGAGGAGTTACGCATACGCGGTGAAACTGGGTTACCGACGTGAGATGTTACTGATATCGAAGCAGTTCCAACAGCGAATAGCCGTTAACTGAATCGTTATCACCCCATTGGCTGCACGCGCACGGGCTGGCTCTCCAGTTCGCACACCAGTACCTCCACCGGTTCGGCCTCCGCAGCAGCGTGTTCCACCCTTTCCCGCGCCTCGCGGGCGGCCACTTCTGAGTCCGCCAGCAGCAGCACTGCCGGCCCCGCCCCGCTCAGCGCCACACCCAGGATGCCGCCCTGCCCCGCCAGCGGCAGCAGCCGCCCCATCAGCGGGCACACCTCCGCTCTATACGGCTGATGCAGCCGGTCCCGCATGGCATTCGCCAGCAGCTCCCCGCGCCCGGTCGCCATCGCCGCAGTCATCAGCGCCACCCGTTGCAGGTTCTCAACCACATCCCGTCGCGGCCACGCCGCCGGCAATACCGCGCGCGAAGCTGTCGTCGCCAGAGGTATTTCCGGCATCGCCAGCACCGCCCGCCATTCCTTCGGCGGCACCAAAGACACCGCCTGGACTCGCTCGCCGCTGCCCGCGCTCGCCACAAACCCGCCCAGCCAGCACGCCGCCGCATTGTCCGGATGCCCTTCCAGCCGGCACGCCTCGGCCAGAATCCGCTCGTCATCCCACGCAAGCTGGCCGAAGTGCGACGCCAGCGCCACCGCCGCCAGGCGCACCGCCGCCGAAGACCCGCAGCCCATCCCCAGCGGAATCCCATTCGTCATCCGCACCCGCAGCGGAACCGCCCTCCGCCCTGCACGTGCCTGCAGTTCACTGTAAGTCTTCACCAGCAGATTGTCCTGGATGGCCGCGCAGACCTCGGCGTTGCGCCCCGTCGCCTCGATCCTGAATGAGTCAGCCGCCTCCGCTTCGATCTCCAGATGCAGTTTCAACGCCAGCGCGAGCGTGTCAAACCCCGGCCCCAGATTCGCCGACGTGGCCGGAAGTCGCAGATACACGCGCGCTGTCGTGCTGCTCCCGCTCATCTTCCTGCCCGCTCCAGCTCCCGCAGCACTGCGTCCGCCCGCGCCTCCAGCTCCACTGTATTGCGCCGCAGGTCGGCCATCTCCGCGACCACCGGCGCGCTCTCCTCCTCGGTCAGCAGCTCGCCGCGGTGGAACTGAATCGTGTAGTCGGGATCTTTCAGCGTGTGTCCTGTGAGCAGCAGCACCACCGATTCCTCGTCGCCCACCTTCCCCTGGCACCGCAGCTTCTTCAGTCCCGCCAGCGTCACCGCCGAAGCCGGCTCGCAGCCAATCCCCTCCGCACCGATCTCCGCCTTTGCCACGGCGATCTCCGCTTCCGACACCTGTTCCACAAATCCGTCCGTCTCCCGGATCACCCGCACCGCCTTGCGCCACGACGCTGGATTGCCGATCCGAATCGCGCTCGCCCGCGTCTGCGCCTCGACCGGCTGCAGCCGCTCGCCGCCCAGCTCGCGCATCGCCCGCACCAGCGGATTCGCGCCTTCCGCCTGGATGACCGAAATCCGCGGCACGCTCGCCGTCAGCCCCAGATGTTTCATCTCGAGAAATCCCTTGCCCAGCGCCGAACTGTTCGCCAGGTTCCCGCCCGGCACGATCACGTGATCCGGGACCTCCCACTCCATCTGCTCCGCAATCTCCAGTGCCGGCGTCTTCTGTCCCTCGATGCGGTACGGATTCACCGAATTCAGCAGGTACACCGGGGCGCGCTCCACCACCTCGGCCAGCACCCGCACGCACCCGTCGAAATCCGTCTTCAGTTGCAGGGTCAGGGCACCGTAATCCATCGCCTGCGCCAACTTGCCCCAGGCAATTTTGCCTTCCGGCAGCAGCACCAGGCTGGTCATCCCCGCGCGCGCCGCGTACGCCGCCATCGCCGCCGACGTGTTTCCCGTAGAAGCGCACGCTACCCAGGCGAACCCCCGCTCCCGCGCCACCGACAGCGCCGCCGTCATCCCCGTGTCCTTAAACGACCCCGTGGGATTCATCCCCTGATGCTTCGCGCGCAGCCGCGCGATGCCCAGCCGCTGTGCCGCCCGCGGCAGATCGTACAATGGCGTGTTCCCTTCGCCCAGCGATACGATATTCCGCTCGTCCTTCAGAATGGGCAGCATCTCGCGGAAGCGCCACACTCCGCTGCGATCCGCCGTCTCCGCCGACATCCGCCGCTCTCGCCACAGCCAGCGCAGCGCGCTGGGGTTTGGATGCGTGTGCCCGGAAGCGTGTCCGGACCCGAGTCCGGCCCCGTTCCAGCCCGGATACGTCACCTCATACAGATCGCCGCAGCCCGCGCAGCGAAAGTTCCCGCCCAGCGCCTCCTGCGCGATCTCGCGCGCACATCCCGTGCATCGCAGCTGAAAGATTCCCATCATTGTCTCGGCGGATAACTTCAGCCTACCATCCGTTGTGCGGCGTTCCGGATCGTCTAGATTCGCACATAGACTCTCGTGTTGATCGTATAGAATCGTTGCATGGCCCCGCTTCTCACTCCGCGCGAAGCTGCGATGCGCCTCGGCATTTCCTATCCCGCTATCAAGCAGTGGATTTACCGCGGCAAGCTGAAGGCCATCAAAACCCCCGGCGGTCACTACCGCATTCCCGAATCGGAACTCGACGCCCTCCTTTACAAAGCCAAACGCCCCGAAACCCCGAAGCGCCAGATGATGCGCACCGTCAGCGGACGGAATCAGCTCATTGGCCGAATCGTCGAGCTCAAAATCGAAGGCCTGCTCGCCCAGGTTCGCCTCTCCATCGGCGGCCAGATCATCACCTCCATCATCACCGCCGACGCCGCCCGCGAGCTGCGCCTGAAAAAGGGCGAGATCGTCGCCGCTCTGATCAAGTCCACTGAGGTCATGGTGCTCCGTGTCTGATCGCCGATTCTCCACCGTCATCTGCTCGCTCGCCGCGCTGCTCTTTCTCGCTGCCCCCGCCGCTCGCGCCCAGCAGACCCTCCGCCTCGCCGCGGCCGCCGACCTACAGCCGCTGCTTCCGCCTGTCCTCAGCGCTTTCCACCAGCAGACCGGTATTGCCGTCCTGCCCTCGTACAAATCCTCTGCGGTATTGGCCACCGAAATCATCAACGGAGCGCCCTTCGATCTCTTCCTGGCCGCCGACTTGTCCTTTCCGCAGCGCGTCATCGACGCCGGCAAGGCCACCGAAGCGCATCCCGTCGCCTACGCCCGCGGCACCCTCGTCCTCTGGACCCGCAACGCCTCCGGCATCAGCCCGCTCTCGCTCTCCTCGCTCACCAGCCCCGCCGTGAACTCCATCGCCATCGCCAACGCGCTGCATGCGCCCTATGGACGCGCCGCCGAGGACGCGCTCCAGCACCTCGGCCTCTTTCCCGCCACGCGCCCCAAACTCGTCATCGCTGAAAACATCGCCCAGGCCGCGCAGTATGCGGACTCCGGCAATGCGCAGGTCGGATTCATCTCGCTCACCTCCGCGCTCACCCCGCGTCTCCGCGCCGACGGCCACTACATCGCCGTTCCCCAGGCAGCGTACGCACCCATCGTTCAGGGCGCCGTCGTCGTGCGCGGCAGTGCCAATGCCGCCGCGGCCCTGCACTTTCTCGACTTCCTCCGCTCGCCGCAAATCAGGCGCATCCTCGCCGCGCGCGGGCTCCAGCCTGTCTCGTAATGGACCTCCAGGCTCTGTGGCTCACGCTGCGTCTGGCCGCCGTCACGACGGCGATCCTGCTTCTGCTCGCCGTGCCGCTCGCATACTGGGTCGTCTCCACCCACTCCCGCCTGCGCCCGCTCGTGGAGGCGGTCACCACCCTGCCCATCCTGCTGCCACCCACCGTGCTCGGCTTCTATCTGCTCGTGCTCCTCGGCCAGCGCACCGCCTTTGGCCGCGCCATCGCGCATCTCCTGGGCCACCCGCTCGCTTTTTCGTTTTCCGGACTCGTCGTCGGCTCCGTCATTTATAGCCTGCCCTTCGCCGTGCAGCCGCTCACCGCCGGCTTTCACGCGGTCGACGCCTCCCTGATCGAGCAGGCCCGCCTCCTCGGCGCCGGACGCTTCCGCATCCTCCGTGAAATTCTCCTGCCGCTCTCCGCGCGCTCCGTCCTGGCCGCCACCGCGCTCTGCTTCACCCACACCGTCGGCGAATTCGGCGTGGTTCTCATGGTCGGCGGCGACATTCCCGGCGCCACGCGCACTCTCTCCATCGCCATTTACGACCAGGTGCAGGATTTCTCCTACGCACAGGCCAACCACACCTCGCTCGTCCTGCTGGCCTTCTCGTTCGCTGCGCTCGTCCTGCTCTACGCGCGCCGCAGTTCCAACGGAGCCGCCCATGCCTGACGTGTTCCTGCGCCACCGTCAGGGCCGCTTCTCCCTCGAGGCCGAATTCTCCCTGTCCGCTCGCTGGACCATACTCTTCGGACCCTCCGGCGCCGGAAAGAGTACCGCCCTCCGCATCCTCGCCGGCCTCGCTGTTCCGCAGGAGGGCCGCATCGCGCTCGCCGGAACGATCCTCCTCGACACCGCACAGCGCATCGCCACGCCGCCCGGCCGCCGCTCCATCGGCTTCGTCACTCAGCAGCCCGGATTATTCCCGCATCTCACCGCGCGCGAGAATGTCGCCTTCGGCATCCGCCACCTCGGCCGCGGAGCCCGCGACCGCCGCGTGCCGGAAATGCTCCGCCTCTTCGGCGCCGAATCCCTCGCCGACCGCCGCACGCTCCAGCTTTCCGGCGGAGAGCGCCAGCGCGTCGCCCTGGCCCGCGCCCTCGCGCCCGCCCCCGATCTGCTGCTCCTCGATGAGCCGCTCGCCGCGCTCGACGACGCCTCTTCACAGGACATCCTCTCGCGCCTGCTGGCCCTCCCCACGCGCGTCCTCTACGTCTCGCACGATCTGGCCGAAATCTGGCGCATCCCCGCCGACGTCGTCTTCCTCGAAAACGGCCGCGTCACCGCCACCGGCCCGCTCCAGCGGGTCCTCGCCCCGTATCGCGACCGCATGCTCCAGCAGCTCAGCGTCTGACAACGCTCGTGGGAGTAATTTCCTAAAGTTTCGGTTTTCCGGTTACTCGGCGACGACGCTTTCCGCGACTTTGATTACCCGCATCCGTAGCTTCCAGAGGGTCCAAAGCAACAGGGCACTTCACTTCAGGCTGACTTTTCAGAATCGCATTCTGCAGGCCGCAGCGCCCCTCCCATCCCGTGCTAAACTCCACCTCGGATTGAGTGGAGCGTGAATGAAATACACCGTGCTCGAACAAGCTGCCGTTGAGGCGCGTGCCGGGATGAAAGAGATTGACGCGGAGATTGATCGCCTGAAAGCAAGGAGAGAATTGCTGGAAGTGATGGAGACAGTTGTGCGCCAGCTGTTAGCGGTGGCACCTGTGAGCAGTGAGGCGATTCCGGGCACGGGAAGCAACAAGCCTGGCACGACACCAGATGCTCCAGCCGCTGACCAACATTCCTTCGCCGAAGGTCTGGTGGAGGGCGAGTCTGATTCGGTTCGCAAGGAAGAATGCCTGGCCCCTGCTCCCGTTGACCCGGCTCTCATCAGAAAACTTCTGGATGACCGCTGAGTGTCGATCCCTCGAAGGCGGCGAGGCAGTCATCGCCTGGTGACTGGCAGGCTCGCCGGAGCAACGCCGCGATTTGCGCGCACTTTTCTGACGTGCCCTGCATTCCTGTCGCACGCCGGGCGGATAGGTGTTGCGACGGTTGCCGGCGAGTTGTCGGAAAGCTGGAACTCTCACCAACCGCCCTTACTCCTGCCCCTTCCCCACCCACACGCTCTGCAAAAACAGCCACCGGTCCCGATGCTGTGCGGGCTTCGCCTCCGACTGCGCATCCAGATTCATCGTCTGATAGCCATCCGCCTGGTCGTATTGCGGCCACTTCGGAAGCCCCGCGCCATTCGGATTCCCCGTCTTCGCAAAGTTCGTCCAATAGGTCTGCATCAGCTCGCTCAGCGCGTAATCGGCGGGCTGCCAGTGTGCGCCCGGCCGCGAATTCAGCGTCCCGAACACATACTCGATCTCGTCCGAATGAAATGCCCCCGACCCCGCCGGATGAAATGTACTCTCCGGCGATGGCCGCAGGAAATGGTAGTGATACACCGGCGCGTCGCCTGTCGCGATTTGCTCCTGCAGCCACTCCCACGTGGAGAAGGTGATGAACTTCGCCCCCGCCAGGTCAATCGCCGACCGCCTCGTCTCCTCCGGCGTATTCGCCGGGAACAGCTTCAGGAACTCCCCGGCGCGCGGCCCGAATTCCTGCCGCGCCATCGCCTCAAAGCTCTCCGGCGTCACCGGCGTTGGCTCATCCGCCGCCAGCGCGCTCGGCTCGTCGCGATTCCACCCCGCCAGCAGCGGAACATGTGCCTGTGTCCCTTCTCCATAAATCTGCGCCACGCTGTCCGGCAGGAACCATCCGTCGATGTCCGGCCAGAACGGCCGCCGTCCCTCGTGCGCCTGCAGCCTCGCGAGGATGTCCTGCCAGCTCATCGCCCGGAGTTCCGCCAGATCCGACGTCCCCAGCACCTCCCGCGCAAACGCGGGATCAATCCTCTCGCGCTCCGCCAGCGGCTTGAACTCCGACCGCGGACGGGTAAAGATGCCGCCGCTCTCCCCAATCGCCCGCACAAACAATCCCTGCGCCAGCGGCGACGCCATCTGCGCGCTCACCGAGATCGAGCCCGCCGACTCCCCGAAGATCGTTACGTTCTTCGGATCGCCCCCGAACCGCGCGATGTTCCTCCGCACCCACTGGAGCGCCGCCGTCTGATCCATCAGCCCGTAGTTGCCGGCCGCGTGCTCCGGCGACTCCGCGGCCAGCTCCGGCGACACAAAGAACCCGAAGATTCCCAGCCGGTAGTTCATCGAGACGACCACCACCCCCCTGTGGGCCAGATGCGCGCCATCCTGCCGCGGCTCCGACGTCGCGCCGCCCGTGAACCCTCCGCCGTAAATCCACACCATCACCGGCAGCTTCGCGTGCTTGTTCTTCGCCGGCGTCCACACGTTCAGGTTCAGGCAATCCTCGCTCTGTCCCGGATCGCGAAAGACCATGTCCGGAAACCGCAGAGTCTGAATGCATCGATGCCCGAAGTTCGTCGCATCCAGGACGCCGTGCCACTTCTGCGCCGGCTGCGGAGGCCGCCAGCGAAGCTCGCCCACCGGCGGCGCCGCATACGGAATCCCCAGAAAGATCCGCACCTGGCCATCGACGCTCAACTTGCCGCGCACTTTGCCCTTGTCGGTTCTTACAGTCAGGTGATCGCTGGCCCCAGCCGGCAGCGTCAGCATCACGCAGCCCACGCAGGCTGCGGCCCAGGCACACATCTTCTGAAAGCGCATCGAGCCTCCGCAAAGAAACGAACTGTCCAGGCTATCAGATACGCAGCGCCGCGCGCTCCGTCGCCAGCAGGTCATCAATCTTTTCCCGCCGCCGGATCAGACGCGCACGCCGTCCTTCGACCAGCACTTCAGCAGCCCGCGGACGCGAGTTGTAATTTGACGCCAGCGACATCCCATACGCCCCGGCATCCAGAATCGCCAGCAGATCGCCCGGCTTTACCGGCGGCAGGTCGCGATCGCGCGCAAAGAAGTCACCCGTCTCGCAGACCGGGCCCACCACGTCCGCCATCATCGTCCGCTCTCCGCGCCGCGGCAGGACGGGAACAATCTCATGGTGCGCCTGATACAGCGCCGGCCGGATCAGGTCGTTCATCGCCGCATCCACAATCACAAAATTCTTCGTGCCGTTCTTCTTCACGTACAGCACGCGTGTCAGCAGCGCGCCCGCCTGCGCCACCAGAAACCGTCCCGGCTCCAGCAGCAGCGTTACGCCGCCCAGCGCCTGCACCACCGGGATCAGCGCCGCGGCGTATCGCCGCACCTGTTCTTCTGCGTCGAAGGGTTTCTCCGCGCGATACTCAACCCCCAGTCCGCCGCCCGCGTCCACATACCGGATCGCATGCCCATCCCGCCTTAGTTCCGTCACCAGCTTCGCGACCCGTTCGGCCGCCGCGCCAAACGGCTCCGGGCTCTGGATCTGCGAACCGATGTGCACCCCCACCCCGCTCGGCTCCAGATATTTCCCCGCCCTGCGATACACCGCCCGCGCCTGCCGGATGTCGATCCCGAACTTGTGTTCCCGCATTCCGGTGGAAATATAAGGATGCGTCTCGGCAAACACATCGGGATTGACCCGCAGTGCGATCCGCGCGCGCTTCCGCAGCCGGGCCGCCCGCTCCGCCAGCAGCTCCAGCTCTCCTTCGCTTTCCACGTTGAACTGCAGAATCCCGGCCCGCAGCGCCGAATCCATCTCCACCGCCGTTTTCCCGACGCCCGAAAACACCGTCCGCGCCGCCCCGCCGAGATCCGCCGCCAGCACCCGCTCCAGCTCTCCGCCGGAAACGACATCGAACCCCGCGCCGCCCCGCGCAAACAGCTCCAGGATCGCCAGCGTTGAGTTCGCCTTCACCGCATAGCACACCAGATGCGGCACAGATCGGAAGGCGGCCTGGAACATCCTCAGTCGCGCGGCCATGTGTCCCGCTGAATACACATACAGAGGGGTGCCGTAGCGCCGCGCCAGCATCTCCAGGCTGACGCCCTCGCAGCGCAACGCGCTCTTGGTATCGGGAGCAACGAACGGACGAGTAAGAATCTCGACTGCCTCGCAACAGGATTTTCCCTGAGACTATCGGGGATCGCGGCTCAGGTAAAGCCGAGCCGCCAACGCTCTCGGATGCGCATCCAGTTCCAGGTTCATCGCTCGGATTGGTGTAGTGCGTCACCTGCCCCTTCGCCCCCACCATCGCCAGGCCGGTCTTCGAGGCCCTGCATTAATTCGACCCTGCCACCCAGCGCGGTCCTCCCGCATGCGCTGCTTCCCCAAACAGAAACAGCACCATCGCCTGCGCGATCAGCAGACCCACAACTCGCGCCACCCTCGGCTGCGCGCCGGCACCCTGCCTGACCTGCACTGCATCGCAGGAACCCTCGCCGGAAAAACCAGGGCAGGTGCACCTGATGCCACTCCACTCAAGTTGACGCGACCAGCAGGAAGCGGCGACTCCGGAAGAACCCCCAGAGGGCTCAGTTACTCTGGTTTTGCTTGACCCTCCGGCTCTGTTCCTGCACGCTTCCGATCCTCCCGGCGAAAGAATCGCACCCTCCCGCTCGCGCATCATTTGATTTCGGGAGCACCTCCGGCCGCGGTCCCAACTCGGCATCCGGCTCCTCCCTCCGCCGCGCGGCCCTGCCGCTTTTCCGGCTCTGCCCGCGCTGCCCCCGCAGGTACAATCGAAGGTTCAGGTCCATGTCCGATACGATCCACGACACCGTCATCCTCGGCTCCGGCTGCGCCGGACTCACCGCCGCCCTCTACACCGCCCGCGCCAATCTGAAGCCCCTGGTGCTGGAAGGCCATGAGCCTGGCGGCCAGCTCTCCATCACCACGCTGGTCGAGAACTTCCCCGGCTGGCCGGAAGGCATCCAGGGTCCCGAGCTCATCGAGAACATGCGCAAGCAGGCCTCGCGCTTTGGCGCGCAGTTCCGCGTCGGCCACCTCGTCACCGCGGATCTCACGAAGCATCCCTTCGCGCTGAATCTCGGCCACGAGACCCTCCATGCCCGCACGCTCATCATCGCCAGCGGCGCCTCCGCGCGCTGGCTGGGCCTGCCCTCTGAGCAGGCCCTCATCGGCCACGGCGTCAGCTCCTGCGCCACCTGCGACGGGTTCTTCTTCTCCGGCAAGGAGATCGCAGTGGTGGGCGGCGGCGACTCCGCCATGGAGGAGGCGCTGTTCCTCACCCGCTTCGCCTCCAAAGTCACCCTCATTCACCGCCGTGAGCACTTCCGCGCCTCGCGCATCATGCTCGACCGCGCCATCGCCCATCCCAAAATCGCCTTCATCACCAACGCCGCCGTGAAAGAGGTCCTGGGCGTCGAGCAGAAAGTAGTCACCGGCATCCGCCTCCTTGACACCACCACCGGCATGGAGTCCGAGCTCAGCCTCAGCGGTCTCTTTCTCGGCATCGGCCACATCCCGAACGCCGCCATGTTCGCCGGCCAGCTCGATCTCGACGAGGACGGCTACATCAGGACCCACAACTACGTCTTCACCCGCGTTCCCGGCGTCTACGCCTGCGGCGACGTGCAGGACCGCCGCTACCGCCAGGCCATTACGGCCGCCGGCACTGGCTGCATGGCCGCCCTTGAAGTCGAAAAGTACCTTGAAGAGCACGGCCGCTGACCTCGCCGCCCTGTCCGCTACTGATATCGAAGACCTGAGCTGCCTGAGCGTCCCCATCCACGCCTGAAAAGGCGGCGGCCCGCAGACGAGTTCCCAACCGCCCCCTGAGTCCGGTCCGGAGACAGAGCGCGGTTGCGAGGCAATTCAGACGGCTAACTCCCGCTGATTCAACTAATTCGATGTTCAGAGAGAATTCAGGAACGATTCAGCTTCAGTCCATTGACTCGGCATAAGCACAGGCGTAAAAGCGTGACGAGTTATGACTCCGTCGACCAGTGAATAACTGGGCTGGCAATGCATATTTTCGGCGAAAGGTAAGAATCCCGCTACGGAGGACGCATGTCACGCGCGATCTTGTCGGCTCCGATATCGCCTGCTGCTTCGGATCAACAAGCCGCGAAGCCGCACTCAAGACCACGCACGCAGCTTCGCAAGCCTGTGCTGGCTCTCTCCCACGCGAACATGCCAAACGATTCCTGTAAGAGCGCGAACCGAAGGACCTCTTGCATGTTCGTGGCCCTCGCAGCTTCGTTGTGGATTGGCCTAATCCAAAACGCCGCGGCCCAGAACCCACCTTCGGGATCGTACCAGCAGACATGTCAGGACGCGTCCGTCAGTACGGTCAATGGCACATCGGTACTCACAGCGACCTGTGAGACAACCACGGGGCTCTGGATGCAGTCTCAGCTCGTCGACTATACCCAGTGTCAGGGGGAGCCCGCCAATCTGGATGGGACACTGGCCTGCAATATCGGCGGATCGCCGCCGGCGGGATCATACACTCAGACCTGCCGGAACGAATGGTGGGATCAGGGAACGCTGAACGCGGAGTGCCAGACATTATCGGGTGTGTGGCAGCAGACTCAGCTTGCGAACGCGGGCCAGTGCCAGCAGGCGCCATCAAATCTGGATGGCACGCTGGCCTGCAACATCGGCGGATCGCCGCCCTCCGGATCGTATACCCAGACCTGCCGCGACGAGTGGGTGAACAACGGCACTCTGATGGCCGAATGCCTCTCTTCATCGGGCCAATGGTTACCCACCCAGCTTCCTGATTTCGCCCATTGCCAGCAGCCGCCCTCAAATCTGGATGGCACGCTGGCCTGCAACATCGGCGGATCGCCGCCCTCCGGACCGTACACCCAGACCTGCCGCGACGAGTGGGTGAACAACGGGACACTGATGGCGGAGTGTCAGACGCCATCGGGCCAGTGGATTCCGACTTCGCTCACTGGCTACGTTTCCTGTTTGTCAGCTCCTGTCAATCTCGGCGGGATACTTGCGTGCGCCACTGAAGCCCCCGCCAGCCAGGTCCCGGCTGCCTCGAACAGCGGCCTGTCAGGCTTCGCGGATAACACCGGGGAACATGTCTATTTCGCTTCAACGAGTGGCGACATTCAGGAGTTCTCCTACAGCGGGGCTTGGTATGGTCACGATCTCACGCTGGCCACAAACGGGGCGCAGGCCGCCCCCGCCAGTTCAGTCTCGAGCTTCAGCGACGCAACCGGCGACCATGTGTATTTTGTTGCCTCCAACATGCACGTCCATCAGCTATGGAGAAGCAGTACCAATTGGTACGACCAGGATCTCACTGCAGCGACCAATGGAGCAGTGGCTATCGAGGCCACCGCCCTCACGAGCTTTGCCGACAATATGGGCGAACACGTGTACTTTCTGGCCGCCGGCCAGCATGTCCACCAGCTGTGGTGGAACAAGTCCGCATGGGCCGATCAGGATCTGACCTCCGCGACCAGCGGCGCACCGGCCGCCACCGGCAGCAGCCTGTCCAGCTTCTCGGATAACGATGGGGAGCATGGCTACTTTCTCTCGGCTAACCAGCACCTTCAGCAGATGTACTGGGACAACGTGGCTTGGTTCGATCAGGACCTGACAAGCAGCGTAGGGCCACCCCTGGGGTCCTACACTCAGACCTGCCAGACTATCCTCCAGAGCGGGTTATCGTTAACTGCGGTCTGTAATACAGGATCCGGTACCTCAATCAACAGTTCGCTCAGCAACTATTCGTTCTGTTCAGGTGACATTTCGAACCAGAATGGGATTCTCGAGTGCGCGACATCCTGCAACCCGGGAACGGCAGGAGCGCCGCAGTTGTTCCTGGTGACCGGCACACAATTATCCGACCAGGAACAGTCGCAATGGTGCTGGGCGGCGAGTGGGAAAATGGTGATGGGCTATTGGGGGACCTATGTGGATCAATGTTCGGAAGTGAACCGGGCAACAGGGCTCACGACGTGCTGTGGACATCTGCCGTGGACGATACCCGTTGAGAGCAGCGACGTCGCCGGCAAGAACTGCGTCGGATGCAACTGTGGAGGCTCGCCTCCGTTGGCGTCTTACGGATTCACAGGCAACTGGAACACGACTCCTCTTACCTGGAGCCAGTTAACCAGCCAGCTTTCCTGCCAGAACGCACCATTCTATTTTGCCTGGAACTGGGGTGGCGGTGGCGCTCATGTCATGGTGGTGTACGGATATGAAGTGGATGACGGCCTGGAATATGTGTGGATCCTGAATCCTGAGGATCAGGATCCTGAGCAAGATCTCTATTCGGACTGGTCTGCCCTGCCAAATCTGCAGCCGCCCGCTGGCCAGCCCAATGCGCCGAGTTGCCCGAGCGGAACGTATCACTGTTTTCAGGGAAACTACACCGGCATTGCAAAGCAATAGCGTGGGAGACTTCACGATATGAAAGCGATTGTGCGATTAGTCGGCGCAATTTTCCTGTTTGGCCTCAGCACCGCAGCCACAACTGCGGCAGCCTGGCAATCCCCCTCGCCTGCGCAGTCGACGCAAACTCCGATTCCGGCGCCTGTGCGTCTCGAACCGTCCTCGCAAGCGTTGGCCCAGGCAATCACCGAGGCACAGCCTGCTGCCCGGACATCTTTGGGGGATATGCGAAGAGCGGGCGTGCCGGGCCGCTATCGGTTGCTGGGCTTTAAGTCCCCCGATGAAGCAAAGTCAGGTGTGCTGGGCCAGCCGATGGCAGTTTTCTACGTCCCCCTGAATCAGCTTCAGAACTACGCCGGCGGCGACCCGCAGGCGCTTCTTCAGGGAGGAAATGAGATTCTTTACCCCGTGACGATTGGAACTGAAGTGCGCTCTTCGATTACCGTGCGAAACCTGAATGGAAAATGGCAGACCACGCAATTGGGGCGACCCATCCTTGCGAGGACGCTGTTCGGAATACGTGACAACGATGCGGCAAAACTCAACAGCCCCACGAGCTCATACTTTGTAGTATTAGTGTCGGCCCTGAACCTGCGGTTCATCGGCCATTTGCAGGGAACTCAGTTCTTCCTGATCCCGACAAGATCGGACCCAACGCTTAATCTCAGAGCGGGCGTCGCTTATCTTGCGCAGGGGGTTTTTTCGGAACTGGTGCCCGTCGCCAAAGCGAATAACGGCCAGCCCACCTAATCCCTGGGAACACAGACGGCGGGGAGAACCAGGCGCCGGGAATCTGCGTCGACGGTGCTCAGGCCAGTCTGCACCGCTTCGAGCGCGTTAGGCGCGGAGTCAAATCACGCCTGGACGGCCAGTCCCGGCTACTGACCGCCGGTCTTGTTTCTTCGCTGGCTCTCCCTGTGCTGCCTGCCCGACGTCCTCCCACGCCTCCCACGTGACAATGCGCTCGCATACGCAGTCCGCGCCCTCGCGAGAATGGTCGAGCCGAGCCCCAGCCGCAGCGGCGATCCTCCGCGTCCACGAGCTTGAGAATCGCCTCCGGTGTCGCCTGCAGATCGCCGCGGTCCATCGTGCCCAGATGCGTCATCAACTGCCGCCGGAAGTCCGCATACGGCTCCGGCGCATCGGCATTCTTTGCGGACTTGCCGAAATCGGTGGCGCAGGCGGCCGGCTCAACCAGCGTCACCCGGATGCCGAATGGCCTGACCTCCTGCGCCAGCGCTTCCTGCAGCGCTTCCACCGCCCGTTTTGTGGCGCAGCAGAAGCCAGGGAGCGGCATCGATGTAATTCCAAGGCCGCTCGAACCGCCGAGGATATGTCCGCTGCCCTGTTGCCGCAGCAGGGGAGGAGCGGCGCGCAGGACCCGCACCATCCCGAAGTAGTTCGCGTCGAACAAGTCGCGGACCTGCTTGTCGCTTGTCTCCTCCGCGGCCGCGAGCAGGCCCACTCCGTCATTGTTGACAACCACGTCCAGCCTGCCGAAATGCCCGTACGCCTGCTGAGACACCTGCTGCACCTGTTCCGTACGGGTCAGGTCGAGCGCCAGCGGCAGCGCTGCATCGCCAAATCGACCTTTCAGGCCCGCCACGTCTGCCAGATTGCGGGCGGTCGCCGCAACCTCATCCCCGCGTTGCAGAGGGGCTTCAGCCCAGATGCGGCCGAATCCGCGCGAGGCGCCTGTGATAAACCATGTTTTCTTCATGTCAATTCCCCAGTAGTTCGTGGTGTTCGGTGCACGCGGCTCGATCTGCTCGTGGCAATTCCCGAGCCATCGCTCGCCGTGCAGATGTTTGTTTCATCAACGGTTCAGTTCCGGGCGCAGCGCATCTTCTCGAGATCGGCGATCAGCCCCGGCCCCGTTGGCGTCCACCCCAGCTTTTCCCGCGTCTGCGCACTGGAACCCTGGAGATCCATCCCCGCGAACAGCCCGAGGAAGCCGAAGTGGCCCTGCGCTTCTTCAGGAGTCTTGCTGACGACCGGCACATTGAGGCCCCGGCCAATGGCTTCAGCGATCTCACGCAGCGTCACCCCCTCTTCGGTCACCGCGTGATACCGGGCCCCTGCGGATCCCTTCTCCAGCGCCAGCCGGTAAACGCGCGCGGCGTCGAGCCTGTGCACGGCAGCCCAGCGATTCTCCCCTTCGCCGACGTGCGCCGAGACGCCCTTTTCACGCGCCACGGCGATCAGGTAGGTGACAAGGCCCTGCTTCCCCGTGTCGTGGACCTGGGGAAGCCGAACCACCAACGTGTTCACGCCTCGCGCCGCCAGCGCGGCGGCCGTCGCCTCCGAAGCCCGGGGATACGTTGCGGAGACCGGTAACGGCGGATCGTCCTCGGTCGCCAGGCGCCCCTGCGCCAGCACCGCAAGTCCGCCGGTAACGATCAGCGGGCGCTCGGTGCCCTGGAGCACTTCGCCGAGCGTCTCGATCGCACGCTTGTCGATCTCGCAGTTCTCCGCGAACTTCGACCAGTCGTGCCTGAAAGCCGTGTGGATGACGCTGTCGGCCTGGGCTGCTCCGCTGCGCAGGCTTTCGAGGTCCTCGAGATCGCCGCGGTGCACCTTCGCCCCCGCAGCTCGAAGCGCAGCCGCGCCCGCATCGCTGCGCGCCATCCCCAGCACCTCATGGCCCGCATGGATCAGCTCCGGAACAAGAGCCGAGCCGATAAAGCCTGTCGCACCCGTAACAAATACACGCATTTCCTTTCCTCCTCCTGATTGCCTTCGCGGATTTGACCGCCTGCGCAGCATCCGATAAAACGGAGACAGTCTCCGAATGAATAGATAACCGGAGACACTATCCGGTTTCAGATATTTTGCCTGTGGCGAAAAACCCCATTATCCGCCCGGCGCAAGCCGCGCCCAACGCCGCGCATCGACGCGCAGCGGAACCGCGAGCGCATCCTCGAGATCGCGAAAGAGGCGCTGACCCGCTTCGGCGTAAACGCCCGCCTCGACGACATTCCAAAACAAGCCGGCGTTGGCCCTGGCACCCTTTATCGCCACTTCCCCACTCGCGATGCCCTCATCGAAGCCGGGTTTCGCAGCGAAGTGGAGAAGCTGGCCGCGGCGCAAAAGAAATTCACTGAAACCATGGCCCCTCTGGACGCACTGCGCGCAGGGATGCTCCTGTTCGTCGACCACATCGCGACCAGGCAGATTATCGCCCCCGCGCTGAACAGTGTCGTCGGACCCTCGAAGCTCTATGAAGGCCCCCGCGCCGCCATCCAGGGAGCGATGGATACCCTGGTGCGGCGCGCCATCCGCAGCGGCGACCTGCGAAGCGACATTGAGCCCTCCGACCTGCTGCGCGCCCTCATCGATATGTCCCATGTGGCCATCGGTTCGGGCTGGCAACCCGGCGCCAGGCGGCTGGTGGACATCCTCATCGCCGGCTCCCGTTCCGGCAAATGAGTATCTTCCGCCCAGCTCAGGACTTCGAGCGGCCAGCAATTCGCACCCTCAGGCACGAACCGCTCCCTGCCCGGACGGCCAGTCCCGCGCAAGCGCCGTCCGCTTCGGCTGCCAGCCGCGCAGCTTTTGTTGCAAATCCGTGTCTAATTACGGCAGGAAGTTCTTGAGGAAGGTTCTTCGGACACCATGCGTTCGACTCTTGTCTTGTCTCTCGTTGCGATTTTGACCCTCGCCGGTCACGCCTTCGCCCAGACCCCGGCATTGCCCACTGGATCTGCCCAGTTCCACCTGGTCCAGGCCGACAACGGCAAGACGCTCGGCTCTGCCGCCTGCTCCGCAACCGCGCTGGCCCACGGCTACCAGGTCGACTCCAGCGGCCGGATGCAAATGGCCAGGCTCAGCTATCGCTTCGACAACAACAACCGTCTCGATCAGTATCTGAATATCGTCCGCGACCAGATCACTGGCACTGTGAATGGCGATTCCGTCACCTTCACCCTCGCCTCCGACTCCACTGGACGCACCTTCAACGTTTCCATCCTCGCCAAAGGCAAAACCACCACCAACTCCTTCAACCGCCATCAGCACACAATTCTGCTCCCCGATCTCGACCCCGCGGCGTACCTGGAGATGGCGCACTTCGCCCTCGAGCATCCGCCCACCGCCTGGATCGTGATCCCCAAGCAGAACGGCCTGCTCGTCCCCGCCGACTATGAGCCGCAGCCTGACGCCAGCGGCTTTCTCCACGGCCAGCCGATTGCCGTGCATCACACCAGCGTTCTGGTCAGCTCGGAAAACGGCATTTCCGTGGAGATTTACTACACCTCCCAGGGCCAGCTTCTCGAAGCCGATCTGCCCGAGCAGAATTTCTACGTCATTCGCGACGGATTCGTTCTGAAGGATCGCCCGCACTATGCGCCGCCAAAGGGATCCGGTCCCCCGCCGCAGCAGGGCTACCCGCAAAGCGAATATCCACAGCAGCCGCAGCCATGACGCGCTGGTCAGCGCCGCGAACCGACATAACCGGTTCGCTCATCGGCATAGCGTTCGAACGTCTGCAGTTCGCGCCGGGATACCTGATAGCATTCGCACGCCACCCGTTCCAGACCGGCGCGATCCACGATCCGGATGTGCCCCCGGCTGTATCCGATCAGCCCCAGCTCCTGCGGGATCTGCCGCAGTTCCAGCCGTTCCGGGGCTTCCTCGTCCAGGTGCTGCGATATCGTGTTCCAAAACGGAACTGCTTTCAAAGTTCCTTCCTTGCCCGCCGTGCCGCGCCTTCGAATCGCGAAATCAAAAATGCTGCCTCTGCGTCGGCTTCCGTGCATACAACGGGGCGCCAAACCGCAACAATCCATCCAGGCGCCGGGTTCAATTGAGGGCCCAATGTAACGCCGCGATGCCAAGAGCCCTTCAGATTGGAAACGATGCCCTGCTGATGCAGACCCGCACCGGCCTCATTGCCGAGGCCGGTCTTGAGGTTCTCAACCTCGTCGGCCTCGCGGAGGCCCTTGTCCGCATACCTTCGGCTTACTGGGATGCGGCCATCCTTTGCCACACTCTCAGCCGCGCCGACCGCGCCGCCGTCATCGCCGCTCTCCGCCGCCGCAATCCCCGCGCGCCTGTCCTGCTCGTTGCCCGCCGCAGCTACATGCCTCCCGGCGAAGCTGCCGAATTCGATCTCGTCCTCAGCGCCACTCCCGCAAAGATGATTGCTGCGCTCCGCGTTCTCCTCAAACAGCTTGCGGAAGAGCAGGAGGAGCAGGAGGAGGAAGAGGAAGCCGGCTGACGCGCCTGCATAGCAACGGTTAACCCCGTCGCCGGATTCCCTGCCGGCGCAATCCTCTTCGGAACTCGCAGCGTGCCGAAGCCCTAAGCAATTCGGACGACCAGTTTTCCGCCCACGTGCCCGGCCGCGAGATACCGCATGGCCTCCGCAACCTCGCCCATCTCGTAGCAGCGCTCGATCACCGGCCGGATGCTGCCCGACTGCATCAGATCCGTAATCGTCCGCAGATCCTCCGGCCTCCGTTTGGCCATCACCACGACGATCTTCTGGCGCAGAAAAGGAACCACGACCAGCAGCTTGAAGACGTTCCCCAGAATCGTCATCAGGCTCACGTCCGGCTTCGCTCCCACCATCACACAGCGTCCCCTGGGCTTCAGAAGGTGCCGCACCACGGGCACCGGCAGATTTCCCACGCACTCCAGGACCACGTCGTACCGCTCGCCGTCCTCGGCGACCTCCTGCCGCGTGTAATCGAGGACGCGGTCCGCTCCCAAAGCCCGAACCGCTTCCACATTCCTGGTGCTGCAGACGCCGGTCACTTCCGCGCCCAGGTGTTTCGCTATCTGCACGGCAAAGCTTCCCACTCCCCCCGCGGCTCCGTTGATCAGCACTTTCTGGCCCGGCTTCACCCAGCCCTTGTCGCGAAGCCCCTGCAGCGCCGTCCATGCCGCAATCGGGACCGAGGCCGCCTCCTCGAAGCTCACGTTCTCCGGCTTGATCGCCAGCGCAAACGCGGGAGCGCACGCATACTCGGCCAGAGCGCCCTTGCACGCGCCGAAAACCGCGTCGCCCGGCTTGAACCGCGTTTCTCCGGACCCAACCGCCTCCACCGTACCCGCGACATCCACACCGGGGCGCTTGGCCTGGTGCAGCCCCAGAGCCAGCCGCAGGACCCAGGGCCGGCCCATCATCAGCTTCCAGTCCAGTGGATTCAGCCCCGCGGCATGCACCCGGATCAGAACCTCTCCCTTGCGCGGCGCGGGCTTCTCAGCCTCCTCGCACCGCAGAACTTCGGGCGTCCCAAACTGCCGATAGACGATGGCTTGCATCCGATTCCTCTCTCTGAATCTCTCTTCACAAACGATAACCTCTCCGCTCACCCAGCAAGAGGTCCGGCGTATCCCGCTTACGCGTTCAGTGAGCGAATCGCAGTTGCCCGCGCTCGATCCAGTTCGCCAGATACAGTCCGGCCATCGCCAGCAGCGGCAGAGGGATTCCCAGAAAAGTCGGCCAGGTCAGATGATGCCTCTGCAGCATGTCCCACGAGTACCACACGGCCAGCGCAGCGAAAGCCACCGCGCCAACTCACTCCCACTTCCACGCGACCGCCAGCACGGCAGCAACAATGTACGCCGGAACCAGATGGATGGCAAAGGCAAGTGCCAGTCGCCCAGCGCCATGAACCTCCTGGAAGGATTCCAGTGCGAAAAGACCCACGAAAAGCGCGAAGGCCATGGTGATGATACGCGGCGACCAGTAAAGCAGCCGAGCAGCGGAATGAGTCATACGGTTCGCCTCCCGGCGTGGCCGCCGCACCATGCAGTCAGAAGAGCCCCGAAACCACCGTCTGCCGCTGCCGGCGATTACGCCGCCTCCGCAAAGGCCGCCACCAGATTTCCCACCAGCCGGACGGCCCGCGGCACCGACTGCTGCACCCTCCTGGAAATCTCTTCTCCGTACTGGAACCACTCCCCGCCCACGGTCAGCACAAACGCCCGCGCGGGCGCGTGCCCGCACACACGCTCGGCCAGCGCCATCAGCTCCGCCGGCTCCAGCCCGTGCGTTTCGGAAACTTCAGCCCGCCTGCCCCACGTCCTGGCCTGAGCGAGCCGAAAGCGAGTCGAACCGCTCTGCTCGGCCTTGACAGAAGTGGGCGAGGAGACCTCCCTCACGCGAATCGCACCCGGTTCGTCCACCGCGCTGGCATCCACAAAAATCGCCAGCTCCGCGCCGGCCAGATGCTCCGCCAGTTCCGGCGTCCATTGCTGGACTGCGATGATCTGCAGCCGCGATTCGGGAAAGCCCCGATCCGCCATTCGTTCCACGGTCTCCGCAATCCGCCAGCCCACGCCGTCATCCTGGCGCAGCGGATTTCCGCACGCCAGCAGCACCGCCGGCGCCGCGCTCAAGTCATTCCTGGGTGCCCGCACACGTTCCAGTGCGGGAGGCAGGTGCGTGTTTGCATTCGTTGCCCGCATAGCGCCCTGCCTCAGCCCCTCCGCACCTCGCGCACCAGGCTTCCATTGGGCGCGCGGACTTCAACCGTCAGCGGCATCTGCCCCATCGCGTGCGTCGAGCAGCTCAGGCACGGATCGAAGGTCCGCACCACCGCCTCTGCGCGGTTCAGCATCCCCTCCTTCACCTGGTCGCCCTGCACATAATGTCGCGCCGTCTGCAAAATCCCCCGGTTCATCGCCGCGTTGTTGTGTCCCGTCGCGATCACCAGATTCGCCCACACGATCAGGCCGTTCTCGTCCACCTTGTAGTGGTGGATCAGCGTTCCCCGCGGCGCTTCCGCCACGCCGATGCCTTCCTGGCTGTTCACCGAAGCGGTCGCCCGCACGTGCCTGTCCAGAATCCCGGGCTCCGCCAGCAGCCGCTCCATCTTCTCCGCCGCGTGCAGCATCTCGATCAGCCGCGCCTGGTGGTAATGGAACGAGCTCAGCAGCGGCCGCGGCGACATCGCCCGAAACGCCCGCCATTCCTCATCCGCCAGCGGCGTGTCGCACCGCCCTGCCAGATTCAGCCGCGCCAGCGGCCCCACGCGATAGGTCCCACCCGGATACCCCAGCGGCTTGTAATACGGGAACTTCATGTACGTGAACGGCTCCGTCGTCTCCCCGATGTACTCCGCATAGCGCACCGGCTCCAGCTCGCCGGCGATGATGTTTCCTTCCGAGTCGATCACCCGCAGCCAGCCGTCGTAGTACTCCGCCAGCCCGCGGTCGTCGATCATCCCCAGAAACAGCGTGGGGAAATTCGCGAACACCTCGATCTCCGCGCTGAATCGCTCCACTGCGCCGCGAAACCACCCCAGCGTCCGCTGGATCGCCGCCACCGCCGCCGGAATCATCGCCAGGATCTGATCCCGCTTCTCCGCGCTCAGCGGCTCGTTGACTCCGCCCGGCACCGTCCATCCCGGATGAATCCGCCGCCCCGCCATTAATTCGATCACCCGCTGCCCGAACTGCCGCAGCGCCACGCCGTCCGCCGCAATCGACGGATGCGCGTGGGCCAGATGCAGAATGTTCCGCTCCTCCGGCGGCGCATCCATGCCTAACAGGAGATCCGGCGACGACAAATAGAAGAAGCTCAGCGCGTGAGACTGGATCAGTTGCGCCAGGTTCAGCACGCGCCGCAGATTCGCCGCCACCGGCGGGATCCGCACCGCCAGAATCGCGTCGCACGCCTTCGACGAAGCGATCAGATGGCTCACCGGACAAATGCCGCAAACCCTCGCCGTAATGTTCGGCATCTCGTAAAACGGCCGCCCCTCGCAGAACTTCTCGAATCCGCGCAGTTGCGTCACGTGGAACATCGCGTCCTGCACCACGCCCGCGTCGTCGAGCCGCAGCGTGATCTTCCCGTGCCCTTCCAGGCGCGTGACCGGATCGATGACGACAGTGCGCGACATAGCTCTCCTTCACCCGAAGTGCGCGACGCCTTCCAGCGTCGGAACCCGCCCCGCCAGCAGCTCCGTCAGCACCTGGTAAATCGTGTCTGCGGAAGGCGGACATCCAGGCACATACACATCGACCGGGACCACCTCATGCACTGGCCGGACCCGGTCCAGCAGCTCCGGCACACCCTCCCGCGGCACCATCTGGCCATCCTGATACACCCGCAGCAGCACCGGCTCCGGCCCGTACTGGTTCCGCATCGCCGATACGTTCCCGGTCAGCGCGCAATCTCCCAGTGACACCAGCACGCGCGTGTGCTCGCGAATCTTCCGGATCTTCTTCAGATCGTCCTCGCTTGCAACCGCACCCTCCACCAGCGTTACGTCCACGTGCTCCGGAAAGCTCTTGCGGTCCACCAGCGGCGAGTACACCAGCGTGAACTGGCTGCTCAGCTCGATCAGCCGCTCGTCCAGATCCAGCAGCGACATATGACACCCCGAGCAGCCGTCCAGCCAGACCGTCGCCAGCGTTTTGGTCTCGCTCATGGCTGCTCTCCCTCGCGCATAATCCGCAGGTACGGCAAAAACTCCGGATGCTTCTGCGTCCTCATGCCCGCGCGGTCCTTCTCGAACAGCGCCCCCGTCGGGCACACCTGCACGCATTTCCCGCAACTCGTGCACGTCTCGCTCTCGCCCCACGGCTCCTTCAGGTCGGTGATCACCAGCGATTGCCCGCCGCGTCCCATCACGCCCCAGGTATTCGCGCCCTCGATCTCGCCGCACACCCGCACGCACCGCGTGCACAGCACGCAGCGGTTGTGGTCCACCGTGAACCGCGGATGCGAAGCGTCCACCGGCAGTTGCGGATACTGGTACGGGATCTCCACGTGCGTCATGCCCAGCTTGAGCGCCAGGCTCTGCAGCTCGCAGTTCCCATTGGCCACGCACACGCTGCACACGTGGTTTCGCTCCGCGAAGAACAACTCCAGCACCATCGTCCGGTAACGGTCGATCTTCACCGAATGCGTCGTGACCTCCATCCCTTCCTCGACCCGCGTCACGCAGGCCGGCAGCAGCCGCCGCGCGCCCTTCACTTCCACCAGACACAGCCGGCACGCGCCCACTTCCGACAATCCCTCCAGGTGGCAGAGCGTCGGAATGGAGAGGTTGTGCTCCCGCGCCGTCTCCAGAATCGTCTGGTCCGCGCGCGCGCTGATGTCCACTTCGTCGATCGTCAGGGTCCGGATGTTCGCTTCGGCGCTCACGCGTGCACCTCCCGGCGGGAAGTCTCCAGGCGAACGGCTTCCGCCGCCTCACGCTGCTCCGACCCGCCACACGGGCACACCCCCGCCGGGCAGCGCTTCTCGTCAATGTGCGCCAGGTACTCGTGGCGGAAATACCTGAGCGTGCTCAGCACCGGATTCGGCGCCGTTTGTCCCAGCCCGCACAGACTGGTCGCGCCCACTATTTCGCACAGCTCCGTCAGCCGGTCCAGATCCCGATGCGTCGCCTGGCCTTTGCAGATCTTCGACAGCAGCTCGTACATCTGCACCGTTCCCGCGCGGCACGGCACGCATTTCCCGCATGACTCCGTCATGCAGAACTCCATAAAGAAGCGCGCCACCGAGACCATGCAGGACGTATCGTCCATCACGATCATGCCGCCCGAGCCCATCATCGACCCCGCGCTGATCAGCGCGTCGTAGCTGATCGATAACTCCAGATGCTCTTCCGGCAGACATCCGCCCGACGGTCCGCCGGTCTGCACCGCCTTGAACTTGTGCCCGTCCGGCACGCCGCCGCCAATCCCGAAGATGATCTGCCGCAGCGTCATCCCCATCGGCACTTCCACCAGCCCGGTCCGCTGGATCTTTCCCGTCAGGGCAAAGACCTTTGTGCCCTTGCTGCGCGCCGTCCCCATCGACGCGAACCACTCCCCGCCCTTTCGGATCACGGGCGGCACATTCGCAAACGTTTCCACGTTGTTGATCAGTGTCGGATCGCCCCACAGTCCGCTCACCGCCGGATACGGCGGCCGCGGCCGCGGCGTCCCGCGCCTGCCCTCAATCGAGGCGATCAGCGCCGTCTCCTCGCCGCACACAAACGCGCCCGCGCCCAGCCGGATGTCGATGTCGAAGTTGAACGTCGTCTCGCAGATTCCGTTTCCCAGAAATCCCCGCCGCCGCGCCTCCCGCAGCGCCACCGTCAGCCGCTGCACGGCCAGCGGATACTCCGCGCGCACGTAAATGTACCCCTTGGTCGCGCCAATGGCGTACGCCGCGATCGCCATCCCCTCGATCACCCGCTGCGGATCGCTCTCCAGCACGCTGCGATCCATAAACGCTCCCGGATCGCCCTCGTCGCCGTTGCAGATCACGAATTTCTGCGCGCCCTTCACCTTGGCGACCGTGTCCCACTTCAGCCCCGTGGGATACCCGCCGCCTCCGCGCCCGCGCAGCCCGCTCATCGCGATCTGCTCGATCACCTGCCCCGGCGACATCTCAGTCACCGCCTTCACCAGCGCCTCATACCCGCCACGCGCTACGTACTCCTCCACGTTTTCCGGATCGATGTGACCCATGTTTTCGAGCACGGTAAAGTGCTGGCCTTCGAAGTAGCTACCCAGTTGCGGATCCAGCCGCGCCACCGCCTCCCCGCCCAGCGCCGCCGCAATCTCCTTCGCGTCGCCCTCGTGCACATGCCCGTACAGGGTCCCCGCCGGCTCCACCAGCACCATCGGGCCCGTCGCGCACGGGCCCATGCAGCCCGTCCGCCGCACGTGGCATTTCCTCCCACAGCTCGTCACTTCCTTCTCAATCGCATCGCGAATGCGGTCGCTGTGCTGCGCCAGGCAGCTCGTGCCCATGCACACATTCACTTCGTAGTCGAACTGCGAGCGTTCTCCTTCAGCAGCCGCCGCAATCTGCAGGAGTTCCTCGGCATTCATGGCTTCCTCCATGCATCCAGCCGCTCGGTCAGCTTCGCCGGCTCCATCTGCGCAGACAGCTCGCCGTCGAACAGCACCACCGGCGCGCGTCCACAGTCGCCCACGCACCGCACCGTGGCCAGCGACACTTCGCCGTCCGGCGTGGTTTCGCCCGGCAGGATGTGCAGCTGCTTCTCGGCTTCGACGACGAGCTTGTCCGAACCCCGGATGTAGCACGCCGTTCCCAGGCAAACCGTGCACGTGTGCTTCCCCGGCGGCTTCAGACTGAAGAAGTGGTAGAACGTCGCCACGCCGTACGCCTGGCTCAGCGGCACGCGCAGCGACTTCGCCACAAATCGGATCGACGGTTCGTCCAGGTATCCGAAGGACGACTGCACCGAGTGCAGCGTCTCAATCAGCGCGTTGCGCGAGTAGCCATGCTTGCGCATGGTCCCGTTTACGATTCTCCAGCGCTTGTCTTCCGAGGGCAGCGGCGGGCGTTCGGCGTACAGCGGCATGTTGTGCTCCTCCGGCCGCTTTGTGCTGGCGACCGCAGGTTCGTGGACACCGCATTCCTCCCGCTGCTGCAAAGCCAGGGAAAGGAGTGAGCGCAGCCGATTGCGGGCGGAGAGATTGCCTTCCGCGCCCCGGCGGCGCGGCTCAGAACCTTATCTCATCGGAGCCGGTCACCGTAACGCGGGTACAGAACAGAATGCGGTACACACGCAACGACTGTCGGTGACAGCCATCACGACGATTTCAGGCCAGGGTTTCTTCTGAAAAGAATCAGGTTGGTGCTGCTCGTCAATCCACAGCGCGAGAGCCGCATGCAGCTTTGCTCTGCATCCTGATCGCTCACGACTGATCATTGCCTCCTGCTCATCACAGCACCCCCAGCTCCAGCACCCGCATCCGTTCCGGATCGCCCATCACCTCTATCGCCGCAATCCGCCCATCCGCAAACGTGAACCGCAGCACCCGGAACAGCCTTCCGCGCGGCGCAATCACCGCGCCCACCAAGCCATCCACCAGAGCGGGCCGTGCGAACTTCGCCCCGCGCGCCGTCTGCACCGCGTACTTCGCAAAGCTCTCCGCTCCGCGAATCTCTCCGGCCATCCCCGGCGCCGCCGTCTCATCCGCGCGAACCACAAATTCGGGATCGAGCAGCGCTATCAGCCCCTGTACATCGCCTCCTCGCACGGCCGTCAAAAATGCCTCCACCACCCTGCGCTGCTGGCTCACCGTCTCGCCCACAACCGTTTCTGCCCCACGCACTCGCCGCCGCGCTCGGCTTGCCAGTTGCCGCGTCGCCTCCGGTGTCCGTCCCACAATCCGCGCAATTTCTTCAAAGGGCAGATCGAACAGATCGTGCAGCACAAACGCCAGCCGCTCCGCCGGACTCAGCCGGTCCAGTACCACCAGCAGCGCCAGCCCCACCGAATCCGCCAGCTCCGCCTCCTGCTCCGGATCGCGCCGCCCCTGCGCCGCCGCTTCCGGCGCGCTCGGCTCCTCCAGAGGCTCCTCCCGCCGCGACCGTCGCGACCGCAGCAGATCCAGGCATACCCGCGCCACTACCGTCGTCAGCCATCCCCCCAGGTTCTCAATCCCCTCCACACCCGACCGGCTCAGCCGCAGCCACGCTTCCTGCACCGCATCCTCGGCCTCGCTCAGCGAGCCCAGCATCCGGTACGCCACCCCGCGCAGGTGTCCCCGATTCTCCTCGAACCGCGCTGCCAGCCAATCCTGCTCATCCATACGTCACATTCCTTCGCTGCACTGCGTCATCCCTTTGACGAACCTGGCTCCGCCCCTGTGACATGGAGCCTCATCCCGGAAATTCCGGCCTAAGGAGACTCGATGACCGCGCCCTCCCGCCTCCGCCTCGTCGCCTATTGGATCACAACCCTGCTCATCGCCCTGGAAATGGTCGTGGGTGGCTCCTGGGATCTCGCCCGCATCCACCTGGTTCGCGCCATCATGAACCACCTTGGTTACCCGCTCTGGATGCTCAGCATTCTCGGTTTCTGGAAGCTCGCGGGTGCCTTCGCCATTCTCATCCCACGCTTCACGCGCCTCAAGGAATGGGCCTACGCCGGCATGTTCTTCAACTACACCGGCGCAACTGCCTCTCATCTTTTTGTCGGCGACGGCCCCGGCGCCTGGGACATTCCTGCGATCCTTGCCCTCCTCGCCGTCCTCTCCTGGTCGCTTCGGCCGCCCTCTCGCATCCTGGGCGGCCAGCGTTTCGCTTCCACCCGTTCCGTCACATCCGCGCCTCCCCATCCGTCCTGTGTTTGAGGGAAAATCTTAACCAGGGAGGCCCCTGCCATGTCAGCTTCCGCGAAAACCCCAGCGATCCCCAGTCTCGACGAGCCCTTTCTCGCTCCCATCGAAAAACCCAAAGGGCTGATGCTCCGCTTCCTCTACCGCATGACCCGCCGCCAGTATGGCCGGGTGCTCACCCCGCTCAAGGTCTTCGTGGCGCGCATGCCGCTTGCCTTCGGCCAGTTTGTCGGCAAAATCAGCCAGCTCGACAAAAAGCTCACCCTCCCCGGCGAAACCGTCATGCTCGTTCGCGAGCAGGTCGCCCGCATCAATGTCTGCCTCTTCTGCATCGACATCGGCCGATACTTCACCATCCAGGCCTCCATGAACCAGGCCAAATTCGACGGGATCGATCAGTACGCTGCCAGCCCGCTCTTCAATGAAGCCGAGCGCGCCGCTCTCGACTACACCACGGAGTTAACCCGCGATAAGAAAGTGAACCCGAAGACCTTCGCCCGCCTCGCCCGCCACTATTCGGAGCGCCAGATCTGCGAGATCGTCTGGCTGGTGGCCACCGAGCACGTCTACAACATCAGCAACATCGGCCTTAACATCCACTCCGACCTGCTCTGCTCGCCGCCAAAGCAGGCCTGACTGGCAATCAGCTACTGCCCCACGTCCTCGCTCCACACCTGCGGATGTTCCCTGTTGAATCGGCCCAGCATTTCCACGCACTCCTGCGAGTCCATGTCAATCACCTCCACGCCCAGTTCGCGCAGCCATGCGATCCCGCCCTGAAACGTTCGGCTCTCGCCCACCACCACGCGCCGGAACCCGAACTGCCGGATCAGTCCGCTGCAGTACCAGCACGGAGCCAGTGTCGTCACTATCGTCAGCTCTCGATAGCTCCTCTGCCGCCCTGCGCGCCGAAACGCATCCGTCTCGCCGTGCGCCGAAGGATCGCCCTCCTGCACCCGCCGGTTATGCCCCGCACCCAGCAGCCGCCCGTCCGGCGCAAAGATCGCCGCGCCAATCGGAATTCCGCCCTCGGCCCACCCCGTGCGCGCCTCCCGCAGAGCAACCTCCAGCATCTCCCGCGGATCCATCGCCGCCTCCCTGCCCTAAAAGCTATCAGGCCGCGCGAAGCGCAACCGCCAGGACGTCTGGTCCCATCTCAGCCTGCATGACCCAAGCGGCTCACCCCGACCCCGACGCTCGCAAAGGCGCCACCGAAAACACGTCGCCCAATGCTCCCTGCCTGGATACCGCCCGTCCCGGCGAAGCCCACAATCGCCTCGCCAACCAGCTCCCGCACCGCGAGTCCGATCTGCGCATTAAGGACGCCGACTCCGACTTCCCCGAACCCGGCCCCTCCCCTGAACACAGTTAGCAGCCAGCGGCCAGCTACCAGCAACCGGGGACCGGAAACTGGCAACCAGGAACTAGCCCCTGACTGCTGACTACACCCTCCCCTCTAATCCCTATACCCTGTTTCTGTGCTTCTCCTCGCCTCCGCCTCGCCGCGCCGCCGCGATCTCCTCGCCCAGGCCGGATACGAATTCACCGCCCTCCCCGCCTCCGTCTGCGAGGACCCACACCCCTGCGAGCAGCCCATCCCTTACGTCCTCCGCCTCGCCCGCCAAAAAGCCGAGGCCGTCGCTGCCTCATCGGAATTCGCCGCCCTCGCCGCCCGCCACTCTGGCGAACCCTTCTTCGTCCTTGGCGCAGACACCACCGTCGTCGCCCCCAACGGCGAGATGCTCGCCAAGCCCGTATCCGACGCCGACGCCGCCCGCATGCTGCGCCTGCTTGCCGGAGCCACGCATCAGGTCATCACCGGCGTCGCTCTGGTCTCCGGCGAGCACACCGAGGTCGCAGCCGAGGTCACCCGCGTCACCTTTCTCTCGCCTTCCGACGACGAAATCGCCCGCTACATCGCAACCGGCGAGCCCCACGGCAAAGCCGGCGCCTACGCCATCCAGGGCCAGGCCGCCCGCTGGATTCCCCGCGTTCACGGCTGCTATTTCAATGTCGTTGGATTGCCGATCTCGCTGGTCGCCAGCATGATCGCCGGCGCCCAGGAGCGCTTCGCCCGCGCCGAGTCCTTTGCCGAATCCGAGCCCAGCACTGCCCCGCCCCAAACCCGGGTCCCGCACCGCAAAAGCAAAGTGCGATCCTGAGCGAAGACCGTTCGCCCGCGCGAACGGTCGGAGGCGAAAGCCCGCTCTGAGCGAAGGTGTGCAGCCCCCGAGTCGAATGGCGCAGATTGCCGTAGAATAGGTCGCATACGACACGTCGTCTCCGACGCGTCGTAGTGTCGATGGACGATAATCGCGATGACAGTAGCGGCAGCATGGATGGCAATATCGGTATCGGCGGCGGCGATACCGGAAGAGGCGCGGCGATGGACGCTGGAACTGTGGATCGTCCTGACGGCAGTGTGGGTAGCAGGGATGTTCATGACCCGTCAGACCGCGCGGCGGCAGACCCTGAACTCGCGAATCTGGCAGATTGGGATTGTTCTGCTGGGCTGCTGGCTGCTGTTTGGCAGGGGGACCGGCATTGCCTGGATGGACGCTGCCGCCTTTCCGGTGACGACGCCAGTAGCGATCGCGGGCCTGGCAACGACGCTCTCCGGCGTGGCGTTCGCCATCTGGGCACGGGTAACGCTGGGCGCGAACTGGAGCGGAGTGATTACGGTGAAGGAGGGCCACACGCTGGTACGTCGCGGGCCGTACCGGATTGTGCGGCATCCGATTTATACCGGCCTCCTGATTGCGCTGGCCGGAACGGCACTTACCCTCGGACCGGTGCGCGGCTTTCTGGCGGTCCCCGTATGCGGGTTTGGCTTCTGGTTGAAGATGTTGATGGAGGAGCGTTTCATGCTGGAAGCGTTCGGCGAAGAGTATTCGCGCTACCGGCACGAAGTGCGGGCGCTGGTTCCATTCTTGTTTTGAGGGAAGGAGCAAGGTGACGAGGCGCAGCGAAGAGGAGCACCTGCGTGCCCTGGCGCAAAAACTGGAAGCGCAGTTAGAAGGAATTCGGAGAAAAATGCGGCGGCGACTGGAAGCGGAGTACGCCCGCGGCAACGTAACCGGGCCACAGCGGCTGGTGATGCATGCTCTGGTGCTGAGCCCGGAAGGAATGAGCCTGAAGCAGTTGAGCGCAAAGGTGAGCCTGGCTCACAGCACGGTTTCGGGGATCGTGGACCGGCTGGAGAAAAGGGGCTTTGTGAAACGCAAGGTGCTGGAGTGCGATCAGCGGGTCACGCAGATTACAGTATCGGAGGCAGTGCGGGAGTTTATGGAAAGGCACGCTCCGGAACTGCAACTGCATCCGCTGCTGAGCGGGTTGCGGCGGGCCAGCGAGGCTGAGCGTACGGCAGTGCGGAAAGGGATCGAAACTCTGGAGAGATTGCTGGAGGAGCAGGGAAGGCGCCAGTACCCTGTAGCAGGCTGAGCGGTAGTGGAGGAGGATCCCGCATCATTGAAACTGCCTGCACAGTTGGCCATGCGGAAGCATCCTGCGATGCGATCTCCCCATTTCGTCCGCGTCCGATTCCCCATCGGTGCCATTGCGAGTTGGTCGCACAGGAGTCACGATTCCCGCATGCGAGTCAACCTCAGTACCCAGCTCTCTCGTCGCTCCGCATCCGGGTCAGGAACCACGCCGCTTACCTTGACAATCCGCCCAGCGTGCGGGATTCCGGGAGACTATGAGTGCTCAATGGACAGCGCGGCCCTGCTGCGCCTGCTTCGGAATCAGACCGATCTGCCGGGTTACGTCCTTGAGAATTTTGCGGCGGACCTCCGCCGCCTCCCCGCTGCGCGGCTGAAGGGTGTGGAACTCAGTGAAAGCGTCCTCACCGACATCGGCTACTTCATCGACTAGCAGTCCCGCCAGTACCCCTCTCAGGTTTGCGCCGATTCCCCGCGTTCATGGCTGCTATCTCAATGTCGTCGGATTGCTCCTCGCGATCGTCGCCAGCATGATCGCCGGCGCCGAAGACGGCTTCGCCCGCGCCCAGGCCTTCGCCGAATCCGCGCGCACCAGCAACGAACTGTCATCCTGAGCGACGCCGCCGAATTGCAGCGCGCCGGCTTTTCCCGCGCTGAATAAACTCAGGCGCAAGCCGAAGGACCTGCATTTTTGCGCCTGATCCTCCGTCCAATCGGCGCGGCTCTCCCTCGAGGATCCGCAAGCCGATTTCTGATGGGAAAAAGCTTAGGTCCGGACAAGTACGAATGGCGGGATTCCACTTCTTCCGACGCCGCAGACCTGCGACTCAGGTCAATATATCTGTCTGTCTTTGTTCGGCCGGGTCTTTCCACAGAAAGGCCCCGCGTCAGGCCGTCGCGACTTGCCCCATTGTCTTCCAGGCGCAGCTGCGCTCCTGTCTCGTGTGACCCCGCGCCGTCGCGAGCGGAGCCTGCCAGTCGGCAAAGGCCCGGAGGCCCAAATGGGTCGGTCACGCCATGTCTGTCTCCTCTAACCCGTAAGCCCTGACCCGTCAGCCCTCTTCTTTACCTTCCATCCACCGAAAACGCCAGCAGCACATTCCCGGCGATGTTGTTGGTATAACCGGCATCGACATAGAGCATGCCATTCACAATGGCGGGGCCAGTCGCGTTCATCGAGCCTCCCTGCGCCGTAAGCCCGTTCACCGTACGGAAGCTTCGCAGCACGTCGTACTCCCACAGCAGCTGCCCACTGCGGGCATCGTAGGCGCGAAGGATTCCGTCCTCGGACCCGGAAAAGACCGCTCCCGGAATCAACGTGGGTGGGGCGCTCTGGGCGGCGCTGCATCCGGCCTGCTTCGCACACGCCGGCTCCGGCGCGGGTTCATACCAGATCCTTGCTCCGGTCGCGGCATTCAGCGCAAACATCCCACCCCCGGCCAATGGATTGTTCGGATCCCAATCCGACAGCGGAAAGTAGGCGACCTCCCCATGCGCCGCCCCGCCCCACTGGATCCCCCCGAGCGGCCCTCCCTTCCCAATCCTCGATTTCCACAGCAGCTTGCCCTTTTGGTCAGGGTCGAGCCCGTACACCACTCCCGATTTCTCCGCTGCAATCAGGATGCGCCTTCCGTCCGGCAGTCTCCGAAGAATCGGTGGCGATCCAAAATCGAAATCGGTTCCCGGATCCGCGGGGCAGTTCACCTTGCCCGGAGCGACGCAGGCGATATTCCACTCGTCCTTCGCCGTGAACTGCCGATGCCACAGCATCTTTCCGTCGCTCATGCGAAATGCGATCACTGCATCGGTATAGAGGCTCGGCGGATCGGAGTAGCTGTTGCCGGTGGCCACGTAGATCACGTGCTTTCTGGCATCGATGGTGGGCGGCGACCAAACCGCCCCTCCCGACGGACCCCACATCGGCGTCCCCGCACTGTTCTTCCGGCCTGTCAGTTGCGGCGCATCCGGAATCACGTAAGCCTGCCAGATCGTCCTGCCCGTGCGCGCATTCAGCGCCACCACACTTCCCCGAAAACTGCAGCAGGGATAATTCGGGTCAATTGCCGCACCTTCTTCCCCCGAGGAGACGGGAACATACAGCACCTTGTCAAAGAAGACAGGCGACCCGGTAATGCGCGCCTGGGGATGACGATTTACGTGTCTCTTCCAGACCAGCTTGCCGGTCGAAGTGTTCACCGCGTAGACGTTGTCGCTCACATCGCCAAAGAAGACCAGGCGGCCGCCGAACCCCGGCGTGATCGCCGTCTTTACCGTAGTCGGCGCCTTGAAGATCCAGTCGACGCACCCGCTCTTGGCATCGAGCGAGTAGACCGTGCCGTCCTCGCTGCCCGCATACACGCGTCCCCCGAACACCGTGGGCTGCCCGAAGGTTGCGGACGCCCCGGCAAATCCAAACGCCCACTTGAGCCTCAGCCGCGGCACGTCCGCCGCGGGCAGCTTCGACACCGCCGCCGGAACGTAACGGGTGTTCTCGGCATCCACTCCCCAGGCCTCCCAGCCGCGATCGTTCAGGATGGGCTTACCCGGCGCCTGGCAATACGCGGCCTGCGACATCTTGTCGTCGGGCTCCGAGGCCGAAAGGAACTCCGCTACCGCGATCCGCTGGCTCCTGGTCAGCTGCATGCCCACGGACCGCATCTTCCCCGTCTCCAGCGTGCGCAGAATATAGCTGCGCGACATCTGGCTGAGCGCTGCGATCGAGGGCGCCAGGGTCCGCTGCGTCTCGCGATGGCATACCGCGCACCGCCGGTTGAAAATCGCCGACCCGTCCGGATGGCTCCTCGTCGCACCGCGCGCGGATGGAAGAAGTATCAGAAGCAGCGAGACAGCAAGGCTGGACGCAATCCTCATACCATGGCCTGACAGCGTTCGTCGCCCGACGGGAAGACGCAAGCGTTCCCCATTAGATGATTTTCACGGCCCTGCGGATTGCCGCCGCACCGCTGACACTCAAGGCCATCATCCCCCGGCAAGTTCCTGAAAACACAGGATGGCAGGCGGATGATTGCAGGAAATCAGCAAAAAAGCCAGGCGGAGAAATCGCCCGGCTTCTCCCGTTGCGCAAACGGTAATCCCTGCGCGCTTAGTGCTCGAGGATCTGCTCGAAACAGGCGAGCGCCCGGGGATCGTGCGATTGGCCCAGCCAGAAGATGGCCTCCCTGCGGACGGCGGGGTCGGGATTCGTTTGTGCCACATGCAACAACTCCGACACCGCCTGATCCTTCGGCAGTTGACTCAGGGCAAAGACCGCCTTCTTTTTCACCGCAAGGTCAGGATCGTTCTCCACGGCGTTGTTCAGCGTCGCCACAGCCTTCCCGCCCGCCTTCTGCGCGACCCAGAAGATCGCCTGCTCGCGCACGCGGCTGTCCGGGTCCGATGTCGCCGGCTGAATGAGATCGGCCGTGGCCGCTGGTTCGTGGCTGATGTACAGCTCGAACGCAAGCTTCGCGCGGAATTCCGGATCCGGGTCCGTCGCGAGCTTCTCGAGAGCGAGCAGGCCATCGCGGCCGCGCTCGGCTCCCAGCCAGAATGCGCCCTTCTCGCGCAGCCACAGAGGATTCGCAGAAGAGGCAAATCCTGCGAGCGTGGTCGTTGCCTTGTCCGTCTGATGCAAGGCAATCGCCGCCAGAGCCTGGCCCGTGAGCTTCTGGTCGCCATTTCTGACCAGGCTGGCCAGCCACGCAACGCTGTCGTCGGGCTGCACGCCCGTCAGCCAGATGAGCGGCAGGCCTCCTGCATCGAGCGTGCAACCGGCGCCGACCAAGCGAATTTTGTCGACCGCTCCCTGGTCGATGCGCACCAGAATGTCCATGCTGGTGTCGGTATTCCGGTCCGCGCGGGAGGAGTGGAACGTGTCATTGCTGTCCTCTAATCGATAGACGCCGCAACATCCGTCGTCCATCGATCCATTGCTGTCGCCCGAACCGACAGAAAACCGCGATCGTGAAACAGCAGCCACGTGATAGCCAAACCAGAGCGGTCCATTTTTATGTTGAAATCGACCCACCGTCGCGGACAGTCCAGCGCCGGCCGGCTCAATGCGAAACCGCGCGTTGATCACTTTCGGCGGCTGCCGGGCCATTGCCACCATCGACACGCCGAGTACGACTGCCGCGAACCAGTGCTGCTTCATGGCGGTTCCTCCCTCCCTGCCTGTTCAGAATTTCCAACATGTACTGCGTGGCCTCCTGGCTGTGCATCAGGCTTAGCTGCTGCACCAGGAATTGCTTCATTTCCGCGTTCTTCTCCGCCCGCGCCAGAGCTACCAGATCGTGCGCGTCATTCGCCAGGAAGAGCGCCTGCGCCGCGGCACGCTTTGTTTCCATGTCGGTGCTGCTCTGGTAGGTCGACACCAGCGCCGGAGCCACCGACATCCCACCGGCGATTCCCAGGTTCCGGATCGCCCTGCGCCGCAGATCCGCGTTCGGCTCCGACTGCGCGATGCTGGTCAGCGGCGCGATTCCGTTGCGGCCGCTGGCGACAAAGGCATTGATGATGTCGGCCTTCGTTTGCGGGCTGTTCGTGCCGCGATAGAGCGTCAGCAGATCCTGTGCGACGCCCATCGCGCCAAGCGTCTGGACGGCGGCCCGCACAAGACCGGGGTTTGTTTCCTGGCGCGCCGCTGCCAGCAGTTTCGTCGAATCGCCGGTGATCAGGTACGACTGCAGGATGGCCCTCTTCACCTGCGGGTCCGTCGCGTGCTCATAGATTTCCGCCAGCGTGTCGTCGGCACGTCGTCCCCGGGCCGTCGCGAGTATGCGGATTGCCTCGATTTGAAGCGCCGGGCTCGATTGCCCGTGCGCGATCTGGTTCATCAGCGCTTCAGCCTGCGGCGAACTGCTCTGCGCCAGCACAAACAGCGCGCGCCTTTTCATTTCCACCGGCTGGCTGCCGGCAAGGATCTTTTCAAGGATGGGCAACGCCTGCGCCTGGTCCTGCTGCATGAGCGCATTCAGCGCCAGCAGCTTCAGATTCTCGTCCGCCTCGGCCTGCGGCGGAACAGGATCGCCGCTCCTGCCGCGGATCTCGATCTCCAGCGCGCTGCACTCCGCGAGCCAGCGGCTTTGCGGATAGCGCCTGCGCAGTTCGCCGCAGGTGCTGAGCGCGCTTGCCGGCTGCCCTTCCTGATTCTCGGCGTATGCCTTCCAGTAGAGTGCGCCTTCGGCGTGTTCGCCGCGCATCTGTGCCACGCGATTGAAAATGCCGACCGCGTCGGGCCACCGGCTTTCGTTGATGGCGCGTGTGCCATCCGCGTAGAGACCCGCGTCATCGAGGCTCGCAGCGCCTCCGTTGGCGGCCGGCGAAGGCTGCAGCTCCCCGGCGCGCACAGACCAGGGCGCGACGGAAAAGATTCCCGCAAGAAAAATGACAACTGCTCCTCTGATCTTCATCAAATCGATGCTCCTTTTGCGTGATTCGGCTCGCGGACCTCGCCTGGCCTGCTTGCAATCAGCACGCGAATCTCGAACAGGATTCCCTCGGCATTCATCTCCCGGCGCGCGCTGCGGAGATCGGTCGGCGTCAGATGTGGGTCATCAGCGATCTCCGCCAGCACTCCCTCCAGCTGCTCGAGAGTAGCGGCCAGCAGAGGATCGTCTGCCTTACTCGCCGTGGCGCGATACAGACGATTCGAAGCCAGCAGTTGCTGCGCTTCAGACTGGAGCTGCGCAATTTCCACGCGGTCCGAGGGATCTGCATGCTCCAGCGCAGTCAACAGACGCTCCGAACGATCCAGGTGGTCCGTTACCATGACCAGCACGACGCGCTGGTTCGCCTGCCTGCCTGCACTGCCGGCAAGATGAGCCTTCTCTGCTGTGATCCGCTCCCAGTAGCGTCCGCCCAGAAATCCTCCGGCCAGAAGCAGCACGCCACCGAGCACAACCGCCATCGCGCGCCACTGCGCCGAGCCACGCCAGCGCCGGGCTTTCTTCTCGTACGGAACCAGGCGAGGCCGCAGCGCTTCCCAGACCTGCTCGGCGTAGTCAGGCCTGCGTGGAGCGGCCGGCGCGGAGCGGATCGCATCCAGGCTCTGCTTCAGTTCGGCCAATCGCGCGGTGCACTCCCGGCAGGCCTGCTGGTGCGCCAGCTTGCTGCCTGCGCCTTCCCCGTAATACAGCTCGATCAGCTCGTCCTGGCTCAGGTGCGTCATGAGTTCCCTCGCAGCGGCTCCAGCTCCCGGCGCAGTTTCTGCACCGCGCGGAATACAGCCTGCTTCGCGGCGTTCGGGGCGATGCGCAGCACTTCGGCAATCTCGTTTGTCGAGCGATCTTCGAGGTGACGCAGGACGAACGCCGTTTTTTCGGTTGGCGTCAGCCGCAGCATCGCATTCTCCTGCGCCGCGCCGATCTCGCGACTCAGCAGCGAGCGCTCAGGGTCGGGCTCCTGCGTGGCCACCTGCACGCTCCTCTGATTCGGATCGGTCTCGTCGACGCAGCGATATTCCGCCTTAATGCCGGGCAGGCCGAGCCGGTCCAGCGCGCAGTTCACCGCGATCCGGTAGATCCACGTTCCGAAGCCGGAGCGTTGCTGAAAGCTCTCGAGTCTCTGATATCCACGCAGAAAGGCTTCCTGCACAATCTCCTCCGCGTCCGCTTCGTTGCCGGTGATCCGAAAGGCCACCCGAAAGACAACCGCGCTGTGGGCGCGCACGAGCATGCAGTAGGCGTCCTTGTCGCCGGCCAGCACAGCCCGGACAACTGAGTGGTCGGTTTCCTGCATTCAGCGCCTTAGACACCGCCGCGGTTGTGCGGTTAGGAGATTATTTTGCGCCATGCCGCCGTCGTTGCCGGTCCGCGGAGACCTTGAATTGGCGATTTGGCACCCGTCCACCGCCCGACATTCTGTCGAGCGGCCGCATTATGGCCGGGGCAGAGCGAAGGAGAAGATATCGCTGTCCGCGGCGACGGCGAAGTATTGCCGCCCATCGACAGCGTAGGTCATCGGCGAGGCGTGGATGAGCTGGCCGACGCTGAAATGCCAGAGAGTCTTACCGGTCGCGGCGCTGGCGATGACAAAGTTCTGATCGTCGTCTCCATAGGCGATCAAGCCGGAAGCCGTGTACAGCAGCCCGCTCCAGCCTTTGTATTTGCCGGGCAGTGTCTCGCGCCAGGCAAAGCTGAGGGTGTCGAGGTAAAATGCGTTGATCCGCTGGAGGCGAGGCTGGCCGACGCGCCATGTTCCGGTGGAGTACCAGTTGTGTCCTGGCTCCCAGGGCTCGGCCCAGGTCGCTGGCCATGCCGACGCCGATTCGCTGATCCATCACCTTCGTCAGTTCGTCGGGCAGCGAAATATTCTCGACCGCAGACTGATTCCGTTCCAGGCCCAGCGCCGTCAACGCCGGCTTCATCGCCTCGGCAACCTTCGCGCCCAGCGCCGCTTGATTCGCCGCCATATCCGGAAAGCTCACCTCGCTGGTTGCGAAGCTCTCCGTCATCCTGAGCGAGGGCCGTTCGCCCGCGTACAGCCGGAAACGAAGGACATGCGGTTGCTTCCGCCCATTTGCCGGCACAATTTTTTTTCTGCGAAGATGTCGAGAAACCATTCCCGGCTCCGACTACTGGTTGAAGGCGCAACCTGAGGCTCGAGTGGCCCGCTTCCCCCGGAAAATCGGGATCGGGCTCTCCGACTTCCAAATTCGCTACCACAAAAGAGGAGAGAACCTGTGAATTACATTCTTCTGATGTCCAGCACCAAGGCCGGCGTCTCCGGCTATCACAAATGGTCCCAGACCGACCGCGACACGCATATGCAGACCCTCGGCGCCATCATGAAGGATCTGGTCGATAGCGGCGAGTTCGTCGCCACGCAGGGCCTCGCCGAACCGATAGAAGCCAAAATCGTCCGCGGCGAGATAAACGGCCAGCCCGTCACCGACGGCATCTTTCCCGAAGCGAAGGAGTTCCTGCTGGGCTACTGGATCGTCGATGCGGCCACGCCCGAACGTGCCTGCGCCATCGCAGGCAGGATTTCGTCTGCGCCCGGGCCCGGAGGCGTCCCGACCAACATGCCCATTGAGGTCCGGCAGTTCGTTAACCGCGGCGCCGCCAGCTAAGTTTCCGGCTTTACCGGAACTCGAAAAGGCGCGGCCATGCGCCACTCAGCACAAACTTCAGCACCGAGGAGGATACGACCATGAAATACATTTTGATGATGAACACGATGCGGGCCGGAGCCGGCGTTCCGGCGTGGCCGAAGGCCGATCTGCAGGCGCACGTGGCCTTCATGCATAACGTGAATCGCGACCTGCGCGAGGCCGGGGAGTGGGTCTTCGCCGAGGGCCTTTCCTTTCCGGATCAGGCTCGTGTGGTCCGCGCCGGAAAGGACGGCGGTCCGGTCACCGACGGCGTTTTCCCCGAGTCGAAGGAGTTTCTCGCCGGCTTCTGGATCGTCGACGTCGACAGCCCGGAGCGTGCGTATGCCATCGCAGCCCGCATCTCGACAGCTCCCGGGCCAGGCGGAGCACCCCTGAACATGCCCATCGAGGTGCGCCCGATCATGAGCGCGCCGCCCCAGGAGATGTTGTGACGGAAACCGCGAAAGCTGGCCCGTGGGATCCCGCATCGGAGCGCCTGCTGCGCGAACTGGCGCCGCAGGTGCTCGGCGTGGTCGCCCGCCGCTTTCGTGATTTTGCGTCGGCCGAAGACGCGGTGCAGGAAGCCTTGCTCGCCGCCTTCCGGCAATGGCCGAATGAGGGCGTTCCCGAGAACCCACGCGCCTGGCTGATCCGCGTCGCCTCCCGGCGTATCACTGACATGGTCCGCAACGAGATCGCGCGCCGCCAGCGCGAAACCGCGGCGACACCAAAAGAAGAACCGGCGATCGAGCCGCTTGACGAAATGGAAGCCGAGATCGAGGCCGAGATGGACCCCGAGGACACCCTGATTCTGCTCTTCATGTGCTGTCATCCCGCCCTCAGCCCGTCTTCGGCCATCGCGCTCACGCTGCGCGCCGTCGGCGGCCTCACCACTGCGGAGATCGCCAACGCCTTCCTGGTTCCCGAAGCCACCATGGCCCAGCGCATCAGCCGCGCCAAACAAGGCATCTGCGCCTCGGGCGTTCCGTTTCGCCCGCCAACTCCGCAGGAGCGCACGGAGCGGCTCTCCGCCGTGCTCCATGCTCTGTACCTCATCTTCAGCGAGGGCTATGCGAGCAGCATTGGCGCGCAACTGCAGCGGCTCGATCTCGCGCACGAGGCGATTCGGCTCACCCGCGCCACACGGGCTCTCCAGCCGGATGATGCCGAGGTCGCCGGCCTCCTCGCTCTGATGCTGCTCACCGATGCCCGCCGCGCCGCGCGCACCGGCCCGGACGGCGAGCTCATTCCGCTCGACAAGCAGAACCGGAATCTCTGGGATCGCGATGAAATCGCCGAAGGCGCCGCCCTGCTGACGCTCGCTCTTTCAAGAGGGGCTGTCGGACTCTACCGGTTGCAGGCGGCCATCGCCGCCGTTCACGACGAGGCAGCGCAGCCTCAGGACACCGACTGGCCACAGATTCTTGCGCTCTACGAACTGCTGCAGCGCGTCGCCCCCAGCCCCATGGTCACGCTCAACCACGCGATTGCCGTCGCGATGGTGCTCGGGCCGGCGAGCGGACTGGAGCGCCTGAGCGCCCTGGATACCGACCAGCACCTGCGCGACCATTATCGGCTTGCAGCCGTCCGCGCTCACCTTTTCGAGATGCTCGGAGACCTCGAGCACGCGATCCAGCACTTTCGAACCGCCGCCGCGAGGACAACCAGCCTTCCGGAACAGAATTATCTGATGACGCAGGCGGCTCGGCTCGAAGAGTCTCGCAGGGAGCCGCATCCCGTCCCTGCCGACTCAGAACGCTGATACCCTTTGCGGGGATTTTCCGCAGCACAGCCGCCCTTCACCCCGCTTTATGCTGTTTTTCTTCCGGCGTCTCCCGCGCCCCAATCGGATGCGCCTCCTCGGGCGGCGCTTCCGGCTTCCCACGCACCACCAGCCCGATCACCACCGCCAGCGCCACGCCCAACAGTCCGAATTCCATCAGTTTCAGCATCGCCCTGGACCTCACAGGCTCCGCATCATCTCTGCCAGCAGCGCCGTCCTCGGAATCAGATGCTCGACCACCACCGACTCATTGGATGCATGCGCCCCTTCCCCGACTCCGCCCATCCCGTCCAACGTAGGGACGCCCAATGCCGCCGTAAAGTTCCCATCCGATCCGCCCCCGGTCGCCGCCTCACTCAACTCAAACCCCATTTTCCGCGCCAAAGTCGCGGCTCGCCGGAACAGCGCCACCGTCGCGCGGCTCCGCTCCATGGGCGGCCGGTTGATCCCGCCCTCCACTTCGAGTACGCATCCCCGATCCCGCGCCTCGAGCCCGCGAAATTTCCTCTCGATCCGCGCCGCGTCCTTCGCCCGCGCAATCCGTACGTCGATTTGCGCTTCCGCTTCCGCCGCCACCACATTCGTCCGCGTCCCGCCGCGAATCACCCCCGCATTCACCGTCAGCCCCCGCTCCGGCTCGGTAAAGCCACGAATCTTCTCAATCTGCCACGCCAGCTCGTGCACCGCGCTGTGCCCGCGTGCGAAGTCCACCCCGGCGTGGCTGGCCACGCCCTTCACCCGTACCGTGTAGTCCCCCACTCCCTTGCGAGCCGTCTTGTACGCGCCTGCCAGCCCCTGCGCCGGCTCCATCACGAATACCGCGGCGCATTTCCGTGCCAGCTTCTCCGTGATCGCCCGCGAAACCGTGCTCCCCACCTCCTCATCGCTGCTCAGCAGCAGCACCACCGGCCGCCTCAGCCCGCCCGACTCCCGCAGATACTCCACCGCCGTCAACGCCATCGCCACGCCCGCCTTCATGTCCAGCACGCCCGGACCCCACGCCCGCCCCTGCGCCAACCGGAATGGCATCGTTTTCAGCGTGCCCATCGGCCATACCGTGTCCAGATGCCCCAGCAGGATCACCGGCGCTGCCCCGCGTCCCGACCCCGCCCAGCGCACCTCCAGCACATCCCCAAACGCACGCTGCCGATGCCGTTTCGGCCGTCCGCCCATCCCCACCGCCATTTCCGCGACTGCGTCCACGCAGCGGTCCACGCCCGCCCTGTCATCGCTCGGCGACTCGATCTCCACCAGACCCCGTATCCTTTTCATTAACAGCGCTTCCCGCCCAGCCAGCGCCGCCAGAACCGCCCGTGGCCCGTAACTTGCAGATTCCACGACCTTCTCCATGCAGATAACCCCCCAAAGGTACTGTGACTTCCGGCATCCTGTGTGTGGCGAATTTGCCACACCGCAACTTTCTCCGCCGCGCGTTAGTCTATGGCTTGAACGAGGGAATCTTGGCCGACTCGTCGCATCTGGAACATACCATCTCTTCACCCGTGGAATTCTCCGGCATCGGCCTGCACAGCGGTGCGCCGGTTCGCATGCGCGTCCTTCCCGCTTCTGCCGGTTCCGGTGTCGTTTTTCACCGCACCGACCTCGACAACTTCGAAATCTCCGCCACTGGCCGCAATGTCGCTCGCGTCAGCTACGCCACCAGCCTCATGCGCCAGGGCGTGCTCATCTCCACCACCGAGCATCTTCTCTCCGCGCTCCTCGGCATGGGCGTCGACAACGTCATCGTCGAACTGGACAATCTCGAGCTCCCCATCCTCGACGGGAGCGCCCTGCCCTACACGCTCGCCTTCCGCCGCGCCGGGCTCAAAGCCCAGCGCCGCCGCCGCCAGTATCTGCGCATTCTCAAGGACGTGGAAGTCCGCGAAGGCGACAAATTCATCGGCGTCTATCCCGGCCAGGGCTACTCGGTCTCCTACTCCATCGATTTCCCCGCTCCCATCCGCCGCCAAAGCTGCCGCGTAGACCTCGCCACCACGGCCTACGAGCGCGATATCGCGCCGGCGCGTACCTTCGGCTGGCGCGAAGACGAGCAGAAGCTACGCGACATGGGCCTCATCCGCGGTGCCACTGAGGAAAGCGTCATCGTCCTCACGCGCGACGGCGTCCAGAACGGCCCGCTCCGCTTCCACGACGAGTTCGCCCGTCACAAGGTCCTCGATCTCATCGGCGACCTCGCCCTCGCCGGCCATCACATCCTCGGCCACGTCATCGCCGAGCGTGCCGGACACGCCATGCACACCGCGCTCGTGTCGCGCCTCCTCCGCGACCGCTCCGCCTGGCAGCTGGTCACCCTCGGCGCAGAAGCGTCCCACCCCGTTCCGGTCCCCGCGCCGCGCCTCGTGCCGGCTTAGGCGCGGGCTCGTCGTGCCCTCCGTGGTCAAAGCCCCGCCCCGACCGGGACAAATCGCAGTGCTATTCTGTTGCCGGCCGAAACAACGCCCCCCTGGAGGATACCTCCATGACCAGCCCACGATCCCTCCCCATACTTCTCATGCTCCTCGGCCTGGCAGGTTCTCTTCCGGCCCAGGTTTCCACCAGGATCAGCGGCGCCGGCCTGAACGTTGCCATTCCCGGCGCGCCCTTTCAGGCCGAGGCCACAGCGCACTCCTCGCAAACTCTCGCCGACGGCACGCAGATCGTACGCGATCTGCGCATCACCATGGGCCGCGACGGCGCCGGCCGATTCTATCTCCTCGCGCACTCCCTCCAGCCTTCCGGTGTTCTTCTCTCCAATGTGATCTTCGATCCGGTTGCCCGCTGCACCTACTCCTGGGGCGCCCGTTCCAGGGTCGTGCTGAGCAATCGCTTCGGGCCTGACGCTCATCTCACCTTCGCCGCCCTGCCGCTGCCCGCCAATCTTCAGTGGAATTTTGCGAAGAACAAGGAACAGATCGCGGTCGAAAACCTCGGAACCAAAAAGATCGCCGGCGTTGTCGCGGACGGAATGCGCACCACCACAACCATCCCCGTGGGAACCGTCGGCAATAACCAGCCGATCGTCTTTCACCAGGAAATCTGGGTCTCTTCGGCATTGCAGATCGTTCTGGCCGAGACGGAGGACAGCCCCTTCGGCGGAACCCGCACCATGGAAGTCACTTCGCTGACCCGCTCTGCGCCCCCGGCCTCGGCATTTCTGCCGCCGGCAGGCTTGAAAATTCGCGACATGACCCCGCCCTTCGGCGTGCCCCTGCTGCCCGCTCCGATCCTTGCCTATCGGCGCGCTCTCCAGGAAGTGAAGGACCCCGACACCCGCGAGCCCGCCGCCGAGCAGCTCCTCCGCTTCGCGCAAACTCATCCCCATGACCGGAATCACATCGCCCACGTTCTCGCGTACTACAAAACCCATCTTCCTGAAGCTACGGAGCTCGCCTCGGAATCCCTCCAGCGCGTCGAGAATGAAACCTCTTCCATTTCTCTGACAGGCGCCACCCAGGTCGACCTCGCCGCCATGGATCGCCTGGCAGAGTATTGGGACACGTGGGGCATCGTCGCCAATGCGAAGGGCGATTTCGCCGCAGCGCAGCGATACGAAAGCATTGCCTGGGAGGTGGGTGGCGAAGGATTCTACGAGGTCGATCTCGCCCACATCGCCGATGCGCAAAACCAGCTGGATCGCGCCGCTCACTTCTATCAGGTCGCTCTCAGCGGCAAAATGGATGAGCGCGAACAGGGCGTAACCGAACATGCCCTGCGCCGGCTGGGGTTAAATCCTTCGCAGGCGGTTGCCGACCCCACCGTGATCGCCGTCAAAGTCCGCGGACTTCATGCCGGCAGGGCTGACTTCAATCTCCTCTTTGCCGCGGGGCAGAGTCCTCAGGTCGTCTGGGCCGCGGGCGACCCGAGGCTGAAGCGCGCCGAGCGCGCCCTCGAACGCGCGTCCTACCCGCCGCAGTTGCCCGACGACGGTCCAGAGCACGTGCTCCGCAAGGGCCATCTGGCCTGTTCCCCGCAGGGCTGCCGTCTCACCCTGCTCTACGCCTGGCAGGCCGACGCCGACTGACGGCTCCCCTCCTCCGGGAGGCGCACCCGGCATACACTGGCGCCACTTTCCGGAGGCTCTCCTCGTCCCCTGGACGGCTTGGTCTTGCTCGTCCCCCTGAGCTCTCCGCGCCCTCTGTGGCGAAGCGTTCTTACCTCCCCGAAAACACCTCGCCCCTCAGATCCTTCCTCAGCACCAGGCGCAGATCCGTCCCCGCATCCGGCGCCGAATTCGGCTCCGCGTGCGGCACGCCTGTCGCCGGAGCGCCCTCGTCCGTCGTGTTCACCATCACCAAACTCCCCACGCCGCGCTGAGGATCAAAAATCATCTCCGACGAGAACCCTCCCTGGTCCCCATCGTGATATACATACCGCTGCCCCTTCGCCTCCAGCGTGAAAAACCCCAGCCCCATCTTCGGCTGGCCCATCACATATGGACCCGTCGACGTCCCATCCTCCGTCACCGGCAGAATCCCCTGCCACGCCTCCTTGAGCGAACTCCGCTGCAGCACCTGCGCATACATCGCGCTTCCCGCCTCGCCAATCAGGAACCGCAGGTACTTCTCCATGTCCACCATCGGCGCCTTCAGTCCGCTGTTCGACGTGGTGATTCCGGTGTCGAAGTCGAACGGCTGCTCCGTCAGCTTGCCGCCCACCTGCACATAGCTGGCCGACACATGCCGCTCCAGGTAGTACGGTGACTGGTCGAAGTAACTCCGCGTCATGCCTAGTGGCATCAGGATGTTCTTGGTCACATACTCGACATAGTTCTGGTCCGTCAGCCGTTCGATGATCTGCCCCAGAAACACATAGCCCAGATTCGAATAGCTCCACCGCGTTCCAGGCTGGAACGCCACATTCGTATAGGGCAGCATCGCCGCCACCTGCGCCCATCGCGTCGGCTCAAACGGTTGCCAGTCGCAGTTCGCCGCGTCGTCGCAATCCCAGGGCCACGTCGGATTCCGAAATCCCGCGCTGTGCGTCAGCAGGTCGCGGATCGTGATCGCATCCACCGGCCCAAACGTGTCGTGCACCTCGCGCAGCTCCGGCACATATCGCACCGCCGGATCGTTCAGCTTGAGCTTGCCCCGATCCCGCAGTTGCAGGATCGCAATGGCTGTCATCGTCTTCGTAATCGACGCCCAGTTGTACGTGGTCTCGGCGTCGATGGCCTCGTGCGACCCCTGCCGCTGCACGCCGTAAAAGAACTCCGTCGCCGGCTCGCCGCGATGCACAATGGCCACCGCTCCGCCCACGATCCCGTGCTCCGCCAGCACGGTGCTGAACTGCTGATGGAAACGCTGCATCTGTCCGAAGGCGGGCGCGCACGCCACTGCCAGCCCAGCCATCGCCGCTACCATCCTGTGCCTGACCATGCCGCCCATCATAATATGGGCGCAAAGTTCAGGAGGTTCGACTGCCGTGCCTCAATCGCAGTTCAACGCGCGCCCGACCCTCACATCCATCACCGCGCACCCCTACCTGCGCGACCTGCAGGCATCCACGGGGTTCTTTACCGGAAAGCTCGGAATCACCACCGTCTTTGCCTATGGCGATCCGCCGTTCTATGCACAGGTCAGCCGCGATCAAGCCCATCCCGCGCTGCGCTCCATGGATGAGCCGGTCTTTGCCCAGGACATCCGCGAGCGCGAGGACCTGCTGTCTGCCTCCATGACGCTCGCCACCGCCGCCGAGATCAACGAGATCTTTCGCGAGTACCAGGCCGCCGGCGTGCTTTTCATCAGTCCCTGAAAGCCGAGCCGTGGGGAGCCACAACCTTCATCGTGCGCGACCCCGACGGCAACCTCATCCTCTTTGCCGGACCCGCGAATTGAGACAGCACTCAGTGCCCCAAAATCTGCCTGAGGTTGGCAGATATGGGAATGGAGAATGCCCCGGATCCAGACCGGGCATCGCCCCCACCAACTCTGCCTGTCATCTCTTGCTGAGCGCAGCCAGACCCCGGCCCAGGCGGCGAAGCCCAACGGCCTCGCGCTCAGTGCCGGTGTTCGTGCGGCCCGAGTTCCTCCAGGGGATGCTCGTGATCATGCGCACCATGCTCGCCGGTATGCTCATGGTCGCCATGCTCGTGCGAATGCACGTGCGTGTGCTCATGCGTATGGGTCGTCCCATCGCTGTGCGTGTGCTCGTGCGTATGGGTATGGGCGTGTTCGTGATCGTGATGGTGTTCGTGTTCGTGATTCCCTGCCATGGCATCTCCTCGCGGGCCCGGATGTCCGTGCGAACGTGCGCCGAGCGGAAAATGAGAAATCGCAGGATGAATCTTTAACTGTGCCGCCGCTCGTGGAGTAGTTCTACCATAAGTGCCGGCCATTCTGCGTCGGGGAGACCTCCCACCCTGCCCCGGCGCAACGCGAAGATCTCTCACCTGCAAACTACTTCGTTGTCTGTCGTGCCGCATCGACCCGCTGGATCAGATCGACAATCACTGGACTTTTCGCGAAGGGAATGAACCGATTTGGAGCCGCAAACGACAACTCATTCCCAAATTTCCCCGCGGTTCGCAGCGTCAGGGTCACGCGCGGCGGCCCCTGCACCCAGGCATAGCTGACATTCATGATGTCCGCGAGCGGGATCCGCTCCTGATGATCGCCGAATCGAACCACCAGCGCATCGCCGCCATCCAGCACCTCGTCCGCCAGGTCCCACACCAGCTTCTTCATGATGAAAGCGCCCACCAGTGCCATCAGGGCAAGGACAACAAGCACAAACGGCGGTGGCCCGCCCGACTCGTGGCTCGCGGCAAAAACCGTGACCGCCATGAAGGCGAGAAAACCAAACCAGATCAACGGAAAGATCCGTTTGTAGTAGAACGTCATTCGGGATGAAATGGGCTCCATGGCTCGGCTCTCCCGTCCTGCTGTCGCTGCCCCTTGATTATGCCTCTTACGCCGGCGTCCCGCCTGATCCAGTGGACTCTCTCTACGCTCGGCCAATCCAGCGTGCCTCCCGCACAGCCGCCCGCTGCTCAGTCGCAGGTCACCCCCCGCACCGGCGGCCCTCCGATGATCACTCATGGCCGTCTCGCTCCTGCCCGCGCAGCCATCAGATCGCCCCGTCGCACCTTCAGGGGATCCCATCGCGGCCCTCGCCTGATCACGCTCGCGGCCGCATCGCACCTGATGCAGGCAGCACGAGTTACCGAGGGTCTCCCCGCCGCTCGCTCGCTAACTCCTGTGTGTGCAACTGCGGATTTCCTGACCTCGGCACAAGGGGTGCGCCCGCTGGTCCAAAGGTTCCCCGCTTGACGCGAAGCGCACGCCCGCCAGCGTCCGCCCTGACGCAAGCACGTCGCGCAGCTTCTCGGGATTGCTGCCGCTCAGCCGCTCAGCCGCAGCCAGCACCCGCAGCGCCTCAGCGGCTCCGCTTGGCGACGGCAGCCGGAAGATCCACGGAATGTTCGTCGAGGTGAGCGCGCGGTCGTCGGCGAGCGCGATGACCGGCACAAACTTTTTCAGCGACAGTTGCTCGGCCAGGTGCGCGGAGTCGCGGTCGAGCGCGACGATGACCAGCACGTCTCCGGTGGAGAGCGCCTGCACCAGCGCCGATGTGGCCTCGCCCCAATTCGATCCGGTCTGGCCTGTGTCGACGACTATGGTCTTCCAGGGCCAATGATCTCCAGGAGGGTCCGCCGTGCGCGGAGCACCGGGCGGCAGCGTTTTGGGTAAGATCTGCGCGGCATGGGGTCCGAAAACGATCACCGTAGCTCGCCCCGGCGGAATCGTCGCTCGCGAGGGGCCGTAGTAGTTCACGCCGCCCTCGCCCACCCGTGCGTAGGGCTGCGGCGCACCGCCGCTCGCAGCCCCTGGAGCATCCATGGTCGCCAGACGGTAGGTGATCGTTCCGTTGTGGACGACGCCAAGGAACATAGAACTGACGTTCTTGTTATTGGGATCGAAGACCATGCGCCCGGTCACGCCGTCGTACTCATACACCTGATCGAGCGCGTCCTGGATGCGCGCGCGGTTCAGCCCGGCTTTGCAGATTGACGTGAGCAGGATGTTCATAGCGTCGTAGGCCAGCGCCGAGAACGCCTCCGGCTGCTGCCCGTACTGCGCCTCGTACCGCTGCTCGAACCCTGTCCACCGCGGATCGCGCCGCGTCGGATCGTAGGGATACACCGCCTCGAATCCCTCCGCTGCCGCCCCCGCCTCGGCCAGCATCTCCGCGCCCAGCGTCCGGTAGCTGCCGAAGACCGGCTGCTTCATCCCCATCGCGCGCATCTGCTTCAGAATCATCGCCGTGTCCGCCTGGTTGCCCCAGATCACGATGGCGTCCGCGCGCGACTGCCGGATGATGCCGAGCTCGCGCCGGAAGTCTGTCTGCCCCGGCTCGTATTTCTGCTCGATGACCACCGGATGTCCCAGCCGCACCGCCGCATCTCGGAATTTCTCCACGCCCATGCGCCCATAGCGGTTGTTCACCCGCAGCAGCGCCGGCCGCCTCAGCCCCAGCTCGGTGACGATCCGGCGCGCCAGCGTGTAGCCCTGCACCCGGTCGTCCTGAACGTCGGTGAAGAACCATGGGACGTACGTTTCCGGAATGGTAGGATCGGTCGAGGCCGAGTTGACAATGGGAATCTCCGCCTTCAGCGCCAGCCGCAGCGCCATGTGCGTCGATTCCGCGCTTATGGAGCCGAAGATCGCCCAGTCCCGGTCCTGGTAGATCATCTGCACGGCTGCGTCGATGGGCGCGCCCCAGATGGCCTCATCCGTTGGCCGCGTTTCTCCGCCCTGCGCGCCGAACTGCCAGTTGCTGTAATCGTCATGCACCATCAGCCGGAACGGTTTGCCCCCGTACCCGCCGCGGGCGTTCGCCTCGTCGATGGCCATCTGCGCGCCATGCAGCATTTCGAGGCCGTAGACCTGATCGGCCTGCTGCGCAATGGGGCCGAGAAAGCCGATCCGCACCTCTTTGATATTTTTCGGTATCGGAATCAGCCGCCCCGATCCCGTGTACACATTCGTTTGCGTGTAGTTCTCATAGTATGGTTTGGCAAAACGCCCGAACGGCTCCAGATCCTTCGGCGTCCCCGCGTAGGGCGCCATCGTGCGCATCGGCGGAATCCCCGCCGGATGCGCGCCGCAGGTGCATCCCGGACCCGGCGCCGGCGCACCCGGACCCATACCCGGCCCGCTGCTCCCCTGCGCAAACAGTGCCGCCGGCCACAGCAGCAGCGCTGCTGCCAGCGCCCACGCCCCGCGTTCGGCCATTCGGCTCACTTCCTACTCCTTCGCTGTGCGGAACATGGCGATGGCCTCGATCTCCACCAGCAGTTCCGGACGGCACAGCTTCGCCTGAATGCCGGTGGACGCCGGCAGCGGATCGAGCCCCTGCTCGCTGTAAAACGCCGTCCGCTCTTCGTTGAAGGCCTCGTAATCGCGGTCGATGTCGCGCAGATAACAGCTCGTCCGCACGATGTCGTGCCACGTCGCCCCTTCGCTGGCCAGCAGCGCCGTAATGTTCTGGAACGTCCGCCGCGTCTGCGCGCGGAAGTCGCCAATGTAAATACTCCTGCCGCTCTCATCGATGCTGGCCGTGCCCGAAATGAGCAGAATCGTCAGCCCGTTCAGGTCGATCCTCATGCCCCGCGAGAACGAGCTGGGTTTGGCATAGGCGAATGCCTCGTTCAGCACGCTGTGGTTGGTGATCGCGCGTTTCTCCACCGGCCCGTGCGCGATCTCCGCAAGTAATTCCGTTACGCTGCTCATAGAAATGACTCCTTAGTGTTGATAAATCCCGTGGCTCAGCCCGTGAGCTGTCGCTACCCAGATGTCCTTGCCCTGAAAGTCGATGCCCAGGATGTAGTTATGCGAGGGCGCCGTGGTCACCGGGACGCTCGTCATTCGTCCGGCTGCGTCCCGCACCAGCATCTCGGGCCTGCCCGTCTTCAGCGACGGCCGGTAAACGGCCCAGTTTGTCCCGTCGTAATAGGCCAGCCCCTTGTCCGTACAGAACCAGGCCCGGTTGCGATCCTCCCCTTTCACGTAATTGGTGAAGTTACTCGGCAGGCCGCTGTCTTTGGTCAGGAAATTGTGCCAATACCGTCCGTCATAGTGACTGTCACCCATGTAAGTCGCCACCCAAACAACCCCATCGACATAACTCACCGACGAGGTGATATCGTGAATCAGCCCCTGATCTTTCAGCAGCACAATCTCGTTCTCACCATCGGGATCGGTATACATATCCCAGATCCGGGTCTTCTGGCTGTATTCGAGCAACCCGCTGCCCCAAATGGCGAAATACACCTTATCTGCTGCCGCCGAGACGCCGTACGCCCAGATTTCCCGCATCGGCGTGTTGCGCTCGTTGTAGAGCGACCATTCCCCGGTGCGCGTGTTCAGCCTGCACGCGCCCGCCGCTGTCGCCACCCACACATAGTCGCCCTCGACGGAAACGCCGTAGACCACGTTATTGCTCAGCCCGGAGTTCAACTGTGTGTAGGTGTCGATGCGTCCGGCTGAGATGCGGCTCAACCCGCCCATGGTTCCCGCCCAGACGGCACCGGTGCGCGTGTCGAGCGCCAGCGAGAGCACAGCCTGCTGCGCGAGGCCATCCGCCGTTGTGTAAATCTTCCAATGGCCGTGATCCAGCTCCGCGAGCCCGTCATCCGTGCCCGCCCAGATGCGCTCGCCGTCGACCAGCACCGCATAAACATGGTTGTTGGGCAGACCGTTCGCCGTCGTGTAGTTCACAAAACGGTAGTGCGCCATCGCAGGCGGTCGATACGACCGTTTGACCCGCGTCTGCGCCGGAGATGCGACCGCTGCCAGCAGGAGTGTTCCGATGATCGCCGCTTTTCTCATCGCGTCCTCAGATACTCGATCAGATCGTTGAGCTCATCTTTGGTCAGGTCGCTGGTGTGGCCGTGCCGGTCATGCGGGTTGTAGATCGTCCATATCTCTTCCAGCGTCTGCGCGCGGCCATCGTGCAGGTACGGCGCGGTCAGCGCGATGCTCGTCAGTTGCGGCGTATCGAAGAGCCCGCTGTCGTCGGTGGGATCCTTTGTGCCCACGTCGAACGACTTCTGATCTGTCCCCTTTGGCCCGCTGTGGCAAAAGGCACACTGATCGCGCTGCGGAATCGGCTGCCCCAGATGATCCACGGTGCGATAGAAAATTTCCCGGCCGCGTTCCTGTGCCGGCGTGAGCTGCCCGTCCTTCGCGAGCCATCGACTGGGCCGGCTGGGCAGGCTGCGGATGTACAGCACCAGATCCGCCAGAACACGGTCGTTGTAATTCTGCGACCGCCAGAAGTATGTCTCCGTGCGTGGCCCGCACTCCACGGCGATGGAGGGGTTCATGCCATTCCACTTGAAGCGCGTTTTACCGCGCAGGTCCTCGAGGTCGCGATTGTCGACGATATTCCGCCCAAAGCCGGCGGGTTCCAGATTCCACTGCAATCCATCGAAGGTGGAGTCGATGTGGCAATTCGAGCAGCCGAACTGCCCCTGGAACGCATACTGCGCGGAATAGAAGGTCTGCTCGCCGCGGCGCAACGCCGTCACATTCTTCGGCCCCGCCAGGCGGATCGTCTTCGCGATTTCGAGGGTGCGCGTGGAGATCACGCTGATGGTGTCGTCGAGGCGGTTGGCCACATAGAGCCACGCGCCATCCTCTGAGAGCACCAGCCCGCGCGGATTCCTGCCTGCCGCGATATGCGCGATGACGTAATGCCCGCTGGCCGCCAGATCTTCGGCGAACGACTGGCGATGCGCGCGGATATACGCGAGCAACCTGGGCGTATCAATGACGGTGACGCAATCGGAGCCGCCGTTGGTGACATAGATGCGGGAATTGTCCGGTGCTATCGCCACGCCGAAGGGCCTGGCATAGTAGCGGTCGATCTCATCCAGCGGAACTTCGACGGGCCGTCCGACGTCCGCGCCGAAGACGGTCAGCGTGTCAACGAAGACCCAGCCGTGCTCCACGTGCGCCAGGACGACCAGGTTTTTCGGATGCAGCTCCGCGACCACCCCCAGCCGTCCGTCCTGCGAGACGGCGACATGAAACTCTCCGGCAATCGAATGCCGCGGAATGCGATCGACGACCTGAGCGATGCGCGGATCAATGACGGTGATCTCCGACTGCGGCGGCGTCCGCCAGGGAGCGGGGTTCGGATAGATGTGCGTGACATACAGCCGGCTGCCGTCGGCGGTCTCGGCCATGTAGCTCGCACCGCGTCCGGTCTCCAGCGTATCCTCGACCGCGCCGGTCTTCGCATTCAGCACCGTGATGTCGTTGCCGATGCGGTCCGCCACAAACAGCTTCGTCTCTGCACGATCCTCCATGACGCTCGACGGCTCGTAGCCAGCGTTCCAGGTCGCGATGACACGGTCCGTTCCGGTGTCGATCACGCTTACGGTATCGTCCCAGGAGTTCGCCACGAAGAGCCGCTGGCCGTCCGGGGAAAAGGAGAAGCCGCGCGGATCGTGTCCGACGGAGATGGTCCGGAGCGGGCGGCCGCTCGCCGGATCCAGAACACGCACATCACCGGTGCCTTCGCAAAGAACGTAGAGCAGCGATCCGTCCGGGGACAGCAGCAGTTCCAGCGGAGAAGCGTAAGGCTCTGTATAGTCGAGCGAGGGCTGCATGGCTCCGTCGACGATGCGCGGCCGCCACAGCGCGACTACACACAGCGCCGCTGCGCAGATCGCCGCCACTGCCAGGCGCCGATTCATTTCGGCTCCTCGACGGTGAGCACCCGATCGACTTTCAGGTCGGTCAGCGTCTGCACGCGTCCGCTGGGCCAGTGCACCACCAGCTTGTCGATCTTGTCTGCCGCGCCCAGTCCGAAGTGCAGCCGCCCGTCGTTCTGGGAGAGATAGCCGGACGAAGCCACGCGCTCCGCCACCTGATGGCGCCCGCCAGCCCAGATGTCCACCATCGCGCCGATGCCGTCGCGATTGCTCTCGGAATGGTTCGTCGGCGTATTCGCCCCGCGCAGCCAGATTTCGATCCAGTGTCCCGTTCCGGTTGACACGTCGCGCAAAAGCGTTCCGCGCCCACCCAGGTTCACGACAAAGGCATCGATTTTTCCGTTGTTAAGGTAGTCCGCAAAGCAGGCACCGCGCGCGACGCTGCGCTGGTTGACCACATGGCCGGCCGAGCGTGAGACGTCCTCGAAGCGGCCGCCGCCGAGGCCTCTGAAGATCGAGTGCTCCATGGGGATCATGTGAATCAGTCCGCCGTGGAAGACCATGATGTCGAGCAGCCCGTCGTTGTCGAAGTCGTAGACGCCGGAGCCCCAGCTCACGTACTGCGCGTTCGCCTGCGCCAGGCCGGAGAGGATGCCGATATCGGTGAAGGTCCCGTCGCCGTTGTTCTTCATCAGCCGGTTGTAGTGTCCGTCGCTCACCCACAGGTCCAGCCATCCGCTGCCGGTGATGTCCGCAGCCACCGGTCCCATCGACGACGTGGCCTCGCCATCCTGCCCGTAGGCAACGCTGGCATCTTCCGCGATTTCCCTGAATGTGCCGTTGCCGTTGTTGTGGAAGAGGAAATTCTGCGTGCTGTCGTTGGCGACGTAGATATCGTCCCGGCCGTCGCCGGTGAAGTCCGCCGCCGTCACGCCCATGGTGCGGCCGATCGACGCGCCGATGCCCGACTGATCCGTAACATCGGTAAACGTCCCGTTGCAGTTATTCCGGAACAGCTTGTTGGTCGTCCCGGCGTAGTCCAGCGGCCCCGGATAGTTATCCGCGGCGTAATAATTCCGGTATTTTGGATCGAAGTCCACATAGCGTCCGACAAATAAGTCCAGGCAGCCGTCGAGGTTATAATCCAGCCAGGTGGAACTGATCGACCATCCTTTGACGTCGATGCCAGCCTGCTTTGTGACATCGGTGAAGGTTCCGTTGCCGTTGTTGCGATACAGAATCACGCGACCGTAGCCGGTGACCAGCAGATCTTCGTAGCCGTTGTTGAGGTAGTCGCCCGCCGTGACGGCGGTGGCGTAGAGATTCGGATCAAGTCCGGCCCGCTCGGTGACATCGGTGAAAGTGCCGTCGCCGTTGTTGCGGTAGAGATGGTTGTGCGGGGGCGGATTCGGCGGCGCATTCAGAGGGTGCGTGGTCATGGAAGGCGGCAGGGTCTGGCCGCTCAGCACGTACAGGTCCGGCAGCCCATCGTTGTTGTAATCGAACCAGACGCAGCCGGAGCCTGTTCCCTCCAGCAGCGAGCTGAGCTGAGCTGAACCGATGCTGTGCGTGAAGTCGATGCCGGCCTTCGCCGTCGCGTCCTCAAAGCGTATTTGCGACTTCTGCGGAAGCTGCGACCTGAGCGGCACCGTTTGCGCGGCAGCCGTTGTGGCCAGGGTGAGAACCAGCATCAGGCGGATGCGCATTTCAGTGCCCTCCCGTTCGGGGCAGGTCTGCAGTTCCTGCAGCGTTGGCCGGCGTCGTGGAAAGCAGCAGGATTCCGGGCAGCCGATTGTTCGGCGCATGCTCCGGACCAGTGTGGCAGCCTACGCAGACGCGCTGCTCACCGCGGCGAACCCAGAACCATCCGTGCTCCTGCCGCAGCACGCGCCCCCGCGCGTCGAGCAGCACGAAGCGCAGCGGACGATCTGCCGCAGCTTTGACGAAGAACGATCCATCCTGCGCGACCGGCGCGATCCCGAGCACGACAACGCTGCCCGTGGGGCTCAGGCTCTCCACGCGCACCCGCGCAGGCGCAATGTGTAACTCGCCGCTGCGCGAGAGGCGCGCATCGAGGGCCATCAGATTGCCGGTCGTCCACGGATGCAGACCGGATGGATGCCGATTGGGAACCGTGCGCGGTGCGACCAACACGGGCTGGATGAGATCGCGGTGGTCATCGCGCGCTACGGTCGTCAGCCCGGGAGCGGCTGATCTGGCTTCGGGATCTCCTGGGAATCGCGCCGCTGCTGCCGGCCTCCATACCGCAAGCTCGTAGCGATGCTCGCCGGGGCGGCGAACGGTGAGCAGCCAGCGGCCATCCGGCAACGCCGTCACGTCGCCCGCATAGTCGCCGGGTGGAGCAGCGATGGGGGTTTCGTTGGCCAGCGCCGAGGTAAACCGCTCCAGGCGATCAGCCTGCACAAACACAATGTCGCCGCTGGGCATCTGGCGTCCGTGCTCGCGGCCGCCGGCTCGCTGCGCTTCTGCGTGGTCGCAGCGCACAGCTTCTTCGCCACTGCCGTCGGCGTACACAGTGTAAATTTCGGGCTTCGCGCCCGCGCCCAGCGGAAAGCCTGACTCGAAGAGCACGCGCCCATCGCGCAACACATTATCGGGTATGAAATTGCCGGGTACGTAGCTCAGCTTGAGCGTTTGGGAGCCGTCCAGCGCAGCCGTCTCCAGGGTAAAGCCGCTGGGCTCGCGCCGCGCGTAGACCATCCGCCCATCCGGCATCCACATCGGCCGGATGAGATCCGTTTGCGCCGCCAGCGCCAGCTGCGGCTGCCCGCCATCCAGCGCCATCTTCCAGATTTGCCATGGATCGTCGACGTTCTTCTTGCCGGCGAAGAGGACTGTTTTCCCGTCGAAGGAAACGCTGGCATCGGCGCTCGCTGCCAGCTCAGATACCAGCGGCGTGATGTGCCCGTCGCGCAGCAGCATCAGCTCCGCACCACGAGGGAAGCGTTCGCCGCCGCGCAGCGCCACGAGCGAGTCATAGACGGGCGCAGCGGTGAAGATTATGGCTATGTTCGGGACGGGCTGAGTTGCAGCCGCCGCGGGCCGGGGCTGGGACGCAAATCCGCAGGTCAGCGCCAGCAGCGCTGCCACACCGGCGGTCATCAGCAGCACAGCGCCATGCTTCACGCGACGGTCTCCAGGGCGCAGCTACGCGGGGCGCGCAGCTCGCGCCAGGGAGCCAATTCCGCCATCATGCCGTCGAATTCCGCCAACGACAGCGACTGCTCGCCGTCGCTCCAGGCCGCATCGGGGTGCGGATGCACCTCGACGATCATGCCGTCGGCGCCGACGGCGACGGCGGTGCGGGCCAGCGCGGGCACCAGCTCCCGCCGTCCCGCAGCATGGCTGGGATCGGCGATGACGGGCAGGCGCGAGATGGACTGGAGGACGGCAATCGCCGCCACGTCGAAGGTGTTGCGAGTCGAAGTCTCAAAGGTGCGGATGCCGCGCTCGCACAGGATGATCTGCGAGTTGCCGTGGCTGACGATGCACTGCGCGGAGCGGAGCAGGTCGGCGACGGTAGCCACCATGCCGCGCTTCAGCAGCATGGGGCGGCCGGTGTGCGCCGCGGCTTCCAGCAGAGCGTAGTTTTCCATGCTGCGGGAGCCGATCTGCAGGATGTCGGCATACTCGGCGACCATCGGCGCGTCGGCTGCCGCCATAACTTCGGTGACCACTGCAAGGCCGGTCGCCGCGCGGGCGCGCGCCAGTAGCTTTAACCCTTCGAGGCCCAGTCCCTGAAAGGAATACGGCGAGGTCCGGGGCTTAAACGCGCCGCCGCGGAGCACCTGAGCACCCGCCCTGACGACGCGCTCGGCGGTCTCGAGCAACTGGCGCTCGGACTCCACCGAGCACGGCCCGGCCATGGTGACGAAGTCACCGCCGCCGATCTCCACTCGGCCGGCGCGGACGACGATCCGGTCGTCCGGCCAGCGCTTCAGAGCATCCGGTGCGTCGGCAAACTGATCCTTCCAGTCGCTGGACACCTCCACTCCACTTCTCTGGGGAACAGATGAGCCTAAAGCGCCGGAGTCCCAACCGCCTCCATCGAAAGGTGGAATTTCCCTGAGGCGCGAGGCTCCACGGTAACCTGGGAGTCTCCGGTGCTGGTTGCGCCGGCGATTTCCAGGCGCAGGCTGGCGTTGCCGTGGCGGGGGTTTCTGGTCTGCGGGTGTGCGGGATTGCTCGTTCCCTGCCTCGGGATGTTCGCCTGCCTTGTGCTCAAGCGCGCGGTGAGCGCGTTTTTCAGGACCATGACCGGAATGGCGGCCTATTAGGCCGGCCTGGCGCGGCACTCCCTCGGATTTCTTCTGCTGCACTCCATCGCTCCACCGGAGCCTCTTCCTGTCCTCTGGGTCCTTATCGAGATCCCGGAAATGAGGCGCCGGGTGAGCTGGGAGAAGACAGCACTCCTGATTGATCTCGCGTGCGGGCTGTTTTCCTGCGTGGCCCAGGGAAAGGGCTACCCCTGCCAGCGGTATCCGTTCCTCGCGCTTCTGCTGTTGATGTTGGCCATCGATTTTATGGCTGCGACGCGGAAGACGGGTCCGGTGCGCGCAGGTGGCTGGGTCGGCGTTGCGTACTGCGCGCTGTTTCTTGCGCCGTACTCGGCATGGAAAGCGAGCCGGCACGACGGGCAGTACACCGGGCTGGTGGTGGCTCTCGACCAGGGCCTGAGCAAGCCAGTCGGCCAAAACCTTTCCGGCCAGGTGCCGTGCATCGACACGGTGGGGGCGGTTATAACGCCCTCTACAATCTCCGGATCGTGCAGCACACGGGATTTCTTTACGATGAGTTCCTGTTTGGGTCCTCATGCTTAGCTGCGATTGACGCAACCCGGATTGCGTTCTGGACCTCGCTGTCCTCGAACTCGCCACTCGTCATGATCGTGGTTGCGTATCTGTTCCCGTCGGGACCGCCGGGTTTTAAGAAACGGAAGCTCTGGCCTCAGTTCAACGGATATCTGAGCTCAGACTATTCACTGTACGACCAGGTCACGCCCTCCCGGCCAATCTACTGGTGGGCGCGAAGGGGACCGCCGCGAAGCTGCCGCATCGATCTGCTCAAGCCCTGAAGCCAAGGGCGGCCGTGGCGCCGTGACCCGCGCGACTCGCGAATGATCTTGTCGATCGAATTGCGCCTTGTCCGATTTCGGACGCACCGATTCGATTTCCGACACCCGGACCGCGTCTCTTCCATTTTCCTGCGTCTCAAGCCTATTCTTTTGAGAACGCGGCCCCGCCCGGATGGCGGCTCCCCAATTGCAGTGAGCCTTCCTGCTGCGCAGCAGACTCTGCGGAGTGGGGGCGATTGACTACATCAGCTTTGTGGCGGTGGTGCTCTTGCTGGCGGCGCTGGTTTCGCGGCTGCGGGCGCGACGTTCGGCGCAGGTAAATCCGATGCTCGCGCTGCGCGAGGATTCACCGATCAGGAGACAGGAGTCAGGAGGAGTTTTCATGAAGATGCGCATTCCGGTGTTCCTTTCTTTAGCAGCATGTTTGGCGCCGTTGGCTTTGGCGCAAACCATCGCGAATCCCATTACCAGCACGGTGAAAAGTGTCATGGCAAAGAGCGAGCAGAACATGATCGCCTCGGCTCAGGCCATGCCGGCAGACAGATATGGGTATAAACCCACACCACCGCAGATCACCTTCCGGCACCTGATCAAGCACGCGACGATGGCGAATTACTTTTTTTGCTCAAAATTGACTGGAGCCGCCATGCCCGCGGCGGCGAGCGGAGTGATGCAGGGAACACCATCGAAATCGGTGCTGATCGCCAGGCTGGAAGCCTCGTACGCGTATTGCAGGAGTCGGTTTGCGAATGAAACTGACACCGGTCTGGGAGATCCGATTCATCTGTTTGGGCCGCAACCGGTTTCCCGGGGCGGAGCGATGATCATAATGACCAACGACTGGACCGACCATTACGCCATCGCGGCCTATTATTTGCGGCTGAATGGGATTTTGCCGCCGACGGCGCGGGGACATCGGTAGGGTCCGGGTCAGGGATCGGCAATCACGAGTCGGATGCGCCACCCCCAGCAGGAGCGCCGCCGCCAGCAGCGTGATCAGGTAGTCGACCGGGCCCACTCCGCAGATCGTGCCGTGCATCAGCCTTCCGAGCACAAGAACGCCGGCCAGCCCGGCCGCCGTAACGGGAAGCGCCAGTCGCAACCCGCAGCGGATCATCAACTGAACCAACTCGGATTTTTGCGCGTCCAGAGCCATCCGGATACCGACTTCACGCGTGCGCTGCTGGCCTGCCGGATTCCGGCGCGTCGCTCCGCCCAGGTGGACCCAATGATCGCGCTGCACGAGGAATAGGGGCGTCCCGGCCCTGCGGGAACAGATGCCCACACTGCTGCGTATCTCTTCGCGAGGAGCGGAGATGACGGCTGGAGTCGCAGCGGGGCCCCTCAACACAACGGAGCGCCGCGGCGGCACAGTCGAGGTGCTGGCCATCGCGCTGGCCGTGGCGACGCTGCACCTGCTGACCAATGGGCGCTACGGCTTCCATCGGGACGAGTTGCAGGTGTTGAGCGACGCCCGACATCTGGGCTGGGGATTTGTCGCAGTGCCTCCGTTCACCCCGGCGATCGAGCGGCTGGGGCTCGAGATCTTCGGGGTTTCCCTGGTGGGGCTGCGGCTGTTTTCGGTGATCGCGCAGTTCTTCGTGGTGTTGCTGTCCGGACTGATGGCAAGAGAGCTGGGCGGCGGACGGCTGGCCCAGGCCGCGGCCGCGCTGGCAGTGGCGCTGTCGCCGCTGCCGATGTTCCAGGGAACAGAATTTCAGTACTCGTCGTTCGATCTGCTGTGGTGGGTGCTCATCGCGTACTGCGCGATCCGGCTGCTGAAGTCAGAAAACGGGCGATGGTGGCTGGCCATCGGAGCGACCACGGGGCTGGCGCTCGAGACGAAATACTCGATCTGCTTCTTCATCGCGGGCATTCTCGGGGGCATGGCCCTGACGCGGGCGCGGCGGTGGTTTCTGAGTGGATGGTTCTGGGCGGGAACCGGGCTGGCGCTGCTGATCTTCCTGCCGAACCTGATCTGGCAGGCGCAACACCACTTCATCTCGGTGACGTTTCTCCGGTTCATCCACAAACGAGACGTAGGCGAGGGGCGCGCGGCGGACTTCTGGAGGTATCAGTTCCTCTACAACGCAGATTTGTTTGCGGCGCCGCTGTGGATCGCCGGCGTGGTGGCGTATCTGCGCAGCCCGCGCTACCGGATGCTGGCGTGGATGTACCTGGTGCCGCTGGGCATCTTCGCCGCCAGTCGGGCGCGGTTCTACTATGTGTCGCCGGCATATCCCATGCTGATCGCGATGGGCGTGGTAGCCTGCGCGGCGTGGACCGCGCGGCTGCGTCCGGTCTGGCGGGGGACGATCTGGGCGGTTCTGCTGACCGGCATTGTCCTGTACGGGGCGCAGACCACGGCGGCGTTGGTGCCGCTGGCGAAGTCAGGACCGCTGCGGGCGTTTGCGCTGAAGAACAGTTCCGACCTGCGGGAAGAGATTGGCTGGCACAGCCTGGTGCGGATCGTGGCCGCGGTGCGTGACGGGCTGACGCCGCAGGAGCGCGCCAGCTACGGCGTGCTGGTGGGCAACTACGGCGAGGAGGGCGCGCTGGAGACGTTTGGGCCGGCGTACGGACTGCCGGAGCCGATCAGCCTGACGAATTCAGCATGGTACTGGAGCTATCCGAAGAACCCGCCGCAAACGCTGATCGTCGTGGGGTCGTCGGCGAAGGACCTGGCGCCGGTTTTCACCACCTGTCGGCTTGCGGCGCACAACGGAAATCCGGAGGGTGTCAGGAACGAGGAGAGCCAATACAACCCGGACATTTTCGTGTGCACGGGGCTGAAAATCTCCTGGCCGAAGCTTTGGCAGAAGTACCGGAGCTTTGGATAAGAGAAGCAGGAGTCAGCGATCAGAACCGGGGTCATTCTCCGGCTGGCAGAACGGCCGCAGCCGCGTCGACAATTTCACTGCGGTGCGCATCCGTATGCGGCAGAATGCGGCAGGCAAAGCGTCTGTCCCGAAGCACGGAGCACGCGCGCTGGGCCATGGGGTAGCTGAGATCGGAGAAGCGGGCAAGATAATCCCGGCCGCGCACGCGGATCACCTCCGCGCGTCCGCGGCGGAGCGGAGTTGGCGCGGTGCGCCGGGCGCTGCGGAGCACTCGGTAGACGGAATATGAGCTGCGAAAGCGGTCTCCAACCTCGATCGTCCAGTTGTGGATCCAGGCGATGTCGGGATGATAGGCGGCGGGATGTATGCGCTCCACTGCGGCCACACGACGGGTTCGCTCGGCAACCACCACCGGACGGGCCTCACGCTGGGGAGCGGACGCGACGGCGCTGGCGACCAGCGGGGTTGGCGCCCCGAACGGAGTGGCAAAGCCGCGATCGAGGAGGGCGATCATCTGAAGATCGCGCGCGCGGGCGGTGCGTCCACCGAGCACCACGCCCACCAGACGTCGATCGTCGCGAACCGCGGAGGTGACAATGTTGAATCCGGAGGAATAGATGTAGCCGGTTTTCATGCCGTCGACGCCGGGGTATTCGTCGAGGAGATGGTCAAAACCGAGGAAGGTGCGCCCATCGTAGCGGAAAGCCGTCGTATCGAAGAAATGGTAATACTGCGGGAAGGTATGGATGAGGGCGATGGCCAGGGTGGCCATGTCGCGGGCAGTGGTCCACTGCCGGTCGTCCGGCAGGCCGTTGGCATTATAGAAGATGGTGCGCGTCATGCCCAGAAGGCGGGCTTCCTGGTTCATCAGGTCGACAAAGGCGTCTTCGCTGCCCCCGATATTTTCGGCCAGCACCAGGGCCGCGTCATTGGCAGAATGCCCCGTGATGCCGAGAATGCAGTCACGCACGGAGACGCTGGTGCCCGGACGCAATCCCATTTTGGAGGGCTCCTGGTCAGCGGCGAGGCGGGAAACGTAGAAGGGGCTGTCCAGGCTGATTCGGCCTTTGGCAAGACGCTGAAAGGTGAGGTACAGCGTCATGAGCTTGGTGAGGGAGGCCGGATGGGCCGGCGCGTCGGCGTTCCAGGACTCGAGAACGTTGCCGCTCTGCGCATCGACCAGAATCGAGGCGCGCGTGACGGCGTGAGCGGGACGCGCGGCAACGAGCAGGGCAATCGCCAACACCGGCAGGCATCGGAGGATGGGTTTCGCCGTGGTGGGTGAGCCCCCCAGATTACGCCACTGCCGACACACCATTCGCCGCTACCCTCCTATTGCAACTTACCATCCGCGGTTGTGTATTTGAACATCTTTTAACGGCTCGCCGGTAAACGCCTTGATTCCCGCAGTGCTTTGGAAGCGCGGTTACGGCAGAGGGTTGGTAAATCCCTTCGGCCAGGTGAGCGAGCCGCCGGGGATGGTGACCGGCGTCACGCCCGTGTCCCTGCAGTTCATGGCGGGCGGGAAATGATTCACGATGGCGTCGGGAATCTCCGCCTGCGAAGCGGGGATGGGCGGGCGCTTGCCATCGAGGCGGGCGGGATCGAATCCCCCGATCAGGTCGGAAAGGCGTGGGTTCGTATCCCGCGGACCCTGTGGGAGATACGGCTTCTCGTCAGGCAGCGAACCCAGGGGCGGCAGGTTGAAAAGCACGTCGAGGAATTTGGCGAAGGAGGCGTGATCGCCGGGGTTGGAGTCGACGCCGGCGGAGCGGGCATAAGGCGAGATCAGGATGAGCGGGATGCGCGGGCCGTCTCCGCACGGGTTCTTGTCGGGGCACGTTTCGAACTGCGGCGGCGGCACGTGGTCGTAGAAGCCCTCGGAGTCGTCCCAGAGGACGATGATGGCCGAGCTGTTCCAGTAGGGGCTGCGCGCAATCGTATCAACGGCTTTGGCGACCAGCGATTCGGAGAGCTGCGAGTCGGAGTAACCGGGGTGGTCGTCGTCGCCGAGAAAACCCAGAGCTTTAGGGTCGGCTGGCGTCCAGCCAAAGGGGTTCTGCATACCCCCCTTGATGAAGACCACGCTCTTCGGGGGAAGCTGGCGGTTTTTCATCACCGAGAAGAAATCCAGCAGGTCGTGAACGCCGTTCCACATCTTCGGGTTCTGGCGGATATAGCCGAAGTACTGCGGGGCGTTGTGGTGGGGAATATAAGCGGGGTGGTCGTTGCCATGGCCGTCGCCGAAGCCATCCTGATACCAGGCCCAGGGGATGGCCTGCTGATCGAGGCGGGCGAGTTCACCGATATCCTTCTTCACGTCGTCGATGTCGACCCTGGCGTCGTTGTCAGCGTCACGGCCCTTCAGCGTGAGCATCAGCGTGGCGTAGGTCTGGTCGAGCTGGTGCGTTTGTTTCGCCTGATACGGGTAGGCATAGGGGCCGAACGCGGGGTTGGCATCGTCCACCACGGGGTCGCCGGGGCCGAAGATGGACGTGAACTTGTCCTGCGGGTGGCGCGCGGCTTCGGTCTCGCCAGTCTGGCCGGCGATCAGGTCGATATTGCCTGGCGTGGAAGGGCCATACATCGCCTGGAAGATGTGGTCGTAGAGCGTGAAGTGGTGGGCGTACATCCAGAGAAACGGTATGGTGCGGCAGTCGTTGTAGCCCATGGTGAGGATGGCGGTCTGCCGCGCAAGCTGCGGGGTTGCCATCGGGTTCTCCTCCTCCCAGGCCACGAACTTGTCCATCCGGCCATGATCGACCTTGGCAAGCAGCGCGATCCGTGAATGGTCGGCGTCGACGGTGTCGGAGGCGTTGAGGAGGAACGGCGTGATCCAGGTTTTGCCGATGGCGTCCCACTCGCGGAAGCCGTGGGCCCGCGCCTGAGTCGTGGCGAGATTGTCGACGCCGGGAAAATCGCCGAAGTAGGAATCGAAGGAACGATTCTCCTGATAGATGACGAAGACGTGACGAACGTGGGCGCGGAGATTAGCAATGAGCTGCGCCTGGGACGCCGAAACAGCCGGCCCGGCGTGCTGCGCCGCGGCTTGCGCACCGGCGCTCATCGGGAGGCCCAGTGAGAACGCGAGCAGAAGCAGCAGGACGCGCGGGGCGCGACGGCCGAGGGTGAGGTCGGTCAAAATTGCCCTCCCAAAGATGAATCCGCGTGATGAGGATAGCAGTGCCTTGTTTGTTGTAACTCCCACGGGGACAGGTTCCGTTAAATTTCTGTAATCCGGGATGTGATGTTGCGGAATGTTGCGTGTGCCGAGCCGGCCGCAGGCACGGGCCACCTCAGTGCGGCAGCGCGCAGCTAACCCCGCGCAATTCGCGTACAATTTTCGCGAATCTCAGAGTGTGTGCTGGAAAGGCCGGCAGGGATGCGGACGATGCGGCGGGCCGGGGGCTTGGGCGGAGCAGTAGTGTGCGCGCTGCTGACGGCGGGATGCGGTGGCAGCAGCGCGCACAGTATACCGGCGCCACACGTAACCTCGGTTTCAGTAGCGGTGAGCCCCTCGACCATCAGAGTGGGGCAAACGTCGCAGGCGACCGCCACAGTGAACGGCGTTGGGAACTTCAGTACGGCGGTCAACTGGTCGGTGAGCCCGTCGAGCATGGGGACGATTTCGAGCGCAGGCGTGTTTACGCCCGCGACGACCATAACGGGGACGGCCACGGCGACCATCACCGCGACATCCACCGAGGACACGGCTCAGTCCGGCAGCGCCACGGTGACGGTGACGGCGGCGGCGGTGCCACCCACGATCACGTCGGTTACGGTGACAGTGAGTCCGACGATTACCACGGCGCGGACCGCGCAGGCGACCGCGACGGTCCAGGGCACGGGAGCCTACAGCAGCGCGGTGACCTGGTCGGTAAGCCCGTCCACGATCGGGACAATATCGAGCATGGGGCTGTTCACACCGGCGACGACGGGGACGGCGACCATCACGGCAACCTCGGCAGAAGACGCGACGAAATATGGCAGCGCGCAGGTCACGGTCACGGCGGCACCGCCCACTATCACCGGCGTGACCGTAACGCCCTCGACGGCGACGATCGGGACGTTCCAGCTGTTCACGGCCACAGTGAACGGAACAGGATCGTACAACACCTCGGTAACGTGGTCGGTGACGGGGCCGGCGGGATGGACGGGCAGCATTGGATCCATCAGCAGCACGGGATTGTACGAGACGCCCTACCCTGCGCCGGCGACGGTGACGGTGAGGGCTACCTCGGTGGGCGACACCAGCATGAGCGGCAGCGCAACGGTGACGCTCCAGGCGCCCGCGACCGCCGCAGGGCCGGCGCTGACGGTCGACGCAACCGATCCCCTGCACGCCATCAACCCGCTGATCTACGGGATGAACGGCTACGCGATCACCAATACGGACATCACCCAGGGGAATATTCCGCTGGTGCGCTGGGGTGGCGACGACACCTCGCGCTACAACTACCAGACCAACGTCAGCAACTCCGCCAGCGACTGGTACTTTGAGAACGGTCAGGGCGCCGGCAGCATGCCGGGAGGCGGGGACTTCACGAACTTCGTGAGCACGGTACACAGCCTGGGCGCGGAACCGCTGGGCACGGTGCCGGTACTGGGCTGGGTGTCAAACAGCAGCACCTTGGCGTGCAGCTTTACCGAAGCCGCATTTCCAGGACAGCAGAGCTACTTGGGCGATTGCGGGAACGGGATCGATCCTGAGGGAGTGAATGGCTGCGCGACCTCCGGAGGGTGCGACCTGTACGGAAACAACACCATTGCAGCGATCACCAGCATTGCTGAGCCTCCCCCGGCGAATTCCTCAGCGACGTTACCCTCGCCGAGCGCCGTGGCCGAGGCCTGGGCGCAGGGAACGTGGACGGGCGGATGGGTGAATTCGCTGGTCACGAACGCGAGCTACGGCCCGGCCAGCGGCGGCACCGGCGTGAACATCTGGGATCTGGACAACGAGCCGGCATGGTGGGATGCGGTGCACCGCGATGTACATCCCAGCCCCTCGACATACGACGAAGTAACGTACGGCGGGATCAGCACCGCGCTGGCCATCAAGACCATCGACCCGAGCGCGCAGGTGAGCGGCCCAGTCATCGATTACTGGTGGAATTACTTCTACTCCAAACAGGACATCGAAAACGGCTGGAGCCATGGGCCGTGCTATCAGCCGTGGGACGATCCAACGGACCGCGAGGCACATGGCGGCGTGCCCATGATCGAGTACTATCTGCAGCAGTTTGCGGCGGCACAAACGACGTACGGGATTCGGCTGCTGGACTACGTGGACATTCACGGCTACGATGCGGCGACCTACAACGGGGTGTCCGTGGATTTTACGACTGCGGGCGATACCGGCGAGCAGGAAGCCCGCATCAACTCGACGCGTGTGCTGTGGGACCCGACCTATACCGATCCGAACGAGCCGCAGCCAAACTACATCACCGACATGAATTACACCACCAGTTGCGATGTGCCGCTGCAGGCCCCGGAACTGATTCCGATGCTGGAGAAGTGGGTAGCCAACGATTACCCGGGCACGAAGACGGCCATTGACGAATATAACTGGGGCGGGCTGGAGAGCATCAGCGGCGCGCTGACCCAGGCCGATGTGCTGGGCATCTTCGGGCAATACGGGCTGGACCTGGGCGCGCTGTGGGGTCCGCCCACCGCCTCGCAGGTTCCGGGGCTCATGGCCTTCGAGATTTACCGGAACTACGACGGGCACGATTCGACCTTCGGCGACACGGCCCTGGCGTCGTGCTCGGGAACGGTGGCCTCCGCCTGCGACACGACGGGGACGAACGCAACGGAGCAGAATCAGCTGGCCGTCTACGGCGCGCTGCGCTCCTCGGACAATGCGCTGACCGTGGTGGTGATCAACAAAACCTACGGCCCGCTGACCAGCACGCTTTCGCTGGAGGGCGTGACAGCAACCGGTCCAGCGGCTGTCTACCAGTACAGCAACGCCAACCTGAACGCCATTGCGGTGGAGCCGGCCCAGACTGTCGCGCCACCAGGCGGAGGCGGCACAACAGGCACCATCAGCTATACCTTCCCGGCGCAGTCGATCACGCTGTTCATCATCCCGCAGTAGGGTAGTGGTGCCGTTCGATTTCCACACATCGGAAAAGCGGCAATGAGCGTGCTACCAGCCGTTTGCGACGCTGTTTCTAGGAGCGTAGCATGTACTCGCTCCTAGAGAATTTCATTATGCCAGACGAAACTCCGAGTGGAGACAAGGCTGTTTACGTCTTCATCGAAATGATCGCTTTAGGCTTTGTCCTCTACGCGATTGAGGAGGCGTTCAAGGATCATCCTTCTTGGGTCAAAGTCCTGGTCGCTTTTGCGCTGGGCCTTGTCTTCTTTTTGCTCGGAGTCTATTGGACAAGGATAAAATCCACGCTCGGCGCACATCTGATTGCGCGACTGGATCGCATCACGAACGACTATCGTTATCGCTACGGGGCCGCCGTGCTGGTCATCGGAATCGCTGCCTTTTATGTTCTCGACTCACTGCATGGACTCCGACACGATTTAAATGCATATGCAATGCCGCGCGTCGTTTCCAGCGGGCAAGCTGAGAGTCTCGGCAGTTATCTATCCCACCACGAACCCTACTCCGTTACGGTGAAGGTTGATCCGTCAAACCAAGAGGCGACGGAATACGCAGCGGAGTTGCTGAATGCAGTGAAGGCTGGCGGATGGGACGTAACTTTTGACACATCCGCAGCCGATACTCCGCCAAATACGTTAAATCCAGGGCTTTGCATTGGAGTTGTCGGGCAAAATGCTGGACCTCCTGACCCTAAGCACGATCCAGCACAGTCACTTCAGGCCGCACTGCAATCGGCCCATATTCAGGTCAACTGTGGCAGTGGCATCGGAGCGGGACAATACCGCCTTTACCTGTTGGTTGGGCCGCGCCCGCGAGTGATCGGAGATCAGGAGCCGATATTGCGCAAATTCGGACGCTGGATTGAACACTTGTCAAATTAGCAGGCAAGACAGCCCATATAACAGCGAAATTGTGCTTGACAACTGTCTCTATACTGCTATTATAAAGTCAGCATAGAGGCAAACATGAACCGCTTGAGCACGGCAAAACGGGCACAGATCATCGGGGCGCTTGTGGAAGGAAACTCGATTAACTCGACGTGCCGGATGCTCGGAGTGGGCAAGCACACGGTTCTGCGCCTGCTCGAAGATGCTGGCGAGGTCTGCGCGGGCTTCCATGATCGTCATGTCCGCAATATCCGTGCGCGTCGGCTTCAGTGCGACGAAATCTGGTCGTTTGTGGGTGCGAAGCAGAAGAACGCAAGTTGGGAACAGCGGGAAATTGATGGATGGGGCGATGTATGGACGTGGACCGCGATTGATGCGGACACGAAGCTCTGTATTTCATGGCGAGTCGGCGGACGTGACGCTGGCTGGGCGCATGACTTCATGCAGGACGTAGCCAGGCGCATTCGAGGGCGCGTCCAACTTACAACTGATGGCCACAGAGCCTATCTTGATGCCGTGGAGGGCGCTTTTGGTGCGGATATAGACTTCGCCACTCTCACGAAGATTTACGGCGCTCCGACCGATGCCGAACAGCGCCGCTACTCCCCGGCGAAATGCATCGGGGCTGACATGAAAATGGTCATTGGCGATCCCGACCCAAAACATGTCAGCACGTCCTACGTGGAGCGGCAGAATCTCTCCATGCGGATGGGGATGCGCCGGTTTACCAGGCTGACCAATGGTTTCAGCAAGAAGCTGGAAAATCACGCGCATCAGATTGCCGTCTACTTCTTTCACTACAATTTCTGCCGCGTTCATAAAACGCTGCGCGTGACACCAGCGATGGAGGCGGGATTGACGGATCATGTCTGGACGCTCGAAGAATTATGCGGCCTGATTCCCGAAGAGAATCCGATTCAGCGGATTGATCAGGCGCTGTTCCGCAAAGCTCTCGGGGAAACTGCATAGGAGGCTTATGGCAAAGGTGAATCAGGTTTCGATTCCATATCTCGACCCGAGTGTGCAGCACGTTGGCGTGACCAAACTGCGCTCCATGAATATCGAACAGTTGCGCGACCTCGACAAAACGCTGGTGATTCAGGACAACGACAAGCCGCTGGCCGTCCTGCTCCGCTACGAGCAGTTCATGGCGATACAGGAGCGCCTGAGTGAGGAAGAATAGCCAATTGTGCGGCTGCTCGCCTTCACGGGTTCTGCGATTTTGCGCTCTTCTGCTGTAGTTTGAGCAGCTTAATCTCCTGCCGCAATTGTGCTATTGAGCGCGGTTCGGGGACAGCGAAAAACTGGATGGTGAAGCCAAGAAGGATCAGAAGGAATCCCAAGGTAACGAAGAACGGATGTTCTGTGTTGACAACGGCTGCTGGCCTATCGTCTGGTGTAGTGGGACAGCCTCTGTGGCCCAAGCCGACACCGCCGATAGCGGGATCAGCCAGTATGAGCGTATAGTCTTCTACGCAGATGTCGTATTCGTACTCTTGGCGGAATATCCCGCTTCCAACTGGGCGTCGAATCAACCGGAAAGAAGAGGAGGTGGCCTGAAATGAATAAAATAACATCAGTCCACCAGCCAAATTCACTGCGAGAGCAATTCTTGTCCACCTCCGGCTTGAGAACACGGCTCAGGCACCTCGGCTTCCTCGACTGGTTAGTGATTGCAATGGGAATTATAGGCGCGGCAATGGCGATTTACCTGCAAACTTTACGCCATCCCTAGTCGAACGCCCCGCTATGACGCCGATATGGGCAGCCTCCAGTGTTTGCTGGGCTACTTGTCCTCAGTCGCCTCACGAACGACACGCAGGGCATTCTGGCTGACATCCAGGGGCGCACATTTGTGCCGCTCGAACGCGGCCCGAATCTCGCCTTCGGAACCAGTGAACTCATTGGAGCACCGCTCGCATACCCCCATTGTGGAGGGGGTTCGCTTTACGATGCGGAGTTTGCGGGTTGCCATGCCCCAAGTCTACCGCTACGGATCAGGCGGGGCGCAGCCTGTGAATTTCAAACGGCACCACTACCCGCAGTAGTCGAGGATTGACGACCGCGCTGATTCCTGCTTTGCTGGCTCAGATGCACTCTCTGCGGCTCATTGCCGGGATTGCGTGCCTGGTCTCCGTCCTGCTCGACGCCTTCGAGACGGTGATCCTGCCGCGCCGCGCCACCGGGCATTTCCGGCTGACACGGCTCTTCTACTGGCTCACGTGGCGGCCGTGGCGGTGGGCTTCGAAGCGCGTACGGCACGCACGCAAACGCGAGACTATGCTCAGCTTCTATGGGCCTCTGTCGCTGGTGTTCCTGATCGCGACGTGGGCTGCTGGACTTGTTTTCGGCTTTGGGCTCGTCTACTTTGCGTTTCCCGCAGCCTTCATCGATCCGCGCGGGCTGGTGCATCCACTTCTGAGTGATCTCTACGCCAGCGGCACGACCCTCTTCACGCTGGGCCTGGGCGACGTCATTCCGCGGGAGCTGCCGATCCGCGGCCTGATGGTGCTGGAATCGGGAGTCGGTCTGGGGTTTGTCGCTCTGGTGATCGGGTATTTCCCGGTGCTCTACGGTGCGTTTTCCCGGCGTGAGGTGAGCATCGCCCTGCTGGACGCGCGCGCCGGCTCGCCGCCCACGGCCTTCGAGCTGATCAAGCGGCATTCGTTTGAGGGCGGCGGGGCGGCGCTGTCGACCCTGCTGGTGGAGTGGGAGCGCTGGTCGGCCGAATTGCTGGAGAGCCACCTTTCCTACCCGCTGCTGTGCCTGTTCCGTTCGCAGCACACCAACCAGAGCTGGCTGAGCGCGCTGACCGCTATGCTGGACACCTGCGCGTTGCTCATCGCGAGCGTGCAGGAGCAAAGCGCGCGCCAGGCGCAGCTCACCTTCGCCATGGCGCGTCACGCCCTGGTGGATATCGCGCAGATTCTGTCGGCGAAGCCGGCCAGTAACCTGCCCGACCGGCTGCCGCCGGAGCGCTTTCGCATGATCTACGACGAGCTTTGCCGGATGGGTGTGCCCGTGTGCCGGGACGAGCACTCGATGGAGCGCCTGAAGGAGCTGCGCGGGCTGTACGAAGGCTATGCGCAGACGCTGAGCCGCTACATAGCCATGCCGCTGCCGCCGTTTTTCCTGGAGCATCCGAAGAAGGACAACTGGCTGGCCGTCGCAAAAGTGCGCGCCGATGCGGAAGCCAGCGCGCGCGCGGCGCAGGATTACGACGAGCACATTTTCTAGGCGGGGCCGGGGCGGTCCTCAGGATGCTTGCGTAGTCTGCGGCTCATGCTCGTGCGCGAGGAGCCCCAGCTCGTCGGCCAGACGCTCCAGATACGCGCGGGTGGCGGGCTGCACCGGGACCATGGGCAGCCGGTAATGCTCGTCGATACGGCTCATCAGGGCCAGAACGGCTTTTACCGGGCCGGGGCTGCTCTCGCTGAAGAGACCCTGCATCAGGCGGAAGTATCTCCGCTGAATCCTCTGCGCTGTGGTCCAGTCGCCACACAGGGCCGCGCGCACCATCTGCGATGTCTCGGCTGGGATGAGATTCGAGACGACCGACACCAGGCCCGCGCCGCCCACCCCCAGCGTAGCCAGGGCGAGCAAATCGTCGCCGGAATAGACGCGGAAGCTCGGCGGAGCCTGAGTGATGAGGTCCGCAATCTGAACGATGTTGCCGCTGGATTCCTTAACCGCCTCGATGTTCGGCGCGGCCTCGATGAGGCGCAGAACCGTCGCGGGCTCCAGATTCACTCCTGAGCGCGAAGGAATATTGTAGAGCACCACGGGCAGCGGAACTTCCTGGGCGATGGCGCGGAAGTGCTGAAACTGGCCTTCCTGCGTGGGCTTGTTGTACCAGGGATTGGCGGTAAGGATAGCGGTGACGCCGGGCACCTGCGCAGCGGCCTGGGCTTTGGCGACGGCGCAGCGCGTGGAGTTATGGGAACATCCGGCCCAAACCGGTGCGCGTCCGGCAGCGGCTTCGGCCACGATGCGTACGACCTGCTGCCACTCCTCTTCTTCCAGCGTCGGCGTTTCGCCGGTAGTCCCGCAGGCGACCAGCCAGTCGATGCCGCTCTCCACCTGCCAGCGGGCCAGGCTGACGAGGGCCCGTTCGTCGATGCTTCCGTCCGCGCGAAACGGCGTAACCAGCGCGGTTCCGCAGCCCTGGAGTTCCATAACAAGCTGAGTCTACACCCGAGCGCGGATGAGGCCGGAAGCGGGCGGGCGACTTCGTGCTGGACCGCCTTTCGGCTGGAAGACGGGTGCTCTGCACTGGCCGAACGTGAGCGCTATTTGAACCGCATCATGTTTCGCGCAGAAAGGTGCCGGACTCTCGAAGCAAGAAACAACCCAAGACGGCGAGATGGGAGAGGTGGCGTGGGTTGGTTGTGGAGCGCGCGCAACGTCACCTGGGATCCAACCCGTCAGCAGTGGTCCGGTCCAAATCGCGCAAAATGGCTATTGCCCGCCGCACCGCGCCGCAGGAAAATGAAATCCCCGGCACTCGATGGCGAAAAGGCGGAGCATCCCATCCAATCTCGGGCTTTACGTCTACGGCGCAGCTGCCATCTTTCTCGGCCTCGTGGGCCTGGTTTCCGGCGACTTCGCTGCCACATGGCAAAATGTCGGCCCCCACACTCCTTTCCGTGAGCCGCTCGCGTATCTCACCGCAGTCCTCGAGCTCACGGCGGGGATCGCGGTGCTGTGGCGACGCTTTGCTCGCGCGGGAGCCTTGACGCTGACCATCCTCTACTCCCTTTTCACGTTGATCTGGGTGACCAGGTCCTTTGTGAATCTGGGCAATTACGACCCCATCGGCAATGCATTTGAGGAGTTCTCCCTGGTCGCCGCTGGTCTGGTCCTCTGGACGACCTTCTCGCCTGCCGGTTCATCCATTGCGCGCCGCCGGTCCTTCTTCGTGCTCCTCTTCGGCCTGTGCCCCATTTCCTTCGGCATCGTCCACATCATTGACATGCCCGGCCTGTTGAGCTGGATCCCGGGTTGGCTGCCGCCGACCAGGATGTTCTGGGCCTATGTCACCACCATGGGCTTTTTCGGGGCCGCCGTTGCCATCCTCACCGGCATTATGGCGCCCCTTGCCGCACGCCTTCTCACCGCGGAGATCGTAATCTTCGAGTTGCTGGTCTGGATTCGGAAACTCATCGCCGGACCAGGGAATCACTTTAACTGGGCCGGCAACGCGATCTGCATTGCGTTGGCTGGCGCTGCCTGGGTCGTCTCCGACTGTATCAGCGCAGCGGCAAAGACCAAACCAAGGCCTGCGTCTCCCAGCATTGTTACCTGACCGGCGCCGGCCACGACTCCACGCGGCCCACCTTCGACATGGTGGCAAAGCCCATCGCGATTGACCCTGAGGTGTGGCTGGCGACGCGGGTCTTTGTCGCGCCCGGCGTAACCGTGGGTTGAGGCGCCGCTGCGGGCGCCTGCAGCGTGGTGCTGAAGGACGTTCCGCCCATGACCGTCTGCGCCGGCAAGCCGGCGCAGGTATTGCGGATGTGGCCCGTACCCGAAGACGCAGCCGTCGCAGCCGAAACCCAGCCGCTATAGGCTCTGAAAGATCTCCTGGAAATCCCAGCAGCCGCTCTTGCCGGCGATCCACTCGGCCGCGCGCACCGCGCCTTCGGCGAATCCACGGCGGGAGAAGGCTTCGTGCGCGAGAGTAAGGCAGTCGTTCTCCGAGCGTGCCTCGATGAGGTGCATGCCGGGAACTTCCCCCTCGCGCATTGACGTGATCCCGACTTCCAGGCCAGGGCCGGCGGATTCAAGAATTCGCTGAAGAGACAGCGCGGTGCCGGAGGGTGCATCTTTCTTGGTGGCGTGATGCGTTTCCGTGACGTGAAACCGATAGCCAGGCGCGGCAAGCGCCAGTTCCCGGGCGACACGGAACAATGCCTGCACGCCGACGGAGAAGTTTGCGCTGTAGAGCAGCGCTCCGCCTTTGCGAAGGGCCAGCTCGCGCATGTCAGCCAGATGCACGTACCAGCCGGTGGTGCCAACGACCACGCGAGCCCCGTTGGCCAGACAGGCGCGCATGTTCCGAACGGCGGCCTGCGGCGTGGTGAAGTCGATGACCGCATCGAACCCGGCAAGGAACGGGGCCGTCAGCGCCGCAGCGTTGCGATTCTCTTCTTCGCCGACGACACGCAGGCTGTGGCCGCGTTCGCGCGCCACCTGAGCCACCTGGCTGCCGGTCTTTCCGCGTCCCAGAACAAGAATGAGCATAGTCAGTCGCCAGTAATCAGTAGTCCGCAGTCAGCGGCTGGCCTTTGGCGGCCCGCGCCTCAACATCGAAGATCTCCGGGTCGGGATCGCTGAAGAACTCGGCGTGCAGTGAGCGCACAGCTTCCTCGGCGTCGTCTTCCTCGATCATGAAGCTCATATTGATTTCGGACGCGCCCTGGGAGATCATGCGCAGGTTGACGTGCCGCACGCTCTCGAAGACCCGCGCGGCGATGCCGTTCTGGCCGCGGATGTTTTCGCCCACCATGCAGACCAGCGCTTTCCGCCCTTCATATTTGACGTCGGCCAGCTTGCTGAGATCGGCGGCAATGGCGGACAGCTTGTCGTTCGAGTCGACGCTCAGCGAAACGCTGACCTCGGAGGTTGAAACCATGTCCACCGGGCACTTGTGCCGGTCGAAGACTTCGAAGATCGCGCGCAAATATCCGTGCGAGAGCAGCATCCGGCTGGCGACGATATCCATGATGGTCAGGCGTTTCTTGACCGCGATGGACTTGAAGGGGCTGCGGCAGTGCGGCGCGAGCGCGGTGATGCGCGTGCCGCCGTTTTCCGGGTTGCGCGAATTGAGCACGAAAACCGGGATGTTTTTCTTCACCGCGGGCAGAATCGTCGCGGGGTGCAGTACCTTCGCGCCGAAGTACGCCAGCTCCGCCGCTTCCTCGAAGCTGATGACCTTGACGCGCAGCGCATCAGGACACACCCGAGGATCGGCGGTCATGATGCCGTTCACGTCGGTCCAGATTTCGATGGCCCCGGCGTCGATGCCGCCGCCGACCAGCGCGGCCGTGAAGTCCGAGCCGCCGCGACCCAGCGTGGTGGTCACGCCCTGCTCAGTCGAGCCGATGAAGCCGCCCATCACGGGCACTCGGCCTTCCGCCAGACGCGGCGCGACGTGCTGCTTCAGGCGCTGTTCGATCAGCGTGTCCTGGGGAATGGCCCTGCCGTACTGTGCGTCGGTGACGATGCAGTGGCGAGCGTCCACGTGCACGGCTTTGAGACCGAAGCGAGCGAAGGCCTCCGCGATCATGCGGCTGGAAGCGCGCTCGCCGTACGAAACAACCATGTCCGCGATGCGCGGGGTCAGTTCGCCGACGGCAGCGAGGCCGCGCAGAATTTCGTCGAGGCCGTCAAATTCCGCCTCGATCCACTCATGGGTGGAAGCCACCTCGGGATCGGGCGTCGCTGTCTCCGAGGACCGCGCCGCGGCGATGAGCTGCGACGCGGTGTCCTTGTGCCGGATGCGGAGGCGCTCGGTGATGGCCAGAGCGCTGGCGCGGTCGCCGCGGGCCGCGCCGTTGGCGGCCGAGACGAGCAGGTCCGTGACCCCGGCCATGGCGCTGACCACGACAATTGGCTGCAGACCTCTGGCGACGCGGCCAGCCACGATCTGCGCGGTGCGCTGGATGGCCGCGGGATCCTCGACGGAGGTACCGCCGAACTTCATCACCACGAGCCGGTTCATGCGGGCGCAGCCACCGGGTCGAGTTTGCCGAGAGAGACGAGCAGTTCCGCGTTGAGCAGCGCCGCGCCAGCCGCGCCGCGAATGGTGTTGTGCGAGAGCACCGTGAATTTCCAGTCCAGCAGGCCGCAGGGACGCAGGCGCCCGACGGTCGCGGCCATACCGGCGCCACGCATGCGGTCCAGACGCGGCTGCGGGCGATCTTCCGCGGTGACCAATTCCACGGGCTGCGCGGGTGCGGTGGGCAGATCGCGTCCGGCAAGCGGCTTGAACTCCGCCCACGCGGCAATCATCTCGTCGCGTGTGGCCCTGCGGCTGAGCTGAATGCTGACGCTCTCCGTATGCCCATCCTCGACGGCAACGCGGTTGCAGTGCGCGCTCATCCTCGCGGCCAGCGGTTCGACAACGTGGCCATTCAGCCGCCCCAGCAGCTTCAGCGTCTCCTCCTGCATCTTTTCCTCTTCATTCCTGATGAAAGGGACGACGTTGCCGAGGATGTCCATCGAAGCCACGCCGGGATAGCCCGCGCCGCTGATAGCCTGCATCGTGCTGACGAAGATCGCCTCGATGCCGAAGCGCTCCACGATGGGCTTGAGCGCGAGCACCAGGCCGATGGCCGAGCAATTGGGGTTGGTGACGATGTAGCCGCCGGACGCTTTCCGCCAGCTCTGGCTTTCCATCAGCGCCAGGTGCCGGGCATTGACTTCCGGGATCACCAGAGGCACGTCTGCCTGCATCCGGAAGGCGCTGGAGTTGGAGATGACCGCGCAGCCCGCGGCGGCAAACCCTGGCTCCAGTTCGCGCGCGACGTCGGCATCGAGCGCGGCGAAGATGACCCTGGGCGCACCCTCCGGAGTCGCCGGAGAAACGGGCATGGCCGCAATGCGCACAGGCAGCGGAGTATCGAGTTTCCAGCGCACCGCCTCGCCGTAGGTTCTGCCGCTGGAGCGGTCGCTGGCGGCGAGCCACGCCACCTCGAACCAGGGGTGGTTTTCCAGAAGCTGAATGAAGCGCTGGCCGACCATGCCGGTCGCGCCCAGAATGCCGATCTTTTGCCGCATCGTTTGCCCTTTTGAATACACCGCAGGCCGGGCGCTCGCGCGCGGTCCACCTGGGCTGTGCCGTTTGACGATAGTGTAAATGCTAGGGCTTCGTCGCCTGCACTTTTTGGCGGCGACGAAGCGCTCCATGCAAGGCGGCCTATTTGGCCGCGGCCGGACTCCCGTACGTGAAGTCCTGGGTCACGGTCTGCTTCGGCCCCACGGTCACGGTCGCGGTCTTTTCGCCCATGTTTTCCTGGTCCGCAGCCACCGTGTAGGTTCCCGGCGGCACGCCACGAATGACATAGTGACCGGTCGCGTCGGAGACGGCGTAGAAGGGATTCGCCGCGACGTTGACGAAGCCCTGCATCCAGGGATGATTGTTGCAGCGCAGGGGGATCATCAGCTCCGGCTGGTGAAAGGCCACCTCATTCTGCTCGTGCCCCGGCGGCTGCGAGATGTCCACTTCCTGGTTCCCGGCCACCATGGGCATCATGTGGATGTTGTGCATGGTGGGATCGCTGTTGGTGAATTGCAGCGGCTGGCCGGCCATTGCGCCCACCACGTGCGGAATGTACCGGCAGCCCTTCTGGTCGATGGCCACCGGCGTGGAGGGCGGCGCATACACGCGCTCGCCGAGGCCACTCTTCACGTAGACAAAAACATTGGCGAACCCGCCATCGTGGACCACGTAGCCTTCCGTGTAGTTCGGCGGCCCGAAGGAGCAGCCGGGGTCCTGCGACATATCAATAAGGATGGGCTTGGGCGGCGTACCGCCGTAGTGGATGGTCCCCTCAATGGTACCTGCCGTGCTCCAGTCGATCGCGGTGTAATGCGGTTTCGGGGCCGACGCGGCCGTGTTGCTCTTGCAGCCCGCGGTGAGCATCAGCACGCCCAGTACCGCAGCCTCAATTATCGTGGCGATCCTCGTTCCTGGCCTCATTTCTGCTCCTTCCTCTGCTGGAATTGCGCTTGCGAGCCCCTGTTACCTTGGTGGTTCGAGATTCTGCACCACTGCGTCGGCAAACGCGCCGGTGCCCGCCGTGCCGCCTGCGTCGCGCGTGAGCGACTGCTTCGCGGCATAGGTCTTCTCCAGCGCCGCCTGGACCCGGTCCGCCGCGTCGGCTTCGTCCAGGTGTCGCAGCATCAGGATGGCCGACTGGAGCAGCGCGGTGGGATTGGCGATGTCCCTGCCGGCGATGTCGGGCGCTGACCCATGGACCGCTTCAAAGATCGCCGCGTGCTCGCCGATGTTCGCGCCGGGAACCAGGCCCAGACCGCCCACAAAGGCCGCGCACAGATCGCTGACGATGTCGCCATACAGATTCTCGAGCAGCAGCATGTCGTACTGGTAGGGGTTCATCACCAGTTGCATGCAGGTGTTGTCGATGATGTGCTCGGCGTAGGTGATCTGCGGATAGTGCTTCGCCACGTCGCGCGCGCAGCGCAGAAACAGGCCATCCGACATCTTCATGATGTTCGCCTTGTGGATGGCGTGGATCTTCCTGCGGCCGTGTTTCTGCGCGTAAGCGAAAGCGAACTTGGCGATGCGCGTGGAAGCCTTTTCGGTGATGACCTTCAGCGATTCGATCACTCCCGGGACCACTTCGTGCTCCAGCCCGACGTACAGACCTTCGGTGTTCTCCCGGATAATGATGAGGTCGACCCTGGGGTAGCGCGTCTCCAGCCCAGGCAGGTTTTTGATGGGCCGAAAATTGGCGTACAACTCGAACTTCTTGCGCAGGGTTACGTTGATCGAGGCGAATCCGCCGCCTACCGGCGTCGTGACGGGACCCTTCAGCGCCACGCGATTGCGTTCGATCGAGTGGACCAGCTCTTTGGGGATATATTCCTTGTGCTTCTCATAAGCGCCGGCGCCCGCGGCAAAGCGCTCCCACGCAAGCTGCACGCCGGTTGCTTCAAGGATGCGAACGACAGCGTCAGTGACTTCCGGCCCGATGCCGTCGCCGGGAATCAGCGTGATGGTGTGTGTACTGGGCAAATCTCTCCTCTGGGGCCCGGATGGCGACGGCTGCGGCCGCGGGCCTCAGGCCCTGGCCTTCTTTGCTGGTTTTGCGGAGTGCTGCATGAGCAACTGCTCCAGTTCTTCCTTAAATTCGCGCACGTCCTTAAAGTCACGGTAGACGCTGGCAAAGCGGATGTAGGCGACGGTATCGAGCGCGCGCAGCCGATCCATCAGCATTTCGCCAATTTCCGTGGTGGTGCGCTCGCGCTCGCCCGATTCGGTGACAAAGCTTTCGGCTTCGGTCACGAGCTGCTCCAGCTTGGCTGCGGAGATGGGCCGCTTTTCGCAGGCATGCAGAAGCCCGCTGAGCACCTTCTGGCGATCGAACTTCTCGCGCCTCCCATCCTTCTTCACGACCATGTAAGGAATTTCGTCGATGCGCTCGTAGGTGGTGAAGCGGCGGCTGCAGCGCTCGCATTCCCGGCGCCTGCGGATGGAATCGGCTTCCCGGCTTTCCCGCGAATCGATGACGCGGTCCTGGGCGAAACCGCAGTAAGGACATTTCATCTGGCTAGCCCTGATTTTATCAGCGCAAGTCCCGCAGACCCGCTGTTTGCCCCGGGGTTCCGGCCTGCTTCGGCCGTTTGTCACAATTTTGGAATCGGACTATCGTGGTACCCAATGCATCCTGTACCAGCATGAGCAAGGACAAACCCGCTCCCGATCTGGTGAAAGGCGCGCTGGCGGGCCTGGTGGGCGGCCTGGCCGGAGCCTGCGCCAAAATGGCGGCCGAGTATTTCTTTCCTCCGCGCCCCGACGGGCGCGCGTCGCCTCCGGTGGTGCTGGCCGAGCAGATGACGCATCGCAGCCTCAGGAACGGGGAGCGCCAGGTGGCGCAGCAGACCATCCATTTCGTTTTTGGAGCGCTGGCGGGAGCGGCCTATGGTTCGCTGGTGGAGTTCGAGCCCTCACTGGCGGCGTGGCATGGTGCGGCTTTCGGAGTCACCCTGAACCGCATCACGCATGAATGGCTGCTGCCGTGCATGCATCTGAGCGCGGCGCCAACTCAGCAGCCGACGCAGGAACGTATCAGCGAGTGGGTGACACACGCGGTTTACGGCGCCTTCACCGAGACGGCTCGCCGCGTCGTGCGCAATCGGCTTTAGCTCACACCTGTTGCGCTGGCTCTTCCGGAGCGTGGTGCACGAGCGCCTCGCCGGCATGCTCGCTTTCCTCGGCCACCTGGATCAGAGAGACACGGTCGAACCGCGCCCAGGCCAGGCCCACGGGAACGATGCCGAGAAAGGTGACCAGCAGCAGCGCAGCAGCGCAGCCCAGCGAGGCCTCCGGCGACGCGCCGAAGAAGTTCCCGATGGCCGCGGCAACAAAGCCGATCTGCGTGAACCAGCCCAGCACTGGCAATTGCAGCGCGCTCACTCCGCCGCTGAACACCATCAGCAGAACGGCTCGAGCAGGCGTCATGGCCGCCAGCGGCGGACTGGCCACAAAGGCGCGTAACGTCACCAGGTACGCCAGCGCGATGAGCACCCACATCACCAGCGACGATACGGCAATGACCGCGAAATCGGAGAAGGTGCGGATCGTATCCAGTCCGGAGTGAAAAGTCCGGATTTTCTTCTCTACAGCATGTTCCGCTTTGGCAGAGATGAGCGCAAAGGCCCGCCCCAGCAGCACTGCGACCTTATCGCCCGCCAGGCGCACCGCGACCAGGAAAAGCCCCCCCGCCACGGTCAGGCCCAGCCCCAGGAATCCCGCCTTGCGCACCACTTCAGGGTGGGGAAGCGCGCCCGCGGGCGACAGTACGATGACCGAGAAGGCGATCAGGGCCATGGAGCCGGCGTCGAAGAGGCGCTCCACGACATACACCGCGATTTGCGACGTCAGCGGCTGGCCGGTCTTTTTCGAAACCAGATACGGTCGGCACAGATCGGCCACGCGCCCGATGAGCGCGACGGCGGTAAAGCCCATCACCTGCGTGCCCACCAGCGAAAACGGCGGCAGCTTCTCCCTGTGGCGCATCAGCCGGACCCAGCGATAGCCGCGAATCCCATAGCCCAGATAAATGCAGGCCAGTCCCATCACGATCCTGCGCCAGTCGGCCAGACGAATCTGCGCGACGAAGACGGCCCACTTGAAATGGATATGGTGCCGGCCAAACCAAAGCAGCGCGGCCAGGAGGATCAGGGCAATCAGCCACAGGATCCGCTTATTGCGAGGGCTCATCGAGGCTCCAGCAGGGATGGTACGCTCAGCGGGCCGCCGCCTGCGTGACCTGCTGCGTCAGCGCGGCCACCTGGCTCTCTCGGCGGCGCAGCTCATAGCGGCGGTTGTATTCGTGGATCACCCGCTCCACGTAAGCCCGGGTTTCCGGATACGGGGGAATGCCGTGCCAGCGATCCACGGCGGCCGGTCCGGCGTTGTAGGCGGCCAGCGCCAGTGCCAGATCATTGTGATATCGGATCAGCAGCTCATTCAGATACGCGGTCCCGCCGTCGATGTTCTGGGCCGGGGCGAAGCTGTTGGAGACGCCCATCTGCGCTGCGGTGCCGGGCATGAGCTGCATCAGCCCCTGCGCTCCGGCGCGGCTCACGGCGCGCGCATGGCCGTCGCTCTCCTCGCGCACCACGCTGGCCAGCAGATCGTTGTCGATATCGTACGCAGCGCCCGCGCGTTGCAGCATGGGGCGCAGTTGCGCCTCGGAAAGTTTCTCCGGTCCCGGCCGGGCCGGTGCAGCCGACGGAACCTTTCCCGCCGCGGGCGGCAAACTCACCGTCTGTACCGAGGCGATCTCCGACGCTTCCACATCCATATAGTTGTTGCCACCAGCATCCAGATACAGGCGGACCTTGCTCCCCTCCACCGCACGGTGATCGCAGATGAGGTCGAATCCGTTTTTCAGGGTGACCCGCTGGGCGGCACGTGCACCGCCGCCGAGGCACAAAAGTACCAGCGCTGCAGACCAGAATTTCGGGCGATGCCGCCGCATTTCCATCTACTCTACCATTCCTGAGACGCGCAACCGGGCCAAAACGCTCTCCAGAACCTGGGCTACGCCGTCCTCGTCATTGGTTGCGCCAATCAGCCATCCGCGTCGCTGCGCCTCGCGCACCAGATCGGGGGCGCCGTTGGCCATCACCACGGCCTGACCCGCGCCCTCCAGCATCTCCAGGTCGTTCCAGTTATCGCCGATAGCCAGAATCTCCTCCCGCGTGATACCCCGCTGCTGGGCGAGCCGCCGCAACGCCGCGCCCTTCGAGCAGCCGGGCGGCAGGATGTCCAGAATCGTAAGGTCGCGAGCCTCATACTCAGTGCGATGCACCTCAATGCGCGACGCCAGATCGCTCGCAGCCAGCGACTCTTCTGCTCGCCGCATCCCCGCCACGCCGCCGCAAACCATCGCCTGCACCGGGGCTTCGCCGGAATCGAACGCGCGCTCCAGCGGTCGGATCTCCTGAATCGACGCGCGGTTCGCCTCCACCCACGGGCCCATGCGCCGGTGCATGCCCTGCAGCGACTCCAGCACCATTTCGCCGGGACCTTCGCGATCGAAGGTGAAGACCGTGTTTCCCAACGGCCGCAGCGCCGGGCAGAGCGCCAGCGCCGTTTCCACCGACAGCGTAAAGCGATCGATGGGTGCACCGGCCAGGGTCCGCGTAACGGTGCCATTGGAGGTGATCATCACCGTCTCCGGCCCCAGCTCCACCGGTGCGATCAGAGGAGCGGCATATGCCTGGCGCCGGCCTGTGGCGATGACGATTTCGAAGCCGGCAGCTTCCGCCTCGCGCAGCGCACGGATGTTGCGGCGGCTGATGCCGTTCCCGGCGGAAGGCAGGAGGGTACCATCGATGTCGACGACGATCATCTTCATGGGGGAGGACATGTACTTCCAGTCTATGGGATGGGCCGAATGGCTTACCGCCTCTCGCGGAAGAAGCCGCGCAGCAGCTCGCCGCACTCCTCGGCCAGCACTCCGGCGGTGACGGGCATGCGGTAATTCAGGCGGGGATGGTTCAGCACATCCAGCACAGAACCCGCCGCGCCTGCCTTGGGATCGGCCGCCGCGTAGACCAGGCGCCCCAGGCGCGCGTGAATCATCGCCCCAGCGCACATGGCGCAGGGCTCCAGCGTCACGTACAGTTCGCAGTCGGTCAGGCGGTAGTTGCCAACTGCATGGGCGGCGGCGCGCAGGGCGACCATCTCGGCGTGCGCCGTGGGATCGCAGTCGCGCAGCACGCGATTCTGCCCGCGCGCCACGATCTGACCCCCTGCCACGGCGACCGCGCCGACAGGAACTTCGCCGGCTTCAGCAGCCGCGCGCGCCTCGGCGAGCGCCTCCTGCATCAGGATTTCGTCGCTTTGCGTCATGCATCGCGGCGATAGCTACGCCTGCCCATCGACCCACTTCCGAAAAACGCCGATGATCTGCTCCAGGCGCCGAGGATCGCCCTTCCCTTCAAACCGTCCCTCCCCCAGGGTGCAGTCGATCCACTCCCCGCTGCTGGAATCGAAGTTCATTCGGTTGGGCGCGACGTCCTGCGCGGAAGTGCCCTCGAGGCTGATGGTCAACCGCCATCCCTGCCGCCGCAGGCTCTCCAGACGAATACCTTCGTTGTGCTCCCAGGCGCCGTCGCACTGGCGCTGATACCAGTCTTCCAGCCATTCGAGATTGTTGGGCATCAGGACTCCGCCTCGGGTTGCTGCTGCGTCATGCAGTGGATGGCGCCGAGGCCCCAAATCAGGTCTCCGCAGTAAATGCCCACCACTTCGCGCGAGGGAAACGCATCCGCGAGAATGTTGAGCGCCTTGCGATCGACGGAGTGATTTAAGGTTGGCACGAGCACGCGCCCGTTGGCAATGTAAAAGTTCGCGTAGCTGGCCGGCAGCCGCTGTTTATCGAAGATCACCGGCTCCGGCATCGGCAGCTCGACCACTCGAAACGGCTTGCCCTCGAGATTGCGCGCCGACTTCAGCCGATCCAGATTTTCCTGGAGAGGGAGGTAATTTTGGTCGTCGCGATTCTTCTCCACGGTGGCCACGATGGCGTTGGGGCCGACGAAGCGGGCGATGTCGTCCACGTGGCCGTGCGTGTCGTCGCCGGCGATGCCGCGATTGAGCCACAGCACCTGCTCGATACCCAGGTAATCGCGGAACACCCGTTCCATTTGCTCCCGGCTGATGCCCGGATTGCGCGCCTGCACCTTGCTCAGCAGGCACTCCTGCGTGGTGATGAGCGTGCCCTGCCCATTCACGTCGATCGAACCGCCCTCCAGCACCACGCGATGCGGCCCGCCCGGCGTCTCGATCGCGGGCGTCCACTGCGGCAGGTGCAGCAGGTCGGCCACGCGCCCGGGAATCTGATCGTCGTGGTGCCAGTCGGGGTATTTGGCCCACGCGTTGAACTTCCAGTTCGTCACCGCGAGGGCTGATTTTTTCGGGCCCATGGCATCTCGTTTCACGAAGACGGGGCCCGAATCCCTCGTCCACACGCGATCTGTCTTCCATACCTGGAAATGCACGCGAGAGAGGTTCGCCCCCGCTCGCCGCAGGACGCCACCAGCCCGTTTGGCGGCCGCGGCGCTGTTCACCAGAATCTGCACGTCTTCCGCGCGCGACAGATGGCGCACAATTTCCGCGTAAACCCACGGAATGGGGAACAGCTTGCCCGGCCAGTCCATGGGATTGTGGGGCCATGCCAGCCACGTGGCCGCGTGCGGCTCCCACTCCGCGGGCATGCGGTAGCCAAGATCGTGCGGCGTGCCCTCCGGTTCCGTCGCGTGAGTCTCCCTCATTCCGCCTCGTCATCCAGAAAGCGATTGACAATCGGTGCGTAGGCGTCGATGCGGCGATCGCGCAGGAACGGCCAGTTGCGGCGCGTGTCTTCCATCCGCCCCAGATCGATTTCGCCGATCAGGATTTCCTCGCGGTCGTGCGAGGCTTTCACAATCACGCGCCCGAAGGGATCGGCAAGAAACGATCCGCCCCAGAACTCAAGGCCCGGACCGCTCGCGCGATTTCCGCGCACGTCGCCGTGTTCCAGTCCCACGCGGTTGACCGCAGCGACGTAGACACCGTTCGCGATCGCATGGGCGCGCTGCATGGTCTGCCACGCTTCATGCTGCGCCACGCCGTACTCGTCCTTCTCGTGCGGGTGCCAGCCGATGGCCGTGGGATAGAACAGTACGTTCGCTCCGTGCAGCGCGGTGATGCGCGCGCCCTCCGGATACCACTGATCCCAGCAAACCAGCGTGCCGATTTTGCCCGCTGAGGTATCGAATGCGCGGAAGCCCAGATCCCCCGGCGTGAAATAAAACTTCTCGTAGTAGAGCGGGTCGTCGGGAATGTGCATCTTGCGGTAAAGGCCGGCCACGCGACCGTCCCTCTCGAGAATCGCCGCGGTGTTGTGATAGAGCCCCGGCGCGCGCCGCTCGAAGAGCGAGGCCACCACGACCACCCCCGCTTCGCGCGCCACCGCCCCGAGCAACTCCGTGCTCGGCCCCGGAATCGGCTCGGCCAGATCGAAGAGCACGATATCTTCCCTCTGGCAGAAATACTGCGCGCGGAAGAGCTCCGGCAGGCACACGACCTTCGCTCCCTGGCGCGCCGCTTCGCGTACGCGGTCGGCCGCCTTCTCCAGATTGGCGTCGGGATCGGGCCCGCAGCTCATCTGGATGAGGCCCACGCGAAATGTCGTGTCGGTCGCCATAATTGTGCTGTCGACTGTTTCTTGCTCCCTGAAATGTGCAAAAGGCGCAGGCCGCCCGGCCCGCGCCCCGCATGTACAGGCTCTCTACTCGAAAATCAGAATCGCCGCAGCGATCGTCGTCGTCCATCGGCCGTGCTTGTCGCCGATGGCTGACTGCGTCACGTTGGCGGTGCGCACGATCTTGTTCGAGATGCGGTAGATCTCCTTCTTCTCGTCCCAGCTCTTGTCGGGATCGAAATCCACATCCAGCGTGGTGGCCAACATCTCCGCCGCCAGCTCTTCGGCGTACTCGCCAGCCTGCTCCTCGGTTTCGCCAAAGCTGTGGTGCTCGCTCAGGTACCCGTACGTGTTGCGATCCGAGGGAATGGCCACGCCGATACTGGAAGCCACCAGACGGTGCGGCTCCCGCGTGGAGTTTTCCGCCACCACCGCAAACACCACCTCGCCCGGACTCAGATATTTCAGCCCCTCTTTGCGAGCGATCAGCTTCGCCTGCGGTGGAAAGATGGAGGAAACCCGCACCAGATTCTGTGCGGCAATGCCGGCATCGCGCAGCGCCAGCTCAAATGAGGTCAGTCTCTCTTTGTGTTTCCCGACGCCCTTGGTAAAAAAGAGGCGGCGCGGAACCATGCTTTTTGCCAATGTCTGTGCTCCTTCTGGTATCTGCTCGTGTGGCGCAGTCTTCCGCTGTTTGAAACGGCATCCCCGCCCCGGCAGAAATCCATCCCGATGAAAAGTATCACAGGCGACAGGCTTGCGGGAGCCATCATTTTATGAATTTACGCTGTTTTCCATCATAAGGCACGGCCGCTGCGAACCTCGGCCGTCTCCGGAGCGCTCTGGCGGTACGCCTGGGTGGCGATCTCCAGAAACTCCTGAGCCGCCCGGGACAGCTGGCGGTCCTTGCGGAAGACCAGGGCCAGGTCCCGCGCCAGACGCACGCCGTCGAGCGACAGCAAGCTGAGCGAACCCGCGCGCTCCTCCTGCGCCACGTTGGTTCGGGGCAGGAATCCCAGGCCCAGACCCACGCTCACGTAGCGCTTGAGCATTTCGCTGGATTCCACTTCCATTGCCACTCGCGCCCTGATTTCTTTCACGCGGAAGAGCTCGTCGAGCTGCTCGCGGCGGCGGCCCTGCGCCGGCAACAGCAGCGGAAACTTCGCCACCTCCTGAACCTTCACCGTGCCCCGGCCCGCCAGCGGATGCCCCTTCGGAGCCACCAGAGCCAGCTCGTCGCGATGAATGAGCTCCACCGTCAGCCGCGCATCCCGCACCGGCAGCGAGACCACGCCGAAATCTACTTCGCGATTCACCACGCTTTCCACGGTCTGCAGCCGTTCGGCGCGCACCACACTCAGCATCACCCGCGGATATTGCCTGCGGAATTGCGCGAACACCTGCGGCAGGACATATAAATGAGTAGCTTCGTTCGCGCTGATGCTGAGTTCCCCGCGCGGCGAACGTTCCTGCTCCGCAACGGCCAGCAGAATGTGCCGCTGCCGCTCGATGCAGTATTCGGCGAATGGCTCAAACAGGCGGCCTGCCGAAGTGTAGGTCACCTTGCCGCCGTCGCGGTCGAAGAGCCGCGCCCCGACTTCCTCTTCGAGCGATCGAATCTGCGCAGAGATCGCCGGCTGCGTGCGCAGCAGCTTCCGCGCCGCGCGCGAGAAGCTCTTCAGGCGGCTGACCTCCAGAAAGGTCCGCAGTTGCTCGAAATCCATGGCGTGTATCCAGAATATGCGCGGAGGTTGCCGCTCACAAGGCGGCGAGGCGCTTCGAGGATCAATTCGGGCTGGAAGCCGCGGCGGCCCCGGCCGGATTCCCGTTCGCTTCTGCCGGGCCCGCCGAGGGCGCAGACTGCAGCGTCCGCCAGGTTCGCGTTTCCCGGTCCGCGTCGGCGCTGCGGCCCACCAGCCGATAGGCGCGCGCCAGCTCGCGATGATAATCCGGATTCCGCGGCTCAAGACGCACCGCGGATTCAAGCTCCGGAACCGCGTCGCTGGCTTTTCCGGCGTCCAGGTATGCCTGCCCCAGCGCCATATGCACGGATGCGATGTCCGGGTGCGCCCTCTCGAGCGCGGTCAGCCGCTGGATTCCGGTCGCAATCCGCCCCGTCCTGACCAGGGAATCGGCGTAAAAGAAAGCCGCCTGCGGGATCGAAGCCATCTGGCTGGTCAGCGGCTGCAGCGTGGTTACACACCCGCGGTAATCCTGATTCATATAGTCGCTGATGCCCAGAGCCTCCCGGATGTGGGTGTCGCCGGGGTGGGCGTTCAGGTACGTCGCCAGAGGCATCACGGCGTCGCCGAACCGCGCGGCAGCAAAGGCAGCCCGTCCCCAGTTGTAATTCAGTCCCGGCATGGCCGGATTCCATTCAGCGGCACTCTGGAACCAGGACGTCGCGGCGGAGAAGTCCCGGCCGGAAGCCGCGATAACGCCGAGGTTGTTGTAGCTGTCGGCGATGGCCGGCGCGATCTGCGTCTGAAATGCTGCCAGTTGCCGCACGGCTGCAGGATTTGCATTCACCGTGGTGTCCTTCAGGGTCAGGGTTGTCTGGGAGCCGCCCATGCCCTGCTGATTCTGCCCCTGCATCCCCGATATCCGGTCTTTGTCCCGCGAGAGGTCGATCTGCATATACTTCTGCGCCATCTGCATCTGAGCGGCGGCTGCTTTCTCGTTGCCCTCCCGCATCAGGATCCGGCCCAGCAGGTAATACGCCTTCTGAATCTGATAGTGGTTGCGCGAGGGATCGATGGTGAGCTGGATCGCCTGACTCAGCGATTTCTGCGCCTGCGCCCACTGGCTCTGGTTGTATTGCATCTGCCCCTGGTAGAGCCAGGCGTCCGGGCTCTTCGGATTCAGTTCGATCGCGCGGCTGAGGTACTTCGCCGCCGCGGCGTAGTTCTGCCGGACCACGGCCAGCTTGCCCACTGCAGCCCAGGTGAGGAAGTCATTGGGCGTGACGGCCAGTTCCTCCTGCAGCTGCTTTTCCGCCAGCGGCACCTTGGCCGGCTCATTCTCCTCCAGATACGTCGCCGCCAGGCAGTAGTGCGCCTCGGGGAACTTCGGATCCTCGGCGATGACCTTTTTGAACTCCACTTCCGCCCGCGGTTCGAAATCCGACTCACCCCAGGCGCGGCCGAATTCCATGTGAATCTGCGGAGTATCGCCGTAGGTGGCTTCCAGAGAGGTGAACAGCCGGTCCGCGCATTTGTCGTCGTCCATATCCAGGCACGCGACCGCCAGATTGTAGGCGTCGGCGAAGTCCGGATTCAGCGCCATCGCCGCTTCCAGCTCCTTTCTGGCCTGCTGATTCTCATTCATCTTCAGCAGCGTCCGGCCCAGCACCTCGTGCGCCGCAGCTAGGCCTTTGGGATTGCCGGCCTCTTCCTGAAGAAGCTGCTGCGCCAGGGCTCGCGCATGATCGAAGTCCCCAAAATCCATTGCCGCCCGCGCATAGTCGAGCCGCAGCCGGGGCGAATTCGGCTCCAGCGCCAGAGCTCCGTCGAAATACGGAGCGGCTTTCGTGTAATCGCCCAGCTGGGCCTCGCCCAGAGCCAGTTCCGCGAGCGCATCGCCCACAAACAGGCGGTATTCCGCGGCTGCCTGCTGTAACTTGCCCTGCTCCTGGAAGCGTTCGGCCGCGTCGTAGTGGCCCTGGAGGATGGTGGCGTCGGTCGGCTTTCCCGCGCTGCCGGTCTGGGCCCCGGCGGCGGAAAAGAGACACTCCGCAACGAGGAGAAAAACTGCGAACCTGGCCTGCATCGGCATGATGACAACTATGCCTTTCAGTATCGGTCTTCGGGTTGGCGCCTGTCACGGAGAATCGGCGCGTCCTTCAGGCGAGCGGCCACAGGCGCTGACACCGCCCGGCAGGCAGGTGCGAAAAAGAAGGTGGCCGCGAACGGCCACCTTCGGGTTTCAGTTTGAGCTGTATTAGAAGTTGTACTTCACATTCAGCTCGAGAATTCTCTGCGTGGGGGCTCCGGTCTTTTCGTTCAGATACCCCGGATCCGGAGAATTGGCGATCGGCACCGCCGTAATCGCCTTGGTTGCATAGTTGACGGTGTCGGTAAGCTGAACCTGAGAGCCGCCACTGAACTCCGGCAGCGGGTGATTCAGCCAGTTGAACGCCGAGATGCGGAACTGAACGTTTTGCTGCTCGTGGACAGTAAACGTCTTGTAGAGCCCCAGATCGTTCTCCCAGTAGGCTGCGTTGGCCAGGTACGGGAAGTTTTGCCCGCCCTGCTGGCCGATTGCCGGAGCAATGAAGCAGCTCATGTTGAGGATCTGATTGCTCGCCAATCCCGACTTCGGGTTGCAGGTCAGCTGAGGAAGGTGGCCGCGAACGGCCACCTTCCTTTTCAGTCGAGATCGTGCTTTAGAAAGAGTACTTCGCCTCCAGCTCGATCACGCGGGCATACGGGAGTTGCGACCGGACCGTCATGACACCGAACGCATTCGCCCCTGTACTGGACGTGTTGAAGTTCGGCGTAATGGCGTGGGTCGCGTAATCCACGTTGTAATTCTGGGAGAAGTAGTTGCCGTTGGCGAATTCCAGCAGAGAGTGGTTCAGCCAGTCGAACGCACTGATCCGGAACTGGACGTTTTGTTCTTCGTGAATGTTGAACGTCCTGTACAGCGCCAGGTCGTTGTCGAAATACGGGGTAAAGCTCATGTACGGGTAGTTTTGCCCGCCCTGCGTTCCAACCGCTGGCAGGGTAAAGCACTTTCCGTTCAGGAGCTGGACGTTCGGCGCCCCGGCCACCGTGGTGCTGCTCAGACCCGAGGTCGGATTGCACTTGAGCACGGGCATGATCGGCACTGATTCGTCCGTCCCGAAGTAAGTCTTATCCGTAAGGGCATTACTGATGCCGGTATCAGCCGCGAGATTGCAGCCTCCGGACGTACTGCACGAGGCACCGGTCGTGTCCGCTGGCAGGTCCGTGTATTGCTCCGGAGTGGCATTGCCATTGGCGAAGTTCGGTATGCCGTTTCCAAACATCGCCGGCATATAGCCGCCCTTCTGCCACGTCGAGATACCGGAGATCGTCCAGTTGCCCAGCACATGGTCCAGGATCGGATTGAACGTGTGGAGTGAGCCGCTCTGGTACATGTAGGACATGTTGAACACCAGAGGCCGGTCCTGCGCAGTCGGCCCATAGTTCAGGTCGATGTTGTAGGGGTTCTCCTGCAGGGTCGTCCCCATCATCTTGCTCCAGGATCCGTTCAGGTCGAAGCCCAGCCGTCCGGTGGTTTTCGTCCACGACACCTGGAGACCGTTGTAATTGGCGTACCCGATGTTCTCAATCTCCTGGACCTGGTTGGTTCCGTAGGCATAGCCAAACGGATGGTAATCCGCGTAGCTGTTCGGGGTCGGAGTTTCGGACATCGTCGACAGGTTGGGGTTTTCTCCAACGTCTTCCGGGTTCGTGGAAAGAACGCCGGTCTTCGGATCGGGCTTAAACAGGGCGCCGAGCGGCATCTTGTTCTGGTCGCCGAGGTTGCTGAACTGGCTCCCTTCGGTGTCCTCGCCGTCATCCACCAGCTGGGTGTCGGTGCTTCCGACGTAGCCCACTTCGAGGTGCGTATGCCAGGGCAACATCTGGTCAATCGTAAAGTTCCACGACTGAGTCATCGGCTGGCCATAAGAGGTAGGATCCAGGCCGATTTGACCTCCCTGGACGCCGCAGGGTGGATTTACTACTGGGGTCGCATTAAAATTCGGGCAGGGAGAATACGCCAGGTGCGGAATGTCCTGTAGCTGAACAACGGTGCCGCCAGGCGAGCCATAGCCCAGCACCTGATCCGCAGTTCCCTGGGCTTCTCCGTTCGCGACCGTATTGACCTGGGTCACGTAACGATAGACACCCCAGCCGCCACGTACCACGGTATTCCCGTTCCCGAACAGGTCATAGGAGAGGCCAAGACGGGGGTCCGCGTAGGCGAACCGGTTGGGTTGGCCACTGAGCGGGATGCCTGGATCAATGGCGTGCCAGCGGAACCCGGGGGCGTACCGCCCCGCGTAGTAATCCGACTGCACGAGGCTCGGTTCGAATACCGCGAGGCCAATGTGGTCGCGATCGTACCAGTGGCCCACGTGCTCCACGCGCAAGCCCAGCTCGAGCGTCAGGCGCGAGCTGGCCTTCCAGGAGTCCTCAATGAATGCGGCCGTGTTCTGCTCGGCCACATCGCCGATGGGTGCCGCATTATTCTGACTGTAGCTCGACGCCATACCGGCGACGAAGGCCGCAGTAGCGTTGTTTGGCGAACCGATTTTAGTTCCCGTCAGCACGTCCGCGTTTTGCCCGGCGTAGAAGTTGAGATTGCCATCCAGGTAGTAGCTGAAGGAACTCTGCCAGTTGTCGGTGGTCTGGGTGAATCCGCCGATCTTGACAGTGTGCCTTCCCCATACCTTGGTGAGCGTATCGCCGAACTGCGGCGCTTCCTTCTTCACACCGTACATTCCCGGAGGATTCTCGAAGATCGACGCCTGCGAGAAGTCGGGGAAGGTCTCGCCGCCCGCGGAGCTGTAAGCGGGAATGTTCAGAGTCGGCGTCGAAAAAACGTTCCCGTAGGGGTAGCCCAACGTGGACTTGTAGGCGGCGGAGGGGTTCGGCTCCACGAACGGATAGCTGCCGAAAGCCCATGCGGCCAGGAAGTCGTTGGTCGTCGTGGCGTTGAAGGTATGAACGATGTGCCCGGCCAGCGTCTTGCCGTGGTTATCCTCGGACTCGCCGCCTCCCGGATAGGGAATCGCGTTGCCCGGCGTCCAGTAGAGGTGCGCGCCGTTGCCCTGCGCCAGTCCGGCGCTGTAGGCCTGCTGATAGCTCCCGTAGATCAGAGTTTTGTCGCCAAGGTGATAATCGAGCCGGAAGCGATAGATCCATCCGTTGTCGATGTTCACGATCGGCTCATAATAGTTGTATCCGCCAGGCGTGGTGGCGGGGTTCGCATTGGCTGCGGGCCAGATCTTGGCCAGAGCCGCGGACCCGGGATCGAGGAATCCGGCCGGAAACTTCTGGCCGCCGTCCGTCTTGTAGGTTGTCCCTCCAATCGTCACCGAGCCGGTCTGAGCCGGGGTCGGCAGCGACGCGGTATTCGTCCCATTCGCAAGGATCGTCCCACCCAGGTCGCTGCACCACGAACCGCCGGGAAAGCCTCCCGGAGGCGCCCCCTGGAAGAACCCATCCGGGCACAGGGCATTATTGTCGGCGTTGTCATTCGAGAAGTCGCCCTTCATCATCTCCGGAGTCGGAACATAGGACGACAGGATGTTCTGGTTGCCCTGGTTCTGCAGCCAGCGCTCGTAGCCGGCCCAGAACAGAAGGTGCTTGTGCGTGAAGGGAACCGGGCCGCCAACGCTGCCGCCCGGATAGTAATAGTGCTGCGCCCCGAGCGCAGTATGCGTGTCGTTTCCCTGCCAGCTGTTCGCGTTCAGGACGCTGTTGCGAACGTCGAAATAGCCGTCTCCGTGATAATTGGCGGTGCCCGAGCGGCTGATGGCGCTCACCACCACCGGCCCGAACGGAGTGTCGGCGCCCTCATTCGAAGCCTCAACGGTTACTTCCGAGGTCATTTCCGGATCGACGACCGTCAGCGAGGACGCCATGTCCCCGATATCGATCATCTGCGCGCCATCCTCCAGGATGGTCGTTCCGCCGCGGTAGATCGAGCCATCGATGTACAAGCCGCTGCCGACCGCGCTCTCATCCACGGTGACGTTGGCGTCGTTGAACATCGAGGAGGTCTGAGTAAGGCCCGAGGAAGCCGTTACCGCGCCCGGCAACACCTTCAGCAATTCGGTGACGTCGCGGCCCTCCAGATCGAGATTGTTTAAATCCTTCGAGCTCAGCACGTCCGTCCGCTGGCCGCCCTCAATAGGGATCGCCTCCGAGGTCGCGGATACGGTGACGGTCGTGGCCGCGGAGCCCACAGTCAGCATCAGGGCTGGTATCGATTTGTTGTCGCCGGCGTTCAGGACGATGCCGGTGATCACCTCCGTCTTGAAGCCCTTGGCCGCGGCCTTGATGTCGTAGAAGCCTGGCACCAGAGACGGAAACGCATAGACACCCGCGCCGTTCGTCCTGGATACAATGGCCGCGTGTGTCTGAACGTTGGTCAGCGTGACGTCAGCTCCCGGAATCACGCTGCCCGACGGGTCAACCACCGTACCGGAGAGCGTTGCGGTCACCTGGGCCTGCATCCGCGTGGGCGTCCCCAGGCACAGCAGCATGAAAACGGCCGGCAGGATGCCGAACAGCAGGCGGCCTCTCCTCCGGAGTATGCCGGTGAGGCTAGTCACCGGGCGACCTTGTAATTGCTTGTTAGTCACGATTCCTCCTGAAATAAATGCATGTACCCGTTCAGAACCGATTCAACGACACGATCTGCAAAATCGATTCCGGATTACCCTTTTCCTGTGCGCGTCGCAAACTATATACGTGCCGATTCTCCACAGTCAAGACAGAAAATTCCTCGGTAACCGCACAATTACCCCTGCAAAAACGTTTTAGAACGCAGTCGGCACAACAGAGCCCAGGACCGCTCGTGGCCAGTGCGCTGATCGGATGAATGCTGATTGATGAAGTGACGGCGCCGCCTGATGCCTGAATTCCGCATCGCGCCCTGGCTCTGCCGCACGGGCCGGATCCGCCCTCCCGCTTCGGGAAGGTGAACCCCCTCCGGGGTGCACGCACGCCCAAGCTCCTGACGCCTGAAGAACTGCATTCCTGTGCCTCCCGAGAACTACAACGTCAAACTTCCCGCCGCGGATCTTTTTCTTCAGCCGTCCTTATGGCTGAGTCCCAGCCAGGCGTCCGCAACTCCGCCTGCTGGTGCAACACCCGTATCCAGAACCGCTTCAGAGGTAAACCCGAACCCTTTCAGCGCTAATTCGGTTTACCCGGCGGCTGCTCAATTCTTGTACGCTTTCCGTCCGGCTCTTGTCAATGGGAAAAATGCGCTTGTTTCCCGCCTGGCGGATCGGTTGCCGGCAGGCATAATCCCTCGGCCATGCGCGTGGCCGCGAAAATTCCGGAACCGTCAGCCTTCCGCTTCCGGGGCCGACCCGCGCAGCGCCTACTGCGCCCCGTTCCTGAAGATTTCCTCTGCGTAGTAATTCACCACCCGCGTCTGGTCGCGCAGCATCTCCAGATAGGCGTTCTTGAGCAGCTGTTCCCGGCTGTCGCGCAGGTTTTGCCGGATCGCCTGCTGCACGCGCGGATCGTCCAGCTGCCGCTGCCCCGCCGCTTCCCGGTCAATGAGCTTGTAAATGGCGTATCCCACCGGCTTCTTCGAATCCCCGGGGCCGTAGACGGGAAGGATGTCGGTGATCTGGCCGGGCTTCAGCTTCGTAACCGCTGCGTACACCTGCGGATCCTGACGAAGCTGCGACTCCGACACGTACCCCATATCCCCGCCGTTGCCCGACGTGTTCGGGCTCTCGGAAAAGTTCATGGCCAGAGCGCTGAAATCGTCGCCGGCTTCGAGGCGGTTGTGCAGCATTTCGATCTTGCGCCGCGCCTCGGCATCGTTCATCGCCTTGCTGTTCTGCAGATTGCCCACCTGCTGCGGAGGCATGGGAATCGACGTGACCATGATCTGTGCCAGGTGATACTGCGGTTCGAGCAGGTCGAATTCGGCCTGGTGCGCGTTGTAGTAGGCTGCGATGTCGGCGTCGGTCACATTGATGCGCGACGTGATCTCCTTATTGAACAGCTTCTCTTCCGTGCGGCTGCGCCGGATTTCGCGCTTCAGATCGGCCAGGGTCATGTGCTGCGCATCCAGTCGCTTCTGGAACTCCTCCGGCGTGAAGGGCGCCTTAAGCTCGTTCAGCCGCTCCTGCACCTCGTCGTCCGTGGCCGTCAGATTCAGCTTCGCCGCCCGCTGCATCACGATCTCGGTGTCGATCAGCTCGCGCAGAATATTCAGGCGCATGATGTCCGCCTGCACCGCCGACGGCTGCTGGTTGGAGTCGCCCAGGTTGGCCAGGTACACCTGCTCCACTTCCGAGCGCATGATGGGTTTGCCGTTCACCGTCGCCATCACATTCGCATTGTGCGAACGACCGCAGCCGATGCCCAGTGCCAGCATCAGAGCTGCGCAGACAACCCCGATTGTGGGATAGGAAGAACGAGCGCCGAGGGCGCAGGACAAATACTTTCTGGATGGCAAAAACTTCTCTCCCTGCTGTCGCGCCGCCCGTCAGCCCGGCGGCACGCACGTTTCAGAATAATGCGGTCACAGTACGCTGCCTAGGGCTATTCCCCGCCGCTGCCGTCCCCTTGTCCCTGCCCCGTTCCTGCGCCCCCGGCGGCCGCCGGAGCTTCCGCCGGCGGCGGCGTAATGCCCTGCTCCCGCAGTGCGCGGTCGATCATGATCCACAATTGCGACTCATCCAGCACGCCGGACCAGCGCTCTCCGTTCACAAAGAATGTCGGCGTCGAGTCAACGCCCAGCTTGTCTCCCGCAGTCATCTCCGCCCGGATCTGGCTGTCGTCCTGCTTTGCCACACAGGCTTCCAGTCTGGCCGAGTCCAGATGATCGCGCACGCCCTCCTGCTCGGCGAGGTGATCCAGCCGCGCCGCCGCCTTTGCCGGATCATTGTCGGACCCGCTGACCTCCGCACCATTCGTGTGCAGATAGTCGACGTAATTCCAGTACGCCGTTCCGCTCTGAGCCGCCAGGCAGTTGGCGTTGACTGCCGCGTGCATCGCCCAGGGATGAATCGTCGTCAGCGGATAATCAACATAAATAAACTTCACGAGGCCCTTGTAGTGATTTATCGTGTCCGGGAAAAACTCCGTATTCAGCTTCGCGCAGAACGGACACTCCAGATCGTCGAAGTTCACTATGGTCACTTTCGCATCGACATTGCCGCGCACAGGCCGGCCCGTGATGGGAAGGCCCGCCATGGGATCGTTGGCGATGTCCCACTTCGACAGCCGCGCGAGGGTGTTCCCGTCTTTGGAGAGAAGAAAATCGAGCGTCTGCGCCCGGTTCGGCTCGTCAGGCAGCGAGAAAGTGACGGCGATGCGGTCGTATCCGGCCACGTTGCTCTTTCCGCGCGGGCCGATGGCGATGTTGTATTCCGGTGGAACCCCCAGTTCCGAGCGGATCATGATCTCGACCTTGCGGCTCAGCGACGCCGATAGCGCCTGGGCCGCGGTATCGCTCGGTTGGGGAGTAGTAGCAGACGCCTGCTGCGCGGCGCACATACCCGCCGCCATGGAAAGTGCGCAGACCAGAGCAAGAAAATTCTTGGGCAAGGAGATCCGCCTTTTGGCCGATGAAGCCGTGAACAACAGCCTCCCCTCTTACCCAACTGTTCGAACCCGCGCCTCCAGGCAGTCCTGGAGTGGTCGGGCGGTCCACAGCCTTGCGGGAAACGCTGTCCAGATTCGCTTTCCCTATTATCGCAGTTCTCCGGCCAGCGGCGCAGCGGCGTGTCAGCTCCACCGCACCTTCGGTAACGGCTGCTTCCGCGGCCGCCCAACCTTCAGAAGAGGCTGATTCGCCGCCTCAGATCGCCGACGTTCGACAGCCCCGCCAGGTTGAAGCTGTAGAAGTACTCCGTATCGTTCCGAATCGACCCCAGCGAAAACTTGCGGTACTGGAAGTCGAGGCCGCAGCAGTTCCAGTTGTACTGCGCCTGCGCCGCGCCGTACTGCAGTTGCTGGTGGACGAGATCGTACGCAGCGCTTAATCCCTCGCTGAGCCCCAGCTTATTCGCTGCGCCGCGGATCGCCGACAGATGGATCTGGTTGTACTGGTTGGACGTACCTGGAGTCTCCGCCTGTACCCGCAGTGTGCTCAGCGGCGTGACCCCGAGCGGCACGTTCATGTAGGCGTCCCCGAACTGAAGCCGATACAGCCCGCGCCGGAACGCCGCGAAAACATTGCTGGAGGTGATCTTTCCTTCCCTCACGTCGTAATCCAGGTCCCATTCCAGGTCCGTGGCCTGCGTCGTCTGCATCCGCAGCCGTGAAATCACCGGGCTGCTATTCCGGGGGCCGGTGAGGAAGTCCACACCGGTAAAATCCAGCGTTGTGTCCAGCGGATTCGGCGTCCCGCGAGTGATGGCGTGATCGAAATCCGGCTCGAAATAGTATTTCTGCGCGATCCGCCAGGTGATCCAGTCGCGCGTCTGCTCGCCGCACATCGGCAGCGCGCCGGGCGGCCAGCCGGGCATGGCTTCTGCTGCAGCCGTCGTCCCTCCGGGCGGCGCCGCGGCATTGATGCCCCATCCCATCACCTCGGCCAGCCCCGAGGAGTTGCCGGTCTGATCGGTTACGTCTTCGGTATTCTCCTCGGGCGCGCTCTCGCTGGCTGGCGCGGTCGGCGTCTCGCTGCTGCGGCACGGATGCGGCGTGCGATTCCGTACCAGAAACCTCTGGGTCAGGCCGTACTCGATCTCATTTGTATCGCTCGCCACATCGGTCTGGTCGAAGCGCAGAATCTCCCGGAAATTGTTAATGCCCGTGACGTACCGGTACTCGACCGCCGGCTCGATCACGTGGCGCACATCCCCGCCGGTCAGACGCCGCAGCCAGGGCGCGCTGAAATCCCTTTCCACCGCCGGCGGACGCAGATCGAACCCGGTCTCCACGTCCGTGCGCGTAGTTCCTTCGGAGCGCACCACCGGAATCTGTTCGAGGCTCGTCGGATATTGGCTCCTGCCATACCAGGTCTCCCGCACCGCCGCGCGGGGCCGGAAAGTCCATCCGCCAAAATGCAGCGGCAGCGACACGCGGGGGTAAATATCCACCCGCGGCACTTCGGCCGAGGTCCGGAAGCTCGGGTAATCGTAACGAGACAGCGCCCCCGCCGATCCGGTGAAGTTCCACAGCAACGAGGAATCCCCCAGCGAATGGTCCGCCGCATCCAGGCCGATCTGCGGCAGGTGCAGAATCCTCACCTCGTCGCCGGCCACCGTCGAGCTTTGAAATTCCTGGTATCGGCTCATCCGCAGGCTCGCCCATGTGTCATGGTCCTCGTGCGTCGCAAACATCTGCGACTTGACCTCCGAGTCGATGGCAACCGCGTAATCCTCCTGGAAAACCAGCCGGTACACATAGGAGCTGAGATATTCGGCGTCGACGACCCCCCGCGTGTGCGCCGTCAAGTCGTACCGTCCGTCTGCAGCTACATCCACGCCCCCCTGGTTCACCCGAGCTCCGTTCGGCTCCAGCAGACCGTGATCCAGCAGACTGTTGAAACGGACGTTCGCGAAATTCCGGCCCAGTCCCCGGTAGCGAAACATCCCGTCCGGCGCGAAGCCTCGCTTCGACCAGTACTGCGTCGCCATGGTCAGGTCGGCGCTGCGCCCCAGCGTGAGATAAAAGCCTTCCCCGACGATGAACCCTCTCGTCGTGTCATTGCCGAAATAGGGAATGAGGATGCCGGACGAACGCTGCACCGCGACCGGGTGCGTGACGTAGGGCAGATACAGCAGCGGCACGTGGAACAACTCGAACCATGAGCCACTCGTGCTGGCCACCCCATTTTCCAGGCGAATGTAGCGGGCCAGAATGCGCCAGTCCGGCTTCGGCAGCCGGCACGACGTCATGGTGCCGTGGATCACCTCGTAGCGCCCTTTCCCCAGTTGCCGGACTTCCCTGCCAGTGATCGCAAATGGGTTTGGCGCCATGAAGACCATCCGGCCCCGCGGGGTGCGCTCCACTCCCAGCGTTCCCACCACATCGAAGAAATCTCCGGTGTTCTTCTCCACGTTCACCGTGCCGTGGCTGGCCGTGAAGTGCTCATCGTCGGGCCCGCCGTCGATCATCATGTGACCGCTGGCCACGATCTCGCCCGTCCCGTCGTTGTAGGTGATATGGTCCGCGTGAATGATGTAATTCCGATAATGGATCACCGCATCGCCGTCCAGCGTCCAAAGCGTGCCCTCCTTCACGGACTCCGCGCTTTGCTCGTGCGCGGAAATCCCCACCGGAACGCCGGACTGCGGCTGCGGCACCACATGCGCTTCCGGCAGCGTGCTCTGCTGGCTGGGATCGTTGGGCAGGGAGGCCTGCGGAGACGGAGGAAACTCGCTGGTTACCTTCTGTCCCCAAACCTGCGGATGACACAGCAGGTACAGCGTGATACACCAAAACAAGCGGGTTTTCATCGCGCCAGGCAACTCCAGCATAGCAAAGCACCACGTGGAGGCTCGGGCGGTTCCGATCCGCGCCGCTCTGGTTCGACAATCCGGCGATCTCATGCTCATTGGAGGCTTGCCAGTGATTGCCCGTCCATGGTCATACGCCGTTCGCCAGCTGTCGCCGCGCGCTTCCCGCACGCCTTCACGTCAGTCTCCACGGCCTTCTTTTCTTCCTTTCGTTTCGTTCGCACGTATCCATCAGACGCCGCTCCGCAGCCGGAGTTTCGCCGTGCCGGCAGTCGAATTCCGAACTGAACTTCAGGGAGGATTGCTTTGAGCCTCTCGTCTCTCTATCCCTCCGCGCTCGACGTCACCCAACTGCCGCCCGACTCCACCGCGTCCGCGTGGAAGGACGAGGTGAGCGCCCGCGTCCGCGCCCACCGCAGCCGCCGCGGCCGGGTCCCCGAGAACCAGCCCGCGCTGCCCGGCATGGAATCTGCCGTTTCCGCATCCTCGATTGCCGCGCGCGTAGCCGAGCGCTATGCCCGCCTTCCCTCATACAGGGAGATGCTCGCGGCCCAGGCAGAAGCCGCCGCCAAAGCCGCGCAGGCCGCCGCCGCCGCGGCAGAGGCTGCCCATGCCGCCGCTGCCGCCGTGCACGCCGAGGTGGCCGGCGCGGTTGAGGAGTTCGAGCTCGCCTCGCACGTCGTCGAACCCGAGCCGCAACTCTGGCAGCCCGACCTTCTCCGCTACTTCGTCAGCGCTGATTCCCTGCCCGCGCCGCGCACCACCCCGGCACAGGCGCACGGCGAGTCGATGGCCCGCGCACGCCACACCCTCCGTGAAGTCGTCGATCCACTGGAGGAAGCTGTCGTCGAACCCGACAGCCTGCTGCCGACGCGGGTGATTGAGTTTCCCCGCGAACTCGTGGCTCCGCGCAAAGCCCGGCCCCGCCTGGCGGAAGGCCCCCTGAGCGAGGAAGCGGCCACCGCGGCGGCAACTCCAGCTGCGGCCGAACCTGCAGCTCCGCCGTCCGAGGAGGATCCCGCACAGCTGCGCATTTTCGAGGCCGAGCAGGAAGTTACTGCCGCGCCGTCCCCCGGTCGATCGTCCGAATGGCTCTCCATCCGCCTGGATCCGGAAAAGACCTCACGCGAAGCAACGCCATCGTCGCCCTCCGCCTTGTTCGATGAATCGCCGCTGCACGTCGCACCTCTGGCCGACCGCCTGATGGCCGCCGTCGTCGATGTCGCGCTCACCCTCGCGGCCTTCCTGCTCTTCGCTCTGGTGTTCGTCGCGTGCACCACGCGTCCGCCCGCCGGACGCACCGCTGTGGCCGGCGCTGCCGCCAGCCTGCTGGCCATGTGGGTGCTATATCAATACCTGTTTTTCTCGCTCTCCGCAGCCACACCAGGCATGCGCTACGCAAAGATCGCCCTTTGCACCTTCGACGAAGATAACCCGACCCGCCACGCCATGCACGTGCGCATTGCCGCGCTGCTGCTCTCCGCCCTGCCGCTTGGGCTCGGCTTCCTGTGGATCTTCTTCGATGAGGACGGCCTCAGCTGGCACGACCGCATCACGCAGACGTATCAGCGCAGCTATCGGGAGTTATAGGCCCGTATCGGACCTGGACCGATGTCAAGATGGCAGCCGAGGGACCGATGGCCGACGTCGACTCGAATCCTGGTCCTTATCACGGCGCCCTCGAGGTGGCTGCGCGCTTCAGCATGATCACGGCTCTCGCGCTCTTCGCGAGCTTTCTTGTGTGGCCCTGGCAGCTCCGCTTCACCCGCACCGCACCGTTCTCGCCACAGTCGCTTGTCTATGCCGATCTTATCGATCTGTTCCCTGCACTTGGCCCTTACCGGGTCTGCAGACAGCTCAGCGCCAGAACCCAGGAGGGCGGTCCGGAGCGCGACTTCCTGGACAGGATCCGGCTGAGCGTCGCCTCGCTTGCGGTGACTGCTTCCGCGCTTTTGACCGTGACAGGCCTGAACCTTCGCTAACCCACGATCTCCGCCGCCGCCGACTCCTGACTACTGGATCGGCCTCTCCTTCGCTGGCTGGTACTCGAAATCCCACCGCTGGATCTTCTTGCCTGATTCGAAGCGCGTGTCCCAGTTCAGCAGGTAATCCTGCATCGCGGGCGTGTCCGGATAATGCTCGTTCGCCGGGTAAGGATATGTGCTCATGCCGTGGAAGGGCAGCTCGCCCACCGTGTACGGCTCGGCCTCCCAGAAATCCATATCCTTCACAAATCCGTTGGCGTAGAAGAAGTAGTCGCGCTTCCATCCCGGCGGCAGCGGCGGCAGCCCCGTCGCACGGAATTCCGCGTCGATCTCCTCGCCCGTTCCGAAGATCACGTACTCGTTGTCGATCTTGCGGAGCAGCGGCGTGACGTCGCCATAGCGCGTGTACATTCCGCGCGCCCAGAGGAACGGCCCCGTCTGGCTGATGCGGTTGTAGTCGTAGGTGAGGTCGCCGGGCGATTTGAGCTCGATCTGCTCGGGGTAGCCGCGGAATGCCAGATGCGCCGTCGCCAGCGGGACTTCGGTCTGCCGCACCTCGGCGATCTCGTTCGGCCCATTGTCCACCAGCGCGCGATCCCAGTAAATCTGCAGGTTCGTCGTGATGCGAATCTTCCGCACGCCGGGCGGCAACTTCCCCGTCAGATCCACGACGATCATGCGCGGCAACCCCGCAGGAAAACCCATATCGTTGATGATCCGTTGCCAGTGGCCGTCCGGCATGAGCACCTCCACGCACGGCGGAATGGGATCGAGGCCCGCCTGCCACGCCGCGTACATCGAGCTGGCGCTGAAGTAGTCCACGTAGCCGTGCAGCAGCAGGCGCAGCGGATGCGCCGGCGTCCACGGCCCCAGATCCAGCGTGAGCGAATGCAGGTTGGCAAAGCCGTCATAGCTCAGATCGTGGAAATCGTGAAGGTAGCCCGGCTGTTGCCCGTCCAGAACAGGCAGGACGTTTTGTCCTTCGTTGTCCCATGCGCCCGCCGGCGGATGCGGCGCCGACACCGCGACCGCTTTGCCCGTCGCAAACGGCGGTTCGCTGAGGAATTTTTCATCGGGATAGACGGCAATGCTCGCCGGGTGATCAACGGCCACCAGCCGCAATTGGTCGATGTAGTTCACTTCCTCCATCGGCTCGCCAAAGCGGACGCTCAGCATTCCATGCAGCGGCTGCAGATCGTCGCCCGGGACCCTGATCCACTCGCCCGGATCGTTGCGATTGGTCGCGGTGGGCGAAACCCAGTGTCCGACGACCGCCGCGCCAATCACATCGGAGATGAACCTGTACTGCTTGCCGTCCCACGTAAACAGCACCGGGCAGGAGCTGCCGCGGCGATCCAGCTCATGCAGCACGATGGGCTTGCCGGGATCGGCGTCGATCTCGTCCTGCGGCACGCCCGTCGGCCACAGCAGCCGGATCACATCCACGCGTTTCGCCTGGCCCAGCCCGGCAACCACCTGCAGAGAATTCTGACCGAGATAGCCGGAGCTGCCGGCAACCTCGAACTTCTGCCACTGTCCGCCGGCCAACACTGACACTTTCGTCCCAATGCCGCTCTTGTTATCCGCCAGGCCCACCAGCGTCAGACGCAGCGAGTGATTTTGGCTTCCGCCCACGTTGCGCAGCACTATGGGGGCGCCGTGCAGGCGCGTCACAATCAGATCCGCCGCGCCATCGCCGTTCAGATCGGCTGCAGTCACCGATCGCGCACCCCGCAGGTGCAGCTTGTCAAGTCCCAGCTCCGCGCTCACATCTTTCCAGCCCTTTGGCCCGAGGTTGCGAAAGACGTGCAGCTCCGTCCCGTGTCTCGTTTCGAGCACGGCCGCCAGATCCACCCACCCGTCGTTGTCGAAATCGATCGGGGTCACGCCCCATCCGCCGATCACGCCCCGCGGCAGCGGCAGCGGCACTCGCTCAAAACGGGTTCCGCCGACGTTCCGCCACAGCGTCAGCCCCGGTTCGCCCGCGTGCGTGAGGGCCACGTCCATCCAGCCATCCTTGTTGAAGTCGAAGATGGCCACGCCTCGCGTCGGCGGCAGGCTCGGATCGTCGTACAGCCGCATCGGCCTGAACGGATTCTCCCGCTGGTTCAGATAAATTGTCGGTGCGTCGGCCGCGCAGGTCACCACCAGGTCCACCGCGCGGTCATTGTTGATGTCCGACAGCTCCGCCTGCACCGTCGCCTCGTGTCCCGTCAGCCCTTTCTGCGCCGTCACATCGGTAAAAGTCGAGTTGCCGTTATTGCGCCACATCACGTTCGGCCCCGATTTCCCGACGGCCTTCCCGGTCACGAACAGGTCCAGATCCCCATCGTGGTCGAAGTCCACAAAGGTCAGTCCATTGGGATCGTTCTTCTGCGTGATGCCGACTTTCGCGGTCACATCCTCAAACTTCCCGCCGCCCAGGTTGTGGTAGAGGAACACGCGATTGCGGTCGTCCGCCCCGCGCACTACCACCGCCAGGTCCGGCTTGCCATCGTTGTCGTAATCGCCCACCGCGCAGGCCACGCCCTGCCCGCTCGCATCGAGGCCCGTCTCGCTGGCGGGCACCTGCTCAAACGACCCATCGTGCAGGTTCCTGTAGACCTCAATGGCCTGCGGATCGCTGCCCATCGCCACCAGGTCCTGCGATCCCGCGGCGAAGACGTCCATCATGCATGCGCCTCCGCCTGATCCCGGCGGACCCCTCACCGGCTCGGCCTCAAACTTCACCGGAATCATCAGGCCCACCGGCGGCGGCGCCAGTGCCATTTCTTCCATCGTCGAAAAATGCCCGCGATCCCCGTAGCCCAGCGCCAGCGGCGAGGAAATCTTCGCGTTCACCAGATGCTGGAACTTCTGCACCTCTTCATGCGCCGCCTGTTGCTCACCCGACCGCTGCAACGCGCGCGCCAGGCCGAACTCCGCCGACGCATGACTGGGATTGATCCGCAGCGCCGCGCGGAACTCCGTCATCGCCTCCGGCAGGTTGCCAAGGCTCATCTCCAGTTGCCCGGCGAAGTAGTGCGTGTCCGCATCCCCGGGATCCAGCGCCAGCACATGCTGCATGTCCGCGAGCGCCCGCTTCTGGTCCGCTTCGTCCATCTGCACCAGACCCAGGTTGTACCAGGCGCGCGGATCGTTCGGCAGCCTCTGCGCGGCTCGCCGCAGCTCCTGCTCCGCCTGGCCCAGATTCTCCTCGTACAGCAGCGCGATTCCGCGGTTCAGCACCGGAATCGCCGCCGTCGGATCCGCCACTTCCGCTTCGGCAAACTCCGCCGCGGCCTTCTGTGTGAGCTGCTGGTTCATCAGCGCGATGCCGATACTGTTCAGCCGCGCCGCCTCGGCCGGGTTCGGCCGCTTTTGCGGAGAGTTTGTCTGGATCGCTGCCATGGCCGCGGCCGTCACAGCCACAGCAGCCAGGATGAGAAGATTGCGCGCAACTTTTCTGGAAGGCATCGCTCGAGGTCCATTATAGGGATGCGCACCCACGCCTCGTTCTCAACCCTTCGACTGAATCTCTGATGCCTGCATTGTCTCCCCGGCCCGGAGGACCGTCCGCCCGGGTGGCTAGCCCCCTATGTGGACCATGCTCCGTGAAGGCTTCAGGAAGCCCGGCTCGCCGATGTGGTGCCGCGCCTCCTTTTGCTCGACGGTGCGTCGGATGAACGCCGCCAGATCGTCGTCGCTGCCGCCGCGCTCGAGCACGCCATAGAGGTCGTGGTCCGACTGCGAGAAGAGGCAGGTTCGAATCTTGCCGTCCGATGTGAGCCGCACGCGGCTGCATTGCCCACAGAATGCCTGGGTCACCGGCGCGATGATGCCGATCTCACCCACACCATCGTCGAAGGTGTACCGCACCGCGGTCTCGCTGGCGGCATTCGGCGCAAGCGGCGCGAGCGGGCGAAACCCGTTCAGCGCCGCCGTAATCTCCCGCAGCGACACCACGGATTCCGGCGTCCACAGCCGGTCTTCTTCGAGCGGCATGAACTCGATGAAACGCACGATCACGCCCTCCTCGCGCGAGAACCGCGCAAACGGCACGATCTGATCCTCGTTAAACCCGCGCAGCAGGACGCAGTTTACCTTCACCGGATTGAGCCCCGCCCGCTTCGCCGCGCGTACGCCGCTCAGCACGCGCTGATAGCTGCCCGGCACCCGCGTGATGCGGGCAAACTTGTCTGCGTCCACGGCGTCCACGCTTACCGTGATCCGGCTCAGCCCCGCGGCGCGCAGTGGCTCTGCCATCGTCTCCAGCAGATGCCCGTTGGTGGTCAGCGCCAGGTCCAGCGGCTCGCCGCCCAGGGTGCGCAGCGCGCTCAGCTCGCGCAGCAGCCCCGGCAATTCCCGCCGCAGCAGCGGCTCGCCCCCGGTGAGGCGGATTTTTTCGATCCCCAGCGCCACAAACACCCGCGCCATGCGCAGGTAGTCGGCCATCGGCAGCTCCGCGTAGAGGGCGCCGTCGGTGCCCGTCCGGCAATAGACGCACCTGTAATTACAGCGATCGGTGATGGAGATGCGCAGATCGGTGATTCGGCGCCCGTGCCGGTCCGTCAGCCGTTCCTGCGGCCGGTCGGCTGCCTTGGGGTGGTCGCGCAGGTCTGAAACGGTCGCCATGAAGGAATACTGTATTCGATGCGGCCGGGGCCGCGCCAGACGCTTCGAATTCCGAAGCGATCTTCGTTCTCCGTCTCAGGCGCCGCCGTTCTCAGCCGCTTTTCGCGTGTGGACCCGCACCGGCACGCGCTTCCAGGTATGAAATCGCCGATAGCACAGCAAACAGCGGTATGCTCGCATGCCGATCAGCAGAAAAGGCAGATCCCACAGCCGCAGGTGGGAGCGGTGGACGCCCTCCGAGTCATAACACGTTGGACACCTGACCCTTTTGCTCGTCATCGAGTGACTCGCTTCTCCGCCCTGGCTGCTCGCTAAAAATCGGCCGGGGGCCATGTTCAATTCGATACGATTCTCTCCGCATCATGGGCACCGCCCCAGGGAAGTTCCGCGGGCACCGCGAGGTTCGATTTCCCAGGGCTGCACTTTCGCCGCCTGCCAACGGAAGCGGTCCACAGAACCGGCACAGAGAAAATGCGTGCAACCACAGCAGATCGCGGGAAAAAGAAATCAGCTACCGTGAGCCGCAGGCCCCTTGGAGTCCACGATTCAGCGGTCGAAGTGAGAAAGGGCCGCAAAGACGCCTTTACTATCTCACAGGCCCTGCACCGGCGCAAACGTCAATTCCGGCCGTTGCCGAACGCTTTACATTCCGTCGTAGTTCGGTCCGCCTCCACCCTCCGGCGGAACCCACGTGATGATCTGATACGGGTCCATGATGTCGCACGTCTTGCAGTGCACGCAGTTGGTGAAATTGATCCGCAGTTCCCTCTTTGCCGCCTGCGCCGAAGAACCGTCGTCCGGAGCCTCGCTCTGCGGTGCCTCCACCATCTCGTACACCGCGGCCGGGCAGAAATACTGGCACGGATTCCCGTACTCCCCCGTGCAGCGGTCGCGGCAGATGTTCAGGTCCTCCACTACCAGATGCACCGGCTGGTCCTCATCGTGCCGAGTTCCTGAGTGAAAGACATCCGTAAGCCGGTCGAAGCTCAGCTGGCCGTCGCCTTTCACGCTGCCTACAATCGGCGCGCGCTCTGCGTCCGACGGTCCCATTTCATCGATCCGTCTCATGTAGGTGTAGCCAGCGCAATTTTTCCTGTCGGGTCCGAGGACGCCGCCGCGCATCACCCGCTGCATGGCCGCGCTCACCAGGCCTTCCAGTCGCCCATGCTCAAAGCCCTGATGAAAATTCCGCACCGGCCACAGCTCTTTGCGAATCCAGCTGTCATCCAGGGCCGATTTGTAATCGCCCAGTGTCTCCGCGGAGCTGTCGCCGCTGCGCAGCGCGGCAAACGCCGCTTCGGCCGCCAGCATTCCGCTCTTCATTGCGAGGTGAATGCCTTTCAGCCGCTGCGAGTTCAGGAAGCTCGCCGAATCCCCCAACAGCATCCAGCCGTTGCCGTAGATCCGCGGCACGGTCAGCCATCCGCCATAAGGCAGGCTCTTCGCGCCGTAGCGGATCATCTTTCCGCCCTCGAGAATCCGCCGCGCGAACGGATGCTCCTTAAAGCTCTGGAAGACGTGGTGTGGATCGGTGCGCGGGTCCTGGTAGTCGAGCCCCGTTACGTACCCGACCGACACCACCGTGTCCGACACGCCATACGCCCACGCCCCGCCGTACTCGCGGCTGGTGAGCGGATAGCCCAGCGTGTAGATTACCTCGCCCTTCGCCACGCGCCCGGCGGGAATCTCCCACAGCTCCTTGATGCCCTGGCCGTACGTCTGCGCGTGCTCCGGATCCTCGAGGCCGAGCCGCCCGATGAGCGCCTTCGCGCAGTTGCCGCGCGTTCCCTCGGCGAGGATGGTCACCTTCGCCCGCAGCTCATAGCCCGGCTCGAAATTCGCCTTCGGCTGGCCTTCTTTGTCCACACCCTTGTCATCGGTGCGGACCCCTGCCACGCGTGCCGCGTCCCAGTCGGTGCTGTCGTCGGCCCAAAGCAGCTCCGAGCCGGCGAACCCGGTGAAGATGGTGATCCCGGCCTCTTCCACCTTCTGGCCCATCCACTTCACAAATCTGTTCAGCGAGATCACATAGTTCCCGTGATCGCGCAGCGGCTGCGGCACGATCGGAAATCTCCGTTGCCCCTTCGCCGTCAGGAACCACACCGACTCCTTCGTCACCTCGGCATCCAGCGGCGCTTCCTTCTCGAAGCCCGGCAGCAGTTCGCGCATCGCCCGCGGATCGAGCAGCGCTCCGGACAAACAGTGCTGCCCTGCCTCGCGCGACTTCTCCAGCACACAGATATTCTCCTTCGTCAGTGGCTGGTCCGGCCGCGCGGCATTGTGCGCATCGATCAACTGCGCCAGTCGCAGCGCGCACGCCATTCCCGCCGGCCCGCCGCCCACAATCACCACGTCCGCTTCCATCTGTGGACGCTCCGCGCCTTCGATCGGTTTTCGGAAGTGAATCATAACGACCGACCATCTTACCAGGCGAAGCCCAGGGCACGCCTCGCCGCTCCCGGATACGCGGAATGGCGCGAAACTCCTACGCCCGTACCGCCAGTCCCCGCACCGAGTACTGATGCACAATCGTCATCAAAAGTGCAGCCGCCAGCACCGGAGCCGCCAGCACCAGCAGCCCACGCTGCAGCCCCCCCGACCAGTCGGTCAGCACGCCCATCAGGTACGGGCCCGCAAACCCGCCCAGAATCCCGAGCGTATTGATGGTCGCAATGCCCGCCGCCGCCGATCGGCCCCGCAGAAACTCCGGCGGGATGGTCCATAGCGGCGCCTGCACCGCCGTATTGCCCGCAAACATCAGCACCAGCGCCGGCAGCACAATCACCGGCAGCACCGAGACGCCCGCCGCTACGTAGCCCACTGCCATCAGCAGCAGCGGCGCTACCACATGCCAGCGGCGCTCGCCCGTCTTGTCAGAGTGCCAGCCGTTCAGCAGCATCGACAGCGCGCCCAGCACGCCCAGTCCCGCGATGATGAAGCCCACCCCGGTCGCATGCAGGCCGGTCACCTGCTTTACCAGCTGTGGCGCGGTAAAGGTGTAGCCGTAGGCCGCCAGTAGATCGAAGAAGAACAGCGCTCCCAGCAGCCACACCCGCGGATCGCGAAACGCCTGCCCCGGCTCATCCCCGCTGTGTGCGCCGCGCCGCGGCTCGCTGGCCAGTTGCCGCAGGATCCACTCCCGCTCCGGCTCGGTCAGCCACGCAGCCTTTGCTGGCCCGTCCGGAAGCCCCATCAGGAATACCGCGCTCATCGCCACCGCCGGCACGCCTTCGGCCAGCAACAGCCACTGCCAGCCCGCCAGGTGCAGCCGTCCATCCAGGTTCAGCAGCCACCCCGCCAGCCCGCCCATCACCACGGTCGACAGCGGGAAAGAGATATAGAAGCGGCTGATCGCCTTCGAACGCTCGCCCGCCGGAAACCACTGCGTCAGACAGAAAATCACGCCAGGAAAGAAGCCTGCCTCGGAGGCGCCCAGGAGCAGCCGCCCCGCGTAAAACTCCGCCGGCGTGCGCACGAAAATCATGGCCATGGAGATCAGGCCCCACGTCAGCATGATCCGCGCCAGCCATCGCCGCGCTCCGAACTTCACCAGCAGCAAATTCGCCGGGATCTCGCATGCCGCATAGCTCAGGAAGAACAGCCCCGCGCCCAGCCCGAAGACGGTTTCCGAGAAGTGCAGATCGCGGTCCATCTCGAGCGCGGCAAAGCTGATGTTCACGCGGTCCATGAACGCGATGCCGTAGCCCAGACCGATCAGCGGCAGCAGCCTCAGGCTCGCCTTGCGCAGCGCCGATCGCCCAATCGCTTCCTCGCTCCGCGGCGGTACCACCGCAAGCCCGGACCCGTCGGGTTTCCGCGAAGCCTTGATTGTCTCCATAGAGGGCGCTGGGGATGGCCGAGTATAGCACCGGGCTGCGAAGACCTGCCCCGCGTGAGTACCGGAAGCGGTTATGGCCGCTGGCCGTCTCTCCGCTGGCCGCTTCTCCGCTGACTGCTCTTTGGCAGACCGCTCCTTAGCGGACTGCTCTTCAGCTATCCGCTTCTTACCCGGCCGCCTCTTAGCTGCTCCGCGCTTTCCTAATCTCTTCTGTCAGCACCGGCACCACCTGGAACAGGTCCCCCACCACGGCCACATCGGCAATTTCGAAGATGGGCGCTTCGGGATCCTTATTAATCGCCACAATCGTCCGCGCGCCCTTCATGCCCACAATGTGCTGGATGGCCCCGCTTACCCCCAGCCCGATGTACAGCTTGGGCGCGACCGTCTGTCCTGACGAGCCGATTTGCCGCTCCAGCGGCAGCCACCCGTTGTCGCAGATGGGCCGCGACGCGCCCAGTTCCCCGCCCAGCGCGGCTGCGAGGTTCTCCGCCAGCGCCAGGTTCTTCTGTTCTCTGATCCCTCGTCCGACCGCCACAATCGTCTCCGCCTGCGACAGATCCACCATCTGCTTCGCCTCCTGGAAGACCTCATGCGGCGTCACGCGCGCCGCGCCGGCCACCGCAGTTACGGTTTCCACAGGTGCCGAGCCGGCTTCCGCCTGATCGCCGCGAAAGGCCCCAATCTGGAAGGTTGCCATCCACGGCGCATCCCCGCCGAACGACACGTCGGCTGCGAATTTCCCCTGGAACATCTGCCGCGTGAAGAGCAGCTTGCCGCCTTCATACTTGTATCCCGTCGCGTCGGAGATGAGGGTGCGATTCAGCGACAGTGCCAGCCGCGGCGCAAAGTCGCGCACCTGATACGTATGCGGAAACAGCACCAGCTTCGGCTGCTTCTCCTCGACGAACGCTTTCAGCGCCGCCACGTACGCGTCCGACGTGTAAGCCTTCAGCTCTTCGGCCTCCAGCGCATAGACGCGGCTCGCGGCCTTCGTTGCCAGCTCCTGTGCCAGCGCAGCAGTGCCGCCGCCCGGCAGCGCCACTTCCACCGCCCAGCCCGTATCGCGCGCGATCGCCTGGGCCGCGGCGATGGTTTCAAACGAAGCCCGGTTCAGCTTACCTTCCCTCTGCTCCGCCACCACCAGAATCGTGTCCGCCATGATCCCCGTCCTGAAAAGCTGAGCCATCCTGCGCTCAGGAAAAAGCGCGGCCCGCAAGCCGCGCTATCCGGTAAACCGTAACCCGTGCGTCCTAGTACTCGTGCAGTTTGCCCCGCCGCAGATACGTCCCATACACGCCAAATACCACCGCCAGCACGCCCGCTACCACGTTGTAGTAGAACATGGGATGTATCCAGCCTGGCCCGTAGGTCAAATCCTGCCCCGTCCATACCAGCAGCAGCACCGCAAAGAACGCGAACTGCCCCGACAGCACCTGGTACATCAGCCCGCGCTGCCGCCGCTTGTCCAGCGCTTCCACCTGCGCCGGGGTCAGATTCCGCTCTTCCGCCGGGATGTTCATGTTCGCCATCGTCGCTTCGGCTCCCTCAAAAATCGGTGTTCACCATATTAAGCAAATTGGCCCACAATTGTCAGGCGCCGGAGCGAAACCAGCGAAGATATTCTCGGAGCTGCGGGGCCTGACGCGGCTTTCCGCCGAAGAAAGCCGCACAGAGCCAATCCCAAAAGGGGCACAGCATCGCTGATTTCGCTCAAACCGGCGCCGCGCAGATTCTCATCAGAGCGCCCGCGCTTCGTTCTTCAGGTACTCCACCAGCTCCTTTGCCGCCGCGCCCGCCGGGCCCTCGATCTTCTTCGTCTGCTTCTGCCGCCCCGGCACGTAGAGCCGCTCGATCTTCTGCATGTGGGAGCTCAGCTTCGCCTCGACTTCCGCCCACGCCACCTTGCGCAGCGGCTTCATCTTCGCCTGCTTGATGCCGATCAGCGTGGCATAGCGCAGCTTGTTGATTCCGCTCTGGATGGTCAGCACCGCGGGCATGGGCATCTCGATGTACTGGTAGTGCCCGGCCTCCAGCTCGCGCTTCAGTTTCAGCACTCCGTCGGCCTTCTCAATGCCGATAATGATCGTCGCGTGCGGGATCCCCAGGATTTCCGCCAGCAGCACGCCGGTCTGCGCCGCCCCAAAGTCGTCGGACTGCAAGCCCGTCACAATCAGGTCGAAGTTCTCGCCCGCGATCGCGGCCGCGATGGCCCGCGCCGTGTTGGCCGCGTCCAGCTGGGCAAAGCGATCGTCCTCAAGGTGGATGGCCCGGTCGGCGCCCTTGGCCAGCGCCTCGCGCAGCACCTGCGCCGCGCGCGCCGGACCCGCGGTCAGCGCGGTCACCTCGCCGCCGTGTTTTTCCTTCTGGCGCAGTGCTTCTTCCAGCGCGTAGGCGTCCGGCTCGTTCGTCTCCCACGACACGTCGTCGCGGATCCACGTGCCCTGCTTGTTCAGCCGCAGCGGCGCATCCTTTTGCGGAACCTGCTTGATGCAAACCAGGATTTTCATCGACTGGCAAGTATAGCGAACCCAATACGACGCGCGAAAACCGGCGCGAAGCCGCCCTTATTTACGGGTTTCCTGCAGCATTTTTTCCCGCAGCAGACTGTTCACACGCGTTTGATAGCCGCTGCCCTTGCCCTTGAGCCACATCAGCACATCCGCGTCCAGCCGAATCGACACGGGGCGCTTCACCGGCCGATACCACTTGCCGCGCATGGCATGCCTCCACGCTCCCGGCGGCAGCTCGGGAATATCGGAGGTATCCACAGCCGCTTCCGGTGCCCTGGCCAGCGTCTCGATTTCGCGCTTCCGGCGCGCTGTCAGCGGACGTCCCGGTTTCAGTTCGTACGTCGTCTTCTTGGATCTCATTCGCTTCTTCACAGCCGATCCGCTCCTGTCGGGTAACCCGGCGCGCAGAGACGACGCTGAGGGTTTCGTCGTCCTCGTCCGCCACCGAATAAGCCACCGGCACCAGCAGAACTCCGTTCACCATTCCGATGGTCGGCCACCGTTGTTCTCCGTCGACAATGCGATCCTCGCGGGTCAGGTGCAGCAGGTCCAGGAACACCTCTGCGGCAGTATCTAAACCGATGCCTTGGTTCTTCCGGTTGCTGCGGTTCTTCGCCTCATCCCGGAGGGTTCGCATTTGTATGTACAATACAGTATATACTGGCTGCAGTCAGCCAGAGTTCGCCCGCCCTGTTCCGCAACTCATCCTTTATCCTGGAGGAGATCCCCGTTTCCTGAGAGTTTCATGATTTCTGTCTCCGATGTCACCATGCGCTACGGCGCCAAAGTCCTCTTCGAAGAGGTCACCACCACCTTCACGCCCGGCCGCCGCTACGGCCTCACCGGCCCCAATGGCGCGGGCAAGTCCACCTTCATGAAGATCCTTTCCGGCGGTCTCGATCCCCAGAAGGGCACGATCGTCCGGCCCCGGAAGCTCTCCGTCCTCAGCCAGGATCAGTTCGCCTTCGACGCCTTCCGCGTCATGGACACCGTCATCATGGGCAATCAAGGCCTCTGGGCCGCTCTCGCCGAGCGCGACAAAATCTACGAAAAACCTGAATTAACCGACGACGACGGCATGCGCCTCGCCGAGCTCGAAGGTATCGTCGGCGAAGAGGACGGCTACACCGCCGAATCCGACGCCGCCATCCTCCTCCAGGGTCTCGACATCCCCGACGAGCTGCATGAGCGCAAAATGTCCGAGTTGCAGGGCGGCCAGAAGGTCCGCGTGCTGCTCGCCCAGGCGCTCTTCGGCAAACCCCAGGCGCTGCTGCTCGACGAGCCCACCAACTACCTCGATCTCGACTCCATCCACTGGCTTCAGGATTTCCTCACCCGCTTTGAGGGCACCCTGATCACCATCTCCCACGACCGGCACTTCCTCAACTCCGTCTGCACCCACATCGCCGACATCGACTATCAAACGATCATCACCTACACCGGCGGCTACGACGACATGGTGCTGGCCAAGACCCAGATCCGTTCGCGCCTGGAATCCGAGAACGCGCAGCGCGAGAAGAAAATCGCCCAGCTCAACGAATTCATCGCCCGTTTCTCGGCCGGAACCCGCTCCTCGCAGGTCACCAGCCGCAAAAAGGAAGTGGAACGGTTACAAACCACGGAGCTCGCCCGCTCCAACATCGCGCGCCCCTTCATCCGTTTCGACCAGAACCGCCCTTCCGGCAAATACGTCGCGGAAATCGAGGGCCTGTGCAAGACCTACGGCGATCTGACCGGGGCCCCCGGCAAGGCTGGTCGCCGGGGTGGTCTCACAGTCATTGACGGCTTCTCCGGCGGCATCATGCGCGGCGAGAAGATCTGCCTCATCGGCCGCAACGCCCAGGGCAAGACCACCATGCTCAAGTCGCTGCTGGCCAACCAGCCGCGCCTCGCGGAAAAGGACTTCGTCCTCGACGCCGGTACCGTCAAGTGGGGCCATGAAGTCCAGATCGGCTACTTCCCGCAGGACACCACCGGGGTCATCGAGCCCGGCATCACCATCCTCGACTGGCTCCGCCAGTTCGACGCCAAAGCCACCACGGAGGACATCCGCGGCATCCTCGGCCAGATGCTCTTCCGCGGCGAAGAGGGTCTCAAACCCACTGCCGCGCTGTCCGGCGGCGAAGCCGCGCGGCTCATCTTCTGCAAGCTGATGCTGCTCAGGCCCAACCTGCTCATCCTCGACGAGCCGACCAACCACCTCGACCTCGAAGCCATCAATGCGCTGAACATCGCGCTGCAGCGCTACGAGGGCACTGTGCTGCTGGTCACCCACGACCACGACCTCATCGACGAAGTCGCCACGCGCATCTGGCATTTCGACAAGGGCAGGATCGAGGATTTCAAAGGCCCCTACGAGGAATATCAGCAGGCCGCGGCGACGGCTCGCTGATCCTGCGCGGAGAATCGAACCGCTCCACCCAAAAGAAGAGGCTGAGACGCCCACCGCGGCTCAGCCTTGTCTATACTGCAAACCGTATACCGTAACCGTTCTAATTCACCGTCAGCGTCAGGTTCGTGGTCGCGTTGATGGCCCCATTAGTTTCGTCCATGCCCACCAGCACGAGCGTATAAGTCCCCTGGGTCACGTCGCCGGAGCCTCCGCTGCCGCCACTGCCGCCGCTGCCACTTCCTCCGCCAATATTTCCCGCCTTCCCACTTCCACAGCCGGAGGCAAATCCGCCCAGCGCGATGGCCAGCATCAGGCAGCCCAGCATCGTCCACAGCTTCGAACGACGCCGGATCCCAAACAGCAGCAGCCCGCCCAGACCCGCCGCGGCCATCGGGATCGCCCCTCCGAGCGGCGCCCGGCTTTTCGCCTGGCCGCCAGGGGTCCCCGCATGGCCAATGCGGTAGAATCCCGGCCGCATACTCCCACTCGAGGAGGAGCAGGCGCTCGACGACGTATAGAACGTCAGCGTCGACGTCCCTGTGCCGCCGGCCGACACCGTCACCGTGCCGTTATCGGGGTCGCTCGAACTGCTGAGGGCGTAGCAGGCATCCTCCAGTCCGCTGGCGTTGCTGCTGGTCACGTACAACTCGAAGAACTCCACCGTGCCAGCATAGGAGTTCTGCGAGGTCACCGTGATCGTCGATGCTCCCGAACTGCCGTCGGCGACTGTGACGTTCGAGGCAGACATCGTAAACGAAGGAGGAGTCGTCCCGCCGGTGACCGTCACTGCCACCGTGGCGCTCGATCCGGCATAGGCCGAGCCGCTCGCTGGGGCGTAAACCACGTTTAGCGTGTGCACACCGCTGTACGCGCCGGAGGGGTCGGCGGTCGTGGCGACAGCCGAGTAATTGAACGTCCAACTACCGCCGCCGACCGACGTTGCGGTGCCGAGCGAGGTCCAGCCTAACGAGTTCGGGTCAAGCGAAGTCGTGGTGCCGTCATAGATCGTTATAGTGCCTGTCGCGGTCGCCGGCGTCACGTTGATCGTCAGCACGTCCGGCGATCCCGCGGCTACCGAAGAGCTGGCCGCAACCGCCGTGGTCGTTGTCAGCAGATCTGAGGTGCCGGCCGGCCACGCCTTCATCAGGCTGTCGAAGTTCACCGAGCCCAGCCCCGTCGCCTCGTCGTAGCCCGTACCCGCGGTATAGTCGTCGACCGCGCTACCGGAGCAATAGCTCGAACCCGCCGTGCAATTGTTCCCGCCGGTCGTGATGTCGTGAAACGCCGAGGAATACGACGACGAATTCGCAGCGAGCTTATACAGCTCCGAGGCCGCAATGCCCTGGCTGGAGTTCGTCTCCTGATCGATGATCGCCATCATGCCCGCGAAAATCGGCGCCGCAAAGCTCGTCCCGCCCGCTGCTGTGGGGTCCTGTGTCGCCGAATCCAGGAAGCCGCTGCTGCAGCTCGCCTGCTGTCCGCTGGCCCACGCCGTCTGATCGCTGGTGCAGAACAGATAGGGCGCGTTCACGTTGGAAGAGTCCAGCGAAACGTCGGGCACCAGGCGGGCGCTCCCCGCCGCAATGCCGGTCACGCCCGTCTGCCAGCTTGGTCTGGACACATACGCGCTCGCGCCTCCGCCGCCGGAGCACAGTGCCTCACTGGGATCGTCCGCCTTGGTCGCGGCTGATCCACAGGTGGTGTCGTCGTTCCACGCCATCTCCGGGATATACGAGAGCGCCGAGCCGCCGCTCGCGCTGCTCGAAGTATTCCAGTACGTCGTGTTCGGGTACGTCACGTCCGCCGTCTGGAACTCCGTCCCGCCCAAAGCCGTCACGTAGGCGCTGCTGGCCGGATAATTCACCGCCAGCGCTTCCTGCTGCGCCGTAGTCAGACCGGAGGCGGTTTCCCCGTAGCAGGCGGTCGAGCCGTCATCGCCGGCGGACGCGATGATGGTCTGCCCCTGGCTGGCTCCCTGCTCCGTGATCTGTTCCAGCGTCGAAATATCGCTGCTGCTCACCTCCGTCTCGCAGGCCCCGTAGCTGATGCTGAGCACCGACCCGATGTCGTTATCCACCGCGTACTGCAGCGCATTGAAGACACTGTCGTTCGGATTGCTCCCCACGTATACAAAATCGATGGTTGCTCCTTTGCCAATCGCCCCCGAATACTCCAGGTCCAGGTCCGACTCTGCCTCGTCGCCGCTGGATATCGCCGACGTACCGGAGCCCGGCACCAGGATCATGTTCGGACTGCTGCGGGTAATCCCGGCCGCGTTGTCAAAGTTCTGAATGTCCGTCGCCGAAACCTGGGACTGTCCCATGATGGCGATCGTCACGCCTGATCCGGTATAGCCACCGTTGTAGGCCGCGCTGATGTCGTAGATCGTGGCCACATCGGCCGGCGTCATGAAGTAATACTTGAGTGCCGCGTCGGTATATGCCGGACGCGCAACCGCACCACCCGGAAACGCCGGGCGCACCATCGGGTGCGGCCGGAAATCATTCAGGTTCCTCACCGACTGCACCACCCCCTGGAGCGCCGCCGGTATCGCCAGGTTCGTCGCGTTCGCCCAGTGGGTCTTGCCGTCCACCCGGTATTCGTTCATCTGCGTCTGGAACGCGGTCTCCACCTGCTCGACCGTGCCCGAAAACGTGATGCTCGTCCGGCTGTTTGCCACCCGTTCCACGTTGAACCCCTGCGATTCCAGCCACTCTTCCACCTTCTGCACGTCCGCCTCGCTCATGCCGAATCGGGCCGCATATTCTGCCGGTGTCAGCCACTGGTGATATTCCGGGTTCCCCGGCGTCAGCTGCGCCTTCACCAGCGCATCCAGCTCCGCCTTCTGTTCCGGCGTCAGCGCAAAGGTCAGCGTGATCCCGTTAATCGGCGCGGACGCCGGCATGCGACCTGTCTGCAGCTCGGGTGCGATCCGGGGACTCACGCTGCCCGGCAGCGCCACGGTTTCGTTGGGGTTGATCTCCTCGAGAATCCGGCTCCTCAGGGTCTGCGCGGAGAGCAGACTCCAGCTTCCCAGCAGGCAAACGGTCACGGCCAAACGTCGCACAATCCACGAGCTTGTCACAGGGGTACCTCTTGGTGGTTCCTTGAATGGCAGAACCGGCTTCCGGAGGAGCTGTTCCGTCGAGTTTTCGTCGTTTTCCGGACTTTCTCGCGCTCGCCTTCGTCTCCAACCGCGCCCGAATTGCCCGGACACAGTCCTGCGATCCGGCTGTCGTTTGACAGCGGCTTCGCCCGATTTTCTGCGTACCGGGACAATCCAGCCATAGTGTAGCTGGATTAGACACAAAAACACCCTCGAATGTCTCGCTTTCGGCGCGGGAAATTATCGGACACGCCTGGCGAGGTGCCAGATGGACCTTCATTCTGGCGGTCGACGCCGCCTTCCCGCCGGCCAGCGAACGTTCCGGACGGTATGGCAGCCTGCCCTGCGAATGAACCCGCATCGGCTCGTTTCTTTCTTGTCCCGCGCGGCCCGTAACTGTAGAAAGGTAGGATCATGTTCCTCCAACTGGAGTCGCGCGTCTGCGGTCGCGTTCACGTTCTCGAGTGCAAAGGCCGCATTGTCGGCGGCCACGAAGCCCGGGCTCTGGAAGCCGCACTCGATCAGGACACCCGCCGCGACCTCAATCAGGTCGTGCTCCACGTCCGCGAAGTCACCCGCCTCGACAGCATCGGCCTGGGGCTGCTGGTGCGCTACGCTGCCATGCTGCAGAAACGCTCCGGCGGTCTGCGCCTCGCCGCGCCGCCGCCCTTAATCACCGAGCTGCTGCAAATGACCCGCCTGCAGCCCATCCTCCGGACCTTCCCCACGGAGGAAGATGCGATCCTGTCGTTCCTTCTTCCTGAAGCCAGCCGTGCCTCCGCGGGAAAATCCGGCCCCGCGGTCCTGCTGGTCGATCAATCCGGCGATTTCTGCAACTTCGCCGCCGCCCTGCTCACGCAGCATGGCTATGCCGTCAAATCCGCCAGCCTCGTCTGCGACGCCAAAATTCTGCTGCGCGTGGGTCGCCCCGACGTTCTTCTGCTCGGTCCCAGCACCCCGCCCGTCGCCGCGGAGGCCATCACGGCCGCGCTCCGCGCCGTCGCCCCCGGAGCCGAAGTCGTGCGCCTCGAACCCGAATTCAAATCCCACGACGCGCACGAAGCCGCCACGGCTCTGCTCCGGCGTCTTCAACCCGCCGCCTCCTGATCCGCTCCGCGCTGCACCCCGGGACCGCCCCGGCAACACTCGCCAAACCGCTCCAAAGTGCCTGCTCAATCGATTCAGCTTGACGCTCGCCTTCCCACGCCAGTAGCATGGCGAGGTCTGACCAGGAGTTCTGCCATGTTATCTCTTTCCGTAAAGCGCCTGCTGCTTTGCGCAGGTGCTGCCTGCTTTGCGTGGTCCCCTGGCGCTTCTGCGCAATCCCCGGCTCCGCCGCAGGCTCCCCCGCACAACTGGCCCTGGATGAACAAATCCCTCCCCCCCGACCAGCGCGCCGATCTCGTGATCCGGCAGATGACCCTCGAAGAAAAGCTCAACTTCGTCCACGGCACCGGCTGGAACGGTCTCCGCGCGAACGCTGAAATTCCCAAAGGCTCTCTCGGCGGCGCCGGATACGTTGAGGGCGTCCCGCGCCTCGGCATCCCCGGCATCAACATGGCGGACTCCGCCGTCGGCGTCCGTCTCTCCGGAACCGGCAGCCATTACGCCACCCTGCTGCCCTCGGTCCTCGGCGCAGCCTCCAGTTGGGATCCCAAAGCTCTCTTCCTCTTCGGTGACGTCATCGGCCGCGAATTGCGCGAGACCGGCTACAACATGTCCATCGGCGGCGGCGTCGATCTGGCCCGCGATCCCCGCAACGGCCGCAACTTCGAGTACGCCGGCGAAGACCCCCTGCTGGCCGGCACCATGGTCGGCAATCTCGCCAAAGGCGTCCAGTCCAACCAGGTCATGGGGGACATCAAGCACTACGCTTTCAACGATCAGGAAACCGGCCGCACCATCTACAACGCCGAGATCACGCAGCGCGCCGCCCGCGAAAGCGACCTGCTCGCCTTCCAGATCGCCATCCAGATGGCCCATCCCGCCGGCGTCATGTGCTCCTACAACAAGGAGACCGTCACCCCGCCCAACACCAGCCCCGACTGGTCCTGCCAGAACGACTATCTCCTCAACCAGGTCCTGAAAAAGGACTGGAGTTTCCAGGGATTCGTCCTCTCCGACTGGGGTGGCACCCACTCCTCCGTTCATGCCTTCATGTCCGGCCTCGATAACGAAGAGCCTGGCTCGAAGTACCTCGGCGATTCGCTCAAACAGGCCATCCAGGACGGCCAGGTTCCCATGTCGCGCCTCAATGACGCTGTTCATCGCGTCCTGCGCAGCATGTTTGCCAACGGCGTCATCGACAACCCTCCCCAGCCCGAGGAAATCAATCCCTTCCTCGGCCGCCGTGAAGCCGAGCACATCGCCGACGAAAGCATTGTTCTGCTCCGCAACCACGATCACATCCTGCCGCTCTCGGCAGACCGCATTCATTCCATCGCGCTCATCGGCGCTCATGCTGATGTCGCCGTCCTCTCCGGCGGCGGTTCCGCCCAGGTCGACGCACCCGGCGGCGGCGCTGTGCATCCGCATCCCGGCTCCGCCTACTGGCAGGAGCATGTCTGGTTCCCTGACTCGCCGGAGCGTTACATCCGTCGGCAGGATCCCGGTGCCGACATCCAGTTCAGCGAAGGCACCGATGTCCAGTCCGCGGCCGCGCTGGCCGCGAAGTCCCAGATCGCCATCGTCTTTGTGCAGCAGTGGATGAGCGAAGGCATGGACTGCCCCACCATCGAGCTGCCCCGTAATCAGGATGCGCTCGTGGAGGCGGTCGCCAAAGCCAATCCCCACACCATCGTCGTCATCGAGAGCGGCGGCCCCGTCGCCATGCCCTGGGTGGATCAGGTCGAAGGCATCGTCGAAGCCTGGTTCCCCGGCATTGGCGGCGCGCAGTCCCTGGCCAACATCCTCTTCGGCGACGTCGATCCGTCCGGCCGCCTCCCCATCACCTTCCCCAAAGACGATGCGCAGCTGCCAAGGCCTCAGGTGCCGGGCATGAACATCGCCGCCCCCGGCAGCCTGCCTGAGAATGGCTTCCATAGGCAGGAGGCCTTTGACGTTAACTACAACATCGAGGGCGCTCGCGTCGGCTACAAGTGGTTTGAGTCGCAGCACGAGACCCCGCTCTTCCCCTTCGGCTACGGCCTTTCCTACACTACCTATTCGTTCTCCGGCCTCTCGGTCGATGAGGTGCAGCACACCGCCACCTTGACGGTCACCAACACCGGCTCGCGCGTGGGCGCCGAGGTGGCTCAGGTCTACGCCATCCTGCCCGCCTCTACCGGCGAAAACATGTATAAGCGCCTGGTTGGATGGGATCGCGTGACGCTCGGCCCCGGCGAATCGAAGACCGTTACCTTCCCCATGAACCAGCTCACGCTGTCCATCTTCAATGTGAAGAAGAACGCCTTCGAGATGGTCCCCGGCGATTACACCATCGTCGCCGGCTCATCCTCGTCAGACACTCCGCTCCACGCCACCATGCACGTGGAGTGATGAACAGGAAGTCAGGAGTCAGCAAGGGCTCCGCATCCTTCTGGATCCGGGACCTTTTCTGACTGCTGACTCCTGTCTCCTGTTTTCACGCCGGCGACGGCACCGTTGCGGGCGCCCCGACACGGATCGCTCTGGCTGATGGCGCCCGCCGCAGCGTCAACACGGTGATATCGTCGTTCTGCCCGAAGGCCTGCGCCGCCGCTGCGATTGTCTCGGCGTCGCCGCCCGCAATCGCCGCCGTGCGCTCGAATCCAAACAGCTCGCCCCACTTTCGACCGCGCCTCCACCACGCCGCCGGTCAGCAGCGTCATCTGCGCACCCTCCCGCCATGTCAGCACCGTCTCCGCATACTCCGCCTCCGCCGACACTCCCGGCGACAATCCGTTCTCCACGCTCAGCTCATTGCCGGTCCGATCCGGATGCAAATGCCCGGCGTTCGCCACCGCGCTGCGCCCGTCCCCATCCACACGCAGCACCAGGCAGGTCGTAAACCCTACCGCCGCGCGCCCAGCCATGCGCTGGTTCAGCGTCATCAGAATCTTCGCCGGCCGCTGGGCGTAGCCCGCCGCCTGTTCGCGGCTCTGTTCCGGATCGAAGGTCGGCGCGCGCCGCCTGCACCAAACCGAAGAGCGACAACGCCATCGTGAGGAGCAGCGCAGACCGGCCGGCAATCCCGCGGGAAAGCATGGCACTCATCCTGTCACGCGCCGGTTTCAGGACGCAATCAGAAACGGTGCGGCGCAGCCGGAGTCGCGCCGCCGGCCAGAAACGCGAACGGCTCCGCATCCTCTCGGACGCGGGGCCGTACCTGTCTCCTGACTCCCGCTTCTCAACCCGCGAACATCGCGCCCGACGCCTTCTCCGCGCTCGCGGTCCCATGCGTTCCCGCCGGCTTCTCCGCGCTGGCCGCCGTGTTCAGCTCCACTTTGCCGGAAAAAATCGCGTTCTCCTCAATGGAAAGCCGCGCCGCGTGGATGTCGCCTGTCATGTGACAGCCCGCGCGCAGCTCCACGCGCCCTGACGCATGAGCGTCGCCGTGCAGCGTCCCCTGCACCACCACATCCCGTGCCGAGACGTTGGCCTGCACCCGGGCATTCGCGCCCACTGTCAGCCGGTTGTCGTTCAGCGTGATCGTGCCTTCCACCAGACCCTCCACCAGCAGGTCCTCGTTGCCTTTGACTTCGCCTCGAATCTGTACGGATTTCCCGATGACGGCTGCTGCCTCTCCTGCCATGTTGGCTCCTTTGTTTGCACGCTGCGCTTTGCTCGCACTATACGCAACGGTACCACGGGTCGCAACCGCCGAGCTGTCCCGCCAATCCCGCCGTGCCTCCGCCACGATTGATTCGGTACAGTCCGGGGTTGAGCAACGCCCCGCGGCGTCCCGGTTCCCGGACGAGAACTTCCTGCAAAAATCCATCGAAAGTTGGTTGTGCCGACGCAGATACAACAGGCATGATCGCGAAACCTATGCTGAAAGCCTCTGCCGGGCTTCTTCTGCTGCTGGCTGCCGCCTCCGTTTCGGCCCAGAACAACTTCTTCGACAATTGGGAGCAGCGCGCCTCCGCGACCCAGGCGAAGCAGCCCGCCTGGACGCCGCCGCTGGTGACCACCTTCGTGCCGCTCATTCAGGTTTACCGCGGCGACTTCACCCGCCAGATCGGCCCCACGCACGCAACAACGTGGAACTACGACGGCAGCAAAGGTCTGAACCTGATTCCCTGGTCGAACACCGAAATCGATTTC
>DATJSY010000058.1:0-2733 GCA_035503835.1 Acidobacteriaceae bacterium | reverse complement strand
ATCCGCTCGTACAGCCCGGTCTCCTGCCACGCCTTCAGGCGCGCCGGCTCATTCTGCGGCAGATTCGCCTTCATGGGAAAATCCGTCCGCGGCAGGGAAAGCGTCTCTTTTAACGGGGGATACGCGCCGGTCTTCTCACCGTCCGGCGGCAGCGCTGGCGACATCGTCTCTCCAATTTCTCTTTTATGGATAAAAGTCCATTGTATCCGCTGCTTACCCGTGACTTCCCGCCTCGGCGCACGTCTATCCCTGAAGGAATTCGGCGGGCACCCATCCTTTTCAGCCGGCTTCTCACGAATCCACGCCACCCCCCAGGACAAGAGGGGCAGACACAGTGGATAATCAGGAGAAGCCGGGTCCCCGCCCGGTGAGTCGCCATGGGGAACACCGTTTTGTCTAAACCCGAAATGGAACCAGAACAGACGCGGTCCGAAGAAGCGCCTCCCGCTCTTCTCGTCGAGACCGACGGTTCCATGTGGTCGTCGCTCTGGTCCAATGTGCGCGACGCCCTGATGCCGCCAAAGCAGCCTCCGCTGCAGTTAAGCTGCCAGCCAGTCGCAACCAGCACCATGAACGTCATCGACGAAGACCCGATCTGGAAGACGCTCTGGAACAGTCTCCACGATCTCTTCTTCCCGAAGAAGCTGCCGCCGCTCGAGCTCACGTGCGCGCCCATCGCCGTCCCCGACCGGATGGCGGTCAAGCGCAGTCCCGCGTCCAGCGCCATCTCCTTCATCGTCCACGCCGCGATCCTCGGCCTCATCCTGCTCTTCGTCATCGAGCAGTGGCACATCCGCGAGATCCAGAAGAAGAACGCCTCGGTCGTCCCCCTCACCCCCTTCATCCCCGCGGCTCCCATGAAGGAAACCATGGGCGGAGGCGGTGGCGGCGGCAACCACGAAATCGTTGAGGCCTCCAAAGGCAAGCTGCCGAAGATGGCCAAAGTCCAGATCACCCCGCCGCAGATTCTGCGCCTCGATCATCCCAAGCTGCCCGTCGAGCCCACCGTGGTGATGCCGCAGCAGATCAAGCTGCCGGACGATCCGAACATGCCCAATCTCGGTATCCCGCAGTCCCCGCAGGTGGCGCTGGCCTCGCAGGGCACGGGCGGAGGCTCAGGCTTCGGCTCCGGCAACGGCGGCGGCATCGGCTCCGGCAATGGCAACGGCATTGGACCCGGCGAAGGCGGTGGCTACGGCGGCGGCGCGATGCATCCCGGCGGCGGCGTTTCCGAGCCGGTGCTGCTCTACGCTCCCGATCCCGAATTCTCCGACGAAGCGCGCCGCGCCAAATACCAGGGCGTCTGCGTCGTGGGCCTGATCGTCGATGCCCAGGGGAATCCTCAGCAGGTGCACGTCGTGCGCCCGCTGGGCATGGGCCTCGATGAGAAAGCCATGGAAGCCGTCCGCCAGTACAAATTCAAGCCGGCCGTCTTCCACGGCCACGCCGTCCCCGTGGAAATCAACATCGAAGTCAACTTCCGCATCTACTGATCTCGCCACACACTCAAAGACCCTCGCCTCGGCGAGGGTCTTTTTACTGGTCACTGATCACGAATTGCTGATCGCTGCTTACAGCTCCTCCACCACCGCGTCGTGAAACGTCGGACGCACCGCCTTGATCGCCTGGCTCGATCGGTCCGGCCACGTCCGATTCGTCAGCAGCGCCACTGCCAGCTCCCGCTCCGGATCGATCCACAGCGACGTCCCCGCGTATCCCAGATGCCCGATCGATCGCGGCCCAAAATACTTCCCCGCCGCCGACCCCGCCTGCTTCGGCACATCCCATCCCAGCGCGCGCCCGCTTTCCTGCCGCTTCGTGAACAGCTCCACCGTCTCCGGGCGAAACACCTGCCGCCCATCCGCCATCTTCCCGCCGGCCAGCAAACACGCCGCCAGCCGCAGCAGATCGCCGGTGTTGGCAAACAGCCCCGCATGCCCCGCCACGCCGCCCATCACGTACGCGTTCTCGTCCTGTACCTCGCCCTGGATCAGCCGCCCGCGAAACCACGTGTCGTTCTCCGTTGGCGCAATCCCTTCCCGCAACCACCGCGGCGGACAAAACCGCGCGGTCTCCAGCCCCAGCGGCTCGCGCACCTCGCGCATCCACAGCCGGTCCAGCTTCTCCCCGCTCAGCACTTCCAGCGCCTTGCCCAGGAGGATGAACCCAATGTCGGAATACTCCGCGCGCTCGCCCGGCTTCGCCTCCAGCGGCAGCGCCAGCGCCGCGCGCAGCAGCGCGTCCGGCGTCGCGCACGTCCTGAACAGCTCCACATACGCCGGCAGCCCCGACGTGTGCTCCAGCAGCATGCGCAGCGTCACGCGTTCCTTGCCCGAATGCGGCTCCATCCCCACCACAAATCCCGGCAGAATATCGCCCAGCCGCATATCCAGATCCAGACGTCCCTGGTCCACCAGCACCATCGCCGCCGAGGTCGTCGCCAGCACCTTCGTCACGCTCGCCAGGTCGAAGACCGTCCCCGGCTCAACCGCCGGTGAGCTCTCGTCATAGGTGAACCGCCCCACCGCGTCCTGCGCGACTACCTCGCCGCGATGCAGCACTCCCCACGCCGCGCCCGGAAATGCCTGTTGTTCGATGCCGCGCTCCAGCACGGCCCGTGCGGCGTGCAACCGTCCGCCGCCTGTCCGATGCGTCTCGTGAACCTGCGCCGTCGCCATGGATAGAGGGTATCCTGCGCGCCCACCTCCGCGCTGTATCCGCCGTCACCGCCCA
>DATJSY010000057.1:0-131437 GCA_035503835.1 Acidobacteriaceae bacterium | reverse complement strand
ATTCGGATGGAAGCCAAGCGCAATGCGCTGGAGACGGTGGTACAGAAACGAGCCGCGCCAGCAACCGAAGAAAACACGCTTCAGGAGTATGCAGAAGTGCCCGCGAATGCACAGGGTTTTGAAGGGCAGTCCCTACAAAAGTCCCTACATTCGCCAGTTTTTGAGGGCCATCGGGGAGTGTATCGGCGGCGTAAGTTGTTGAAAAGGATTGGCTCCTCAGGTAGGACTCGAACCTACAACCCTTCGGTTAACAGCCGAATGCTCTGCCATTGAGCTACTGAGGAGTGGGTCAGCCTGCCGGAATTATACCAAAGCGCCGACCCGCCTCGTCGCTGCAAAAATCATCCTCAGCCACGCCCTTTGATACCCCAACGTTCCCCCCTGCACCCTGGCCCCTGCACCCTGCCCGCTGTACCCTGTTCTCATGCTGAAAACCGCCCCGCGTCTCTCCCGCGTTTCCCACAGTCGGGCCACTCCCGCAGTCGCCGCCATCTACGACCGCTACATGCGCGCCCGCGGCAACGTGCCCAACATGTTCCGCACCGTGGCCCACCGCCCCGAGATTTTCGAAACCATGATCGCCCACTTCGAGGCCATCCTCCACACCGGCACCGTCCCGCTGCGCCTCAAGGAGCTCGTCATCGTCCGCACCTCGCAGCTCAACCGCTGCGACTACTGTCTCGCCTCCCATTCCCGCATCGCCCTCAATCTCGGCTGGACGTGCGACCAGCTCGACGCCCTCCGTCACTTCGCCTCGAGCGACGCATTCACACCCGCCGAGAAGGCCGCGCTCCGCCTCGCCGAGCAGATGACCCTCGACTCCACCCATATCTCCGACGAGGATTTCGATTCGCTGCACGCACACTTCGACGAAGGCGAAATCGTCGAGCTGATGGCCGCCATCGGCCTGTTCAACTACTTCAACCGCTTCAACAATGCGCTTCAGATGGAGCCCACCAGGCCCGGCGAAGGCGCGGAATAGCGTCGCTCAGTAAAACAGAATCGCCACTCGGTACGTCGTAAAGTCTTCTCCCGCTGGCGGTGCGCACGCCCCCACCGCCGCCCGGGTAAAGTCCTTGCCACGGATTTCCTGCACCACTGCACTCGGCAGTTGGCTGAGGACCGACGTCTCGAACCGCACCACCGCCCGCGCGGTTGTCCCCTGCGGCAACCCGCGCCACATCCGGCACGCCTGCTCCGCGGCGCCCGCCGGTGCCGACGCTTCCACGTTGTCCTCCCGCAGCAGAGCGCGCACACGCTCTTCCACCTGCCGGACACTCAGCGCCTGCGCTGTCTCAGCAAAATCTTCCACCGCGTAGAGCTGCGCACCGCGCTGTACTGCCGCCACGCCCAGCGCGTTCAGTTTCGGATCCAGGATGTTCTCTCGATGCGAGGGCGAGTGCATCCACGCGTTGTTGATCTGCTCCGCGCTCCACCCCCTCGCAATATTTTCTGCAATGATCTGGAAATGCGCGCCCGCCAGCTTTGCCCGCTCCACCAACCCCGGCTCGCCCGCATAATCGTGCGAAAGCTCCGGCTCCTGCGCCATGATCTCCGCGTGCGCCAGCGCCGACCGCGCCAGCGCCGCGCTCCACCTGAGCGCCGGCAATCCCTGTTCCGTGCGATCCTGATTCGACAGCGCGAAAATTTGCTGTGCTGCACGCTCCTGGCCGTAGCCCTGCGCCGACAGAACGCACACTCCTGACAGCAGGAAAATCGGGCCAGCCAAATGTATCGCACAGCGTCGCAGCATTGGCCTCGTCCGTCTCACCTCACCGGACTGGATCCGCTCCTTTGCGCAGCTTCCCATCATTTCGAAACATCCGAGGGCAAATCCTGCTTCCGCTCCGAAAGCGCATCTTCCAGCGAGTATTGCCATCGATAACCCAGTTCCCGCAATCCCCGGGGATCGATCGACGTGGAACGGAATAACTTCCGCACTCTCACCGGGCTGATCGGCTGCCGGATCCCAAACGCCTTGGCCACGCTGTATACGTCCTGCAGCCAGAAAACGAATCGCGCCTTGTGCCAGGGCGTCGTGCGCTGCAGGACCGCCTGCGCATCCAGCGGCATATTTGCGGAGATCACAACGTCGGGTCGGAATCGATCCACTCGCTCCGCCGCCACCTGGCCGTATTCGATATCGGCCTGACGGCGCGTCAGCAACGAGTGCCTGGGAAAAACGCGGGAAATGTACAGACCTTCAATCGCCAGTCCGCGGGGATCTCCCGGGCGCACCTCCGTCTGCCCCATTGGGGTGCCCGTATGGTCGGCAAAATAAACGTGGTGGACCGGATGGCGCATTCTCGCCAATTGCCGGCTGAGCTCCATCCGGACCGGATGGCCGCAGAATTCGTCGACGAATAATCGCATCGGTAAGGAGTCCAGCCGCCCGCCGCCGGGGGATGTATCGACGAAATCGTACCGTCCGCGACTGTGCTGCTCCGCGAAAAACCAGTTCAGCGAATCGACCGGTCCGCTGAACAGGAATTCAGGACCTGGCGCCCACCAGCATCTGCTCTTCGATCCAGTGATACGTCTTTGCCATCCCGTCCTTCAACCGGATCGACGGCTCCCACCCCAGCTCTTTCAGGATCTTCGTATTGTCGCTGTTGCGCCCGTTCACGCCCTTCGGCGCGTCAAGCTTGTAATGCCGTTTCAGCTTTACTCCCGCGATGTCCTCCACAATGTCCACCAGCTGGTTGATCGTCACCAGCTCGCTTGACCCCAGGTTGATCGGGTAGTGGATGTCGCTCTCGGCAATCGCCACCGTGCCCTTCAGGCAGTCGTCAATGTACATGAAGCTGCGCGTCTGGTGCCCGTCGCCCCAAATTTCGATCTCGTGCTTCCCCGAGGTTTTTGCCTCGATCACCTTGCGGCAGATCGCCGCCGGCGCCTTCTCCCGCCCGCCGTCCCACGTCCCGTACGGGCCGTACACGTTGTGGTAGCGCGCGACCCGGCACTGCAGCCCGAAATCCTCCTCGAAATGCCGGCACATCCGCTCGCTGAACAGCTTTTCCCACCCGTAGCCGTCTTCCGCCAGCGCCGGATACGCATCCTCTTCCTTCAGCGGCACTACGTTTTCGTTCTTCTGCTTGTCGCCGTTGTACACGCAGGCCGACGAAGAATAAAAGAAGCGCTCCACGCCCGAGTCCCGCGCTGCCATCAGCATGTGGGTCGTCGTCAGCACGCTCAGCATGCACAACGCCTTGTTGTTCTCGATGAACCCCATCCCGCCCATGTCGGCAGCCAGTTGAATGATGCCTTTGACGCCCTTCGCTGCCTTGTAGCAGTTCTCCTTCACCTTCAGGTCCAGAACCAGGTTCTCCACGCTCTTCGATACCTGATACCACTCATCCAGCGGCTTGATGTCAATGGCGCGCACCACATCCGCGCCGTTCGCCTGCAGGTATTTCACCAGGTGTCCTCCAATGAATCCGCCGGCTCCGCAGACTGCGACTTTCTCGCCCTTCAGCTTCATGCGATTGGAGCCTCCATGCTCCAGGAATCAGGATCTTCCAGGTCCTTCACTCACAATGCTCCCTCTGCGACCGCCGATCGCCTTGCGCGAACTCGAAATGGGTGTGATTGAGTGTCGGAGAGTACCAACCGATGATAAACGTGTAAATATTTTCACGACCCATTTCCAGCCTGTCAAGCACTTTCACCTGATCCATTCGTTGTATTCACGCTCTCGATAACATTCGCCAATCCCCTTTGGTACACTCCCCCCAGGTGCTCTCATTGACCGCCCCCGCGTCGCCTCCCGCGGTTTCCCGCACCCTCCGGCGCATCGCCCCGCTTCTGCGCTCCCATCCGCTCGCCGTCTTCGGGCTCCTGTTTCTCCTCATCTTCGTCATCATGGCGCTCTTCGCTCCGTGGCTTGCCCCGTACAATCCCTCCGCTCTGGACCTCCTCCATCGCCTCGCTCCGCCCAGCCGCGCCCATTGGCTCGGCACCGACGAGCTGGGCCGCGACATCCTCTCTCGCCTCATTTACGGCGCACGCCTCTCCCTCACCGTCGCCGTTTCGGTCGTCGCGCTGTCCTTCTTCCTAGGACTCATTCTCGGCGGTCTCGCCGGCTATTACGGCCGCTGGATCGACGTCGTCATCAATACCTTCCTCATGAATGCCTTCCTGGCCCTACCTGGCATCCTCCTCGCCATCGCCTTCGTCGCCTTTCTCGGACCCGGGCTGCTCAACCTCATCCTCGCCCTTTCCATCGGCGGATGGGTCGGCTACGCCCGTCTCGTCCGCGCTCAGGTCCTCGCCGTTCGCGAGCGTGAATTCGTCGAAGCTGCCCGTGCCCTCGGCGCCGGCGATCTCCGCATCTTCGTGCGCCACATCTTTCCGAATATTCTCCAGCCGCTGATCGTCCAGTCAGCCATCGGCATGGCCGGCGCGGTCCTCGCCGCGGCCACGCTCAGCTTCCTTGGACTCGGCGTCCCGCCGCCCACCTCCAGCTGGGGCCAGATGCTCAACGACGCCCGTCCCTACCTCTTCGACGCCCCGCATCTCGTCGTCTTTCCGGCCATCGCTGTCGCGCTCTGCGTTTTGTCATTCAATTTCCTCGGCGACGCCCTTCGCGATTACCTCGATCCCCGCACGCGTCTCACCGTCGGCCTCTGAACGCATCCCGCCATGGGGCACCTCATGCGCGAACCGACAATGCGCCTGCGCCGCCGCGCATCCAACTCGACTTCCTGAGCAGGGGAGCCTCCACCCTGGCTTCCGCCAGCCGTCCACCGGCAACGTCATCTGGATAACAGGACATGCCGTTATCCCTCGCCATCGTACAGTCGTGGACCTTCCCCCTTTGGGCCCACCCTGGCTTGTTTTCCCTTTGGATCGCTCTCGCTTCTCCGGTCGACGCACTCAATGAGTTTCTCCTCGTGGCCCACATGACGCAGCACCTGCTGCTCATGTCCATCGCCCCGCCCCTGCTCCTGCCGGGCAATCCCGTCGTCCCCATGCTGCGCGGCCTTCCCCGCAGCTTCGTGCGCGACGAGCTCGCGTCCTGAATGACTACGCGCGCCGTCCGCACGCTGCAAAGGTTCTTCACCCACCCGGCCTTCGGATGGATCGCCCTCGACGAGGCGATCGCGGTATGGCATTGGCCCGCTGCCTGCGAGCTCGCGCTCCAGCTTCTGGCACCAGATGGAGCGCCCGCCCACTGGTGCTTCAGGCCTCGCACGGCGGGGCCACCAGCAAATGGCTTCAGGCTGCCAACTTCTCCATTCCCGCACGTGGGCTCTGGCAGGTGACCGTCGCCGTTCGTCGCGGCGCTCAAATTGGACAATGTTCCGGCACACTTTGAGTCGGCACGGCAGGAACGCGCGACCTCACCTGGGATGTGCTCCCCGTGCCGCTGATGGGCTTATTCCTGCTCGTGCACCAGCGCCGCAAGCGCAAATGCAACCGCGACCGCCGCAATCGCCTGGCCTCGGCGATTACCCGACAATGCCCATCTCGCTCCCGGCCGGGAAAACTCCAGCCAGGCGAAAGCCCGCTGTCTCCAGCAGCTTGTTCCACTCTGGCTCGCTGCGTTCCCGGCCGCCCGTCACCGCCAGCATGTTCAGGTCGCTCATCAGGCGCAGTTCCAGCTGCGGGTCAGCCCCAGCCACCCGCACAGGCAGAAGGAATTCGATGATCAGCAGAGCCCCGTTCTCCGGCATCACGGCACGGCAGTTCTTCAGAATTCCCACCGCGGCCGCATCCTTGCATCCGTGCAGAACCTGCTTCAGCAGGCACACGTCGGCGCCCGACGGAACCGACTCGGTCAGATCGGCCGCCACCAATTCGCAGCGGGAATTTCCTGCGAAGCGCGGTTTCGCCGCTTCAATGCTCGCCTCCAGATCGACCAGCATGCCGCGCACCTTTGGACAAAGCTCCACCACGGCAAGAATCAGCGCGCCCCTGCCGCCGCCCGGATCGGCGACCACCTTCGCGCGCGAAAAATCACACGTCTTGGCAATAGGGGCGTAATCCTCAGCGGATGCCGTGCCCATCACGGCGCGAAAGATCGCATAGCCCTCCGGTTCCTGCGACCACCGCGAAGGCACGCCCGCAGGGCGCGCCTCCCCCGCCGGCTTGCCCGCGCGCACGCATTCCGTCAATAGCGACCAGTCGTCCGCCAGCAGATCCGCCCAGAACGCCACGGCCGCCCACACCGACTCCGGCACGTCTCGCCGCAGCGGCCTTCCCACAGGAGTCAGCCGAAACTGCCGCGGCGCTGTCTCCTCCGTCAGTCCGATGCTGGCCAGCGCGCGCAGCAGCCGATAGTGCGCGTCGGCGTCCGCCCGGCAGCGGTCCGCCACCTCATCGACGCTGCGAGCCTCGTCTCCCAGCGCATCGGCCACGCCCAGCCGCGCCGCCGCGCACACCATCCGGCTGCGCGAGTACGACATCGCCATCTGCACCAACGCCGCATTCGGCGCGACATTGCCAATCCCCGGCTGCTCCATCCGCCCCCAATCCGCGGCAAGGATATCAGGGGACGCACTGGCGCTCGTTATAATTCCCGCATGTTCACACCTCAGGCCGGCATCTTCGCACTGGGAACGTCCTCTCATGCGTACCTGGAGTTTGATCTGGTGGACGCGAAGCGCGGCAGGGAACTCGGCTCTGTCATCTCCGCGATCCGTGAGCCGCGGACGACCACGGGAGGAGTCAACTTCGTAATCGGCTTTCGGCCGGAGCTGTGGCGCGAGCTGGTTCCCGATGATGCTCCCGCGGGTGTGGAAGGGTTTAACCGCGAGATTCGGGGCGCGGAAGGATTCGTGATGCCGGCCACCCAGCATGATGCGCTGGTCTGGCTGTCGGGCAGCGCCTATGACGTTCTCTTCGATATGGCCCGCGTGGTCGTGCAGGACCTGGCAGGCCAGGCATCGCTCGGCGAGGATACCGCGAGCTGGCCGTACCGGCATGATCGCGATCTGACCGGCTTCATCGATGGCTCGGAGAACCCAACCCTGCTTGACGCTCCCGTCGCGGCCCTCCTGCCCGAAGGTCTTCCCGGCGCTGCCGGCTCCGTCCTGCTGCTGCAGAAGTGGAAACACCTGACAGCCGAGTGGGAGGCTTTGCCGGCCGAACAGCAGGAGCGCGTGATGGGACGCACCAAGCTCGACAGCATCGAACTCACCAACAAGCCGCTGGACTCGCATGTTGTGCGTACCGATCAGGACGAGTTTGGCCACATCTTTCGCCGCAACATGCCTTGGGGAGATGTCTGCGACCACGGCACGGTCTTCGTCGGATTCAGTGCCGAGCAGAAGCGGCTTTCCAGGATGCTCGAAAGCATGGCTGGCCTGGTCACCGGCACGCGCGATGCGCTCACACGCTACACGCGACCGCTGACCGGCTCGTACTATTTCGTTCCTTCTGTTGAAAGTCTGCGGCGATTACGCTGACGCAGCCACGCAAATCATTCGGTACTTCGGTGATCGCGGAAGGAGACCAGGGGGGTGCCCCATTATGCGTTAACTTAACGATTGACTTCCATCCCGGAGTGTTCCTATGCTGGGGCATGGCAACACCAGAAGAGAGCCTTAGTTCCGAGAACTGGCCGATTCTTCGTACATTCCTGCCGATTGGCTGGGAAGAGATGGCCCGCAGTACAGGTGCGCTGCGACGGGCCCGCGATGTTCCCGATGCCGAATCCCTGCTGCGACTTCTGTTGATGCATGTGGTCAATGGATATTCGCTCGCCGAAACGGCCGCGCGTGCGAGTCAACTGGGGATGGAGTTAAGCGCGGTGGCGTTATTCAAGCGACTGCGGGCTTCCGAACCGTGGCTGCGCTGGCTGGCCGAGCAACAGAGGGGCACACAACCCCTTGCCGTGGAGAGCCAGGGTCGACCGGTGCGACTCGTGGATGCCACGACGGTATCGGAGCCTGGCAGCACCGGAACCGACTGGCGTGTCCACTACGTTGTTAACTTAGCGAACCTGCAATGCGATTTCTTCGAGTTGACGGATGTAAAGGGCGGTGAGACCTTGCGGCGGATTCCGGTAAGGCCTGGCGACATCATGCTCGGCGACCGGATCTATGCCACGCCGGTCGGGGTGGCCCATGTGAAGGCGGCCCAGGCCGACATTCTGGTGCGGTTGAATCGACAATCACTTCCCGTCTTTGATGCACAGGGCAGTCCCGTGAACGTGCTCAGAGTGTTCCGCAAAATGAAAGCAGGACAGATACGACAATGGGACACACAGATAAAACATCCCGACGGGGGATGGGTAACCGGCAGGTTGATCGCCCTCCAGCGAAGCGCAGAAGCCACGCGCCTGGCACGTCGCAGGCTGGAGACCAATGCGAGCAAGAAGCAAAAGAAAGTTAGCTCTGAGTCCTGGGAAGCGGCTCAGTATTTTTTCGTTTGGACGACGCTCGCCGATAGTTTCCGCGCGCCCGTGGTATTGGAACTCTATCGCCTCCGCTGGCAGATCGAACTCGCCTTTAAGAAAATGAAATCCATCATGGGACTGGGACACCTGCCGAAGAAGGACCCGGCAAGCGCACGGGCATGGCTGCACGGGAAGATTTTCGCCAGCCTCCTGGTCCAACGCATGGTGGAAGCGGCCGACAGGTTTTCCCCCTGGGGATACCGATTGGACCGTGAGGCGTAGCCGATGGAGGGAGATTGAATTCATGTTTCATGAGGTCTGCCTGGCGATTCTGCCCCCTCACAGTCTGGCCGAAACATTCAGGGACTGGGATGAGATCGCAGTGACCTTGGCGGAGCCCAGCCGGAAACGGACCCGCTATGTGTTTTCTTAAGTTAACGCTTATTGGAGTGCCCCCATGACGGTGGACAACTTGCAACCTGCTGAATCGGCGGGCGTTCACATTGTTGACAACGTCGACGACAGGTCCCGATTCCTCAAATGGGACAAACTGCGGAGCCTGCTGAGCGAGGCCACAACAGCATGTCCCAAACGAAAAAGGACTCGCGCGGGCGAGTCCTTCTGTCCCTTCAAACCTGAGCCAGCTTCCTTGTTCAGGCTGCGCGGGGCAGAGAAATCAGGTCAAGCAAAATCGTCAGGGCGGGGATACGAAAGTAATAAGGCAAGGGAATCGGAGCTACGTGAGGAGCTGACTTTGGCAGTCCTGGCGAATTTCACGTCAAAGGCGATGACTTGATTTGTGCCGCTGGCAAAACCGACCAGGGCAATCAGGCCATCGGAGAAGCCGCCGGCCGTGCCGTGGTGTCGGTCAATCCAGGCCCGGAATCCAGCCCGCGAGCAGCAGCCGGGGGAGCGGCTGCACACGGATCCCGGGAACGCAAAGCGTTGCGGGTATTTGTAGACGCCTTCTCCGAGCAACAGCTCATCGCGGTGCTGGCTATAGTCGACCATCGAGCCGAAAGCCGGGCCCTGGAGCGGGTTGGCCTTCAGCGCGGAGATAATCGCAGCGTTGACCGTATTCAGACCTTCAGGCGCGGAGGCGACCCAGACTATCCAGAACGTGCCCGGAGCCTGGGTGTGAATGGCCTCGGTATCGATTTCGTACTCGCGCAGGGTGCCGTCGGTTACCAGCTTTTCCAGCAGGGGAGCCACCACCTGGCCGCTCAGGATATCGAAGGCGCCGTCAGGGGCGTCGGCCCTGAGCGTGTACGACGCAACGCGCACATGCGCGCCCGTGTAAGGGCCGGATTGCCAGTTGTAGTAGCGGCTGACGAGGACGCTGTCCCAGTGCTTCGTGGCGGTTTGGAGCACCGGGGTCTCCGCGCCGCCGTAGTGGGCGTAGAACTGGTTGAGGACCTTCATGAGTCCGGCCGTGGACATGGCGGACCCCCATTCGTCCTGAGTTTCGCCGTCGGCCGAGTGGACGTGGTTAACGTCGTCGCCGTAGCCGACCAGAGTTCCATCGGGCATGGCTTTATCGAGGACGGGTTTGTCCGCGGCATTGGAGCTGGCCATGTCAGCCCAGTGGGCCCGGGGGATATGCCAGTCGGAGATGTAGGACTACATCGGGGCTTTCGCCTTCACCTCCTGCGCCTGTGTGCGCGGAGAGGCCGTACCCAGGGTGAACATGGCCGTGCCGCATACTGCCGCGAGTGTAGTGTCCAATAAATAACTAGACAAATGATACGAAATGCGCTAACCTGGTGTTATGCCTGCGCCGGTCTCTCCCTTAACGCTGAGCGACAGTGACAAACAGCAACTGCAGCAGTGGGTGTCGGCCTTCGGCACGCCCCAGCAGGTGGTCCTGCGCTGCCGCATCGTGCTGGCCGCAGCCGACGGTCAGTCCGACAACGCGAGCGCGGAACAGCTGGCAGTGAATCGCCACACGGTAAGGTTATGGCGCAACCGCTTTCGCCAGCAGGGTTTGAAGAGTCTGTGGGAGATTGCTCCCGGGCGGGGACGCAAATCCACGTATGGCGGGGAGAAAATCCAGCAGATCGTGGACACTACGCTGCAGTCCAGGCCCAGGGGCCGAAGCCAGTGGAGCTGCCGCTCCCTGGCCCGGCATCTGGGGGTGAGTAAGTCGACGGTCAATAACGTCTGGCGGAGCCACAATCTCAAGCCCCATCGGGTGAAAAGCTTTAAGCTTTCGCGCGATCCTCTTTTTCTGGAGAAGTTAACCGATGTGGTGGGCCTGTATCTGAATCGGCCCGAACAGGCGATGGTGCTCTGTGTGGATGAAAAGAGCCGGATTCAGGCCCTGGATCGCACCCAACCCGGCTTGCCCATGAAAAAGGGACGCTGCGGGACCATGACCCACGACTACCAACGCAACGGCTCCACCACCCTGTTCGCGGCTCTGGAACTGGCGCAGGGCAAGGTGGTGGGGGAGTGTTATCAGCGCCACCTCCATCAGGAATTCCTCAGGTTTCTCCGCCGCCTGGATACAGAGTTCCCGGGTCGGGTGCCCTTACACCTGGTGATGGACAACTATGGAACCCACAAAGAGCCCCAGGTCCAGGCCTGGCTGAAAAAGCACCCCCGCTTTGTGTTGCATTTTGTGCCCACCAGATCCAGCTGGCTGAACCTCGTGGAACGCTGGTTTGGAGAACTGACCCGAAATTGTGTTCGGCGCGGTTCGTTCTGCAGCGTGGGGGACCTGCAACACGCCATCCAGGAGTTTCTCGACTCCTGGAACGAAAATCCCAGACCTTTTGTCTGGACGGCTACCGTCGAATCGATTCTGGCCAAATTGTCTCGCTGCCGACAGACACTGCAGAAGATTCAGCCCGGCTGTACCTTGCCACGCAGCAGAAAAAAGAAGCATTCAGTTGTCTAGTTATTTCAAGGACACTACACCAGGCGGGAAGAACAAACGGCCGGAGAGCCCTCGATCCCCGGCCTTTCTCTAACCGTTTCTCCGCTGGCCGCTTCTTCGCTAATCGTAATACTCCAGCCCCAGATGGGTGATCAGGTCCTCGCCCATGATGTGGCGCAGCGTGTTCTTGAGCTTCATCGACTGGATGAAGAGATCGTGCTCCGGATAGAGCCCCGGCGCAGACTGCGGCGACTTGAAGTAGAAGCTGAGCCATTCCTGAATGCCGAGATGGCGGAGTTCCGGCGTGCGCTGCGCCAGGTCGAGGAACATCACCAGGTCCAGCGCGATGGGCGCGGCCAGAATCGAGTCGCGGCAGAGGAAGTCCACCTTGATCTGCATGGGATAGCCGAGCCATCCGAAGATGTCGATGTTGTCCCAGCCTTCCTTGTTGTCGCCGCGCGGCGGATAGTAGTTGATCCGTACCTTGTGGTACATGTTCCCGTACAGATCCGGGTACTTATCCGGCTGCAGGATGTGCTCGAGCGCCCCCAGCTTCGACTCTTCCTTGGTCTTGAAGGACTCGGGATCGTCCAGCACCTCGCCGTCGCGGTTGCCGAGGATATTCGTCGAGTACCACCCGCTCACGCCCAGCATGCGGGCCTTGAACGCCGGCGACAGGACGGTTTTGAGCAGCGTCTGGCCGGTCTTGAAATCCTTGCCGCAGATGGGCGCGCTGTTCTGGCGGCTCAGCTCGATCATGCAGGGCAGGTCGACGGTGAGGTTGGGCGCGCCGTTGGCGAAGGGGACGCCTTCCTTGAGCGCGGCGTAGGCGTAAATCTGCGAGGGCGCAATCGCCGGATCGTTGTCGGTCAGCCCCTGCTCGAAGGCTTTGACGGACTGATGGACCGCCGTCGGCTCGAGAAAGATCTCCGTCGATCCGCACCAGATCACCACCACGCGGTCCACCTGCGACTTGAAGCGCTGGATGTCCGACCGCACCTGCTGCGCCAGATCGCACTTGTTCTTGCCCTCTTTCACGTGCGTGCCGTGCAGCCGCTTCACGTAGTACTGGTCGAAGACCGCAGGCATGGGCTTGATGGCCTGCAAAAACGGTTTGATGCTGGTGAGGTGCTCGCAGTCGAGCACGGCCGCGTGGCTGGCGGCTTCATACGTATCCTCGGGGAAGATGTCCCACCCGGTAAAGACGACGTCGTTCAGGTCCGCCAGGGGCACGAATTCCTTCACCAGCGGCGTGCGGTTGTCGGTCCGCTTGCCCAGCCGGATGGTCCCCATCTGCGTCACCGAGCCGATCGGCTTCGCCAGTCCTTTGCGCACTGCCTCCACGCCCGCAATCAGAGTGGTGGCCACCGCCCCCATCCCCACCGTCATTACGCCCAGCTTGCCCTTTGCGGGCTGAATTGCCTTCTCACCTGCCATCTTCACTGCCTCTCGCTCTTCAAAATGATTTCGGATAAAGCCAAACAGTCAGTGTCTCGCCCGGGCCCGGTTTTCGCAAATTACCAACGGTGAACGGGAGCTTTCCCGCAGCGAACTGCCGCCGCTACAGGCTACGGGGTCCGACTCACGCTTCCTCCGGCCGCACCCGGTTCTTCCAGTGCGTCCACACGAACCATACAAAGGCCGCAAGCAGGGCAACCTCCACGGCCAGATGAAAGCGGTGAAACGCCTGCTCGAATCGCGGATCGGTGTGCCACTTCTGGCCCAGCTTCATTCCTGCCCAGGCGAGGCAAAAATACCAGATCAACGCGCCGACCGTCGTGTAGATGTGGAAACGCAGCCGCGGCATCCTGGCGATTCCAGCGGGGAAGGCAACAAAGGTCTGCACGACCGGCAACATCCGCCCCAGCAGGATGGCGATGGATCCGTACTTCGAGAAAAACCAGGTCATGCGATCCAGGTCGTGACGGCTCATGAGGACCCAGTTGCCGTAGCGCTCCACCAGCGGCCGGCCGCCCCGGGCGCCGATCCAGTAGGCAATCGCCGAGCCAAGATTGCAGCCCACCGCTCCCGCCGCGGCCACCAGAAAAAGATTGAAACGCCCCAGATAAGCCAGGTATCCGGAGAACGGCAGGATGACCTCCGAGGGAATCGGAATGCCGGAGGAGTTGAGCGTGATGAGCGCGATGATGCCCGCGTAGCCGCCGGCGCTGATGATGTGGGTCACGAATTGGAAGACAAGTACGACAATCCTCTCGCTCATGCGACCCTCAGTGTACCGTGCAGGCGGAGGGCACCTTTTTCCGCGGCGAACGCTGGCCCCGCCGCACCCCGGTGCTGAGCCGCCGCATGCTCTCGCACCCGTCCAGGCTGCCTGGCCATCCAGCCCACTCGCCGTGCTCGCAGATGCGATCTCTCCTTTAGGTTACCTACCTTTTGGTAACTAGCTCTTTCTGGTGAGCCAGTTAGCCATTCGTGTGATTGAGGGAGCAGATTACCAGGGTTACCTTCAGGAGGTTACTTTTTGAGCTAACTTTTCAATGCTGTCCTGACCTAGCCGAAGCTCGATCGCCGCTCCGCGGAAACGGCCTGCCCTGGGACTATGGCACCCGCGGTCTGCCTTGGTGCAGTCCCGGGCTGGAGGCCTCTTGACCATCCGCTCTCGCTCCGGCGCTCGTTCCGTTTCCCGTTTCGCGGTTCTGCTCCTCGCCGCGTCGGTCGCTCTGCTCTACACCACCACCGGATGCGGCAGCGTCGTCAACGACACCGCCGCTCCGGCCAGCGCAGCTTCTGGCACCTCCGCCGGCGCCGGGACCAACAGCGGCTCCGGCAATTCCGGCTCCGGCTCCTCTGGTTCTGGCTCGTCCGGGTCGGGAACCAGCGGCAGCTCCGGCTCTTCGAGTTCTTCGGGCTCAGGCTCGTCTGGCAGCTCCGGCTCCTCGGGTTCTTCTGGCTCAGGCTCGTCTGGCAGCTCCGGCTCTTCGGGTTCTTCGGGCTCAGGCTCGTCTGGCTCCAGCTCTTCGGGCTCAGGCTCCAGCACCTCCGGCTCCGGCAGCACGGGTTCTTCGGGATCTCCGGGCAGCTCCAGCTCCTCCAGCTCCGGACTTCCCTCCGTCGTTCCCTCCAGCGCTGTGGCCGTCAGCGCCATCCAGACCCTCGGCAACTGGCAGGAAGCCTACGATGCCGGCACCAGCGGCAGCACCACCGGCCAGACGTCCGTCGTCACTCTGCCCTCGCTCAGCGGCGCGGCTCGCCAGTTCGTCACCACCTATGCCGACGAGGGCGGCGAGCGTTACTGGGTTTCCTTCGGCTCCGACCTCAACGCCACCAACTTCCTCTACGACGCCTGGATCTATCTCGCCAAGTCCGCCACCGACATCGACACCCTCGAGCTCGACATCAATCAGGTCGTCGCCAACGGTCAGACCATCATCTACGGCTTCCAGTGCGACGGCAATTCCCACACCTGGGACTACACCGAGAACGCCGGCTCGCCCACGGATTACGTCGATCACTGGCTCCACTCCGAGCAATCCTGCAATGTCCATAACTGGGCCGCCGACACCTGGCATCACGTTCAGATCTGGTACTCCCGCGACGACTCCGGCAACGTCACCTACCACTCCGTCTGGCTCGACGGCACCGAGCAGGATATCGACGCCACAGTCCCCGCCTCCTTCGCGCTCGGCTGGGCCTCGGTCCTGGTCACCAACCTTCAGGTCGACGGCGAGGGCTCCAGCGGCTCCTCCACCGTCTACGTCGACAAGCTCACCGTCTATCGCTGGTAGCGGATACTCAATTGCAGAGCGCAGGTATCCAACCCGGCGCGGACTCCTGACGACTTCCGGAGCCGTACCCTGTTTCCTCTTACGAATCCGTTGAATTGTGCGGATGCCGAGCTCAGTGTTTTGGCCTGAAGGCAACTAGCCAGACTCCGGGGATTGCATTGTTCCGCTCGCAGTGCCGGGAATCGATCAGGAAATGCAGCACAACTATCAAATGAGGGCTCGTAATGAGAGGGCTCGGCAGAAAGACTTCGACATTCAGAAACCGTCAGGGTGAAGCCGCTCCTCGTTGCCCGCCACATTACCGCCAGAGCGCTGAAACTTCGCGCAACATCCTTCCGGAAGCGCCGGAGAAGGAGTTTTCCACGGCCATCGCGGTCACCAGATGCTGGATCCCGCTCGAGTAGGTCGGATAGGGATGAATAGCGGCAGCCAGATCGCGCAGCCTGAGTCGATTCCGCATGGCGACGGATATTTCCGTAATGGCTTCTCCGGCTCGTTCTGCCACGATGCTGGCGCCCACGATTCGCCCGTTGCGCCGGGCGAGGATCTTCAGCAGACCCAGGCGGTCGTCCTCATTGACAGCGCGGTCGACACGCCTGATGTCGAAGGACCTGACGAGCAGGTCGTTGTGATAGCGCTGGCGGGCTTCCCGCTCGGTTGCGCCGATCTGCGCAACTTCAGGAGCTGTGAAGGTGATGCGCGGCAAAGCCTCGCTGGTACCGCTGCTGTTGCCGGGGAACAACGCATTCCGGACAGCCTGAAAACCCTGCCATCCTGCCAGATGCGAATACTGAGGACCGCCGATCACGTCGCCGGCCGCATAAATATGACCGACACTGGTCTGCAGATGGTCGTTCACTGCGATGCCACGTTCGGAATAGCGGACGCCCGCCGCCCGGAGTCCAAAGCCCTGAACTCGCGGAGCGCGCCCCGTGGCCACCAGCAGCAGGTCGCCGGTTGCCGAGCTGCCGTTGGACTCCGCGCGGATTGCGACTCCGTCCCGGCTTACCGAGTTCGCCCGTGCCGCGATCCACCGCAGGCCTTCCTGCTCAAAAACCCGGCCAATCAGAGCGGAGACTTCGGGCTCTTCCGCTGGCAGCAGGCGCTCGGCAAACAGAGTCACGTCGGCTCCGAGACGGCGATAGGCCTGAGCAATCTCACAGCCCACAGGACCGCCTCCGATGACGAGCATGTGTTGCGGCAGACGGTCATTGTCGAAGATCTGTTGATAGGTGGAGTAAGGAACTTCCCGTATCCCGGAAATCTCCGGGGTGCGCGGTTCCGCGCCGGTGCAGATGAGAATCTTCTTCGCACGAATTCGGTCGTTGCCGACCTCCAACGTGTGAGGATCAACAAAGCGCGACGCGCCGACAAGGACGTCCATTGCTCTCTTGCGAAGCGATTCCGGCCGCGTAGGGCCGTAGATTTGCTCAATCGTTTCGCCCAGCCAGGCGCGAACTCGGGTCATGTCGACTACCGGTTCGTTCACCTGAATGCCGTATCGGCTGGCCTCACGTGCGTGATGTGCGATGGTCGCCGCCCGAATCAGCGACTTACTCGGCACGCAGCCGGTCCAGGTACAGTCGCCGCCGATCCGATCGTTTTCGAGCAAAGCCGTTCTTGCTCCGGTCTGTACTGCAAAGTCGGCGGCCGTCAGGCCCGCCGCTCCGGCTCCGAGAATCGCCAGGTCGTATTCAGGTATGCTCATGATTCCTCACTCTCCTGGAGCGCATGTTGCGGAACTGCCTCCAGCAGACCGAGGCCCGCAATTCCCACCGCAACTGTCCCGAGCAGCAGACCATCCATTTGCCAGGCCTGTCCGAGTTCACCTGCCAGCAGCGATCCCCCGATGGCGCCCAGACTGAGCAATACAGAATAAATGCCCATCGCAGCTCCTTTGCCGGATCCTGATCTCAGCGTCCCGGCCAGCCAAGCCAGAGCCGCGGGTGTAAATCCGCTCTCCACCATCACCAGCAGAGCGGTAAAGGTCGTCACCGCCCAGCGAAGATCCGGCTTCATTCCGGCGGAATGATTCACGATCCAGAGACCGAGACAGACGGGCAGCAAGGCCAGCAGCGCGATGCGCATCGCGGATCGCAGCCGGATCCGGGGAAGAGCGAAACTCCACACCGTGATCCCGGCTCCGAATACAGCGGCGTACCCCAGCTGCAGCCATCCTACATCGGCCGGCGCAGCCGAGAAGATGCCGTCGAGGTATTGTGAGCTTTGATGTCGATGCGTCAGCAGAAATGGGAGGGTCGGGCCCAGCCACAGGCCAACAACCGCATTTACGCATAGCCAGACCGGAGCCAAAGAGCGCGCCGCTGGATCCCTGAATACTCGCAGCACCCCCACAATGGCAGCTTTTCGACCATGGCTTCGGCTACCCTCCGCTCCCGTGTACAACAGGAGAGCTGACGCCAGATAGACGCCGGCAACCCAGCTGAACGCGTGAATCTGAAAGTATTGCCAGAACTGACTGCCCATCATGCCGCCCAGCGCCAGTCCTGCCAGCAGTGAGAGTTCGAAAAAACTCATCGCCCTGGCGCGCAGTTTCGCGTGACCCGCCGTTGCCTCGGCCAGCCAAGCCAGAAGCGGTGGAGTCACAGCGGCCACGCCGATTCCTTCCAGTGCTCGACTCAGGTAAAAGATGGGAATCTGCCTGCTGACCGTAAAGAGCTGGATTGCCAGCCCGCCGAGCAGCGCTCCGGCCGGCATCAGCCAGCGAGGCGAAACGGCATCCGATGCCATGCCCAAAGGAATGCTGAAGATCAGCTCCGAAGCGAACGAGACCGCGCCCAGCGCGCCGAGGAGTTCGGCGGAAATTCCTGCCTGGCGGACAGCCAGGTGCGCCAGATATATGCCGACCAGTGCGGCGCTTGCGTTGCTCGCGATGCGCAGAACAGCATGGCCCGGAATTGCCGTTGCCAGCACGCTGCTGCGCCCATCTCTCATTTCGTCGCGTTTCCTTCTCTTCGCGACTCACGTTCTGAAGCGGTGTCACTGCCGCTCTGCCATAACTGTATCCCGGCCGAATATCCGCTTCGATGAGAATTCCTCCGGTTGAATCCCCGGCCGCGCCGACCGTAGAGTGAAGGGCAGGAGGGAAGTCCTTGTGGATACCCCCGGAGTCCTCGCTGCCAAATTACCGCCGCCGCAGAGGAAAAAGGATGCGGATTACGTTTTCTTCGAGCTGACACGCAGTATCTGCCCCGAGTGCCGGAGGGTCATCGACGCTAAAATCCTGCTGCGCGACAACAAAGTCTACATGGCAAAGCGCTGCCCGCTGTGCGGACCTTTTGAGGCGCTGGTCTATGGAGACGCCGACGCCTATGTTCGCCTGAGCAAATACAACAAGCCCGGAACCATTCCGCTTGCGTGGGGAGCGGACATCAGCAACGGCTGCCCTTATGACTGCGGTCTGTGCCCGGATCATCAGCAGCACGCCTGTCTGGGCATCATCGAGGTAAACAGCGCGTGCAACATGGATTGTCCGTTGTGCTTTGCCGACGCTCGGCCAGGTTTCAGTCTGACAATCGAAGAAGTGGACGCCATGCTGGACGACTTCGTCCGGACGGAGGGCACCCCCGAAGTGATCCAGTTCTCCGGGGGCGAGCCCACGATCCATCCGCAGATCATCGACTTCGTCCGGACCACCCGTTCCCGCGGCATCCCGTTCGTGATGATCAACACCAACGGCAAGAGAATCGCACACGACGATCGCTTTCTGGAGCAGTTGAACGAGGTCCGCCCGTCCTTTTATTTCCAGTTCGACGGATTCGACCGCGAGACCTATCGGATGATTCGTGGCGAGCCGGACATTCTGGAAGAGAAGCTGCGAGCCCTGGACAGACTTGCCGAGATTGGTCTCAACGTGACCCTGGTGCCCGCAATCGAGCACGGGGTCAACGAGCATGAGGTTGGCAGAATCATCGACTTCGCGATCCGGCATCCGGCCGTCCGTGGCATCAACTTCCAGCCTGCCTTTCACGCCGGCCGGCACGCGGGACACGACCCCATGCAGCGGATGACGATTCCCGATGTTCTGCGCCTGATCGAAGCGCAAACCAGCGGCAAATTCCTGGCTGGTGACTTCGTTCCCGTGCCCTGTTGCTTTCCTACGTGCAATTCCGTCACCTATGCCTTGATTGACGGCGATGAAGTCACGCCGCTCTCGCGCATCGTGAATGTCTACGATTACCTGGACTACATTACGAATCGCGTGATGCCGGACTTCAGCATGGAGATCAAACGGGCGCTGGAAGGTCTCTGGTCGTCTTCCTCCGTTTCAGGCTCGCGGAAATCGGCAGAGCAGTTCATCGTCTCCTGCAAGGCCTGCGGGCCACCGGAAAATCTGACCGTTGGCGACATTGCCAGAAATATGCTGATGATCATGTTGCAGGACTTCATGGATCCGTGGACATTCAACCAGAAGAACCTGATGAAATGCTGTAAGGAGTTTCTCCTCCCGGGCGGCAAACAGGTCCCGTTCTGTGCCTACAATTCCGTTGGCTATCGTGAGCAGGCGCGCACCCAGCTCGAAGCCATGGAGGCGGCGCGCAGACATGCGCGCAGTCGCGGCGAGGCGTATCGGCCCCAGGCGGTCGTGTTTGATTTCCAGAGCCAATCTGAACGTATGGCCAACGATGGGCTGCTGCGGATCGGCGGCACTGGAGGTCTCAGATGACCGGGCAGGATGCATCGGTCAAGCAGTGCTGCGCTGCCTTCTACGGGAGTGACCTGGTCCACCTGCTGCTGGGAGACAGCTTCCACCCCGGAGGTGAGACTCTCACTCTGCGGCTTGGAACTTTGCTCGGAATCTCGCCGGACTCGCGGGTCCTCGATGCAGCCGCAGGGCGGGGCGCGAGCGCCATTCACCTGGCGGAGACATTCGGCTGTCGGGTCAACGGCATCGATTTCAGCCCGGAGAATGTCGCCGCGGCGAGAACCGCGGCAGCACAGCGCGGACTGGCTGGCCAGGTCGCCTTTGCAATGGCCGATGCGGAGAAGATTCCCTTTGAAGAGGACGTCTTCGATGCCATCGTCTGCGAGTGCGCCTTCTGCACGTTTCCGGATAAAGCTGCGGCGGCCGGGGAATTCAGCAGGGTTCTGAAGCCGGGCGGTCGCCTGGGTCTGAGCGACCTGACTCGAACTTCAGAGCCCTTGCCCGAGCTGGAGGGGTTACTGGCCTGGGTTTCCTGCATCGGCGACGCTCAGCCAGTCGACGTCTATTGCGGCATGCTCCAAAACGCCGGATTCGAAGTTCAGACGGTTGAAGATTACACTTACGCACTCACCGACCTGATCCGGCAGATTCAGGGCAGGCTCATTCTTACCGAGGTAATGAAGGGACTCAGGAAACTGGACCTGCCGGACGTCGATATCACCAAAGCGAAGAACTTCGCACAGGCAGCACTCGAAGCGTCGCGCACGGGGAAGCTCGGATACGCCCTCATCTCCGCTTGCAGGACGGGCTGCAGGTTCGCTGATTCGGCAGGCAGTTCCGGGTTTGACGGCACCTCTGGTTGACTGCAGACTCCGATCTGTTCCGAGCACGTATCGCAAACAATCCGTGAATTCCTCTGTCGGCCCCAATCTCGGTTGGCGCATTATCGGCATAAGCGGCCTCCAATCGGTGCCCATTTTCGAGGTGTCGAATATTGCGCGCTGCAGGGGGCATCTGGCTATATCTTCACCAACCCGACGAATCCCACGAGACAGAGGGCATGCCGGCGGTCATTCCACGCGCAGAGCGCGCTGCGGGTCAAGCTTCGCCGCACGCGTGGCCGGCATCCATAGCGCCAGCAGTGCCACCGCGCACAGGATAACCGGCACCAGCACGAACACCAGCGGATCCCAGTCCTTCACCTCGTACAGGAAGCTGGCAATGAAGCGCGTCAGCCCCAGGGCGGCTCCCACGCCCACCACCATTCCCACCAGCGCCAGCCGCATGCCGTGCCACACCACCAGCTTGCGGATCCTGCTGCGATCCGCGCCCAGCGCCATCCGGATGCCCATCTCCTGGGCGCGCTGCTGCACCGAGTACGCCATGAGGCCATAAATGCCGATGGCCGCCAGAATCAGCGCAGCCGCGCCGAATATCGAAAGGACAAGCACGTTAAAGTTCTGCCGCGTGAGCGACTGCGCGACCACTTCCGTCATCGGACGCACACGCCCCACCGGAAAGCCGCCGCTGGCCAGGCGCAGTTGCTTCGTCGCCGCCGGGATGTACTGGCGCGGGTCGCCGTGCATCCGCACCAGCCACACCATGGGCCCGATCCCCGCAGTCAGTGCCGTCATCCCATTCGTCACCTGGGCGATGGGGACGATCATCTGCGGCGCAGCGTGCCGGTTCAGTCCGCCATCGCGGATATCGCCGACAACGCCCACGATCTGCCGCGGCCCTTCTTCAAACTGCGGCCCGATCCCTTTGCCGATCAGGATTTGCTGGCCCACCGGATCCTGCTTCGGCCAGTACCTCCTGGCCATCGCCTCGTTGATGATCACAACGCCGGGAGCCGATGCGTCATCCTGCTGCGTGAAGTCGCGTCCCTGCAGCACCGGAATGTCGAAAACCTTGAAGAATCCCGGCGACACGCTCCTCCACTCCGCTCCGCCACTCCATGGCGACTTTCCCGTCGGCCGCCCCAGAATGTTGAACGGCAGCCCATATCCGCCCTCCAGCGGCAGACTGCAGCTCATCGCCGACACCTCCACGCCGGGAATCGCATCCAGCCGCTGCCGCCCGTCGAACGATACGCGTGCAATATCGGCGGATGTTTTGAAGTGGTCCCCGGTCAGCGCCATCTCCAGCGTCAGAACGTGGTGCGGATCGAATCCCGGGTTTACGTCGCGCAGCGCAACAAACGTCCTGATCAGCAGCGCCGCCCCGATCAGCAGCACCAGCGCCAGCGACACCTCGCTGATCACCAGCAGCGACCGCGCTTTGCTCTGGCGGAAGCCGGTGCCCGAGCGGTTGCTGCTCTCCTTCAGCGTGGTGTTCAGATCGGGCCGCGATGCCCCCAGCGCCGGAGCCAGCCCAAACAGGATTCCCGTGAGCAGGGATAGTCCCAGCGTAAAGAGAAGCACACGCCAGTCCACGCCCACCGCCGCCCCGTGCTGCCCGATGCGCGGCAGATCCGCGGGACTTACGGCCAGCAGCGCCCGCACGCCCGCATAGCCCAAAACCAGCCCCAGAACCCCGCCCACCACCGACAGCACAACGCTTTCCGTCAGCAGTTGCCGCACAATCCGGATACGCCCCGCCCCCATCGCTGCGCGAATCGCAAACTCGCGCCTCCGCCCCGTCGCCCGCACCAGCAGGAGATTCGCTACGTTGGCGCACGCAATCAGCAGCACGAAGCCCACAGCTCCCAGCAGCACCAGCAGCGATTTGCGCGCGCCGGCCACCACGGAATCGCGCAGCGGCTCCACACCAAAGCTGTCATGGGGGCCGATCATGCCCGGGTACCTGCGACGGAACTGGTCAGCCGCAATCTTCAGCTGCGCATTCGCCTGCGCCAGCGTCACGCCCGGTTTCAGCCGGCCGGCCACCAAAAAGTAGTGCCCCTGGTTCGTGCTGTTCGGATCGATCTGGAACGGTACCCAGATGTCGGCCCTGGGATCGGTGACGAACGACTTCCCGATCACCCCCAGGATCGTGTACGACTCTCCACTCAGCGAGATGCTCGTCCCCACGATTTTCGGATTCCCGCCGAACTTGCTCTGCCACAGCCCGTAGCTGATCACAACCACGTCTCCGCCGTGCGGGGAATCCTCCTGCGAAGTAAAGGTGCGGCCCAGCATAACCGGTGCCCCAAACAGGCGAAAGTAATCGCTCGAAACATGAATCCCGTGGATCTGCTCCGGCACCGGACCCGTGAGGTTAAAGCCCGGGCCGCCGAAGTCATACGCCGTCACATCCTCGAAGACTCCGCTGAGGCTCTTCCAGGTGTCAAAATTCGTCGGCGAGGCGCCCGGACCGCTGCCCTCCGGCGACGTATTCAGGAACTGCACGATGCGGCCGGGATCGGGGTAATTGAGAGGCTTCAGCAGAACCGCGTTCACTACTGTAAAGATTGCCGTGTTTGCGCCGATTCCCAGGGCCAGCGCCGCAGTCGCCGTAACGGTGAACGCCGGATTCGCAATCAGCATCCGAAGGGAATACTTCAGGTCGGTGCGTAAGTCGCCCATGGCCAGACTGCCTCGAACGTGAATTTGGGCCTGAGGGAAGGATACAGATTTTGCCGTTCGCAGATGCGCAGATGCCCTTGAGAGCGTTCGCCCGTTCGTACGCGGACAACCGAACTCATGAGAAACCGATACTTACTGGGAAGCATGCAACTGGCCCTGGCCAGACAGGGTGCCTGGCACTGATCCCCGCATCGACGACACCTCTCTTTACCCCGAAGAAACCTGAACTCCCCGGCACTTTGCGTGTCGGCTGGGTGCCCAACTGCGGGCCGGACGTGAGCTCTGGCTCGCAAACCTGGAGAACCGCGCGGCGGGAATCGCGTGCCTGGAAGCAGGCTGCAATCGCGATACATATTCTCTGAGCGTGCTTATCCTCTGTTCGCCGTCGTCGTCGGAGTCGATCAGCGGTGCCTGAAGCAGATCCTCCGCATTCGGTTCATTGGATTGCTGACGCCCGTTCAGCGACGGCGGGGCAGGGGAAAGGCAAGCCGATTTCGACGGATTTGCTGCCACGCCTCTGGACTATCTTGACGAGATCCTTCACGTACACTTTCACTTGCCTCCCATGAGCGAACAGGACTTCGCGCAGCTCGTCGAGAAACTCACGCCCCCTATTGATCCCTGCATAAATAATGCAAAAATAAATGTTCAGAGGGAGGACCTCTGTGCCCCGACTCAAGGGAAGCGCCGACTGGCTGGAAGACCGGCGCAGGCGTGCATTGGCTCTGCTGGATGCGGGTCATTCTCTGAACGAGGCAGGGCGACGCATCGGGTGCAAAGCCAGTTCGGTTATGCGCTGGCGTGACGCCCGGCGCAGAGGCGGGAGCGGAGCTTTACGGGTGCGCTTTTCTCCCGGCCGGCCGTGGAAGCTGGACGAGACCCGACGCAGGCGTTTGCTGCGCCTGCTGGTGAAGGGGCCGCTGGCGTATGACTGCCGAACCGATCTGTTGACCACGGCCCGGATTGCCGAACTGGTGGAACAGGAGTTCGGGGTTCGCTACCACCGCGACCACATCGGCCGCCTGATGCACAGTCTGGGATGGAGCGTGCAGAAACCGGAGCGGCGCGCCCTGGAGCGGGACGAAGAGGAGATCGCGCGCTGGAAACGGGCGGAGTGGCCGCGTATAAAAAAAACGCCGCGTGGCTGGGCGCCCACATAGTCTTTGCCGACGAATCGGGCTTTCTGCTCATTCCCACCGTGGTCCGCACCTGGGCTCCGCAAGGGCAGACTCCCATCCATCGCCACCGCCAGGGACGGCGGGACAGGATTTCTGTCATCTCCGGGATCTCGCTTGGTCCGCGGCGGCATCGCCTGAGTTTCTGCTATCTGCTCTTCTACGACAACATCGGGCAGGAGGAGGTCTGCCGTTTTCCGGGCGAACTGCTGCGTCAGCTGCGCGGGCCGGTGATTGCTCTGCTGGATAATTCCTCTGCTCACAAGGGAGAACCCATCGAGAAACTTCTGCGCTTGCACCGCTGCCTGCGCATCGAACACTTCCCCGCCTGCGCGCCGGAACTCAACCCCGATGAGGGAGTCTGGGCGCAGGCCAAACGGGAACTGGCTAACAGCTGTCCCCGCGATGTGGATGAACTGATGGAAGATATCCTGCGCTCATCGACGCCATTCGATCTTCCCCACAGAAGCTGCGCGGCTGCATCCTGCAATCCGAGCTTCCTTCTTTTTTGCGCTAGGCCATTGCATTATTTATGCAGCACTCAATAAAACGTATTTCCGTCCTACCTGTGCACGGGTCCGGGCGTGGCGGTATGCTTGTGCCATGACGAAATCAGGAAGATTGGTCTGGACGGAGGAACCGTCTTTCGGGGGATGGGCGTGCACGGCGTGCGCGTGAGTGCATCCGAATCTTCGGATCGTCGGCAGGTCCAAAACCCCACACAGCGATGTTCAGGATGCGTTCAACGCGCATCGCTGCATCGAGCATCCGCTCCCCTACGACGGCTCGCAAAGATCGCAGCCCGGATCCGGTGATTGGACGGGCTGCGGTGGACACTCGACTGGAATCCACTACCTTCACTGAGAAAGCATCGCGGCGCGCGCAAAAGGTTAATCCGGTCTGTCGTCCCGGTCAGCTGCTGTTTTTTGACAGGACCCCGCGGTCCCGTGTCTGCCGGAAAACCTGATGGCTCTTTCTGACATTGCCTGTGGTTTGTGCCTGGTTTCAGTACGAAACATCTCTTCATGCATGCTCGTAATGGTGATAAGGCAATTCTGTCCTCTTCTTCCATCCCGGGACTCGGATTGCCGTCTTTTGCCAGTCTCTGCCGACTGAGGGAAAATCGACAGGCGAAGTGCTCTTTGCATTGTCGCGGGATGAACCTGGTGCAGTAACGTTCACGTCAGCAGCGGGCGGCTTCAGGTCGACGCGGACTCTGCGTTCATAGCCCGAATAGAAAGCCCTCTCTCCGGTGACCGGAAAGAGGGCGGTTGTGGCCGCAACGACGATTACTCGTCCCCGTCAGCGACCGTGGGAGCCGGGTTGTTAAAGTCGCTCGCCGGACGAACCGTCTTTTCGCCGGGGAACGGGACCCTAAAGCCGGTGGCCTCGTACCAGTCGAGGTGGCTTACGGTGTCCGGATCTTCGGAGTCGGGAATGTGGTATTTGCCGGCGGAGATCTCTGCCTTCTTTTTCATCCACCCAGCCCGCAGAGCTTTGACTGCGGGACTGTCCGGCAGGGCCGCGGTTTCGGAGCTGCAGGTGTTGAGGCTGGGGCTGATGTTCGTCGGGGGCACATATCCGGGAACGCCGTAACACAGCGGGACCGCGTTCGGCACATGCGTCCACGGCAGGAAGTTCTCCGCGGGCGGATTGTCGACGAAGAGCGTCCTCATGGGCGAGGCCACGAGGTCGTTCTGGTTCATGGGCTTCAGACCCAGAATCTGCTCGATCGTCCGCGTCAGGTTCACCTGCGTGTAGAAGGTGCTTTCTTCGGTGACTCCAGCTCCCGTCCCATCGGGGTTCACCTTCTGAATGACGTAGGGGCTGATAACATAGGCCGGGCTGCGGTGACCGTCGACGTGGTCGACGCCATCCTGCGCGTCGTCCTCCTCAATGAAGATCGCCGATGACGACCACACGTTGCTGTGGCTGATGTAGTCGACAATGCGCCCGATGGCCAGGTCGTTATCGGCCTGTTCGGCGGTGGCGTTCGGCGGCCCGGTGGTGTGGTCCTGCATAATCCAGATGAAGCTCAACTGGGGTACCGTACCGGCGGCCACGTCCCTGGCGAAGTCCTGCTTCCAGACATCGACGCGGTACTGATCGGGAATGCCAAGATCGAACTGTGGGAAGTTTTGCACTGCGTACTTCATGACATTCGGGAGCGGGGAGAACGAGCCGATGTCGTTGTAGTACCGGAGCTCCGGCTCCTTGCCATGCTCGTACTCCAGTGTGTCGTTGTAGAACTGGCTCCAGCTCGGCTCGCAACTGTCCGAAACAACAAACGGTAATGGAGTGGGTGGAACGGTACCATCATAAGTGTTATCGAGGGTCTGATTCGTCGGAGTGCAACCCGGCACTTTGAACGTGTTGTACTCGACGTACTCGCCGTAGATCTTCATCCTGAGGCCGGCGGCCGCCGCCACATCGAACAGGTGGCCCTTCCTCTGATACGCGAGCGGGTCGCCGCCGTTGGAGGGATAGTCGCGGAGCCAGTCCGGCGACTGGATGTCGTCGCCGTAGGGCGCCATGGCCTGGAGGATCCAGTTGTGTCCGTCGGCCGACTGGCGGCTCGGGTCGTAGAAGTTGTCCAGAAGCGGGAAACGCTGCACCAGTGTGTGTGCGTTGGGCGTTACGCGGGGGTATTCGGCGTAGGTCGAGTCGTCGCCGAAGACTGCCAGAGAAGGGTCGCCATTGCCGCCGACCACGTCGCCCAGCATCTGGTCGTAGGTGCGGTTTTCACGGATGATCAGGAACACATGCTTGATCAGCGAAGGATCGCCGATCCTCGCCGGGATTGCGACCGGCCTGGTCCGCGGGCTGCCCCCCGCGGCCGACCAGATGTTTTCTGCCAGATCCCAGTGGTTGTTCTGGAAGACCTGATGCGTCATCCCCACGAGGGTCTCGTATTTCGGAATGGGAACGATGCTGACGGTGCCAAGGTCCTGGTGGGTGTTGAAGTCGGTCACGCCAAAATCTTCTCCGTATGAATTTTCGGCGGTATTCGTCGGAGCAGGCGCCATCCCGTAGCCCGTGGTGCCGATGCCCTTGTCGTTGGCAACGAGCAGCGCGTTGTCCGCCGTGTCCAGCACCACCGAGGCGGGCGCATAGCCGACCGGGATCATGCCCACCACGGGACTCCACGAGTACGCGTTGAGATCGACCACCGCGATGGCGTTGGCATTGTAGAGCGCGACATAGGCGATATTGTTCGTCTGATCGACGGCGATCGAGTTCGGCCCGGCGCCGTAAGCCGGCCGGTTTTCACCGGGCACGCCGATCGGCAGCCCAAGGTCGATCGTCCGCACCACCTGGTTCATGGTCGCGTCGATCACGGAGATGGTGTCGCTGTAGGTGTTCGCGACCAGCAGGTACCTGCCCCAGAAGGCCATCCCGGTCGGATGGTGGCCGGTCGTGATGTTGCCGGTGACCGTAAACGAGGCCAGGTCGACCACAGAAATGGTGCCCGGTGCCGTGGTGCCGGTCGGGTATTCGGCGACGACCGGGGTGCCGTTGGAGTACTCCTGGAAGTCTTTCTCCGTAGCAATCCGGCCGGCTTCGTTGGAGACGTAGGCAGTCCTGCCATCCGGCGAGATGATGACGCTGTGCGGGACGTTACCGACACGGATCTGCGCACCCTCCACCGGTGTCGCCGCGGTCAGGTCGATCCTGGTCAGGGTATCGTTGTTGTCCAGCACGGCGTAGGCCGTTTTGCCATCGGGCGAGATCGCGATGCCCGTCGGATAGGAGGTGAATCTGTCATCTGAGAATATCGAATAGGGGTAGCCGCACGGGATATTAAAGCTGCCCGTGGTCCCCCCGGGGCTGCCGGATGCGGGCCTCGTCGCACCGTTGTAAGTGTACGGATAGCAGGTAACGTTGGTCAGATAGCCGTCGCTGTTGACGTCGATCGGAACGCTGACGTGGCCGTAGTTCGAGAGCAAGCCGGTCGTCGCATTGACGCTGGCGATGGCGACGAAACTGCCAGAACCGGAGCTGCCGTCCTGGCTGAACAGCAGGTACTTGCCGTCCGGCGTATAGGTGATGCCGGTGCTGCTGCCGTCTGCATCGTATTTCGTAGTGGTACCTGACAGATATGGCACGCTGTAGGTCTGCAGGACGGCACCGGTCCGGGTGTTGAAAATCGTGACGGCCTGGGGTGCGCCCATTTGCAGGACGGCCGCGGTGTGCGTGCTGGTATTGGGGTTGAGCGCGATGGCCTTGGCGCGGGTCGTGACGCCGAGGTAGACCTGGGTGCCGGCGGGGGTGAGGATAGTGCCGTCGCTGACGACCCACGGGTTGGATAAGGGATGCGCGTAGGTCGGGCCGGTGCTCGCGCTCGTGTTTTCGCCGGGTGCATAGGTCGGGAACGGTACGGACTGAGCAAGAGCCGGAACGCTCAGCGCGGTCGCCAGCACGCCGACGAGCAGACGTCTGCGGCTGATCCGGAAATTGTTTCGAGATTCATCTTGAGACGTTTTTCGGGACATGATCGCTCTCCTCCTGAGTTTCTTGTCAAGCACCGGGGAAAGGCCGTGCGATGTCGGGGTGCAGATACGATCACGTCCCCCGCGCATCGCGGTCAGGCATCCTTACCGACGGCCTGTAACGGGCTATGACGACCGGCGCGGACAAACTGCGCCACCGGGGCAAGAGTAAAAACACGTCCCGCACAGCAGCGTGACGGCAAGATTACAGTTTTGTAGCCTTGTTCGCGACACAGGTATGGACAGAGTCAGCACGGCGGTCGCAGCAACGGCCTCTGCGGGGGCCAGTTTTGGTGAGGACAACAGCACCGATTTGTGGCAATCCACTTGCCCTGCAAGGCTCCGATCACCAGGGCAACAGGGTTTAGCGGAATCTTAATTTAGAATTGATGCGGCAATCATCTCGGAAGGCTACAGATTTGTCATCTGCAAGATTCGGCGTTCGCCTGCTCGTGAAACTCATTCTCTGAAAAAAATGCAGCTTCGAACGCCGGACGATTCCTGCAAACGCACTGAGGAAAGATTCCTAAAGGATCTCCGCTCCCCGGCTGACAGGGATTCGCTGTTTTCAAGTCGTGCATGATGACCTTTCGAATCACAAGGCGGCTGAATGCAATGTGCGGTGCGAGCACTGGCGCCGGGAGAACCATGCGTCGGCGGATGTGCACGCTCAGTCGAAAGCTGAATTCGGCCAGGAGGCTCTATGCATCGCGAGCTGACGGAATGTGTTCGCTTCGGAATTCGTTTATTCGGCGCAATGTTATTTCTTGCCGGTGTTGGCTTCGCGCAGGTCGATCGCAGCGGATTGAGCGGCACCGTCACGGACGCGTCTGGCGGGCGGCTCCCGCAGGCGCGCATCACCGCCGTCGAGAACGCGACCGCACTTCTGCGCGAGACAGTATCGGATGCCGGTGGGAATTACACTCTCCCCGAGCTTCCGGTGGGCGTTTATACCGTCACCTTCGAGCACCAGGGCTTCAGGAAGCTCGAGTTTGTCGATGTTGAGCAGGTGATCGGGCGGACGCGCACCCTGGATGCGACTCTTCAGGTCGCGGGCGGCGAGGACCGCGTGGAGGTATCGGCGGCTTCGGCGCTGATGGACCACCACACCAGCGCGGTAACCGGCCTGATCGAGAGAGAGCAGGCGGATGAATTGCCGCTCAATGGCCGCAACTGGGCCTCGCTGACCGCCTTTGTTCCCGGTGCCATTGATACCGGCGGCAGCAACCAGCGAACGATTCGCTTTGCCGGACGCGGCCTCGACGACAGCAACTTTACCTACGACGGCGTCGACGCCACCAACATCGTGAATCAGACACAGCGCCAGTGGGTGCGGCTCGCCATTCCCCTGGACGCGATCGCGGAATTCCGCGTCGATTCGCTGATGGCACCCGCCGAGGAAGGTGCGACGGGCGGCGCCCAATTGGCCGTTACCTCGCCTTCCGGCACCAACGACTTCCACGGACGCCTCTTCGAGTACCTGCGCAACAACATCTTTGACGCGCCGCTGCCTGAATGGGCTTCCAACGGTGAAGCTCGGCAGCCGCTTCGCCTGAATCAGTTCGGCGGAGCGCTGGGCGGCCCCATCGTGCGGGACAAGACGTTTTTCTTCATCGCGTCTGAAGCCTATCGACAGAACTGGGGCTATCCGGTGAGCGGCGACGTCCCGAGCGAGTCGTTTAAAGCAACGGTTCCGAGCACGTCGCCCGTCTACGGCATCATGAACGCGTTCCCCGGAGCCGGTCCCAAAAGAATTCTGACACCCTGGACACCAGCTACCGACCCAAACGACCCGTACTACATGAATTATGACCTGCTGACCTGTGAATGCGAGCAGGTGGTCGACGAAAGCTCGGCGATGCTGCGCCTCGACCAGCATTTCTCAGAGAAGACGACGGGCTTTATGCGCTTCAACTACGACCGATCCGTCGATACGCAGCCGTTTTCGGCGTCCGCTACGGACCTGGAGCAAAGGGTCTCAGCACCGGTCAACGGCGCCCTCGAGTTGCTGCACATCTTCGATCCCCACCTCGTAAATGAAGTCGAGGCAGGCTTCAACCGCTCCACCGACAACCAGTACAACTACAGTGACTCCGGGATTATCTATCAGATTGCGACTGCGACGGGTCCTGGGCCGGGATTCGTTACTGAGAATTACGACTACTCAAGCATCTACGTGGGCAACTCGTTTTCGGGGCTCGACAATCTGACCTGGGCTCATAACCGGCATACCTTCAAAGCCGGAGTGGAGTTCCGCTACATACAAATGAACCAGCATTACGGGGAACACGGAAAGCTTACGTTTTCCACGGTTGAAAACCTCGCAAAGGATGTAGTGGCGAAAGCCAGTCTGACGGGCGCCCTGCCGATCAACGATCTGCGCAAGAACGATTACTTCCTCTACGCGCAGGACGAGTACAAGTGGCGGCCCGGTCTCGTCCTGAACCTGGGCGCACGCTACTCCATTTTCGATCTCTTCGACGAGGCCCACGGGAAGGCCAACCCCTTCGACTTTGGCACCTGCGGGTCGCAGGGATTCTGCGGTGTCGGCGCCAGCTTCGGCCAGCAGAACTACGGCGACATCGATCCCCGAGCGGGCTTCGCCTGGACGCCGTGGAAGGCTGGGCAGACGGTGTTTCGCGGCGGATTCGGCATGTATCACGAAGACGGACAGCTGGACGATCAGAATCTGCCCGCCAAAAACGAGGTCCCTTCCTATTCGGCGACAGGCAGTTCGATCGCGCCGCTTTCCTGGCCGGTCGTATTCGGCGCCGGAACTCTTTCGCCGAATGCCGAACAGCGGAACCGCAAGGATACTTATGTTGAGCAGTGGAGCCTCTCCATGCAGCGAGAGCTGCCGTCGAACTTCGTGACCACGGTCTCTTACCTGGGAAGCCACGGCGTGCATCTGCTGGAGACCAACGTGGTGAATCTCATCGATCCGGCCACCGGCCTTGTGCAATATCCGGCCTTTGCTCCCGCCATCCCCTGGCGCGGCTCTGTCGGCATGAGCTCGTACGACGGTCTATCCGTGGCATTGCGGCGTTCGTTCTGGCGCGGCCTGCTGGTGGCGATCAACTACACCTGGTCGCACGAGATCGACAACGGCTCCAACGGCAGCGGCGATGGCGACGAGATTTCGCCGCAGAATCCCCTGTGTCTGGCCTGCGATCGGGCCAGCGGCACGTGGGATGCCCGCCATGTGGTCAATGGCAATGCGGTCTACGAGCTGCCTTTCGGGCTGGGTAAGTCCCTGCTGAACCAGCGCGGGATCGCGAATGCCATCGCCGGCGGCTGGGAGCTGAATACGACTGCCCTGGCACGCACCGGCTTCCCGGTGAATGTACTGATGCCCAGCAGTTACAACGCACCGGATGGGGCCTCCGGCACCGAGCGGCCCGACCTGGTGAAGGGCGTTCCGCTGACTCCTCCGGGAGGCAGAACCGTGGCAGACTGGATCAATCCCGCCGCCTTTGCCACTCCGGCCGGAGAATTCGGGACTGTGCCGCGCGACCTGGTTCGCGGGCCCGGCACCTGGCAGATCGATCTTGCCGCCGACAAGACGTTTACGTTGACGGAACGCGGCCAGCTGGAGTTCCGTTCGGAGTTTTACAACCTCTTCAATCACCCGCAGCTGGGTCAGCCGCAGTCCATCTTCAACCCGGCAAACACCACGGGGTTCGGCAGCATCATCGATACGGTGAACACGGCGGTATCGCCGGTCACCCCGGTGGGCTCGGGAACACCACGCGAGATGCAGTTTGCGCTGAGATTCGAATTCTAGGCTCGACGGACGGTGAGCGATGAAGATCCTGGTCATCGAAGACGAAGTCAAGACCTCGGGGTTCCTGCGGAAGGGACTCAGCGAAGCCGGTTACGTGGTTGACGTGGCGGCTGATGGACTGGAGGGCCTGCACCTGGCTCTCGAAGTGAAGTTTGACCTGATCATTCTCGATGTCATGCTCCCGGCGGCAGACGGATGGCACGTGCTGGCGGGACTGCGCGGAGCAGGGCGCAAAGCACTGGTGCTGATGCTAACGGCGCGGGATGCCGTGCACGAACGAGTCCGCGGGTTCGAACTCGGAGCAGACGATTATCTGGTGAAGCCCTTCGCATTCTCTGAACTCCTCGCGCGGGTGCGCTCTTTACTGCGCCGGTCAACCGCGCGCACACAGGAGACGATCCGCACGGCCGATCTCGAAATTGATCTGTTGCGCCACCGCGCCACCCGCGCAGGCCAGAAGATCGATCTGACGGCAAAGGAATTCCTGCTTTTGACCCTGCTGGCACGCCGCGCCGGCGAAGTCCTCTCCCGCACGCTGATCGCCGAGATGGTCTGGGATATGAACTTCGACAGCGATACCAACGTTGTAGACGTCAACGTGCGAAGGCTGCGGAGCAAAGTGGACGACCCTTTCCCCTTCAAACTGATTCACACCGTACGCGGGGCCGGCTATGTCCTCGAAGCCGAGTCGTAAAGCGACGGAGGCATCGCGCCTGTGCAGGACGCTGGCGTTTCGACTCGCGGCCGCCTACTCTCTGGTGGGACTTGTGCTCGTGCTGCTCGCCACAGCCAGTCTCTACATCGTGCTGCGCACGGAGCTGGACAAGAGCACGGCATTGTTTCTGGCCGACAAACTGCACGTGCTCCGTACCATGCTGGGGGAGCGTCCCGATGACATGGATGGGTTGCGGGAGGAGATTCAACTGGAAACTGCAGCCCGCCGGTACCAGCAGTTCTACATTCGCCTTCTGGACGATCGTGGCGTGCCGATCCTGACCACGCCCGGGATGGCCGAACAGCTGGACGTCGCGGAGCTCATCCGCCGCACCGGGAACCTTCCTGAACATTCCGTTTCGATGACAGGGTTCCATGGACGGCCGTTCCAGGTCGCCAGCGCAACTGCCTGGGCGGGCTCCTCGCCCGCTCGCCGCGATACGATTCAGATCGCCATCGACATTTCTCAGGAAGAAGAGCTGCTGAGACGCTATCGATTGTGGTTTTGGGCCATCCTGCTGGCCAGTTCAGTCCTGTTCCCCGTCCTGGGCTACTGGATTGCCCGCCATGGCATTCGTCCCGTGGAAGAGATCGCCGCGACCGCGCGGAGCATTACCTCGACGAACCTGCGCGAACGTATCCGGGCAGAAGGCTATCCGTCGGAGCTGTCATCGCTGGCAGGGACCTTCAACGAGATGCTGGACCGTATTGAAGAATCCTTCGAGCGGATTTCCAGATTCTCGGCTGACATCGCGCACGACCTGCGCACGCCCGTTAATAATATCCGCGGCGAAGCTGAGGTGGCTCTCGCCCGTGCACGAACGGTGAACGAGTACCGTGCGGTGATTGAATCGACACTGGAAGAAGCGGTTCGGCTTTCCGAACTGATCGGCGATCTCCTGTTTCTTGCCCGCGCCGAGAGCCCATTGACGGAACTGCGCCGTGAGCAGGTCAACGTCGGCAAGCTGCTCAGCGCGGTTCGCGATTACTATGAAGCTTCCGCTTCGGATGGAGGTATATCGCTGGTCACAGACGAGGGCAAGGAGCCTGTGACTGCGGAACTGGATCGAGCCCTGATGTTGCGGGCTGTCAGCAACCTCATCTCCAACGCCATTGCGCACACCCCGACCGGAGGGACAGTGACTCTGGCGGCCAGGGCCGAAGACGCAGCGATTCGCATCGAGGTCTCCGACACAGGCGCCGGCATACCAGCTGAAGCTCTGCCCAGGGTATTCGATCGCTTTTTCCGCGTCGATCCCTCGCGCTCCACAACTTCCGGCGGCACGGGTCTCGGTCTGGCCATCGTCCAGAGCATCCTGGCGCTTCACGGCGGCAGCGCGGAGATCGCCAGTCAGATCGGCCGTGGAACTCGCGTGACCCTGCGCGTCCCGGCCCTCGCAATGCGGTGACAAGACCCGAATTCCCGCGTCATGCCGGCGTCCGTTGCTGAGTTATCCAGACGACAAGTGCTCTTGGCCGCGGTTTAGGGCCCCTCCACAGGACAGATCCTCTAAAACGGTGGCTTCCAATCGGAACTGGCCGTGCGGCGATGGAGGTCTTCGGGGCACGGCTGTGCTGGCCAGTTTCGATTGGATCGTTTGAACTAAGCCGCATCTATTTCCTTCGTTGTCACAGGGCGGCCATGGGTACCGACGCCCGCATCAGCGACACCCCTCTTTAGCCTCTATAAAACCTCGCCTCCCCGCCACCCGCTGTGCAGGTTGTGTGTCAGAGTACGGGCCAACCCGATTCTGCTGTCATGACGGGCGTAGGTGGGTAGTGCGGAAGAGGAGGCCTGCCCGAAAGGCGGGGGCGCCAGATTAGGGGGCGTGGATTCTGACACCCGGGGAAGCAGATTTCCCGGACCCCGGACTCCCTCAAATCCCCGGCCCAGCTGCGGCGGTCTCGCTCAAGATCCGCCACGTCCGGATATACCGCGGCACATCGCGGCCGACCTGTGGCCAGTTTGCCGCATGAGCCGCGCTTCGCTGACGCCGTTGCGGGCTGCCTCGGTCGCGTGACCGGCACGCAGGATGTGGCCGGAGATGCCCTCACCCCGATCCCGCGCCACCGAGCGGCTCGCTTCAGGAGCTTCCCGATCAAGTCCAGGTGCAGGCGGCTGAGAGCGCAAAGAGTCCTCGACTTCGCAACGCTGAACACTCCCCCGCTTCCCGCCATGCTGCTGTTTTCCGGGAGATGCCGGGCGTCAACCTACCCCGCAACATTCACGGTCGTGGCGGGGCTGCTCACGTAGTCGATAGGATCCTCCTGAGCCGCCTCGCTGCGCGCTCCCTGAGACTGATACGTCAGATTCCCCTCGCGCTCGGAGCGAACCCCGATTTTCCGGCCGCAACCGGATTTTGCTGTCACATCAGCCATCGGCTCGATTAGACTTCTCACCGAACTGGTTTTCTGCCCCTTTCCCCAAATGAACGAGCGCCAGGTATGGAAAGACGCGCGGCCGCAACTGTCGGGCCGGTTGATGGTTTATTGCTTGCCGGAAGGCTTCGCCCGCCGCTTTTCTGCTGGATGGCTGCGTCAGGGCCCCTCCCGGATGGCGCGCCAGGAGCGCGAACCGCAGATGCTGGCGTCGCTGAATCACCCGAAGGGCGCGACTATCTGCGGCATCGGGAAGTCGGGCGCGACGCGCGTGCCCTGCTGATGGAGCTGGCTGAACCCTGATTCGTCTGGATCTGCAATGAACGAAGCTGTGTATCGAGGGAGCTCAAAATGAACATTCTCCGTGTAAGCCTGAAATTCCTGATGGCAGCGGCATTCTTATTGCCGGGCGGTGCGCTTCTGGCAGCACAGCCGCTTTTGCTCCTGCGAACGCCGACCGTAAGCAAAACGCAGATCGCATTCGAGTATGGCGGTGACATCTGGATTGTGAGCCGGCAGGGCGGCGTGGGGCACCGGCTGGTGACGGGTAATGATCGCCTGAGCGGGCCGATCTTTTCGCCCGACGGCTCGATGATCGCCTATTCCGGAGTCTTCAATGGCAATGAGGATGTTTACGTTGTCGCCGCTGACGGCGGCCAGCCGGTCCGGCTCACGTATCATCCTGGTCCTGATATCGCGGTGGGCTGGACGCCCGATGGCAGTAGCGTGCTCTTTCGTTCCAACCGATACAGCTATTCCGATCCTAATCAGCTTTATACCGTGCCCGTCACTGGCGGTTTCCCGGCGGAATTGCCCCTGCCTATGGCTCAGCGCGGCTCGTATTCGCCGGACGGCACGCACCTTGCCTACGTTCCCAACTCCAAATGGGAGCCCTTCTGGAAAGGCTATCGCGGCGGTCAAACAACGCCCATCTGGATCGCCAACCTTGCGGATTCCAGCGTCGTTAAAGTTCCGCGCCCCAATTCCAATGACAGCGACCCCATGTGGGTGGGCAAGACTGTCTACTTCTTATCCGACCGCGCCGGGCCAATCACGCTTTTTGCCTATAACACTGAAACCGGGACAGTGAGCCAGGTCCTGCAGAATGCCGGCTTCGATATCACTTCCGCTTCGGCCGGGCCTGGCGCCATCGCGTATTCGCAATTCGGCCAAATTTATCTTTATAACCTCAAGTCGCACCGATCGCATCTGGTTCCCATCACAGTTGCGGGCGATATGCCACAACTCGAGCCGCACTTTGAAAAGGTGGCCACGCAGATCCGGGACTACGACATATCGCCCACAGGCGTGCGAGCGCTCTTTGAGGCCCACGGCGAAATCCTTACCGTTCCCACCAGGCACGGCGACATTCGAAATCTGACCAACAGCCCCGGCGTCGAAGACCGTGATCCGGCGTGGTCGCCGGATGGCAGGTACATCGCGTATTTTTCTGACCGATATGGCGAGTACGATCTTCGCATTCGGAACCAAACCGGCCTGGGAGCGGTTCAAACCATCCACCTCGGAAATCCCTCATCCTTTTATTACCAGCTCACGTGGTCGCCGGACAGCAGGGAACTCGCCTTCAGCGATTCGGCGTTGCACTTGTGGGTGGTGGACATCGCCCATCCGACGCCGATTTTGGTCGATACCGATCTTTACGCAACTCCTCTTCATGAATTCGACCCAACATGGTCACCGGACAGCGATTGGCTCACATACACCAGGCAGCTCACAAATCATTTGCGTGCCGTGTTTGTCTATTCGCTCGCGTCTCACAATTCAACGCGGATTACAGACGGCATGAGCGACTGCCTTTACCCCAGTTTCGACAAGAACGGCAAATACATCTATTTTGCATGCAGCACGAATATGGGTCTGACGACGGGCTGGCTCGATATGACGAGCCAGGCTCATCCCGTAACCCGCAGCGTTTACGTCGCGGTACTGCGCAGTACTTTGCCTTCACCGCTGGCGCCGGAGCCGGGCAACGAGAACGTGGCCGGGCCTTCTGCAAACAGCTCGAACGGGGAGACGGCGAAAGAAGGGGCGAAACCGAAGCCGGTAAAGGTGCAGATCGACTTTGCCGGTATTCTCCAGCGCACTCTCGCTCTGCCCATTCCGCCTGGCCGCTATCAATCTCTCTCTGCGGGCAAGGCTGGTGAGTTATTTCTGGTGCGCGCGCCCATCGTCAATCCTGCATACGGAGGCGTGCCGGCACCGCCCACAGCCGCTGTGCTGAGGTTTGACCTCAAATCCCGCAGGACAGCAACACTTCTGACCGGCGTTTCGGGTTTCGCTCTTTCCTTCGACGGCAGCAAAATGCTTTACAGCACAGGGGCGCCGGGGCATCAGGCCTGGTTTATCAATCCAACGTCAGCTGAGCCCAGGCCCGGCGAAGGCCAGTTGAACACCGCCGGCATGCAGGTCTATGTCGTCCCCCGCGAAGAGTGGCGGGAGATGTATTATGACGCCTGGCGGGTTGAGCGCGCTTTCTATCCAGACCCTGACTACCACGGTCTCGATATCGACGCGGCCGAGAAGGAGTTCGCTGCTTACCTGCCCGGCGTTGCCAGCCGCGATGGGCTGACGTTCCTTTTCCGCGAAATGTTCAGTTACCTGACGGTTGGCCACATGTTTGTCAGGGGCGGGTATGAGCCGAAAGAGCCTGAGGTGAACGTGGGCCTGCTCGGCGCGGACTATCAGATCAGAAACGGCCGCTATCAGCTCACCAAAATCTACAACGGCGAGAACTGGAATCCACAGCTCCACGCACCGCTCACCCAGCCGGGCGTGAATGTGACGGCGGGCGAGTACCTGCTGGCGGTCAACGGCCGCGAGCTTTACGGAACGGACAACGTCTACAGCCTTTTCATGAATCTTGCAGGCGAGCAAACAATCCTGCGAGTCGGCCCTAACCCCAACGACACTGGTTCACGTCTGGTGACCGTAATCCCGGTGCCGAGCGAACACGCGCTGCGCAACCTGGCATGGATTGAAGGAAATCGACGTAAGGTGGATCAAATGAGCGGCGGCAAGCTGGCTTACGTTTATTTGCCCGACACGGCGTTTGGTGGCTTTACCAACTTCAATCGCTATTTCTTTTCCCAGGTGAATAAAGAGGGAGTTATCATCGACGAGCGATTCAACCATGGTGGGCAGTTATCCGACTACATCATCATGTTTTTGAATCGCGAACCGATGGCCATTCAGGAGACCCGGCACGGCCAAACTTATCTGGAGCCGCCGGAGGCTGTCTTCGGCCCCAAAGTCATGATCATCAACCAATTCTCCGGCTCAGGTGGCGATGCTTTGCCCTGGTATTTCAGAAAGGCGCACCTTGGGCCGCTCGTGGGTGTGCGAACGTGGGGTGGGTTATATGGCTGGGGCGGAATGCCGATCCTGATGGATGGCGGCTTCGTCTCTAATCCCCGGTGGGCTCTCGGCGGGCTGCACGGCCATTGGGTCGTGGAGGGCCACGGCATCCCGCCCGACATTACAGTGTGGCAGGATCCCAGACTCGTGCGCGAAGGACAGGATCCGCAGCTCGACAAGGCGGTTGCGGTGGCAATGCAGCTGCTCAAGGAGCACCCGCTGCCCCATTACGCTCCTCCACCGTACCCCAATTATCATCCTCATCTTCCGCCCCTGCCCAACCAGTGATGGATGAGTGACGGGTGATGGAAGGAGAAATCTTCGGACCGCAAGCAGTTTCCTCCGAATGTTGCCCGTGGGGCCTTAAGGGGTTGCTGATGCAGGTCTCCTGCTGGTTGTGTTTGCCGCCCGCTGTCGTCTGCATGCGCCTGGTCCCCAGACTGTCGGTCAGGTGGTAGTGATATCCGGGACTGGGCTGAGTGGAGGCAAATCTTCTGTTTAGTCCCGGCATTTGATGGCGATTTGTCCCGGGGCGCAGAAGGGCAGAAACGCCGGAATCCTGATCGGTGGATACCGGCCGCTGACGGCTGGCTGCTACGGCTTCTTCCCCATCGCTCTCCAGCCAATGTCCCTGCGGTACACCATCCCCTCAAAGGAGATACGGCCCATCGCCTCGTAGGTGGAATCGAGCGCCTCGCTGAGCGTCGCCCCGGTCGCCGTTACGCCCAGCACGCGCCCGCCGGCGGTCAGGGTTTGTCCGCCCTCGACGCTGGTCCCGGCATGGTAAATCTCCACGTTCGGCACCCGCGCCGCTTCGTCCAGCCCCGAGATTGGCCTGCCCAGGGCGTAGCCGCCTGGATAGCCCTCGGACGCCGCCACCACGCACGCCGACGCGCCCGGTTTCCAGCGGAATTCGGTGTCGCTCAGCCGGCCTTCCACGCAGGCTTCCAGCGCTTCCACCAGGTCGCTCTCGAGGCGCGGCAGAATCGCCTGCGTCTCCGGATCGCCAAACCGCGCGTTGAACTCCAGCACCATCGGCCCGGTCGCCGTCATCATCAGCCCGCAGTACAGCACGCCTATAAACGGAGTCTCCTCGAGCGCCATCGCGTTCACCGCCCGCTGCGCCACATGCTCCAGGATCCACTCGCTCATTCGCGCGTCCAGCATGGTGTCCGCGGTGTAGACGCCCATGCCGCCGGTGTTCGGCCCGGTGTCTCCCTCGCCGATGCGCTTATGATCCTGCGCCGGAATCAGCGGCGTCGCATGCTTGCCGTCGCTCAGCACGAGAAACGAGATTTCCTCGCCGGTCAGGTGCTCCTCGACGACCACGCTGGTCTCCGCCGTGCCCAGCAAATGTCCGCTGAACAACCCCGCGACTGCCTGCTCCGCTTCATCCTTCGTCCCGCAGATCAGCACGCCTTTGCCGGCCTGCAGACCGTCGGCCTTGATGACCGCCGGATGCCGGAACATCTCCAGTGCCGCCATCGCCTCGGCCCGCGACGCGCACACCGCGAAGTTAGCCGTCGGAATCGAATGCCGCTGCATGAACCGCTTGGCGAAAGCCTTGCTGGTTTCGAGCCGCGCCGCATCGCGCGTCGGCCCAAAGACCTTCAGCCCGCGCCGTTGCATCTCGTCCACCAGACCCAGCGCCAGCGGCCGCTCCGGCCCGACGACGGTCAGATCCGGCCGCTCTTCGGCGACCACGCGCAGCAGATCGCCGAGATCCTTCTGATGTACCGGAACGCACCGCGCCGCCTGCGCCATGCCGCCGTTGCCCGGCGCGCACACCACTTCGGTCGCCCGCGGCGAGCGGCGAATCGCCGCGCACAGAGCATGTTCGCGCCCGCCCCCGCCAATCACCAGGATTTTCATTCTGATTCCGAGCGTACCAGCAGCAGCCCGATGCGAGCCAGCGCGGGTCATGGAAGCCCCCCGAGTTGCCCTCGGCCCTTTGGACCATCACCTTCGCGCTTGCCGCTGGCGACTGGCTGCTGGCCGCTTAACTCACCGTGTCGCGATCCACGCCTGCCAGAAGACCACGGCCATCATGAAGACGACGTAAACGCGCAGCGCCCACAGCAGCGCCAGTTCGCCGCCGCGCAGAGTTCGCCGCGGAACCCCGACGCGCTTTGCCTCGGCCAGTTGATCCGGCTCCAGCGTCGACAGCACGAACCCCGCGTCCGCATCGCTCACATACTCGTGTTTTGCCGTCATGCTTCGCTCCTCAGTGTCCGCCCAGCCACGTCAGCGCGTTCGGCGCCACCGCGCTCACGCCGTACAGCACGCCCGCCGCCGTCAGCAGCACCACCACCGCGCCGGCCAGCAGATTCGCCCAGCGCGGACTCTTCACCTCTCCCATGATCTCCTGGTCGTTCACCAGCAAATACAGGAACACCAGCGCCGGCGGCATGGCCAGCACCGCGACCACATTCACCACCAGCACGACGAACACCAGCGGCAATCCCGGAATCAGCACGATGCCCGCCGCCGCCGCCGCGCACAGTCCCAGCACCGCGTAGAACGCCTTGCCTTCCGCCACCGGCAGATTCAGACTGTGCGGTTTCCGCGCCACTTCGCCGAAGGCGTATGCCGACGACGTCGAGATCGTGATCGACGCCACGATCCCGGCTTCCACCATCCCCAGCGCGAACAGCGCCGCGCCCACGTGCCCAATCATCGGCTCCAGCGCCTGCGCGAACTGCGCCGCCTCAAAGTTCCCCGCGCTGATGTGCCCCGCCAGCGGTGCCGTGGCCACGATCACTCCGATCGCCGCCGCCGCCGCCAGCGCCGCGCCCAGCACCGTATCCATTCGCCCAAAGCGAATGTCCTTCGTCGTCAGGCCCTTGTCCACCGTCGCGCTCTGCTGGAAGAACAGCATCCATGGCGTCACCGTCGCGCCAATGTTCGACAGGATGAAGAGCACGGTGCCCTTGTCCAGCGGTGGCAGCGGCTTCCACGTCGCGAACCCGTGCCCGAAGGCGCTCCAGTCCGGGTGTGCCATCAGCGCCACGGGAATGAAAACCAAATTGAAGGCGGCTACCAGCAGCGTCACCCGCTCCCAGGTCCAGTACCGGTGGCTCAGCAGCGCGGAGTAGAGAATCGCCAGCGCGATCAGAATCGCCGCCCACGGCGGAACGCCGAAGAATCCCAGGCCCGCCCGCACCGCGATGAACTCGGTGATCAGCGTAAGAAAGTTGCCGATCCCGAGGTCGATCATGGAGAACCAGCCCCAGAACGGCCCGAAGCGCTCAAAGATTAGTTCCGCGTGCCCGCGATGTGTGGCCGCGCCCAGCCGCACCGTCATTTCCTGCACTACCAGCGCCATCGCGAACGTCAGCGCCACGAACGGCAGGAAGAAGCCCAGCCCGTACGTCGCCCCGGTCGCCGCGTAGCTCAGCATGCTGGGGCCGTCGTTCTCGCCCAGCATCACCAGAATCCCCGGCCCGATCAGCAGCCACAGCAGCCAGGCTCGCGCGCGCAGGCCGTGCGCCATCCGCGCCGCCCGCACCTTCGCGCGGTCCCGCGCCCGGTCGATGTCCTCGTGGGTGACGACGACATCGCCCACGCCCGGCTCGACCCGCCCGGATTGTGCGCCGGTGCTCATCGGTTTCACTGCTGGCCCGCAGACACTGAGAGAATGGCTCCTCCGCCCCGCATCCAATGCGGCGGAAGCACAAGAACTGAGTGTACCGGCAGGGCAGAAGGTTGTAAACCGTAGTTAATGACCGATTGTTAAGAATAATTCACATTCAGGCCCGGCACCGCACCGGCCCCGGGCACTGCCGGCCGCTGCATCCCGAAGAAGAGTCGTTCTACAATAACTGCGGTGATTGTGGATTCCAGACTCTCGCTGCCCCCGCTGCTGCGGCGCTTCCGGCGTGGCCGTCCCGATCGCGGACGACGCACTCCCGCCTGACTCATGCTTGTCTGATGCTCCGTCGTCTGCGAGCCTCGCGGCGGCGCGGAGCAGAGCCCGTGCGCCTCTCACTTTCGAAAGGATTTGCATCATGAACACCTTCGGCAGCCAGTCCGAACTCAAGGCCGGCGGCAAGAGCTACGCCATCTTCCGCCTCAGCGCCCTCGAAAACCGCGGCACCCGCCTCGCGCGCCTGCCCTTCAGTCTTCGCATCCTGCTCGAAAACCTGCTGCGCCACGAGGACGGCAAATCCGTCACCGCCGGGGACATTGAGTTTCTCGCGAAATGGGATCCCAAATCCGAGCCTTCCCGCGAGATTTCCTGGATGCCCGCCCGCGTTCTCATGCAGGATTTTACCGGCGTGCCCGCCATCGTCGATCTGGCCGCCATGCGCGACGCCATGAAAGTCCTGGGCGGCGATCCGAAGAAGATCGATCCGCTCCAGCCCGCCGAGCTGGTTATCGACCACTCCGTCCAGGTGGATGAATTCGGCACCGGCAACGCCTACTCCGTCAACGCCGCGCTCGAATTCCAGCGCAATCGCGAGCGCTACGCCTTCCTCAAGTGGGGACAGTCGGCCTTCCGCAACTTCTCCGCCGTGCCACCGGGAATGGGCATCTGCCACCAGGTCAACCTGGAATATCTCGCCCGCGTGGTCTTCACCACTGCGGACGAGAAGCCGCGGGCGTATCCCGACACGCTCGTCGGCACCGACTCGCATACCACCATGATCAACGGCCTTGGCGTGCTCGGCTGGGGCGTCGGCGGCATTGAAGCTGAGGCCGCCATGCTCGGCCAGCCCATTTCCATGCTGGTCCCGCAGGTCGTCGGCTTCAAACTCACTGGGAAGCTGAGCGAAGGAGCCACGGCCACCGACCTCGTTCTCACCGTGACCGAAATGCTGCGCAAACTCGGCGTCGTCGGCAAGTTCGTCGAGTTCCACGGCCCCGGCATTGCGGAGCTGCCCCTCGCCGACCGCGCCACCATCGGCAACATGGCCCCCGAGTATGGCGCGACCTGCGGCCTGTTCCCCGTCGATGCGGAAACGCTGCGCTACCTGCGCCTTACCGGCCGCACCGACGAGCAGATCGCGCTGGTCGAAGCGTACTTCAAAGAGCAGGGCCTCTTCCACACTCCGAACTCGCCCGAAGCTGAGTACTCGCAGACGCTCTCCCTCGACCTCGCCCAGGTTGAGCCGAGCGTCGCTGGACCGAAGCGCCCGCAGGATCGCGTGCTGCTGCGCGAAGCAGGAGCCAGCTTCAAAAAGCAGCTCCCCTCGCTGCTCGGCCCCAATGCTGATAAAGTCGGCGAGCGCCAGGCGCTCCGCTGGGAAGGCGAGGGCGGCCACATGTCCGCCAATGGCAATCCGCAATCCACGCACGCCGCGCCCGAGCCCGGCGGCAACAGCCACATCGCCCACACCGTGAAGGAGCGTTTCGGCGTGGACGTCGAACCGTACCTGGACCACGGATCCGTGGTCATTGCCGCGATTACCAGTTGCACCAATACGTCGAATCCCTCCGTCATGGTTGCCGCCGGCCTGCTCGCGAAGAAGGCCGTCGAGAAAGGTCTCACCGTTCCGCCCTGGGTGAAGACCTCGCTGGCGCCCGGCTCCCGCGTCGTTACCGACTACTACGACAAATCCGGCCTGACCCCGTGGCTCGACAAGCTGCGCTTCAACACCGTCGGCTACGGCTGCACCACCTGCATCGGCAACTCCGGCCCGCTCCCGGAAGACGTATCGAAGGCCATTGAGCAGCACGGCCTTGTCGCAGTCAGCGTCCTCAGCGGCAATCGCAACTTCGAAGGGCGCATCAATTCCGACGTCCGTGCCAACTACCTCATGTCGCCGCCGCTGGTGGTCGCCTACGCGCTTGCCGGCCGCATCGACCACGATTTCGACCATCAGCCCCTCGGCAAGGACAAATCCGGCCAGCCGGTCTTCCTGCGCGACGTCTGGCCCTCCCAGCAGGAAGTCTCGAGCGTCATCGCCTCGTCCATCTCCTCGGACAGCTTCCGCAGGGAGTACGCCACCGTCAGCCACGGCGACGCCAACTGGCAGAAGCTCAGCTTCCCCACCGGCGACGTCTACCAGTGGGAGCCGGACTCCACCTACATCCGCAAAGCGCCCTACTTCGACGGCATGAGCGCCCAGCCCGCGCCCGTCACCGACATTACCGGCGCTCGCGTGCTTGCCGTTCTCGGCGATTCCGTCACGACGGATCACATCTCTCCCGCCGGATCCATCAAGCTCAGCTCGCCCGCCGGGAAATACCTCACCGAGCACGGCGTCAAGCCCGCCGACTTCAATTCCTACGGCTCTCGCCGCGGCAATCACGAGATCATGGTCCGTGGAACCTTCGCCAATGTCCGGCTGCGCAACAAGCTCGCGCCCGGCACGGAGGGCGGCGTCACCCGCCTGCTCCCCGAAGGCGAGCAGATGTCCATCTTCGACGCCTCGGTGAAATACGCTGAGCGCGGCACGCCGCTCGTCATCCTCGCCGGCAAGGAGTACGGCTCCGGCTCCTCGCGCGACTGGGCGGCCAAAGGTCCCTGCCTGCTCGGCGTCCGCGCCGTCATCGCCGAGAGCTTCGAGCGCATCCACCGCTCGAATCTGGTGGGCATGGGCATCCTGCCGCTGCAGTTTGCGACGGGCGAAAATGTCGAATTGCTCGGCCTCACCGGCGAAGAAACCTACGACTTTCCAGGCCTGAAAGCGCTGCTCGATTCGAAGTTCGCCGACGGATCCGTGCTGAAGGTCCGGGCGACTGACACCAGCGGCAAGACCAGAGCCTTCGCGGCGAAGATCCGCATCGACACGCCGCAGGAGATCCTCTACTTTCAGAGCGGCGGCATCCTGCAGTACGTCCTGCGCCAGCTCGCGGCGAAGTAGGCGCTCCGCACCGGTGCAAAATAGCCACCTGCAGAGGCAGCCATTTCTCTCTGGTGCGCCCGGGCGGGGCGCACTCACCTGGGGCATTTCACTGTGCTTCTCTCCGACCGAACGCACCAGGACCTATGACAAATGTCAGGCTGCTTTGCTGACAAGGTCCACTGGGCCAGCGTGCCTTCTCACGCGACTCTGCAGCTGTGCCTGGAGAGGCACAGCAAGGTGAGTCGCGGGTTTCGTAACGGAGAAGAAAACCGTGCAAGAGGGCGGCTGGAAACCGGCGCTGGCCCTGGTCTTCCTCGCGCCGTTCATCGGCGAGGTCCTGAGCGGAGCAACCAGGGTCAGTGTCATCTTCGCGCTGGTGCCCGACGAGATGATGGTGTGGGGCTGCGGCGCACTGCTCATTCGCGAGCTGGTGCGGCGCCGGGGCGGACGATGGCCGAGCCTGCTCTCTCTCGGCCTGGGATTGTCGATCGCCGAGGAGTTCCTCATCCAGCAGACGTCTTTGGCGCTCTTGCCGCTCCCTGGCGCGCTCGCCCATGATGGGCGCGCGTGGGGCGTGAACTGGATTTACTTCCTGTACATGCTAGGCTTTGAGAGCGTCTGGGTGGTTTTGGTGCCGGCGGGCGTCACAGAGCTGTGGTTTTTCCGCTCGCCGTAACGATCGCTGGCTGCCAAGCCGGGGAATGATCATCACATCCGTCGTCTTCCTGCTGGGTTGCCGGATCACCTGGTATGCGTGGATCAGGCGAGTACGGCCGAGAGTGTTCCGTCTGCCCGCATATCATCCGGCCGCGGTGACGATTGCAGCGGGGTTCGCGAGTATCCTGGCGCTCGCATGGTCAGCGTACCCGCTGCGCGGCCGCGGAAAGGCAGGGCTCCCATCGTGCTCGGCGCCGTCGGCCTGGCTGGTGGGTCTGGCCGTAGTGATGCTCGGCTCTCGGTGGTAGGCGCTGATGGGCTTTGTTTTCGCAGCGGAGGAGCCCCGGGTCGCTTTTGGCGCGCCGCTCGCGGCCGGCGTGGCGTGGGCGATCATCGCGATTCTGGTGCTGGGGCACCGGGCCGCGCCCGCGAGATGGACTGGGCTGCACCGATGGGCGGCGGCTTTCGCAGCGACCCTCGTCTGCATGATCGCGGGCTTTCTCGGAAGCGCGTGGAGCCGGAACGACCTCATCGGCAAGATCGTGCTCAACGTAATTGCAGTGGCGGGTTTCCTGATGCTGTCGGGCCGGGTGCAGCGGCGCCCGGATTCCCAGCCGATGTAGCGGCGAACTCTGTTTCAGGGAGAAGCTCAACCGGACCTGTACGTCTCCCAAAAGCCAGTGGCCACCCTCCCGGGCGGCCATTGCCTTTCCGCTGCCGGCAGATTCATGCAGCCAGCTTTGGCGTCCTCATTGCTGCCATCTTCCTGGCCAGCATCGGCAAGCCAAACGCCAGGCCGGTCACCAGCGTCGTCGAAACCACATCGTTGCCGTAGAACGGCAGCCCGGCCACGTAGCAGGCGCCCAGCCCCGCCGGCGTGTGCGGATACGTCGGCCAAGCCGCCCACACCGCGAAATTGCTGACCGCGAAGAACGAGGTCGCCGCCAGCACCGGCGCGGCGATCAGGCGGCCCGCATTCACTTTGCGCTTCAGCAGAATCCGCCCCAGAACGATCGCGCCCGCGTACCACGCCCACGTCACCAGGTACTCGCTGGTGTGCCACGGATAGCGGTAGAAAAACACGGTCAGGAAGTAATCGGTCGTCATCAGCGCAACCAGCGGCAGCGCCATCTCGCGCAGCGGGCGCTTCGCTCCGAAGTAGAGCAGGCCGCCGCCTACCGCCGTGAAGTTCATCCACGGATGCGGCACCACGCGGCTCAGGACCGCAACGACAATCAGCAGATATGCGCCCATTGTTCCCCCGCTCAGCCCCGAATGAAACCCGCCACCCGGCTGCTTCCATTCTGCGGACGCGGACGCCGAAGGTCAAGTTGCGCTCAATCTCGTTCAACTTACCCGCGCCCGCTCACGGCAGCGGTTGCTCGTGTCGAGCCATGAACATCCCCTCGATCTCGCCGCCCGGCCCCACGTACACCCATCCGCTCAGCGGCGGATCCGGCGGCGCCTGCGTGCGATCGCCCTCGTTCGGCTCATACCCGAATCGCAGATCCTGAAACTCCACCGTGTGCCAGTTCGCGTCCGGCGCAAAGTCCGCTCCCGGCGCTTTCACGGCCCCGCGATCCTCGATCACCGGCCACTTCGACCAGTCCAGATAGACCCGCCCCAGGTACGTCCGCTCCGCCGCGGTCAGGGCCGGCGTCATCGGCGGTTTGTAGATCACGTCGGAGTAGTCGTTCGTCGTCACCTGGTCCGTCAGCGTGTCCACTTTCGCCGTCCGATACGTGCCGGGCGTCTCCGTCAGCACTCGCCAGGTGAAGGGGCTCATCATCGTCGGTTCGGCGGCCACGCGCAGCAACGGCTCCTGCGTATAGTTGCCGTTCTCCACCAGATCGATTGCCCGGCTGTGCTCAACGCTGCGCAGTCCCCACCAACCCAGCACGAAGACCAGCGCCCCGACTGCCCACCCGCGTCCCCTGAACCGCTGTTTGCGCACACCGATCTCCCGGTCCACCAGTCCCAGCAGTGCCGGAATCACCAGCGCCAGCAGCAGCGCCAGGAACATCCACGGATCAAAGATGTAGACGATGCTCCAGGCGTACCAGTGCGGACTGAAAGGGAAGAACGGCCGCACCCCGTAGTTGTTCGTGTAGTCCAGCGCCAGGTGGCTCAGGTCCGCGAGCATGGCGAAGAGCCACACCCATCCCCACTTCACCGGGATCGGCGGCCGCTTCTTCCGCAGCCGGTCCAGCAACCAGACGAATCCCGTCACCAGCAGCGCCATGGCCGGCGCGAAGATCATTGAGTGCGTCAGGCCCCGATGGTGCTGCAGCTCCGCCACCGGCCCGCGAAAGCCCCACAGCAGGTCGATGTCCGGCGCTTCCGCCGCCAGCACCATCGCCAGCGTCGCGTACGCCGTCCTGCGATTGCATCCCGAGCGCCCCAGGCACGCGCCGGTTAGAAAATGCGTGACAGGTTCCATGCTTGCTGTTTGTGCCCCGCAGAAGGCAAGCGCCGCGGGATCCCGCGGCGCCATGCCCCTCATCATTCCCGGTTATACCAGCTTCGCGTCCAGCGTGATCTGCGTATTGCCCTTGAACAGCTTCGAGATCGGGCAGCCGTTCTTCGCGTTCTGCGCCGCCGTCTCGAATTTGTCCGCCGTCGCGCCCGGAACCTTCGCCCGCGTGGTCAGGTGAATGGCCGTGATCGCAAATCCATCGTCGGTCTTCTCAAACTTCACCTCCGCCGTCGTCTCCAGCGACTCCGGCGTCAGGCCGGCGTTGCCCAGCTGCGCGCTCAGCGCCATGGTGAAGCACCCGGCGTGCGCCGCCGCAATCAGCTCCTCGGGATTCGTCCCGATTCCGTTCTCGAAGCGCGTTCCAAACGAATACTGCGTCTCCTTGAGCACTCCGCTCTGGCTGGAGATGGTTCCTTTGCCGTCTTTCAGACCACCGCGCCAGACGGCGCTCGCCGTGCGTTGCATAGCTGTCTCCTTTTCGTTGGGCTGGTTAGCAGAAATGAACCGGACTGATATCCCGTTGGATGCAGCCCCTATGATAAGCGAATCCGGATACGCGAACCCGGACTCGCGAATCCGGGCTCGCAAATCTGATTCACCGAATCCGCGTGATGGCATTTGCGGTATCGATATCATCCTCCCAGGGTTATGATGGAGATTCCATTCACCATGCAAGCCTTTTCCATCGGCGTCGATCTGGGCGGCACCAATCTCCGCGTCGCCGCTGTCACGCCCCAGGGCGAGGCCCTCGACCACATCAGCCAGCCCACCCGCCTCGCCGCCGGACCCCATGGCGTCCTCGACGACATGGCCAAAGCCATCGGCGCCCTCCTCGAACACCGGCTCGGCGCCCGGCCGCTGGGTGTCGGCGTCGGCAGCCCCGGCCCGCTCGAGCTTCCCGCCGGCATCCTGCACCATCCCCCCAATCTCCCCGGCTTCGACGGCCTTCCCCTGCGCGAGGAACTCGAGCGCCGGCTCGGTCGCTGCGTCTCCGTTGACTCCGACGCCAACCTCGCTGCCTATGGCGAATGTCTGCTCGGCGCGGGCCGCGCCTACGCTTCGAACTCCCTCTGCATGCTCACGCTCGGCACCGGCGTCGGCTGTGGCATCGTCCTCGAAGGCCGCATTTGGCACGGCATGCAGGGCGCGGCGGGTGAGTCCGGCCACGGACCCCTCGATCCCAACGGGCCTCCGTGTCCCTGCGGCGCCCGCGGCTGCCTCGAGATGTACGCCTCAGCCACGGCCATTGTCCGCCGCGCCGGCCAGCTCGGCCTCGGCTCCGCTGACGGTAACGGCTCGGCCTCGCCGCTCACCGCCTCCGTCGTCGCGCAGCTCGCCGCCTCCGGCGATCCTCGCGCGCTTCAGGTTTTCGATGAGATGGGCCGCGCCCTGGGCCTCTCGCTCGCCAACCTCATCAACGCCCTCGATCTGCCCCTGTACATTCTCGGAGGTGGCGCCGCCGCAGCCTGGCCGCTGTTTGCGCCTCGCATGTTTGCAACGGTGCGCGAAATGAGCTACGTCTATCGCCTCTCGATGCCCGACGATCCCGCCGTTTTCCAGCCGGGCCGCACACACATCGCTCCCGCGCAGCTCAGCGACGCCGGGCTGCTCGGCGCGGCTCTGCTGCCCATCCATGGGCATGACGCGGCTGCTTGAGACCCCGCGCCTGCTCCTGCGTCCGCTCGAGCTCGCCGATGCGGACCAGACGCAGCAGCTCTTTCCTCACTGGGAGATCGTGCGCTTCCTCAGCACCGTCGTCCCGTGGCCCTACCCGTCGGACGGCGCTCTCGCCTGGTACCGCGATATCGCCCTTCCTGCCGTCGCCCGCGGTGAGCAGTGGCACTGGACGCTCCGGCTCCGTTCCGCGGCGGATCGGCTCATCGGCGCTGTTGGCCTCTTCCGCAGCGACGACAACAATCGTGGCTTCTGGCTCGTCCCCGAGCTTCAAGGCCAGGGACTCATGACCGAAGCCGTCGTCGCGACCAACGACTACTGGTTCAATGTGCTTGGCTTTCCGCTCCTGCGCGTCTCCAAGGCTGCCGCCAACCTCGCCTCGCGCCGCATTTCAGAGAAAACCGGCATGAGGCTTGTCGCCACCGGCGAGAAAGGATACGTCTCCGGCACGCTTGCCGGCGAAACCTGGGAGATTACCGCCGAGGAATGGCGCGCCTTTCGGGAACATCTTCGCTCGGAGCGCCCAGCTCGATAGGCCCCGCGCCTACTCCGCGTTATCGGGATTCGGCAGGGAGAAATACCCCTTGCGCGCCTGTACTTTCAGCTTCGCTTCCTGCGGATCGTGGCAGGCGACGTCCACCGGGTGAAAGCTGCCATTCAGCGGTGTGGTGGGAACGTACTGCGCCTCGTACTGCGTCCGCAGCTCCTCTTCGATCTCGTCGAAGGCATCCTCCAGCCTCTTGCCGTTGTGCCCCACGTTGATCACGTGTCCGCCGGTGGGCAGCGTCAGGTCGTGCATGGCGGCCGCGCCCGAATAGCCCATGGGGATCCCGTAACCCGGCTGGTAATAGAAGGCGGGATCGGCGATCAGAATCACGTACACGATGACGTCGGAGTTCTGCGCGGCAGCGATGGCCTGTCCGATTCTCATGTCGCTGCCTTCATCCTCGCCGTCCGTCAGCAAAATCAGCGCCTTCCGTCCCGTCAGCCCGGCCATCTTCTCGGTGGATGTTTGGAAGACCGCGTCGTACAGCACCGTTCCTTTGGGCGCTCCCTGAGTCGGAATCGGCCCCTCGCCGATCCCCGGCACTCCCACCTGGCCGCTGCCGCCGCCGGTGTTGATCTCGACGTGGTTGATCGCTGCCTCCAGCTCGTGCACATTGTTCGTAAAGTCCTGCTCCAGATGGACGCCGATATCGAAGCTGACTACGAACGCCTGGTCCTTCGGCCGCAGCACCCGGCTCAGAAACTCGTCGGCCGATTGCTGCTCGAGTGGCAGGACGTACTGCTGGCTGCCGCTGGTGTCGATCAGAATCCCCAGCGTCAGCGGCTGATCCGCCTGCGCGTGAAAGCTCACCAGCTTTTGCGGCTGACGATCGTCGGACACCAAGCAGTCGTTCTTCGTCAGGTTCGGGATCAGCGCGTTGTGCTTATCGCGCACCGTGAAGTATTCGGTCACCAGGTTCGAGGTAACGTGCAGCGTCTCGGTCGGCGGGCCCGTCGGAGCTGTATTGTCCGTCGGCGGCACGGTGCTCACCGGCGGAGCGTCGGGTGACGGAAGCTCCTGTCCCCGCGTCACAGGGACAGCGGTCGCCGCCAGGATTGCCGGTATCAGGAAAACGCGCAGCCAGCGCACAGCCATGCCCTCTTAGACGGAACAGCCGGACAATGGGTTACAGCGAACAGCCATCCCGAAGCTCTGGTAATCTTGAGAATACGCCCCGGTCTTCCTGGGCGGCGCATCTCAACATCATGGATGCACCCGGCGGATGCCGGGCCAGCGAAAGGCGTATTTTGCGGGTTTCGGGACGGATCGGGGGTTTCATGCGCGGAGCGGGATTCAGCGCGCTTTCGCTGCTCTTTCTGGGGGTCGCTTTTGGTCAGCAGAGCGTTCCTAATGCACCTGCTCCCCAGTCTCAGTCCCAGACCCAGCCGCAGACTCAGGCGCCCGCCCCCAACGCGCCCGTGCCGAATACGCCCGCGCCCAAGGCTCCGCCGCTTTCCCAGTTGAAAAATGACGTGGTTCCCGGCAAGGGCGCCGGCATCCCGGACGACCAGACCTTCGGTCCGGCCAATGCCGGCCAGACCGCTCCTCATATTGAGAGCGGTATCGTCCAGGCCCCCCAGGGAACGCCGCCTCCTGACCAGTTTCAGAAGACGCCGCCGATGATGCCGAAGCCGGGCGAGGCTCCTGTGCCACCGCCCCCGCCGCCTGCAGCCACCGATCACACCAAGACTTTCATCGTCCACACCACGGTGGTCGACGTTCCGGTCACCGTGATGAACAAGCACCATCAGCTGGTGGCCGGCCTGCCCTGGTGGCGCTTCCATGTCTATGACAATGGCGTCCGCCAGCGCATCTGGTATTTCACCACAGGCCAGTATCCGCTCTCCATCGCGCTCGTTATCGACGACACCCTGCCTGCTGACGTCATGCAGAAGGTGAACCAGAGCCTTTCCGTCATCGCCGGCTCGCTCACCCCGGCCGACAGCGTCGCGATTGTCACCTATGCCGGTACATCGCCGGAGCTGGTGACCGATTTCACCGGTGCCGAAGGCGCGCGGCTGCCCGCTGCTCTGACCATGGCCCAAAGGCCCGGCCAGGAGATGGGCGTTCCCATTGTCGACGGGCCTTTCGCGCAGGGGCCGACCGTCAACGGCCAGCCTGCGGACCCGACTCTGGAGCCCCAGCAGGGCAACATGGGCGGCTTTCTTGTCCTGCCCCACGAGGCGCACCCGCTGAACGATGCCATCCTCTACGCCGCCGAGCAGCTGGCCAGCCAGCCCCCCGGACGCCGCCGCATCATTTACGTCGTCAGCGACGGCCGCAACGTTCGCAGCAAGGCTACTTATAAGGAAGTCGTGCAGTACCTGCTCACGAACAACATCTCCGTCTACGGAGCCGGGGTGGGCGACGCCTCTCTGTGGGGCATCGGCTATCTGGACCGCGCCAAGATTCCTTTTCTCCAGCCGGACGACCTTCTGCCCCGTTACGCGCTGGATACCGGCGGCATCGTGCTGAACGAGTTCAGCGAGAATGGCATGCAGGACGCCTTTACGAAGATCGCCGATTCCGTCCGCACCGCCTATACCATCGACTACATCAGTCACCAGTCGACGCTGAGCGGTAGTTGCCACAGCATCGAGGTGCGCGTGGAAGGCATCCCCGATCTGATCGTAAACGCCAAGCAGGCCTATTGCCCGGCGGCAACGCCGGAGTATTAGCCCCTCTTCCGTCCGGAGGCAGCCGCGCCCGGCTGGTTCCGGCTGGTATTCTGTCCTTTGCCGCGGATGTCTTCCTGCGTCCGCTTTCGCTGCTAGCCGCACCGTTCCTTTTGCTTTCCTGACGAGCCCGCCGAAGCGGGCCACACGCGGGGTTTCATGGCCGACGCAAAATTGCAAGTCATTCCTCTGGGGGGTCTCGGCGAGTTCGGCATGAATTGCCTGGCTCTCCGCTATAAGGACGACATCATCGTCATCGACGCCGGGCTCATGTTTCCGGAATCCGAGCTCCTTGGCGTCGATATCGTGGTTCCCGACATTTCCTACCTCATCGAGAACAGAAACCACGTCCGAGCCATCATTCTGACCCACGGCCACGAGGACCACATCGGCGGCCTGCCCTGGATTCTTTCCGAGCTCAACGTCCCCGTCTACGGCACCGAATTCACCCTCGCCTATGTCGAAGGCAAGCTGGAAGAGCACGCTCTGCTCGACGACTCCGAGATGATCGAAATGGCTCCCGGCGCCCGCTTCACCCTCGGCGCCTTTACCATCGAGCCCATCCGCGTCACCCACTCCCTGGTCGACTGCGTAGCCCTCGCCATCGAGACCCCCGTCGGCATCGTCGTCCACACCGGCGATTTCAAGATCGATCTCTCGCCGCCCGACGGCAAGGCTTTCGACCTGCATCGCTTCGCAGAATACGGCCAGCGCGGCGTTCTCGCGCTCTTCCAGGATTCCACCAATGTGGATCGTCCCGGCTACACCCCCAGCGAGTGGGCCGTGAAGCCGCGTCTCGACGAGATCTTCTCCCGCACGAAGAAGAAGCTCTTTTTCAGTTGCTTCTCCTCGTCGATCTACCGCATCCGCATCGCTCTGGAGCTGGCTCGCGTGCATGGCCGCAAGGTCGCGGTGGTCGGCCGCTCCATGCTGGAGTCCTCCGAGATCGCTCAGGACCTCGGCTACATCGACATTCCGCCCGGCCTGCTCATCCATCCCGGCCAGATCGCCGACCACGCGCCGGAAGAGGTCATGGTCCTCATCAGCGGCACGCAGGGCGAGCCCATGTCGGCGCTCAGCCGCGCCGCGGTGGACAACCATAAGCACGCCCGCATCACCGCCGGCGACACCGTCATCCTCAGCTCCCGCGTCATTCCGGGGAATGAGAGGTCCATCTTCCGCGTCATCGACCACCTTTGCCGCCGCGACGCTCACGTCATCTACGACGACGGCGCTTCCGGGCTGATCCACGTCAGCGGCCACGCCAGCCAGGAAGAGCAACGGCTGATGATCAACCTCCTGCGCCCCAAATTCTTCATTCCCATCCACGGCGATTACCGTCACCTGAAGAAGCACGCGGAACTCGCGCAGCGCCTCGGGGTCGTCGATCTTGCCCTCACCATCGAGAACGGGGAAGTCCTCGAACTCGATCGCAGTGACGCCCGGAAAATCGGCAAAGTCACCGCCGGCCGCGTCTGCATCGACTCCGGTTCCACCGCCGATGTCGTCGAAGACCTCGTCATCCGCGATCGCCGCCATCTCTCCGAGGACGGTATCGTCCTGCCCATCCTCACCATCAACAAGCTCAGCGGCAAGGTGGAGCGCCAGCCCGAGTTGGTCAGCCGCGGCTTTGTCGGCGGTGAGCCCGATCTGATGGAAGGCGCGCGCCAGGTCGTCACCCAGACCCTCGACAATTCCAGCGCCGAGGAAAAAGCCGACTACGGCGTCATCAAGGAAAAAATCCGCATCGACCTCAAGCGCTACATCCAGAAGAACACCAGCCGCCGTCCGCTGATCATGCCGGTCATTCTTGAAATTTAGACGGGAAAAGGTTCCTTCCGTCAGACAGGCGCTGGCATAACGGGCGTAATATGAGTGGGCGATCCCAAAATTGTGAGGGATGCTCGGGAAAAAATCCCGTGCGTCGACCCGTCTGGTGTCTTTCCCTCAAACCAGCCGGGCACCCCATAAGCATGCAATCGCTGTTGACTTCCTGCAAGGAGGAGTCTCAATATGCGTGGATTTAAAACTCTGCTCGGCGCCGCGGCATTGCTCATGGGCCTGGCTGTGGCACCTGTGGCCCCGGTTGCTCAGGGGCAAATTGTCATCAACATCGGCGTTCCACCCGTCTGCCCCTACGGCTACTACGACTACGCTCCTTACGCCTGCGCGCCTCCTGGCTACTATGGCCCCGGGTACTTCTACAACGGCATCTTCCTTGGCGTTGGCCCATGGGCCGGCTGGGGCTATGCTCATGGCTGGGGCCATCATCGCTTTGTCGCTGCCGGCGGAGGCCGTTACCACGGTCGTGGTGGCTATCTGGCCAATCACAGCCGTTACGCGGGCCACATGCCAGCCCGCGGCGCCTCGCATCCGGCTCACGGCGCCTACTCCCACGGTGGCGCCGCGCATAGTGCCCCCCGCGGCGGGTCGCATCCATCTCACCCGGCTTCCTCCCATGGGGGCGCTGCGCATGGAGCATCCCATCCCGCGAAGGGCCACACCGCCTCGCATCCGGCTCATGCAGCATCGCCGCACGGCGATCAGAAACCCCATTGACCGGAGTTGCCCATCCGGTATCTCGCGATGCAAAAAGCGGCGGGGCATGAAACCTCCGCCGCTTTGCATTGGATCGGAATCCGCCGTTTCAGAGCGATCGCCAGTTCCGGCGTAACCGCGATCGACGATGCGACACGTCGGTTCAACGCACAGGAGACGAATGGACTGGCGCGCGGATCATGCCGCATACAATTCCAGTTCAGCCGCGTTCCCGGGGAACACACTCCCTGCACCTGAAACCTCGCGCTAACGCCCTCGCCCTTTGTTTGCTCATCGGCATTTTCGTCTCCGCCGCAGTGGCTGCCCCCAACAAGCTCGCGTCTCCGCCGGCCAGGTCGTCCAGGAGATGATCCGGCACAACCGCCTCCGCGCCGAAGATCTGGAAAGCTACACCGACCTTCGCCACTACTCCGTGTCCTGTCACGGCTTCCCCGCCGACCTTTCCGCCAGCATGATCGTCGGGGCCACCTTTCAGGCCCCGGATACCAGGACCTCTTACATCCTCTCCACCACCGGACCGCGCCTGCTGATCAACCACGTCCTCAAAAGGCTCCTCGCGGCGGAGCAGGAAGCGGCCGTGAACCAAATCTGGCCGCGCTTCCCGAAGCCAACTACACCTTCACGCTCCTCGGCATGCAAAACGTCGGCGATCGGCCCTGCTGCGTTCTCCACGCCGCGCCTGCGTCCCCTCTTATCTGCGGTTTCGCGGCCGCGTCTGGATCTACGCGAAGGACATTGCTGTCTCCAGGATCGAAGCCGAGCCGGCCCGCAGTCCCTCCATCTGGATCAAAGACACCCGCATCCATCATGTCTATTCCGGAACCGGCCCCTTCTGGCTTCCGCAAACCGACCGCAGCGTTACCGGCGTGCGTCTCTCCGGTTCCGCCGTGCTCACCATCGACTACGGCGTCTACCACCCCATATCCCGCGATCCGGCCTGCTAGCCGCGCTGCTTACGGCAGCACTCTTCGCAGCACCGCCAGCGCGGAGCTCCTGGCCAGACGCTCCGCTCCTCGCGGCGGCTCCTTCGCCGGCACTCGCCGCCCGTCCTCGATCACCTGCTGGTAAAGCCCTCGGAGTCGCTCCGTCGCGCTCTGCCAGCTTCGCCGCTCCACATCCTCTCTCGCTCTTGCCTGGATCGCCGCCCGTCTCTCTGGACAGGCCTGTGCGCGCTTTCAGCGCATCTGCCAGGCCGTCCGGGGCCGTCGGCTCATACAGAAAGCCCGTTACCCCATCCTCAACGGCATCCGAAACGCCCCCTGCCCGGCACTCCACCACCGGACACCCCGACGCCATCGCCTCCAGAATCACCAGACCCGGGGTTTCCGTCCTGGACGGCATCAGGAACAGATCCGCCGACGCATACGCGGCCGCCAGCTCCTCGCCGTCCGAATATTCCGCGAAGTACGCGGCCGTTCCGGAGAAGTGTCTTTCCAGTTCGCGCCGCGTCGGCCCGTCGCCCACAATCGCCAGCCTTGCCCCAGGCACCACCGCCTCCAGCGCCGTGCGCAGGATCGCCACATCCTTCTTCGCCGAAAGCCGTCCCATGTGCAGCAGCAGCGGCTTTTCCGTTTCCCCGCCGCTCAGCCTGCGGCGCATCTCCGTGGAACGCTTCGAGGGATGGAACCCCTGCGCGTCCACCGCTCGCTCCCACAGCGCCAACCGATCCACCCCACGGCTGTGCAGGTCGCCCATCGTCGCCGTCGACGTGCACAGATTCGCTTCCGCGAAGCCATGCCGCACGCGCATCAGCCTCCAGATCGCCTTTTCCGGAAATCCAAGCCGGTAGTAGTGCACATGGACCGGCAGATTCGTGTGGCAGGAAATCACGACCGGCACATTCAGCGCCCGACCCTAATAAATACCGCCCACTCCCGGCAGCGACGGCTCGAACAGGTGAAAAATCTCCGGCTGGAACGCCTGCAGTGTCGCCGCATCGACGCTCGCGGCGCCGCCACCCGCAGCTCCGGGTAGTACGGAAACCGCACCGACGGCATCCCGATCACCGGCGCCCCGAAGACTTCGGCTGGCCCGCCCTCCGGCGCCAACAGCAGCACCTCGTCGCCCTTCGCTTTCAGCCACTCTGCTGTTCGCAGCACCATCGTGACGATTCCGTCGATCTTCGGCAGAAACGTCTCCGTCACTATCGCAATTCTCACTGGAGGCAGGCCTTCATCCCGGCATGCCGCATCTTCATTTCCCTGGTTCGCCGCTTCTTCCTGCTTGCCGGAGATGCCGGCGCAGTCTTACGTCCTGATCCAGCACACCTCCAAATCTTTCTGATCGGGTGGTACACTACGGCCTTCGTCGGGCCTTCCCAGGAAAATCCTATGAACTTCTGTCGCCGCTTCCGCTCTCAGGCATTCGTCTGCCTGTTCGCCTGTGCCGCCACTGTCGTTGCCTTCGCCCAGCAGGGCGCTCCCTCCAATGAGCCTTTCGCCGGTCCCGCCGGTCCGCAGCAAGCCAATCGCGAGGGCCGCACCGAGCTGCCCATGGTCGTCCGCAAAAGCATCGCCTTCCGGGAGATCGGCCCCGCCATTTCCGGCGGACGCGTGACCGCGGTGGTCGGTGTCGCCGGCGATCCCAACGTCTACTACGTCGGCGCGGCCGATGGCGGCGTCTTCCGCACCGATGACGGCGGCGTCACCTGGAAGGCCTACTTTCAGCACCAGCACGTCGCTTCCATCGGCGCGATGGCCGTCGATCCACAGAACCCCGACGTCGTCTGGATCGGTACCGGCGAAGCCAACGTCCGGAACGACATCTCCTTCGGCGACGGCGTCTACAAGTCCACCGACGGCGGCAAGACCTGGCAGCACCTCGGCCTCGACCGCACCTTCCAGATCTCCGCCATCGCCATCGATCCCCTCGATCCCAATACTGTCTTCGTTGCCGCCATGGGCAGCCCCTGGCAGGACAACCCCGAGCGCGGCGTCTTCCGCACCACGGACGGCGGCAAGACCTGGCAGAAGGTCCTCTATGTCGGTCCCGGCATCGGCATCTCCGACCTCGCCATGAATCCGAAGAACCCCCAGGTCCTCTTGGCCGGCGCCTATAAATTCCGCCGCACCCCCTGGGGCTACTCCGGCGGCGGACCCGAGGATGCCATCTACCGCTCCGTCGACGGCGGCGGCACCTGGCAGCGCCTCAGCGGCCACGGCCTGCCCACCGCGCCCGTCACCCGCATCGGCCTCGCCATCGCGCCCAGCATGCCCAATCGCATCTTCGCCGTCATCGGATCCGCCGCGGGCGTTCTCTGGCGCTCCGACGACAACGGCGATCACTGGACTCTCGTCAGCAAAGACCAGGAAGTCGACTCCCGTCCCTTCTACTTCTCGCACCTCGCCGTCGATCCCAAAAACCCCGACAAGGTCTTCGCCCTCTCCAACGATTTCGAACTTTCCACCGATGGCGGCCAAAGCTTCCATCCCATCGCCCGCCAGATCCACGTCGACAATCACGCCATCTGGATCGATCCCGCCGGCAGCGGCCGCATCATCGAAGGCAACGACGGCGGCGTGACCATCTCCACCGACGACGGCGCGCACTGGCGCTTTATCGACAACATCGCCATCGGCCAGTTCTACCATGTCGCCACCAGTGACTCCTGGCGCTATCTCGTCTGCGGAGGCCTGCAGGACAACAGTGGCTGGTGCGGACCCAGCCGGAGCAGGAATCCCTCCGGCATCCTCGACCGCTCCTGGTTCTCCGTCAACGGCGGTGACGGCATTTTCACCGTGCCCGCTCCCGATAATCCCAACATCATCTACAACAGCACTCAGAACAGCTCCATCGCCGCCTTCGACCGCGCCTCAGAGCAGTCGCGCGACATCGAGTCCTGGACGCAGGACTTCGTCGGCGAGGGCGTCGCCGATCTAAAGTACCGCTTTGCGTGGGACGCCGCTTTCGCCATCAGCCCCGAAAATCCCGCTGTCCTCTACATCGGCGGCAACGTCGTCTTTGAGAGCGACGACCACGGACACACCTGGAAGGTGATCAGCCCCGACCTCACCCGGAACGACAAATCCAAACAGCAGTCCTCCGGCGGTCCCGTCATCAAGGACAACTCCGGCGCGGAAGTTTACGACGCCATCCTCGCCATCGCCCCTTCGCCCGGCGACGCCAAAACCCTCTGGGTCGGTACGGATGACGGCGAAGTCCAGCTCACCCGCGACGACGGCGCAGCCTGGACCAACGTCACTGCCAACATTCCCAATCTCCCGCCCTGGGGACGCGTCGAGGCCATTGACGTCTCGGCGAAACATCCCGGTGAAGCCTTCATCGCCGTCGACCGGCACTTCAGCGGCGACTTCACGCCCTACCTTTACCGCACCGCCGACTACGGAGCCACCTGGACTTCGATCTCCGGCAATTTGCCTTCCGATGTCTACGCCCACGTCGTCCGCCAGGACCTCCACGATCCCAACCTCCTCTACGCCGGCCTTGAAAACGGCCTCTACGTCTCCTGGGACGGCGGCCAGCACTGGTATCTCTTCGGCCTCGGGCTGCCCAGCGCCGCCGTCTACGACCTCCAGCTCAGCGCGAAAGACAACGACCTGATCGTCGGTACCCACGGCCGCTCCATCTGGATCCTTGACGACCTCACGCCCTTCCAGCAGTTCACTCCAGAAATCGCTCAGGAGACCGTGCATCTCTTCCCGCCCGAGCCCGCTCTGCGTTTCCAGCGATACTCGCCGGTCGAAGAGCTCGGCGACAGCGCGTTCTACGGGCAGAATCCGCCCTACGGCGCGGACCTCAGCTACTACGTCGCTCCTGGCGTCACCGGACCCGGCGAGCTGGTCATCACCAACTCCAAAGGCCAGGTGGTGCGCACGCTCAAAGGCATGCATCCACAGATGCCCGGCGAGGCGTCTCCGGGCGATTCCGACCTCCCGCCCGCGTCTGTGTACAGAACGACGCCCGCGCAGGCTGAGCAGCACGAAGCCAGGCCCGGGCAGCCTGCCGTCTCGACCCAGGCGCAGCAACAGCCACCCGCGGAAAAGGCCGCCGCGGAAGCGGCTCCCAGGAAAGTTCCGTGGGTCTCCACCCGGCCTGGCCTCCAGCGCATTGTCTGGAACCTTCACGCCGACGGCCCGGTTCGCTGGAATGCCGGCAGGTCTTTTCTGAAAGGACCGCGCTTTGGACCGCTGGTGCCTCCGGGCCAGTACACCGCCGCGCTCACCATCGGCGGCCAGACCATGAAGCAGACTCTCGACGTCGTCAACGATCCCGCCTCCACCGGCACGCTGCCTGAAATGCAGCAGCGCTACGACACCATCGAGCCCGTCATGCACGAGCTCTCCCAGCTCGACGTCGCTCTCAATCGCCTCGACACCATCCGCGGCCAGCTCGAGGCCCTACGCGCCGCCGTCAAAGGCACGCCGGACGAGAAATCCGCCGGCGACGCCATCGACGCGCTCGAAAAGCAGAGCAAGGCCCTCGAAGCGCAGATCACCAGCAATCCCGGCGCCGCAGAGTCCACCCTGCGCGTCCCCGACCAGATCCACGAGCATCTCTTTATGATGATGTACGAGCTTGAGGGCGAGGACGACGCTCCCAGCCCCGCCATGCTCGCGCAGAAACAGCGCCTGCAGCCCGAGTACGAAGCCGCCATCCGCGCCTTCAACGACTTCCTCTCGACGAACGTCACCGCCTTCAACCGCAAAATGTCCCAGGAGAAGCTCACTGGCGTTTTGGCTGGCGAGCCGCTGAAGCCGTAGGTGTCACCCCGCAAAACCGGAGGTCATAGTACTTACCAGCGCGGGGTGCGTTTTGCTGATAACACAAGGTTTACTGGGTGGGAATGGCGGGATTGTTATGGAGGTTACCGGATGAGTTAACCGAGGCGGGTGCCCCATTTTGTCTGCAGGCTGTTCCAGGAAAGGGTGGGGTCCGAGCTACCCCACAGGCTCCCAGCTCAGGTCCACCGTCACCGGAATCTCATTTTTGATGGGCATCATCAGGAACTCGGGCGGCGTAATCCTGAAGTCCGTACAAGTTGCGGGAATCGTCCCCAGGATCTCCACGTCCTTACCGTGCTGCATCCGCTGGAAGGGCACATCCTTGTACTGCGCCGTCTGCCCGGCGAACTGAATCGTCAGGTTCGCGTCGAACGTCGACTGGCTCAGCTCCGCCTGCGGCAGCTCCGTCCGCACCACCACCATCGGATACTCCGCGCCGCGCACGATTTCCAGCATGTGAAGGTCGCGATTGCTGTCCCCGGAGTGGAACGTGTTCAGCGGCACCGCGATCAGAAAGTCGCACTCGCCCTGGCTGCACACGCCCTTGCCGCGCGCCGCGTGGCTGGTTCCCTGCGCGGTATGCACCGGATGTGAGATGTGCCAGGTGAGGCTCGACTTCGCCAGAACCCATTGGCTCTGTGCCCGGGCTGGCAGACACGCGGCGGCCAGCAGCAGGGCAACAACAAATCTCATTGGTTAGGCTCCCAGAATTTCAGGTGAATCGGCCACGACACCGCCACCATTGCCGCCACATAGGCGCCCAGCGTAGTCACCGCGACGTACTGGTGCGCAGACGCGATGCCGTGCACCTTTTCACCCTGATTTTCCTGATCCAGCGCCATGGCTCCCAAAATCGGCGTCAGCACCATCCCCGGCGCGTGAATGAACGTCAGGTCGCGGTGCAGCCTGATCGCCCCGCGCGGCTTCACCCCCGGAACCTTCGGTGCCGCGATTGCGTAGTACGCCGTCGCTCCATACAGCGCCGCGGTCAGCGATCCCAGCGCCACATGCAGATCCACCCCCGACGAGCCTGGCTCCGTAATCGTTGCGACCGCCGTGTGGCTGTGCTTCTGCTTCGCGCCGCTGGAAACCAGCACCGTCGTCACCATCGGCGCCAGCGTAATCAGCCCCAGCTTCTGATGGATCTGCAGCATGTGCGTCCGCTTGTTCAGCAGCGCCTGCAGTTTCGCGTTGGCCGCGGTCTGCGACGGGCTGAATCCCAGCCCCTGCAGCGTCAGTCCGCTGTTCGCGCCCGGTGGGGTCTTCTGTGGTTGGGCTGGCTTGGGATTCTGGCTCTGTCCCCCGCCGTTTTGCTCTCTGGCCGGAAGCGGAGCATCCGGCAAATCCAGCGCGGCTTCGTTCACCGCCGAGGAACTGGAAGAAATTGCAGCCGCCGCAGGATGGATCGCGATGACAGCAGGATGACTGGATTCCTGCGCGAATGCAAGAAGGGGAACCGCGACCAGGCAGGCATACGCAACCACGATTCTGCCTGCGGGGTTTCTGCTCAAACCAGCGATATCCCTCCCGGGATCGCGAACCACAAGGTTGGCATCAGCATGACACATCGCTGCGCTCGATGTCGAACCGACTGCGGCCGGGGGCTCCAGGCGCTGCGGCGCGATGTCCGCGCCGCGCCTTGATTCATCCCCTAGGACTTGTCGGGAGAGGAGAGCTTGTCGGCCAGCGAGTCGCGACCTTCTGCCTGGTCTGGCGCCTTGTTCTCGTGGCCGGGGCGAAGGCGACCTTCGATCGTTCTGCCGATGGAAGTTTCGGACAGACTCTTTCGTATGCGGTCCGCAACAGGATCGGAGCCCGTGACGAGCTGAGGACTCGGAGAATAGAATCGGTGCTCCGCGGGAGATTCTATGGGCGCGCCGAGGGGAGACCCATCTTCTTCACCGGCGGCCGCGGCCTGGGCCGGAGCGCTTTCGGCCGGGGCGGCGACGCTCTGCTCCGCAGGCCTGGCGCTCGCCACCGGTTCGGCAAGGCTGTCGAGGCAGGAAGCGGCAGCATCAGCGGGTGCGTCGTTTTCGGCCTGCTCGGGCGCTGCAGCGCTTTCCGGCGGTGCTGTGGGTTCCACCACGGGCGCGGGGGACATCTCTGCGGAAGCGGCTGGCTTCCCGATGAGTGCGGGTGTCTTCTCGGGGGGAGCCGGCTCAAACTCGAAGGCGGCACGCTGGCGCGGAGCTGTTTCCGAACGGGGCAGCTCGGGTGGCGGTGCGGGCGATTCTTCGATTCTGATGGGATCCGCGGGCGTGATCATGCGCTGCGGCGCGGAGCTCATTTCCGGATAAAGGTCACTGCTTTGAGTCCGACGGTACACCAGGGCCGCGATGCCGAAATAGAGAAGGCCGCAGAATGCGCCGGCCACCATGGCGGGCCAGAGCGGCGGCCGCGATGCGGGGGCTGCGAGGCGAACGATGCTGAACAGGTTCTGCGTGGGCTGCCGCGGCGCCTGGCTGCCCGGAGCTGGGATGTTCTGCTCCTTTACCCCCGACGATTGCGCGGCCGCAGGCGAGGGCGATGAGGCAGCCGGGGAGGGGTTCGCGGCAGTTTTCCCAGACGATGGGAGAGCGGCGGGCGCGTTGGGCGGCGCAGCGAAGGCGGGATGCGCGGCTTCCGCGAGCTGCACTCTCTTCGTCTCATCGTTCACGGTACGGATGGCCTGGCGCAGCTCAGAGCGTTCCGCGCTCAGTTCCCAGGCGCTCACTCCTGCTGCATTAAATCCGCTGCGATGACCTCCGGGCAGGATCGAGTCAAGGGCCTGCCGGACTTCGTTGAGCCGGGCACTGATATTCGGATCGGCCAGTTCTTTGGCATACCCGGTGTGGAGGCGTGCCACCGTGGTCTGCGCCTCGCCGACTTCGCTCCTGAGCAGGGATTGCTGCGCCGACTCGACATAGGAGGAAGACGAAGCTCCGCCCGCGGCGAGGCGATCGAGTCGCCCATTGACTGCCGAGAGTTGCGCGCCAAGCTGGCTGAGCGCTTCGGATAAGGGATGATCGGGCAGAGCGTGACTGGGCGGCGCGGCCTGCGACGCGCTGGCCGCCGCGGCGGCAGGCGAGGGCTCGCCGGGATGGGCGACCGCGGGTTGTGGGGTGGCTGATGCGGCGGAGGTTGCGGACGGTGGTTGAGCTGGCGGTGTGGCCGCGCCGCCGGAGGCGGGGTTCCATGCTGCCAGCGCGTGAGCCACGGCGTTGGCAATAGCCATGGATTGCGAGGCGGCTGCTCCCTCGAAGCGCACATCGAGCCGCAGCGCGGAAGGCTGGGTCAGCTGAAGACCGGAACGAAACTCGCCCATCCGGGCGGCGGGAGTGGCCGCCGCAAGATGCGTCTGCTTCGCCAGGGTCATGACGGTCGGGTCGTCCAGCCGTGCATCTGCGAGTACGACGGCGGGGTTCTTTGCTGAAGCAATGCCGGGATCGACAGACTGTGCAAGCGCGGGCTGGAAGGCGAGCACGGCGGCGGATGCGGATCTTCCCGACTGATGGATCAGCCAGGCGCATCCCGCGGATGCGATCGCCGCGGCTAAAAGGACAGCGAAAAATTTGTGGCCCAGGGGGATCCCGGAATGCAGCCCGATGTCGCTATCTTCCATAAACCCTCGATGGCGTCGAAGACCCAGGCAGATTCTTCCATTGGAGCAAGCACGCGCCGAAGGAGCAGCATCATCGTGCGTGGAGTCCGCCCAAGAGGATGCTGTCACCCGGCCGTTTCTGCGGAGTGCTTACGACTCAGGGGACATGGCGTGCCAGCGGTTGCGGAGGTCCATGCCCACCCAGGAGCGGGCTCTCCATCGAAGATACGCCGCCGGGATTTTTTCGTCACGGGCAATCAGAGCCATGCGGCCCCAAGGCAGCGGTGCGGGGGAGTGGGCTTCCTCACGCCGGTTCAGGCGCTCGCCCGAGTTTCGCTGTTCAGAGAGGCCAGCAGCCAGCAGACAGTGGCCCACAGCGCCGCTCAGGCGGCGCCCGTGGTGGGTTCGGAGAAGAGGCTGGCGACGTAATCCAGCATAAAGAGCGGATGGACGGGTTTGGAGAGGATCTCGAAGAAGCTGCCCTTTTTGGCGGCAGCTTCGGCCAGTGCCGGGGTGTCGGCGTGTCCGGAGAAGAGGACGAGGCGGCAGCGGGGGTGGTTGTCGCGCAGGACGACGGCCAGCTCGAGGCCGTTCATGCGGGGAAGCATGACGTCGAGGATAGCGAGGTCGGGCTCCCAGGCGGCGAGCGTCTCGATGGCCTCCTCGGCGGAGAGCGCGGTGCGGACCCTGTAGCCGCTGTGGGTGAAGACGGCGGAAAGGGATTCGGCAACGGCCGCCTCGTCGTCGACGATCAGGATCCCGCGTCCCATGGATGCGCGCTTAAATGCCCTGTGTTCGTAGGTTTGGTAGTCCTGGGGCGATTCCAGCTTGTCAGCCGGCGGATGGAACTGCGGCATGAAATGTGCTCCCGGTGCGGCCGACGCGGTCCAGCCGGCATACCTTAGCGTTCCATTGGATGCCGAAAAGGGCTGGGGTTGCCGCCTGCAGCGGCTGGATTCTGTGAACTTGAGCGGAAATGCTCCCAGCCGGAGGCGGCGATGGGGATGTTGCGGCCCTCGTGGGTTCTGAGCTGGATGAGAGGCTGGTTGCGGGCGCGCCGGCGCAGGGCGCCGATGCGGTGGATGGGCACGCCGGCGACGGTGCGCGGAATTTTCACAGAGGGAGAGGCGGTGAAGAGCAATTCGTAATCCTCGCCACCGTGGAGGGCCAGGTGGAGCGGGGAGAAAGGGGGATCGGCGGATCGCGATCCGGACACTATTGAGGGCGGGAGACTGAGCGCGAGCGGGTGGATGGGCAGCGCGGCCTCAACGAGCTCGGCGGCTAAGCAGGATTCCTCGCAGAGGTGGGTGAGGTCGGTGGAGAGGCCGTCGCTGATGTCGATCATGGCGCGGGCGAGAGGACGGAGACGGCGACCGACGGCGAGACGCGGGTCGGGGTAGAGATGAGGATGATCGGCGCTTGCCCGGGCGAGCGCAAGGAAGCGGCGGGGATGGCGCGCGAGGGCGAGGAGCTCGGCGGCGGATCCGCCGAGGGAGCCGGTGACGTAGAGGAGATCGCCGGGTTGGGCTGTGGAGCGGAGGCGAGCCGCGTTGCGGGGGAACTGGCCGACGGCGACGATATCGGCGAGGATTTTTCCCTGGTCGGCTGCGGGCGAAACTGCTCGTGGCGACTGGGCCGTGTCGCCGCCGGCGAGCGGGACACGGTAGCGGCGGGCGAGGGCGAGGAAGCCCTGGAAGAAGCCGTCGAGCCAGCCAGCAGGGAGCCGCGCGGGCAGAGCGAGCGAGAGAAAGACAGCGAGTGGCTCGGCACCCATGGCGGCGAGATCGCTGAGGCCGCGGACGAGGCAGCGGTGTCCTGCGGATTGCGCCGGGTGCCAGTCGCGGCGGAAGTGAACACCTTCGAGGGAGAAGTCGGTGGTGACGCAGATTTCGTGGCCGGGGCGAGGGCGGAGGACCGCGCAGTCGTCGCCGATGCCGAGGCGCAGCGCAGAGTCGGGGCAGGGGGACGCAGCCTGGCGGCGGATATCGCGGATGAGGACGAGTTCAGAGGGGATGGGCTCGGCGGCGGCAGGATTGCGTGGGCGCGTCACGGCTTTGAGGATACATTTTCGCCGCGAGCTGCCGTTGATACACTCGCCTGAGCGATGAGTTTGCAGAAGGAGATCGAGCGGTATTTTGCGGCGGGCGCGGAGGCGGTCGGCGACTCCGCGGCGATGCACGCGTTTGTGGAGCTGCGAGCGGCGCTGGAAGCCGGCGCGGTGCGCGCGGCGGAGCCGGACTCGGCTGCGGCAACCGGCTGGCGGGTGAATGCGTGGGTGAAGCAGGGGATCCTGCTGGGATTTCGGCTGGGACAACTGGAACAAAGCGGGGTGGAGCTGTCGTTCGTGGACAAGGACACGTTTCCGCCGCGGCGGTTCGCAGCGGATCAGGGGATTCGCGTGGTGCCGGGCGGCTCGGCGGTGCGGACGGGCGCATACGTTGGGCGCGGGGTGGTCATGATGCCGCCGAGCTACGTGAATGTGGGCGCGTACCTGGACGAGGGGACGATGATCGACTCGCACGCCCTGGTGGGAAGCTGCGCGCAGGTGGGCAAGCGCGTGCACCTGAGCGCGGCGGCGCAGGTGGGCGGCGTGCTGGAGCCGGTGAACGCGAGTCCGGTGATTCTGGAAGACGATGTGCTGATAGGCGGGAACTGCGGCGTGTATGAGGGGACGGTGGTGCGGCGGCGGGCGGTGCTGGCGGCGGGCGCGATTCTGACGCGGGGCACGCCGGTATATGACGTGGTGCGCGGCGACGTGCTGCGCGCCGAGGGCGAGCGGCCGCTGATTATTCCCGAGGGGGCGGTGCTGGTTCCAGGGGCGCGCGCCGTCGCGAAGGGCAGAGGAGCCGAGTGGGGGCTGAGCGTCTACACGCCGGTGATTGTGAAATATCGCGACGAGAAGACGGAGTTGAGCGCGGCGCTCGAAGAGCTTCTGCGGAAATAGCCGTTCAGGCTGAGCGCTCGGCGTGGTGCCCATCTGCGCAGGGGCGGAAATCCCTTCCCGCCTCAGAACATCTTCAGCACCGTCGGATCCTGCCCCGTCTTCGCTTCTTCCAGCATGTGCTCACCCAGCAGATCCCAGCTCACAAAATGCGATGCACCCTCCGGTTTGCCCGTATCGGGGTTGTAGCACTCGTTCATGCCGCCGGTTGCTTTGAGATCGCGCACCAGCAGCTTCTCCGTGCGGGCTGCCAGTTCCAGCGCCTGCCGGCGATAGCCGTAGTTCATGAGGCCGTGCATCAGGAGGTAATTGGGGAGAATCCAAACCGGCCCGCGCCAGTACCCATGCACCGGATCATAGAGCGCCTGATTCGGCGCGAGGGTGCGAATTCCATAGGGCGCCCAGAACTCTTTCGGGTTCAGCAGATGCTCTTCCACCATCTGCCTGGCCTGTGTCCGGGTCGCAACCCCGGCCCACAGAGGCACAAAGTCCGTCCATGTCAGCACGTCGATTTGCTTGCCCGTCCGCGCGTCAACGTTGAGGTACGCTGCCGCGCTCTCTGACCACATCAGCGTCTGAATCCGCGTCTTCAGCGCAGCGGCCTTATCGCGATACTCCGCCGCATCCTTCGAGTAGCCGAGTTTATCCGCCAGAATCGCCATCGCCTCGTATTCGCGAAAGAGGTAACACTCGAGATCCACACCTTCAGCGACCTCGGCAGGGCGATCGCTCACCGCTGGATTGTTGTCCACGCCGCTTTCCACGCCGTTGAACCAGACGAACAGTCCATTCGGCTGCTCCCGTGTGTTTTCCCAGAACTGCAGAGTGGCCGCCAGGCGCTGGTACCAGGGCCGCAGCCACTCCACAGATCCCATGGTCAGCGACGCACGATACGCCGCCTGCGCCAGGAACGGCTTGCACATCTCCGGCAGTGCCCAGAAGCCGGTGGGCGCAATCTCTCTCGGCGTGTAGCCGGTATCAGCGGCATGCCGGCCCACAAAGCTCAGGAAGTCCTCGACCGAGGTCGCGAGCGGCTGGCCCTGATGGCCGTAGCTCAGCGCCACACCCATGAAGTAGCTGTCCCAGTCAAAAAGCTGATGGTAGGGCCCGCTCGGGACCAGATAGGGATACTTCAACAGTCCTTGCGGCGGCTTCACGATCTTCTCTTCGATCTGGTTCTTCGCAAACAGCCGGTTGATCTGCGTCTTTCCCGGCGCCGCAGGAGCTGCGACCTGCGCGGCAGCGGCGAGTGAGCAAGCGACCATCGCAGCGCATAATGCGATCGCCCGTACATGGAGTCCGCGCCCGGATTTTGATTCCACTTCGCGACGATTTCGCGCCATTCGCATCACCGATTCACGACGGCTTGCGCTCCTACTTCGGCGCCGGGCCGCGGACGATCTGGACGAGATTGCCGGGCTGCACGTATTCGGAGAAAGCCGCACGGATCTGATCCGCAGTGATGGCCTCGTATTTCTTCGCCGCGATGATCGGCTCATCCAGAGGCAGACCGATGACGGCGCGGCCGAGCAGGGCGTTGGCGACCGCGTCCTCGCTGGACTCGTCGAGCGGGATGGAGCGCAGCAGCAGGGCTTTCGCCTGGCGCAGCTCGGACGGCGAGACGTCCTGGGTGCGCATCTGGTCGAGGTCGCGAATGATGAGCGCGCGGGCCTTGAAGACGTTGTCCGGGTTGCAGCCGTATTCGACGGAATAGCTGGCGCGGGTTTTCGCGGCGTCGATATCGGCGCCGACGAAGTAGACGAGGCCGGTTTCCTCGCGGAGATCGTGGTAGAGACGCGTCGCGTAGAAACCGCCGCCGAGGACATGATTGCCCAGTTCCAGCGGATAGTAGGCGGGGCTGAAGCGATTGATGCCGATCTGCTCGGAGAGAATGACTATATCCTGCACGCGCTCGGGGTCGGGGACGGTCGCGGCGGAAGGTTTGTTGAGCGGGACAGGCGGCAGGGTGGTGTTGGGCCTGGGGCCGGTGGCCTTCCAGTTGCCGAACCACTGCTCGACGACGGCTTTGGCTTCGGCGGGCGTGACGTCGCCGACGACGACGATGGTGGTGAGGTCGGGGCGAACCGTGGTGTCGTGGTACTGCTCGACGTCAGCCAGGGTGAGGCTGGAGACGGTCTGCGGGGTGGTCTGGCGAAGTTCAGGGTCGCCGGGCGGCAGGATGGCCAGGGAAAGCGCGCGGGAGGTGCGGTAGCCGGGGCTCTGGAGATTGCCGGCGACGAAGTGCGCGGTCTGCATCTGGGTGATCCTGAAAGCACGCTCAGGCATCGCCGGGTGGAGCTCGTTATCGGCGAGAAGCTGCACGCCGCGGGAGAAATACTGCTTCAGCACCTGGAGGGAAAAGTCATAGCCGGCGCTTTCGTTGGCGGCGATGTCGTCGAGGGCCTTCTGGAAAGCGATGCGATCGAGGGTGGTGGTGCCGTAGGAGTAGAGCTGGTCGAGGATGGAGCCGACGCCGTCCTGGCCCCTGGGCGTTTGCAGGTCGGAATTGTGCTTGATGCTGCCGACCAGGGTGACGGTGGGGCTGGTGGTGTCGGTGCGGACGATGAGGCGGATGCCGTTGGGCAGGGTGGTATCGGAAACCGGGATGAAGGTGGTCGGAACCTGGATTTTGTCGAGCGGACCGGCGGCCCACGCGGGTAGCTGCACGGGCCTGGTGGGCGAGACGGTGGCCTTCTCGCTGCCGCCAAAGCCCTTGCCGGAAACGGGTTCGGGGCTGGGCGAAGGCTGCAGAATCGCAGTGATGGTGGGCGCGTTCAGCAGATACTCTTTGGCGACTCGGTCGACGTCGGCGACGGTGACTTTGCGGATGGCGTCGATGTCCTGCTCGGGCGAGGTGCGGCCTTCAGCGGCCAGCGCACTGGACCATTCGTCGGCGAGGCCGGGGATGGAGTTACGCCGAAATTCAGCCTGGGCGAGCTCGGCGCGTTTGGCGGCGGCGACCAGATCGGGCGGCACGCCCTGGGCGGCGTAGTGCAGGAGGATGCCGCGCATTTCCTCAATCGAGGCCTGGACGTCGACGCCTCTGGGCTGCGCGACCAGGCCGAAGGCGACGCTGGCCCTGCGATAGGTTTCGGCGAGGCCAAATTCGGTGCCGAGCGCTTTGCCAGCGGGAACCATGCCGTAGAGGTCGGCACGCTGGCTGGCGAGAACGTCCGCGAGGATGTTGACAGCGGCGTAATCGGGTGAGTCCGTGCCAGGCAGGCGCCACGCGATGAAGCCAAGGACATAGGGCAGATTGCTGGTGAGGGTGAAGCTCTGCGACTGGAAGGGCTGGAGGTGGATCGCAGGCACCGGCGGCACGGGATGGTTGGGAATGGAGCCGTAGAGCGCCTTGATTTTGGCCAGAGTCGTGGCGGGATCGACGTCGCCGACGACGATGAGGATGATGTTCGACGGCGAATACCACTTGTCGTAGAAGGCCCTCAGCATCGCGCCGGTGGTCTTGTCGAACGAGGGCCTAGTGCCGAGCGGATCGTGGGCATACGGCGTGCCGGCGAACATGTCGAGGTTGAGGCGGTCCGTGAATTTGTAGGTCGGGTTGGAGAGATCGCTGGCGACTTCCTGCTCGATGGCACCGCGCTCCTGATCCCACTGCGCCTGCGAGTCCTCGATGCCCGCAAAGCAGTTGGCCTGGGCATGGAGGGCAACATCCACATCGGCGGCGGGGACGGTAGCGAAGAACTGGGTGATGTTCTGCTGGGTGTCGGCATCGTCGTCGCCGCCAAGCAGAGCATAGATGGCGGCAGTCTGATCGGCGGTCATATCCCTGCATCCGCGGAAGGCCATGTGCTCCTGCGCGTGGGCCATGCCGGGAAAGCCCTCCGGCGTTTCGTTACCGCCGGCAAGAACATTGGCCTCAACGGTGACCACGGGAGCAAGAGTGTTGCGGAGGATGACGACCTTCATGCCGTTGGGCAGGGTCGCGCGAACGGGCTGAGCGTCCGCGGCGAGCAGCGCAGGTGCTGCGGCGGCGGCGAGGCAGAAAAGCGCGAAAAGGGTCAGAAGCCGCTGTTTCAAGGCAATCCTCCGGGGGAACTTCCCTGTTTTGGATGGTAAAGGAAGCGGAGGAGAAAAATGACGGGAGTGCGCAGCGGCATGGTGCACCAGGTTCCGGACCATCAGGATCTACAATGTATCTACGCAGGATGTTCGTGATCCATGCGTGATCTCTGCAGAAAGGATGGCACGGTGCGCGGACAGATGATGAAGTGGGGCAATAGCCTGGCGGTGAGAATTCCCCGGCCCATTGCGGCGGAGGCGAGGCTGAAAGAAGGCGACACGCTGGAGATTCAGGTGGCGACGGAGGGGACGGTGCAGCTGCATCGCGTGGGGACCGTGCCGACGCTCGCGCAGCTGGTGCAGCAGATCACGCCGGAAAACCGGTACGAAGAGACAGGAGCCGGACCGGAAGTGGGGAAGGAAGCCGTGGAATGGTGAGCGTGTATATGCCGGAGGCAGGCGACATTGTCTATCTGGATTTCGATCCACCGGTGGGGCGCGAACAGGCGAAGCGGCGACCGGCTCTGGTTTTGACCGACATGCGATACAACCGCGCCAGCGGGCTGGCGGTGGTGTGTCCGCTGACGAGCCGCCGGAAGCCCTATCCGTTCGCGCTGCCGGTCACGGTCGGCGACGTGGAGGGAGCGATCCAGGTGGATCAGCTGAAGAGCCTGGACTGGGCTGGGCGACGGGCGGAGTTTCATTCGCGGGTGAGCGCGCCCCTGCTGGGCAGGGTCAGGCAGTACATCGGGGTGCTGCTGTCGATCCGGGAAACGCGCAGCGGCTGACAGCAGCGGAGACTGCGTCGGGCGGGACGGAAGAAATTACGCCGGATCAGCGCACAGCTGCGTTATAGATCGCGCGGGCGATTTCCGCGATGACGCGCTGGCGGACGGCGTAGGGCTGCGTGGAATCGGCGATGAGGACGGCGACGGCGAGACGGCGGCCGCCGGGCAGGGTGATGAGGCCGATGTCGTTGGTGACGTTCAGGGTGGTGCGGTTCTGGCCGGCAGTTCCGGTTTTGCCGGCGACGACGGTTCCCGGAGGCAGCAGAGCGCCGAGGCGTTGATCGCCGGTGTGTGAGGCGGTCATCCAGCCAAGCAGGAGCCGCGTGTGCGCGGGGTTGAGCGGCGAGGGACCGGTGAGACGGTAGAGCAGGGCGACCAGCGAGTGGGCTTCGCCGACGTTGCGGTACAGAAGCTTGAGGTTGCGGTCCTGATCGCCTTCGTAGTCGCGAATATGGATGCCGTAGAGGGTGATGCTGCCGAGGTAATTTTCCGCGGCGGCGGGTCCGCCGATGGCGCGGAGCAGCACATCGGAGGCAACGTTGTCGCTGTCGACGATGGAGCGGCGGAGGAGTTCCTCAACCGTATCGTCTGCGTCGCCGTGCGGATGCTGGTTACGCAGCGGGCTGTAGCCCGTGGGGGCGATGAGCGCCGGGGGAACGAAGTGGAGGGTCTGCGAGAGGGAAAGATGGCCCACTTCGACGGCGTGGAGGACGGCGACGGCGATGGGCAGCTTGTAGACGGACATCATGGGGAGCAGCTCAGAGGGATTCAAGCCGCATTGGAGTGCCTTGCCGGGCACGACGCAGGAGACAGCAACCTGTCCGTGGGCCTGAGCGGCTATGCTGACGATTTGGTCGTGCAGTTTGGTCTGGGCGGGAAGCGCGAGCGGCAAGGCGGTGAGCAGGACGAGCGGCAAGCAGCAGCGGGCGGACATCGAGGAAATTGTAAAGGACCGCCCCGGAAAACGCGTGTTTTCCCGGCGCGCCATTCGGGAGCTGCGTGCCCGTGGCGCCTGCGGACAGCGCAGCCCAGCAGCGAGTTTCGCTGCGACCGAACGTTCGCCTGCAACCCAATCTATTTCCCCTGTGTCCCTTCCGTTTGTCGTCACCGGCCCGGAGGCGCGGAGCGCCTGCCGGAAGCAGGCGGAGGCGGCAGGGATCTGCGCGGGAATGGTCAGCAGGTTACAGCGGAAGAACCCCTGCCTGTATTCAACCTGATACGCTATTTCCTGCGCAGCGGCGTTTCCGGCTCAGCTTGCGGGTGCTTCCTCGGCCGGAGAAGCGGGGCAGGGTGGAGCGCGGGAGCACTTTGCTTAAAGAATGCTCTTCGGTGAATGAAACTGTGAACGGGATTACCGCCTCAGTCGTCCTGTACAACACGCCCGAGGCTCAGATTGCTCGCCTGCTCGACTGCTTCCGGGAGGCGTCTCTGCAGCTTCGGCTGTATCTGGTCGATAACTCCCCGGAACCAGCCGGTCTGACATCGTTTCATCTTCCCTGGGTTACGTATATCCGCTCTGCAACGAATCGCGGCTATGGCGCGGGCCATAACCTTGCGCTGCGGCGGATCCTTGACGCTTCGGAATTCCATTTCGCAATGAACCCGGACATCCGCTTTGGCCCGCTGGAACTCGCGAAGATGATTCGCTTCATGACGGAGAATCCCGCTGTCGGGCAGCTGATGCCGCGTGTCACGGACCCGGATGGCGAACTCCAGTATCTCTGCAAGCTCCTGCCTGCTCCGGCGGATCTCCTGCTCCGCCGCTTTGCTTTTGGCCCCTTCGCCAATCGCAGACGTGGCCGCCACGGTGCTTTCGAGTTGCGCTCCAGCGGTTACGACCGGATTATGGATGTCCCCTTCCTCTCGGGTTGTTTCATGCTCTTCCGCACGCAGGCTCTGCGGCGCGTGGGCCTTTTCGATGAACGATTCTTCATGTACGCGGAGGACATCGACATCACCCGCAGAATCCATGCGGAATATCGCACCGTCTATTATCCCGGAGCAACGATCGTCCACGACCATGCCCGCGATTCGTATAAATCAGCGCGTGCGCTGATGGTTCATGCCTGGAATATCGTCCGGTACTTCAACAAATGGGGATGGTTTCACGATCCCCAGCGAACCTGCTTCAACCGCGAAGCTCTCCGCCTCATCGGTCCAACCGCGCTGGTGGCATCTGGGGCATGTGCCGGATCGCCGCAGGGCGAATCCACGCAGGACGCGGTCGACAGCTCTAACGCGTGATATTGGGCGTTCCTGTGGGTGTCCGGGCATTCCGTTCTTCTGTTTGGCTCTGTGCCGATGCGGCTGCCTCGGCTCACGCAAGCACCATCGCTGGCCGGACAGTTCATCGTCCCGGCTTGCCGCGACGCGCAGAATCCCGTCTCGCCTGGCAAACGGCACGATAGACAGCCAGGGTTTCAGCAGCGGTGCGCCGCCACGTAAAGAGCGCCGCCTGCTTCGGGCCCCTCTCGCGCAATTCCTGCGCCAGCCCGCCTGTCAGAACCTTGCGCAAAGCGCCAGCGAGTTCGTCGACCGACTCAGGAGAGATCAGCAGCGCTGCCTCACCGGCAATCTCGGGAAGAGAGCTGATATTGCTCGTGACCACGGGCGCTCCGGCAGCCATTCCCTCGAGGACGGGCAGACCGAAGCCCTCATACAGCGATGGATAAACGAGGGCAGAGCAGCCCGCCAGCAGGCATCGACGGGTTTGATCGGAGACGTAGCCGAGATGGCGAATGCGCTCGCGAAAGGGTGACGCGGCCATTGCGCGAAGGGTCGGTTCGTAGTTCCAGCCCAGTTTCCCGGCCAGCACCAGAGTGCAGTCAGGGAACTGGCCGGCGATCCTGTCGAATGCCTGAATCAGGACCACCAGATTCTTGCGTGGTTCGATGGTTCCCACAAAGAGCAGCCAGGGCCGGCTCAGGTGAAGTTTCCCGAGCTCTTCGGAAATTCCGGCCGCGGGAATTGGGATATCAGCTTCGCTGCCGATGCCCAGGGGAGCAACCGCGCGAATTTTCGACGAAGGCGGAAAGAGCCGTTCCGCATCTCTGCGCGTCGATTCCGACACGAAAAGAATCGCATCGGCGCGCTTCCAGGCAAAGCGCATATAAGTCGGGAAAATCGCCCTGCGGCCTAACGTGTGCAGGCGAGGCCAGAGCAGCATGGTCAGGTCGTGAAAGGTTACCACCCGCGCGGCGGATGCCCACAGCGGCAGAGTGTAGTGGAGGGAATGCAGGACGTCGATCCGGCGAGTTGCTGCAATGACGGGAAGGACCGTTTGCTCAAAGAGCATCAGCAACATGCGATTGCGGAAGACTCGCGAGGGGACTCTGATGAAATGCACGTTGTCCCGGCCCGCGAGCGAGCGCGGCACGGATTCTTCGTCACTCTGCAGCAATAGAAAGAGCTGTTCATCCGGATGAAGCAGCGACGGCAGCTGCCGCACCAGATTTTCGGCATAAGCGCCAACGCCGGTGCGCTGGAGCGGAACCTGAGTGAAATCGACGAGAACGTTCATGCGAAGCTTTGTCAGACTCGTTGTGGAGGAGGCCCCTGACGATTGTGGTGACGCCACTGGTTTACGTCAGGCAGGAGCGGAGGTTGGGGAGCACGAATTTCGAACTGCTGCTGCAGCCACCGCTGGCCGATCCACGTGGACACAGCTACCGAGATTCGGGGGGGTGCCGTCATCCGCGTGCGAGGCTGCAGCTCCTTGGTGTCATGTTACGCCGCGGAATCCGGGCCCGAGGTCGTCCCGGAGAGACGGCGGCGAAGCTGCCGAAGGCGAGAGGCGGTATCCGCCCGCTCGGCTGCCGGAATAATCGTGTACGCGGCGAACACGAGCGCCGCGATCTCACCCGCGCCGATGATCCCAGCCCGAATGGGAAGGCTGGAGGTGTACCGCAGGGCAATGCACACATCGGCTGCAGAGCGCAGAAAGCACGCGATGGACATTGAGATGCCGCCGACGAGCAGCGAGATGCGGCGAAAACGCAGGCTGTCGGTCCCAGGCATGCTGCAGAGGAAGCGCAGAAGCACGCCGAGGCAGGCGCCGATGAGGGTTCCAGTCGCCACGCCGACAGCTCCCATAAAATGGGCGAGGACGATGCTGCAAACCAGGTTCACGTCCCCTTCGCCGAGCGGAGAAATCATCATCCGATGTTGCCGTCCGGCGGCAAAGCCGATGCTGACACAGAGCAGCAGCGTGACCCGGATGAACCGGGCCAGCACCGGGATGAGGGCGAAGGAGAGCGCATGACCTGCGTCATCCGCGCCAACCCACACATGCAGGAAAGGGGCCATGCCAGAGGCGAGCGCAAACGCCTCGGCGCAGAGAAGAATCGTACTGAGACGGGTGGAACGAAGGACGACCTCTCATGCGCCCGAGTACGAGCAGGATGACCGCTGCGCCGCACAGCATGCGGCCCATGTACTTGGTCGTCCCGCGCTGCTTCCCCGCGCGCGACAAAGCGAGCTATCGCGATCTGCACGCCCCCATCGAACTCGCTGACATTAGGGCCGATTTGAAGGATCAGCACCCGGACAGCGTATTGGGCTTGTCGAGGACCCGGACGAGCAGGGGCGCAGGAAAGAGCGCCAAGATCCAGGAAGCGCTGATTCTTCCGAGGTTGGCCAGGGAAATCCGGACGATGAGGGCCAGCGCGGACGCTCCACTCTTCGCGGGAATTCGCTGATCGATTTCTCCGGGCACGATGGGGCGCTCGGGTGCCTCGAAGGGCGTTATTTACTCTACCCGAAGCATACCGAATGGCCGGCTCCGCACGGGAAGGCTCAGTGGTAAAGGGCCGCGGGGCGCTCGAAAAGCGCGGTTTTGGGGAAGCCACGGTGGTTCCGCAGTCGGGCCGGGCGCCGGGCCATCGCACCGAAACATGCCGACCATCATCCCTGCATCAAAATTGCACCTCTGCGCCGCGAGCTTATACGATGAAGTGCAGAGTCCTGGTTCTCCGATGCGAATTCTGGCCGTTGTCGTCCGGTACAAAACTCCCCTCGCCGATTCAGAGACTCTCAGGGCGTTGGCGGCGGCTTTTTCCGTCCGGCCCGAGCTGCTGCAGCAGGTTTCGGTTCTTGTATGGGATAACAGCCCCGCGCCGATCGAGAACCCGCAACTGCCTTTTCCCTTTGAGTACCGTCACAGCGGCGAAAATCTGGGGGTTTCCGGCGCATACAACCGTGCCCTGGAGCTGGCCGAAGGGCTGAGATGCCCGTGGATGCTGCTCCTCGACCAGGACACGACGATGCCCCGGCATTTCCTGAGTCGGATGCTCGAGCTCAGCCTTCAGCTGGACGGCCGCTCAGAAATCGCAGCGATTGCCCCGTTTCTCGTTGATGGCGAGAAGACGATTTCCCCAGCTATCCTCCAGTTCTATCGCGTCAAGCTGCTCAGGCCTCCTTTTGAGGGCGTTCATCCGGGGCGGATGTTTGCCGCCAACAGCGGAACGCTGATGAGAGTGGAAGCGCTTCGCCAGATTGGCGGTTTTGACGAGACTTTCTGGCTGGATTGCTCGGACATCGTGGCTTTTCATCTGCTCTACAATCAGAATAAGGTTCTCTATGTTGCCGGCGATCTGCGTCTGCCGCATCGGGTGACGCTCAACGACTATGAAGGGTCGATGTCTCCGCAGCGGTACCGGAACTTCGTTTCCGCGGAAGGAGCCTACTGGGACCTGTATCGACGGCCCGCGGACAATCTGATCCAGACGGCCCGACTGCTGGCGCGCGCGGTTCGGCAGAGCTACCGGTTCAGCAATAAGGCCTATGCGCGCATTACTCTGACCCATTTCCTGAGCCGCATTTTCCGGTCGCGCAAGGCGCGGCTGCAGGCATGGCGACGCCAGTCGCAGCAGCGCGCCTTTCCTCGCGTTGCCGAAGGACAGATCGTTGACTGAAGAGACCTCGTATTTCGGCGCCGGAGCCGGGGCAGCGGTCAGGCCGCAGTGGCGGTCGACAGCTGCCGCACTCTTCTTTGCACTCACCGGCTGTCTGGTTGCCACGGCGATCGTCAACGTCGGTCAATCAGGCATTGCGCTCTTCTACCTGGTCTTCCTTGTCCCTTTGGTGGCGCTCGTGGCCCCAAAGCACCTGTTCCACCATCGTCTGGACAGACCGTCTGTCCTGCTCATGGCATTCACTGCCGTCATGTTCCTGCTGCTCTGGCTGGTCACCCTGCTGCAGCTGATGCTGGTACCGAACCTTCCGGACGGGGAAGTGGTCCACTTCGTGAGCCGGCTGGCGTTTCTTGCTTATTTCGTGATTGTCCAGCAGTGTCTCCGCGGGAGAGTCCTGGAAAAGACGCTGATCTGGCTGCGAAGAATCCTGATCTTCCTGTTTGCGTACGGGATTTATCAGCTGCCGGCCAAGCTTCTCGGTTGGCCGCTGTTTCTCGACTGGCTGCGGAATGACCGTTCATTCAGTTTCTACCAGTTCGACACGGCGGGCTGGGTCGGCATAATGCGGGCCACCTCGGTTTTTGCGGAACCTGGGCAGGCTGCGGTCCCGATTGTGATCCTGTTCATCCTGAATATCGGGTTCAGGGGCGGCTGGTTTTCGAAGTTCCTCGGCTGGACGGTACTGCTGCTGTTCACCACCTTAACGTTCTCCCGAACGGCATGGGTCGTCCTCTTCGTGGCGGCCATCACCGTCGCGCTCCTGCGAATCCGCGCCGTGCGGAGAACAGTGGAGTCGCATCGGCTCGCGATGGCTGTTGCCTGCTGCCTCGCGATCGTTCTCCTGCCCGCCTGGGCCTACGTGGTCGCCGGCCACTCGACGGACGAATCGGAAGCGGCGCGATCGCAAAGCGTCATCGCGGGCGTGCACATGGTTGCGAACAGGCCGATCCTCGGAGGAGGCTGGAACTCCTTCGAAGAACGAGCTGCGCGCTACGACCTGGAGGTACCGGCGGCGGCCGGAAATCTCAGCTTCCTCCACAATATGGTCCTGAGCTACGCACAACAGGCTGGGATTGCGGGCTTGTTGCTGGCCATATTTCCCTTCGCCGTCATCCTGGGTTGGTCGTCCAGCGCTCCGTGGGTTACTTACGCAACGCTGACTTCCTTTCTGATCGGAGCTGAACTGGGCGGAGATATCGCGTACTCACCCCTGATTTGGTTATGGCTGGCGCTGATGATTCAGGGGGGCGAATCCTGGCTGGCAGAGGATCCCAACCACCGATTTGCCTTTTCCCCCGGGAAGGGCCGGATCACGAGCGGCGGCCAAGAGCTCGCCTGAGGCGGGAGATCTGGGCGCGGGCGTCAGGATCGGTTTTCAGGTTCGCGATGCCGGCCCGCGCCACTGCCAATCCCATGCCGAGGAAGAGCCCGAAGAGCGCGCCACCCAGGATGATGAGCCCGCGATGCGGTGACGATTTGCGGTCCGGCACGATGGCGGGGTCCACCACCTGAATCTCCGCACCCTCCTGCGCCTGCTGCAGTTTGGCGATCTCGTACTGGCGAGCGAGAATGGTGAAGATCGTTTCGTAATACTTCACGTCGCGCAGCCTGCGGGCGTATTCGAGCCCCGCCTCGGGTACTTTGCCTTTCGGCACGATGAGGGAATTGGGGTTCTGCCGGGAGCCTCCCAGGGCGTCGAGCTGGATCTGAAGGCTGGCCAGTTCCTGCTCCGCCTCCAGCAACTGGGCGTTTTCACCGGTGGCAAAGGTCTGCAGGGCCTGGATCTGAACCTTCTTGGCCGCAATCTGCGCACGCAGGCTGGCGGCGGACTCGATGAGCGCGGCGGCCTGGGCGTTGAGCGCAACCAGACCGGTGGTTTCCTGAGTCTGCTTGAGCGCCTCTTCCGCATCGCTCAGTTTGTTTTTAGCCTGGAGCAACTGCTGATGAAAGAACTCGGCTCGCTGGCCGGCTTCAGTTACGGCGAGGTGCTCGGAGAGATCGCGGAACTGATTGACATAGCCGCTGGCCAGCTCCGCGGCACGCTGCGGACCTCGGTCCTCGACGGCGATGTGGATGAGGCCATCCTTGCCGTTGCCCTTGATCGTTACATGGTCTTCGAAGGCCTTGCGGGCGAGAGAAAGATACCGCCGATGGTACTCGCCTTCCAGGTTGTACTTCTCCACCATGGCGTCTTCGACCGTCTGACTCTTGAGCATCGCAACGTACATATCATTGGGATTCTTGATTCCAAGGGTGGATCCCGCGAGCTCGGCGATCGGAGACAAGCTGCCCATCGCGGTCATGAATGCCGACGCGATCGAAGATTCCTGATGCGGTGGCATCAGCACGACTGTGGAAGTGTACTGGTTGGGAAGAAGAAATGCGACGATGACCGAAATCACAGTACAGGCGACGGTGGTCAGCACGACCGCGCGACGGTGCTCCGCCAAAACGACCAGAAAGTCGATAAAGGAATGACCGCCACGCCCATCGCCAGGCGCGCCCGCCGGCGGCGCACCGTATTCGTCGGAAGATCGGGGGTGGCCGGAGTATGTTTCAGTCGCCATTGATGTTTCTGATTTTACTGCCTGGATCCGCTTCCTTCCCCTGGACGGCCGATGTAACTGCGGCGGCGAGCGCGTAGTGGAAAAGTGCTGCGACCAGTCCAGGACGCTCCCTGGCTAGGGGGCTACCACACTGAGCGCTGTGGCGCCCAAAGCAAATTGCGAGAATAACTGCGACCAGGCCATCATGGCCAGAATCGGCGAGGGCTTCAGAACCTTCTGCGGCACCACGATCGTATCGCCTGGACTCATCGGCAGGGCGTCAAACTCGCTGCCCCACAGGGTATTGGCAGCGTTGCGGCTGACCACAGAGCCGTCGGCGCGGATGATGAACATATGTTTGCGGTCGGCATCGCGGTCAGGACCGCCGGCCAGGTGGAGATACTCGCCGGCCCTCATGCCGGGACGGTAGAGAAAGGAATTCTGATCGTAGACGGCGCCCACGATGTTAACGGCGGCGGGCAGCGGGGGGACCACGAATTTGTCGCCATTTTCGAGGACGATGTTCGGCAGCACGTCAAGGCCTTTGCTGCGGGGATTGAACTGGAGCACGATGCGGCCAGTGGCGCGGACCTCGCGCAATTTTGCGATGAGGGCCTGCTCGCTGGTCTGAGCAGCGGGCGCAGAGGACATGGCTCCCGGGGACATGGCCGCGGAGGAGATCATGGCCAGCGCGCTGTTCTGCATTTCCAGTTCGAGTTGCTGGATGTATTCGTCGATGCGCGCCTGCTGCAGGACGCGGGTGGATACGCGGGTGAACTGGGAGCCGTAGAGATACGCGTCGGGGGCAAAGCCGCCGGCGCGCCGCACCAGGTCGCGCAGCGTCTCGCCGGAATGGACTGTGTACACGCCGGAGTGAACAAATTCGCCCTCGAGGGTGACGAATTTGGTCTCCTGCTCGATGGGGACGCTGATGTCGGCCTGGGAGAAGACGGTGACCACGTCGCCTGGCTGCAGCAGGAAGTTCTGGGAAGGATCGTGGTCGAGGACGAGGCTGCCGAGATCGAAAGGAATCAGCCGGGTCCTGAGGGTCTTCGGATCGAGGCGCTCGATGACGGCGTAATGCCAGTCAATATCAGGAGCCACCGGTCCCACGGTGGTGCGGGAACTGGTGGTGGGCGTGGAATACGCGGCGCCCAGCGACGCGCTGCTGGCGCTTTGCTGCGCCGAAGGGTTCGTGCTGGCCGCAGGCGCGGCACCGGAGGAACCACCGGGGTTGGCGCCCGCATTTGTACCGTTTTCCATTTGCGCCGCGGCGCTGGAGGAAGCGGCAGAAGGCCCCGTACCAGGGGTGACCTCGGGCGGAGTGCCGGCCTGGCCGAGGAACTGGGCGCGCGGGAGTTCCTCGGGTGCCCCGGGCTGATGCAGATCGGGGAAGTTCAGGAGAGGCTCAAATTCCGGTGCGGGCAGCCCCAGCTGGGCGCGCTTCCACCAGTAATTGCGGGTGACGAGAGAAGCCTTGTCAGGAATGAGGTCGCTGAGGCGCATGCCCGAATGCCACGCGAAGCGTCCGGGGTTGGCGGTGTTGCCGCGCAGGGTCACGGTCTTCCGATAGAGGGGCAGAATGGAGTAGAGGCGGATGAGATCGCCATCGTGGAGTTGCGTGGCCAGGCCGGCGGAGTCCCAGGTGACATCCATGGCGTAGCGGTCGCGATGATCGTCGATGCGCTCGATGGAAATGCTCGTTTGGGAGGCGACTGCTGACGGGCCTCCGGCATCGGCGATGGCCTGGGAGAGCGCTTCGCCCGGAAGCAGCTCGTAGATGGCCGGCATGCGTACGCTGCCGACGAGGGCGACCTGGGGTCCGGCGGGGGGAATGAAGACGACATCGCCGGACTCGAGGGGTGCATCCTGCGACTTGTCGCCGTGGATCAGCAGCGCGTAGAGATCAAAAACGGTTACGACGCGGCCATTTCGGTGCAGCTCGATGCGGCGCATGGAGCCGGCGGAAGATGGGCCGCCACTGGCGAAGATGGCGTCGACCAGGGTACTGAGGGAACTGACCGTGTACACGCCGGGGCGGCGCGCCTGGCCGGTGACGTAAACCTGGATAGAGCGAATGCGGCCGAGGTCGGCGGTGAGCTGGAAATTACGGTAGACGCGGCTGATCGCCGCGCGGAGATGGTTTTCAAGATCGGAGAAGGGCAGCCCCGCGACATGCACCTGGCCGATCTGGGGCAGGTAGATTTCGCCGGCGCGATCGACGAGATCGTCAGCGCTGAAATTGACCTGGCCCCAGACACGGATGCGCAGCTCATCGCCGGGACCGATGACATAGCTGGCAGGGACGGGCGTCATTCTCAGCTGGGAGAAAGTAGACGGCACCTCATCGAACAAATCCGCGCCGAAGATGGGAAGCACCTGGCCGGTCGTTGAGGCGACGAACTTCTGGAATTCCGTGAGCGGCTGGGGAGGGAGCTTGACGGGCGGGGGAATTTGCGGACCGCCGAAGGATTGAAGATCGGAATAGTTGTACACGCGCGGGCGTACCGCACCCATCGATCCCGAGAGCGTCGGCGAAATGGTCGAACCCTGGGCGCCGCTGAGTGGGGAGCAGAGGGCTGAATCGGCGAGCAGAGGGTCGGAGCAGTCCGTAGAATAATTTTGCTGCGTCTGGCCTGAGCTCTGAGTACCCTGATCCTGCAGGTCCTGACCGCGAGCGGCGGGGCGGGCGGCGAGCGAGAGAAGCAGGAGAGCCGCAAGGACGGGGGCGCAGTGCCGCAAGCGGATCCGGGCTGACCGGGGAGGGGGGGGAATCCGGCGTAACACCGCCGGCCCGACGATGCTGATAACCGAAGCAGTTCCTGAAGTCACTCCTGCTCTAAACCCAGGAAAATCAATGCTCGCCAAACGTTCCTCTCTCACTCGGGAATCCAGCATCTAACCTTTTCGGTCCCAGTTTTCATTACGATAGAAATCACACGCGTGACATTCGGGTGCGGAAAAGGTAATTATAATTAGCAGCAGTCCTCTAAATAAAATAAGTTAGCTGGAAGAACAGGATTGAAGGCCCCGCCGGGAATCGTAAACCGAAAGCTTCGACAAAACCCTGTACCTGATGGTGGGTGGGATGAGTTCGCTTTTCTTCGATAAAGTCCCGGAATCGGGGGAAATGCCGGTAAGCAACCAAGGGCCGGCGCGAGCTGCGGAGCGGCGGAGGAAGCTGCAGCCCTTTCTTGTCAGCGAGGAGCGCATGGTCAGCGACGCGAGTCCCTGGGCGATGTGCACCCTGCGCCGCGCATTGGAATGCAGCGCGGCTGCCGCGGCATTACTTCTTTTCATGCCGGTGCTGGTGTTTGCGGCTGTACTGGTGCGGCTGGAATCACGGGGTCCGATTCTGTTCCGCCAGCGGCGGATGGGGCGCGACGGGAAGGAATTCACTCTCTACAAGTTCCGCTCGATGCGGGCGGAAGGGGGAGGGCAGTCGTGCATTACGGTCAGCGGCGATCCACGGATCACGCGCGCCGGGGCCTTTCTGCGGCGCCACAAGCTGGATGAGCTGCCGCAGTTCTGGAATGTGCTGCGCGGGGATATGGCGCTGGTGGGGCCACGGCCCAAACTGCCACACCATGAGGCGCTGCACATGATGTACCGTCCCGGTATCACCGGGACAGCCACACTGGCGTTCCAGAATGAGGAAGAACTGCTTTCCGGGATTCCGGAACAGGAACTGGATGCGTTTTACGAAAGATTCATCAAGCCGGCCAAGGCGACGCTCGATCTGGAGTACATGCGCATTGCGACCCTCCGCAGCGATGTGGAGATTCTGTGGAGGACGTTCGCTGCCTGCCTGGCGCGCAGCGAAGAGAGCCCCGCCAAACAGGACCCTCTTGCCCAAACCGCGCAAGCCGCTATCGACTATGCGACGATGGCCCCGGCCCCCAGCCCGGAGAGCTGACGGGGAAGGAACCAGGGCGGGCACGGCCACGGCGTTCATCGAAAATCTGGAAATCCGAGCGAGCGAGCGGTCCCATGGCGGGACCGCTCGCTGCGCCTGCGTCACGCCCTGCCGGCGTGCGCCGCTACTGAGGCGGCTGCGGCTGGGCCGGTGGAGCAGAGCCGGCGGGAGGCTGCTTCTGCGGCTGGTTCGTGATGTCCTTCCCGTTGTAAATGACGCGGATGCTGGTGCGGAAGCGGTGGTAGTTGGTGTACGTGACCATCTCGTCCATATTCACACTCTGGCTGAGATAGCCCTTGCCTGCGCTGAAGTTGAGGACGGCGCGGCCGTGGGTGTAGACCGGGAACCAGTACTGGTTATCGACGAGTTGGCGCCAGGTGATGAAAGGCAGAGTGAGGTCCTGGTGGCCGGGGCGCAGGTCGTCGGGGACGTTTTTGCCGTCGGTGACGACGATCTGGTGCTCGCGCTGATCGACCCAGATTCGTCCCTGGAAATAGCGGTGACCCTTGACGATGACTTTGGGTTTGACGGCAAAGACCCAGGTCTGAATCTGGTCGATGCGCTGCTTGCCAAGGTAGGTGATGTCGTACTGGCTGGCGGCCTGGTCGGTGAGCACGAAGAAGAGGCGCTCCTCGATGTCGGAGAAGTCGCTCTCCGTCATGATGACATCCTGGATGGTGCTCTCCGGGGCATCGACAACACGCTCTTTGCGCTGACCCTGCGGGTTGTAGTAGATGTCAACGACCTGGTAATACTGCTGGCCCTGGGTGGGCTGCCCGTTATCGTCGAGGACGCGGACGCGGACGGTGCGGGTCCAGGTGTAGTCGTTGAGCGCCTCGCTGAAGATGGTCTCCTTCGTGGTGAATTCCTTAATGATCTGGGCGACAGGCAGCGAGGGAGGAGTGGGGTCGAGCGGGCCGAAACCGGAGTCGAGAGGCATGGAGTCCTGCGAGACCTGAGCCTGAAGGGCAGGCCCGGCGCCGAGCAGGAGAGCGGCGGACAGAGCAACGGAAAGAGTGGCAACCGGGAGACGACGCGGCGAGCGAAGGGACACAAAACAACTCCTGTGCTGTAAGCATAGACGCAGCGGGAGGCGAGTGGAATCATCCTGGAAAACGGGGCTGGCCGGCACAATGCCGCTGCAGACGCGCCACGAGGAGCAGGGACGAAGGTAACCACGGCGTACCGGAACGGGTACGGGATACGAAATTACTAGGCTGGAAGTGACCCATGCGATTACACTTTGCGCAGAAACCGGGCTCTCGGCCGCATCCATGAACGCAGAACTGTACCAGCTTCCAACCCTCGGCTTGCTGGCTGCCCTGGTGGTCGTATTCGGCTGGCTATGGCTGGAGGGGCGATCACACCCTGGGCGGACGCAGCGGACGGGGCAGGCTCCGACCGCGCGGCAGAGGCATTTGCTGTGGCTGGCGGGCTGGTGGCTGGTGGCGATCCGGTTGGGGCTGATGATCTTCGGCTTCGGCGCGTCCGGAGCGGGGCGGGCGTCCGCGACCATCTGTATGGAGCTTGCGCCGCTGATGTTTTTGGCGTCGCTGGCTCCGCAGTTTCCGATCATCCGGCGGCCGCCGGTATCGTGCGTGGTGGCGTTTGGCGTCCCGCTGGCGATCCTTGCCGCCCTGGTCTCACTCGACCCCAATCCGGGACCGCTGGCGCAGGGGGTACTGCTGATATGCGGCGCGGCGGTGCTGGGCGTGGGCGCGATCTGGAGCCTGCACAGAGATGTGCTGCCCATCTGGGTGGGCCTGGCGGTGGTCGGGTCCATCGGGTGCGCCTGCCTGTGGCTGTTTGCCCACGGCCAATACGAGGGAGCGCTGCGTCTGGCGAGGAGCGGGATGCTGCTGATGGCGGCTCTGTTGTTTGCGTCCACCTTTCGCAGGCTGACCGCCGGAGTGTTCCTTACGGTGGGAAGCCTGGCGGTGTGGGCGCTGCCGGGAATCCTGCTGGTGTTTTCGCACGAGGCGCGGCTCTTCTTCGATCTGACGAGCCTGACCAACTTGCTGCGGATGCTGACGGCGGTGGGCATGATCGTGCTGGTCATGGAGGACGAGATTGCCGCCAACCGGGCCACCCATGCGCGCGATCTTCAGGCGCAGCGGGAGATGCAGCGGTTCGCCGAGCTGTACCTGGAAGCCATGCCCTATGAGCCCAGCCAGGGAGAGTATGACGTTGCATGCCGGGCGATTACCGAGGTGAGCCGGTTTACGCAGGCCGCGGTCTTCCTGCGCAACGCGGGAGGGACGTTCCGGCTGGCGGGGCAGTCGGGTTTGTCGGCGGAGCAGGCGGCGGCCCTGGACGTAGTGGCGCGGCGGGTCACGGATGAGAAGGCGCAGGAAATCACCCGTCCCGGGGACACGGCCGAGGAAGTCGGACAACTGGTGACCCTGGACCTGACGCCGCTGATGCAGCCAAAGGACGAGCCGGCTCTGCGGGATTTCCGCAAAGTGCGGGTGCTGAGCATTCGGGTGCGCGAGGGTGGATGGCAGGGGGCGCTGCTGGTGGGGGCGCCCCGGAACGCGGAGGAACCGCTGCAAACGCAGGACCTGCTGCCGCTGGAGCTGCTGGTGGCGCGGATTGGGGCGGCCCGCGAGCACGCGCTGCTGCTGCGCCGGCTGATGCAGTCGGAGCGGCTGGCGGGGCTGGGACAACTGGCCTCCAGCGTGGGCCACGAGCTGAACAACCCGCTGACGGTGGTGACCGGGTTCGCGGAGCTGCTGGCGGAGAGCCATCAGCCCGCGGTGGAGGAGCGAGCGGGCATCATTCTGAATGAAGCGCGACGGATGAGGAAGATCATCGAGAGCCTGGTGCGCTTCAGGAAGCTGACTCCGGCGGGGAGATCGCCGGTCTCGGTGGAGCTGCTGCTGCGGGACCTCGAAAAGCTGGCGCGGCACGATCTGGAGAGCACGCGGGTGGAACTGGAGCTGCGGATTGCGAACGATCTTCCCCGGGCGATGGGCGACGGCGAGCAGATCCGCCAGGTCTTTCTGCATCTGGTGAGGAATGCCAGCATCGCGCTCGAGGATCTGCCCGAGGGCGAGCCGCGGCGACTGGTGGTGGAAGTGGCGAAGAGCGCTGGCTGGGTGCGGACGACGTTTACCGACAATGGGAAAGGATTTTCCGATCCCAGCCAGGCCTTCGATCCGTTCCTGAGCACGCGGCATACCGGCGAAGGCGTGGGGCTGGGACTGAGCCTGTGCTACTCGATCGTGCACGAGCATGGGGGGGAGATTTCCGCTGAGAACGTCCAGCCGCGGGGAGCGCGGGTGACGGTGGACCTGCCGCTGGAAGAGGCCGTGCACACCGCGCGACAGGGCGGCAACGGGAATGACGATACGCTGGCGCCGGCGATGTAGGATGGTCGGTGCGGCTTCGCTCGGAATGACATTTGAACTCATGATTGCGCATTTGCGGGGACGGCTGTTCGCGAAGAGTCCGGGGCAGGCGATTGTCGAAGCCGGCGGCGTGGGCTACGACGTGACCATCAGCGTGCCGACGTTTACGGCGCTGCCGCGCGAGGGCGGCGAGGTCGGGCTGTACATTCACACGCATGTCCGCGAGGACACGCTGGCGCTGTTCGGGTTTCTGGAGCGGGACGAAAAGCGGCTGTTCGAGCGGCTGATCACGGTGTCGGGAGTAGGGCCGAAGCTGGCCATCACGATCCTGAGCGGACTGAATCCGGAACGGACGGTGGCGGCGATCCGGGCGCAGGATCACGCGACGCTGACACGGATTCCGGGCGTGGGGAAGAAGCTGGCCGAGCGGCTGGTGGTGGAGCTGAAGGAGAAACTGGAGGACTTTGCCGTGGCGCCCGCGCCGGCGCTGGCCGCGGTTCCGGCGGCGGAGGATGTGCTGTCGGCGCTGGTGAATCTCGGCTACGCGCGTCCAGCAGCGCAAAAGGCAATTGAGACGGCAGTGGAGAAGGACAAGGCCGCGGGCAAGGATTTCGACGCGCTGTTCCGTGGCGCGCTGAAGGTGATTCGGTAGGGCTCCGCGCCTCGGCGGAACGCGCGGCATCAATGCCGCGCCAGGCTGGAAATCAACCTCGGGCAGCAGTTTGCGCATCAGTTCCCGGACACGCTCGGCGCGATGCCATGGTGGTACTCCTGAGCAAGGGGATGGTCGGACGATTCGAGCCGAAAATGCGGACGCTGTCCGCGTTCCTGGAGGTGCGCATACATCTTCAGGTTCAAGGTATCCGGGTATTCCGGCAGTCGCGTACTGAGCCACGAAAACATCGGAGGGAGATCGGCCGTATCGGGTCCTCGAAGTCGGTCGAAATTGGCCTTGCTGAGCGAGCCCCAGACGCCCCGACGGAAGCTCTCGCCCGTTCCAGTGATCGGAAGGTGGATAAGTCCGCGATCGAAGAAGTCGTCGTCGCGGATGGTGCAGTAATCATCAGTGAGACAGGTGCCGGGGTCTGCGCTGGCTGCAGATTCGCGACGCCAGTTACGTGGCTCCGAACATCCGAAATCGAGGCAAGGCCCGGTGTGCCATTCATCGCACGTGCTGCATTTCCAGCGGAGGTGCGACAAATCAGTCAGGGCGACTGTGGAGCGTTCGTATCTGATACGCGCGCCCGCACGTAACATTCAGCGCAGAGCAGCCGAATCGTTACGAAATCGTCAGGCATGTCGTCCCACCCGCCACGCGCAGCGCGAATCAACTCGCAGCTGTCGCACCAGGCGTCGGGGAAGGGCCCGGCATCTGTCGAGTCGTCACAGTTGAATCCTAAGTCTGTGGCTTCGCCCGGGAGATGACTGCAGACACACGCCTTCTCTGACATGCCATGAGTATCGCACTGGACTTTGTCCGGCATGACGGGCTATTCGATCAGGGCCACCTTTGCCCGCCTGCCGACGCGGACGGCGAGGCGGGCGGGCAGCGCGGTCAGCGTGATGGTGGAAGCCGAGACGCTTTCGCCGTCGAAGCGGACGGCATTCTCGGCGAGCTTGCGCGAGGCTTCCGCTCCTGACGTGGCGAGGCCCAGGCGAACAAGAAGCTTCGGCACGCGGATGTGCAGGCCATCGGCTGGCGCCGAGGTTGGATTGGTGAGGTCGGCGAACGCGATGCGGACTTCTTCCAACCCCTCAATATCGTCGGACTTCTGCTGGAACTGGCGAGCCCAGTTCTCGTCGGCGGACTGCGCAGCGTCCTGGCCCTGGAAGCCGGCGACGATGGTGCAGGCGAGACGCTTCTTGGCGTCCATGGGATGAAGCGCGCCGCTCTTCACGTCGGTCTGCATCTGGTCAATCTCACTCTGCCGCAGGTCCGTCAGCAGGGTCCAGTAACGCCACATGATCTCGTCGGAGATCGACATGAGCTTGCCGTACATCTCCTGGGGCGGCTCGTGGATACCGATGGCGTTGTTGAGCGACTTCGACATCTTCTGCACGCCGTCGAGGCCCTCGATGATGGGAGTCATAAGGACGATCTGCGGCGGCTGGCCGTAGTGCCGCTGGAGCTCGCGGCCGGCAATGAGGTTGAATTTCTGGTCGGTGCCACCCAGCTCGACATCGCAGCGCAGGGCGACGGAGTCGTAGGCCTGCGAAAGCGGATACAGCAGCTCGTGCATCGAGATGGGCTTCTCCTCCTGGAAGCGCCGGTGGAACTCGTCGCGTTCGAGCATCTGCGAGACGGTGAAATGCGAGGCGAGACGGATCATGCCCTCGAAGCCGAGCTTGTCGAGCCACTCGGAGTTGAAGCGGACCTCAGTCTTGTCGCGGTCGAGGATGCGGAAGACCTGGTCAGTGTAGGTCTTCGCGTTGACGGCGATTTGCTCGCGGGTGAGCGGCTTGCGGGTGACATTGCGGCCGCTGGGGTCGCCGATGAGAGAGGTGAAATCGCCGACGAGAAAGATCACCTGATGGCCGAGGTCCTGGAAGTGCTTGAGTTTGCGCATCAGGACGGTGTGGCCGAGGTGCAGATCGGGCGCGCTGGGGTCGAATCCAGCCTTGACGCGGAGCGGGACGCCGGTCTCGCGGGATTTTTCAAGGCGAGCGCGCAGGTCTTCGATGCGGATGATCTCAGCCGCGCCTTTCTGAAGCAGATCCATCTGCTCATCGACGGGAAGAAAAGTGGACATGGGCAAAAGACAGTATAAGAGCAGCGAAGATCCGGTGAGATGGTGAAGTGTGCGGCGCGGAGCCGGTGAGCCAAAAGGCGGAGGGCGGTAGAATGGCGGCCATGGATGGGAAGCGAGAATTGCTGCGTCATGCCGTGGCGACGGTGGCGTATCGCGCGGCGCGGGCCCTGGAGGATGCGCCGGAGGGATTCGGCGAATATGCGGGATGCGGCCGGACGCCGGCGCAGATTCTGGCGCACATGGGTGACCTGTTCGACTGGGCGCTGAGCATGGCGAAAGGCGAGGTGCGCTGGCGAAATTCCGCGCCGCTGCCGTGGAACGACGAGAAGGTCCGGTTTTTCGCTTCGCTCGAGGTGTTCGATCAGGCACTGGCTTCACCGAATCCGATCCACACGACGGAAGAAGTGCTGCTTCAGGCACCGGTGGCCGATGCTCTGACGCATGTGGGACAACTGGCGATGATGCGGCGGCTGGCGGGCAGTCCGGCGTGGAGCGAAAACTTTTCCGCGGCGAGGATTACTGCCGGGCGCGCGGGCGCGGCTCAGCCGGCCGCGGTGAGGCGATTCCGCTAGCTTGCGCGGGCGCGGCTCAGCGCGATTCTCCCGCTTCTTCCCAGCCAAAGGCGCCGGGGAAGTGCTCGAAGGCAGCGGGTTTCTACTTCTCGAAATAGATGGAGAGGATATCGAAGCGGGTGGGAACGTTGCGGCTGGGAAGGCGGCGCAGATAGTGGCGGGCGAGGCGGCGCAAAGCCAGGCGCTTATCCTCATCGACGGCCAGGTGCGCGGGAGCGACGGCGCGGGTGGTGCGGGTTTTCACCTCGACAAAGCGGAGGGTGGGCGAGGACGCATCGCCCGACGGCTCCGCAGTCCACGCGATCAGGTCGGGAGCGCGGGCGGAGCGCCATGCGTGGGCGACCACGGTGTATCCGTGGCAGCGGAGCCAGAGGAGAGCGGTGCACTTGCCCCGAAATCCGGTGACGAAGTGCGCAGCGCAAGCGGGGCGCCGGCGGACGGTGGCACGGTCAGGAGCGTCGAGCGCGGATTCCAGCAGGCGAAGCCGGAGGGAGAAGAACACGGGGCCATTGTCCAGCGCGACACGACCGCGCGCAGGGCAGGAAGGTCATGTAAGGCATGGGGTAGGGTGCAGGGGACAGGGTGCAGCGGCTCCGCTTCCAGGCTGAGGGATCAGCGCAGGAGGATCAGATGGATCCCGGAAGCGATTCCGGTGACGGCGAGGATCGCCGCCAATGCAACCGCGCCCGTGGCGATCTGCCCAGGAATCCACTCCCCGGTGCGGAGCTTGTGGCCCGTACGCACGTGGTGCGCGATCGCGGCAACGTTCACGGCGACTCCCAGCGCCACGCCGGCGTCGACCGTCATCCCCGTATGCTCCGAGGCCGCTCCTGCGCTGCCATGAAATTCGCGGAGGAATAGCCGGAAGCGAGCGAGCGCGAGGCCGACACCCATGAGGCCCAGGCCGGTGCAAACCCAGGCGAAGAAGGTGCGCTCGGCGGCGAACGAGGTTCGGGGATCGTCGAGATCGCCAGACATCGAGCGACGCTGTGCGGGCGGCCGGGCGGCTGCAATCCGGAGGCCGGCTGGCGCTTTTCCGTCGCGAGAGACGAAACGAGCGCCACGAACTCCTCAGAGCCGTCAGATTTCCGGAAATGACAAAAGGCGAACCCGGCGGCTCGCCTTTTGCGGTTATCGAACTGATTTCTCTGCGTCTTACAGAGGCTGAACGTCAGCTGCCTGCCAGCCCTTTGGCCCCTTGACGACGTTGAACTGCACGGCCTGACCTTCCTGCAGACTCTTAAAGCCATTTGCGGAAATGGCAGAGTAGTGCACGAAGACATCCTCGCCGTTCTGGCGCGAGATGAAGCCGTAGCCCTTCGCGTCGTTAAACCACTTCACAGTACCTTGTTCCATTTGTTGCTTTTTCCTGACTGGATTGAATTGCGCTGGAGTGAATCGGAGCGAAACTGGCAGGGCCTTGCTTGGGCGAGGCGAACAGCTGCTCTTGCCCGGTTCGGTTCTAACGCATGCTCAGTGTACCAGAGTCCGCAAGTCAGCGCAGAATCCGGTAGTGGCCTGGTTCCAGCGCCACCCGCGAAAGGGAGAGTTGATCTTCCACTCGGATCGCGGCAGCTAATACGCCAGCGAGGATTTCCGCCAGGTGCTGGACCAGCACGGCATCCGGCCTTCGATGAGCCGCAGGGGCAACTGCCGGGACAACGCTGTCACCGAGACGCTGTTCGGATCGCTGAAGGTGGAGCAGCTGTACGGCGAGCGCTTCCTCACCTTCGGCAGGCCAAAGACGCAGTGCTTGCATGGCTGCTTTGGTACAACGGCCAGTGCATGCATTCCACGCGCCCTGCGCAGTGTGAGCTGGAGTGGAAGCAAACGCGACAGGGCCGTGCAACTGACGGTCTGACGGAAAGCGTGGAAGAAGCGATGAAGCCGCTTGTCCCACCCTTCCCACAGACCCTGGAAATCGCCTGCGGCGATTCCCACACTTCCACCGCCTCGACGACGACGGGGATAGAATCCCCAAAACCAGCTCGGCGATGGGATACGCATTCTGAGGGCAAGTTCAAGTTCCTCCGGAAAGACGCTGCCTCCTGTACAAATGGTACAAACTGCCCCTGCGGATCGGGATTTTTGGGACCTGTACAGATTTCGTACAAAACAGGCGACCTCAGATGCGGCGGAGCACCGCGTCCTGACTGGCTGATCAGCATATTCCATCGCCCAGGCAATGGGCTGTCGAAATCTTGTACTCCGGGCGGAAACCCCTCTGCCTTCACAGGAGAGCTCCGGTTTCCCTGCCTGGGGCATACCCCAGGCCTGGCACTTTGTCCAGAATTTTATCTTGTCCATTACTAATGGACAAATTACAATCGTGGACAGATGGCCGCCAATCCCCAATACGAACCCCAGCTCAGCCAACTCCGCTCCCTCGACTTTGTCCGAAGCGCGAAGATCGTGGCCTTCCCTTCCGGGCCCGATTCAGGGGGTGATGCGGAGCTGACCCTGCAGACTCCCGAAGGAAACTTTCGCTTCCTGGTTGAACAGAAGACCTCGTATCTCGACCGAACTTTTCTCAACATGCTCGCCGCCCAGGCAAAGGGGAGCGAGCCCGTGCTCCTGTTTGCCCGGTACATACCCCGCGAATCCGCCGAAACGCTGATGAAGGCCGGAATCAATTTTGTAGACGCCGCCGGCAACATTCATATCCGACTCGGTAACCGCTACGAGCGAACACTGGTCGGCCGACGGGAAACATCCAAGGCTCAGGACAAGCAGCGAATTCTCAGCCCCGGCAGAATCCAGGCACTCTTTGCCTTCGCAGCGTATCCCGATGCAGCGGGCTGGACCGTCAGGCAGCTTGCCACAGCCGCCGGAATCAGCAAAAGCGCCGCCGCCCAGGCGCGGCGGCAATGGATAGCGGATGGCCTCCTGGTCAAAGGCACAGACGGCTATCGTCGACGTGACCCGCAATCTCCCTCGCTGCACGAACAGCTCCTCAGCGGCTACGAGCAGGTCCTGCGACCTCGCCTTGTCACGGGCCGTTATCGGGCACCCGTATCCACGCCCGACGAAGTGATTGAACATCTCCACAGGGAACTTCCGCCTGTCCGGTGGTCTCTCACCGGGGGACCCGCCTCCTTCCGGCTCAACCGCTTCTATCAGGGGCTCGAAGTGCCCCTGTTTTTCGAGCATCTGACCTCCGAGGTTAGCCGCAAGGCTCGCCTTCTTCCGGACCGAGAAGGAGCCATCGCAATATTGAAGAGTTTCGGCAATCTGCCTTTCTGGAAGGAGATGAACGGCATCCATCTGGCCCACCCCTGGCTGATATATTGTGAGCTCATGCGCTCCTCAGATCCTCGCGCGCATGAGGCCGCCGAAGAGCTCCGGTCCGAGTACCTTCCCCATGGTTGAGCTCTCCCCGTCTGCCATCGAAGACCTGAAGTTGCTGCGCGACATCTGTTCCAAACTCGGAACAGAATGCGTCGTCATTGGCGCGATTGCGTTTCAGGTGCATTTTCCCGGTCAGGATCGGCATACCGGCGATGTGGACCTCGCGCTCGCACTGAACCTTGAGGACTTTCCCACACTCCGGCACGAACTCAGTGCCGAGGGATGGACTCAGCGCAAAAATTGGGAGCACGAGTGGAAGAGTGCCCGCCGAACCAGGCTCGACATCCTGCTCGCCGGGCCGTCACTCCGTGTTGCGAATTCAATAACCTGGCCCGAGAGCCAAATGACCATGAGCCTGGTCGGCTTCGAGCACGTCTTCCGGAACGCGACTCCTTACGCATTCGCCCCGGATCTCACACTCAGCGTGATTCCGCCTGTCGTCCTGGCGCTCCTGAAGATGCTTGCCTTTCTGGACGACACGCATCGACGCGAGAAGGATCTTCATGACATTCGCGACATCTTTCGTCTTTACGCGGCTGACACGGATCGGGAATTCTCGGATGAAGTCTTCGACGCGAATCTTTCCGATGTTTCGCTTGCGCCTGCATTCGTGCTCGGTCTCGATCTTCGGTCAATCTGCTCACCGGAAGAGCTGGCGCTCATCGAGAGATTTTGTACCAGGGTCTCGAGGGCGGAATCCTGGGAGTTCGAAGCATTCTGCAGAGCGGCGCGATTCTCAGGAGACCGATCCGGCGAAACGGCTCTCGCCGAGATCGGAGCGTTGAGAAAGGGCTTGCGTTAATTTCAGAATGCCGACCTCGATTGGCTGTCAGACACCAGAATTCGCCCTTTCATTGGCTGGCGCGAGTGGGCCTGTCTCAATGCAGGATGCCGGGGCAGATGTTCAATCTTCGTGGTCGAACCGCACGATGCCCTCCGCGGGACGCAGCCTGAACAGATCGACACGAAAATAGCCGAACTTCTGAAAGACGGTTCCAGGCAAAGTTGATTGATGCCTAAGGGTCGGCTGCTCACTGGTCGTGCGCAGATCTGAATACTTTCGAGGGCAGAATCAGACCAGCTTTGGCATATGGCCGAAGCCGAAGGCGGGGCAAACCTCGGGGACGATGGCGCCGAGTGAGCACATACGCGAGGCGCCGGGCGGCCCTCCGTCGGGAGGCCCGCCGCGCCAGGCAGCAATCGCGACGACGAGGGGGGTGCATCCCTCGCGATCGATCCCCACCTCGCTCGTTCCCTGTACGGTCGCGCCCTCAACGAGCAGGCCCGCGGCGATGGTGGCACCGCCGGCGCGGATATCAGGGAAGCCAGCGCAATCGACCCGAAGGTCGCGCTCGAATTTGCAGCGATCAGCGCCCCGAAAAACTGAGGCCCCGAACGGCACCCGGCGATGCGTATACTGCTGGCACTTCTATGTTCCTGCCCTTGCCGCCGTTGACCGGCGCCGCCCTCGTGGGCATCGTCTGCGCCTGGTTCCTCACCGTCCAGGAATTGCGCGCCGCGCAGGCTCTAACCCGGTCGCAGAAGATTGCGCTGCTGAGCGTGCTCGCCGCATCGCTCCGGGTGGTGCTCTTCTTCACGGTGCCGTTCCTCGACAGGCGGCGCGAATTCCCCAACCCGCCCCGGCCGAGCGCAATCGGACGGATTGCCGTCATCGAAGTTCTGCTCTTCCTGGTCTTCGCGCCCTGCGACTTCGCACGGAGGGGTTTGCCGCGCTGGTGGCTCGCTCTGGCCTCGCTGGTCTTCCTTGGGGGACAGGATTCGTCTGTCGGGTCAGTGGAATTCGCTTCTGAGCGGCCTCTTTCAGAGTGGGCAGCGTCCTCGCCTCTATGACTTCGTCTCCGCCCACTGCGGAGATTTCATATTTGCGAGCCAGACTCTCGGCTTGCTCCCAGGACCTTGTCTTCGCCGAGACGCACATACTGCCCGAACGGTGCGGAAGCGTTCCCATGATCCACTTCCAGCAACGGCAACGACGCCAGGTGGGATTGTCCTTCCTGGGGCATTTGGAGGAGTGTCGGGCGCAGATCGTGAGCAGGATGCTCACAGCCTGGCACTCGTACAAATTGGTCGGCGCGAAATCCGTCGAGGGACGGGCTTTGCGGCGTTTGGCCGTGGGCCGGGGCCTTATCCGATGGGGATGGGCTGGCCGGGATACGGCGCCGAAGCCCTGGGATCGGGACCGTGTTCACTGGGGCCGGGCGTTCCTTCGCGCACGAAAAAGATGAGCAGGACGAAGCAGCCAAGGGGAATGAAGTCGATCAGGAGCCACCAGCCGGATCGACCGATGTCGTGGAGCCGCCGCACACTAACGGCCAGGCCCGGGACGATGGCCGCGAGACCATACAGGCAGCACACGATCCCGCACGCGATGGTCACGGCGTAACTTCGCGCGACGAAGATGCCGGCGCAAAGGATGAGAGAAACGATGAGGTTGATGAGCACGAACATCCAGTATTCCTTGCGGTGGGAGCGGCCGTCGAACTGCGCATACCTTTGCCAGGCCATCCGATACCATTCCATGGGTTTCGTCTCCTGGTTCGAACCTGCGCCCGCCGGCCAGGCGGGCCGCGTATGAGAGAACGCTGGGGAATTGCCCGCCAGCATACACCGGTCCGATGCGGGCTGCGCAGAAAAGTTTCACGGGAAAGGGAGGCGCCTGGAGCGAACGGATCGCGGCGTATGCTGGAACATGCTTCTCCTATGAACGATCCCACCCTGGAACTGCTGGCAGGAGCTCTGGATCGGCTGCAGGCCGAATTCGCGGGGCTGCCGGAGCCACGGCTGGCGCCCCCGGCGATGGACCAGGCCGCGGAAGCGCTGGGCGAGGCCGCGCGACGGCTGGGCGACAACTTCCCCTACTTCCATCCGCTGTACGCGGGGCAGATGCTGAAGCCGCCGCATCCGGCGGCGCGGGCGGCCTACGCGCTGGCGATGGGTCTGAATCCCAATAACCACGCGCTCGACGGGGGGCGGGCGAGCTCGCGCATGGAAGTGGAGGCGGTGCGGGAGATTGCCGCGATGTTCGGCTGGGCAGAATTCCTGGGACACCTGACCAGCGGCGGGACCTTTGCCAACCTGGAGGCGCTGTGGGTCGCCGGGCAGACGGAGCCGGGCGGGAAAGTGGTCGCGTCGGAGCAGGCGCACTACACACACAGCCGCATCAGCGGGGTGCTGAAGCTGGAATTTGCCAGCGTCGAGACGGACGCACGCGGGCGGATGGACGCGCGTGCGCTGGAGTCCGCGCTGAGGGCAGGCGACGTGGGGACGGTCGTCGCCACGCTGGGAACGACGGCGGTCGGCGCGGTCGATCCGCTGGACGAGATTCTGGAGCTGCGCAAGCTCTACGCTTTTCGGCTGCACGTCGACGCGGCGTACGGAGGGTATTTTCGGCTGGTGGAGAATCTGGACGCCGGAGCGGCGCGGGCATTTGCGCGGATCGGCGAGGCGGACTCGATCGTGGTGGATCCGCACAAGCACGGTCTGCAGCCTTATGGGTGCGGGTGCGTGCTCTTTCGCGATCCGGCGACGGGACGGTGGTACAAGCACGATTCGCCATACACGTATTTCACGTCGAGCGAACTGCATCTGGGCGAGATCAGCCTGGAGTGCTCGCGGGCGGGAGCATCGGCGGTCGCGCTGTGGACCACGCAGCGGCTGCTGCCGCTGATGCGCGGCGGCGAGTTCGCGCGCGCGATTGAGCAGGGACGGGCTGCCGCCCTGCGGCTGCACGAGCGAATCGCGGGGGATTCCCGCTTCATCGCCGGTCCGCAGCCGGAGCTGGACATCGTGGTGTGGGCACTCCGCGCTTCGACTCCCCCCGAATCCTCTCAGCTTGCGCAGCAGGTCTTCGACCGCGCAGCAGAGAGCGGACTGCACCTTGCGCTGGCGCATTTGCCGACGCGGTTTTTTGCGGGAGCGGATTGGGCGGAGGGCGGCGGAACGGTGACCTGCCTGCGGTCGGTGCTGATGAAACCCGAACATCTTACGTGGCTGGACGAGATCTGGGAACGTCTAAGCTGTGCGGCTGGTTAAGCGGCTGGCCACCATGGGAAGAGGCGACGGAAACCCGGTGTGCAGCCGATGAACAGGGACAGAGCAAAGTAGCTGGAGGCGAGGGTGGTAAGCGAGGCGAAGATGCTGGCGGCATCCCTGGTGGGGGAGATTCACCACAAGCATTTCGGGGGCGATCCACGAGTGTTCCTGGCGCCAGGGCGCGTGAATCTGATCGGTGAGCACACGGATTACGCCGGAGGCTTCGTGATGCCGGCGGCGATCGATTTCGGCACCTTCGCCTCGATCTCGGCGCGGCAAGATGGGCGCGTGGAGATCTGGTCGGAGAATTTTGCGGAAGGCGTGACGTATGCCGCGGATGAGCTGCCCAGGGCGCGGGGAACACACTGGTCGGATTATCCGCTGGGCGTGCTGTGGGCGCTGCGGCAGGCGGGCATCGAGATACCACCCTTCAGCATGGTGTTGCACGGCGATGTGCCGCTGGGCGCGGGGCTGAGCTCGTCGGCGTCGGTGGAAGTGGCTGTGGCGCTGGCGCTGCTGGGCCTGGCGGACGCGGAGATGGAGCCCAGCGCGATCGCGAAGCTGTGCCAGAAAGCGGAGAACGAGTACGTTGGCGCTTCGTGCGGGATCATGGATCAGTTCATTGCCTGCCATGGGGCGGAAGATCACGCGCTGCTGCTCGATTGCCGGTCGCTGGAATTCCGGCTGGCGCCAATTCCGAAGCACGTGAGCCTGGTGATCGCCAACACCATGGTGAAACACTCGATTGCGGGCGGCGAGTATGGGATCCGGCGCGCGGAAGTGGAAGAGGGAACGGCGATTCTGCGGCGGCACCGTCCGGGGATTACGCTGCTGCGCGACGCCACGCCGGAGGATCTGGAGCGCTGGGGCGGCGAGATGCCGGACAACGTGATGCGGCGCTGCCGGCATGTCATCACCGAGAATCTGCGCACGGTGGCGGCGGCCGATGCGCTGGCAGCCGGAAACCTGAAGAAACTGGGAGATTTGATGGCTGCCGCGCACATGAGCTACCGGGATGATTTTGAGGCGAGCTGCGAGGAAGCCGACATTATGGTGGATGCGGCTCAGCTGTTGCCGGGGCTGATCGGGGCGCGCCTGACCGGCGGCGGATTTGGGGGGTGCACGGTGAATCTGGTGGAAGAAGAAGTGGCTGCGCACTTTGCGGAACAACTGCGGGAAGAGTATCGGGCGGCGACGGGGATCGCGGCGGAGATTTATCGCTGCCACGCGTCGGCGGGTGCGCACGCAGTGGAAAACGGGGGCAGTCACGGCTCTCTGTGAACGTTGCCGGTGCAGGCCGGCAGCGCGCAGGGTGGGGCAGAAGCAGTTCATTCTGAACGCGAAACCGCCGGTGGCCGGGTATCCACAGTCGGGTGATTCACAGCACGCCGGTGGCCGATGTAACAATCTCAGGGGGGCATCCGGCCATCGTCCTTCGGAAAAAGATTGTCTTACTCTGGGAGACGGGCGCTCGGACAGGCCGGAAGAGACATTTTCAAGATGCGCTTTATCAATCGTTCGCAATTCTTTTCCCCGGGCGGCCCAGGCAAAGGCGGGATCGTCGCGTATTTTTCAATGGAGATCGCCGTGGCGCCGGAGATGCCGACGTACAGCGGCGGACTGGGCGTGCTGGCCGGGGACACGCTGCGCGCGGCGGCAGACATGGGACTGCCCCTTGCGGCGGTGACGCTGGCGGACCGCAAAGGATATTTCCAGCAACATCTGGATGCCAGCGGCACGCAGACGGAAGAGCCGCAGCCGTGGTCGCCGGAGCAGACCCTGGCGGCCGAAGACCCCGTGGTGACGGTGACCATCGAAGGACGGCCGGTGGCGATCCGCGCGTGGCGCTATGAGATGGAGGGCGTGGCCGGGCATCGGATTCCCATCTATCTGCTGGATACCGATCTGGAACAGAACGATCCGCGCGACCGGGCGCTGACGGATCACCTGTACGGCGGCGATGCGGATTATCGCCTGCGCCAGGAAACGGTGCTGGGAATCGGCGGGGCGCGCATGCTGCGGGCGCTGGAATATGAACCGTCGGTGTACCACATGAACGAAGGGCATGCCGCGCTGCTGACCGTTCCGGTGCTGGAGCAGGAATTGCGCGGTGCGGGACTGCAGACGGCGACGGAGCGGAATGCGGAAGCGGTGCGGCGCAAGTGCGTGTTCACCACGCATACGCCGGTGCCTGCCGGGCACGACCGGTTCTCCGCCGAGCAGGCCTACCGCATCCTGGGAGCAGAGCGCGCCGGGATGCTGGAGCGCTTCGGATGCTTCCACGACGGGCTGCTGAACATGACGTACGTGGCGCTGCGCTTCTCGCGGTTTGTGAACGGAGTGGCCATGCAGCATGGCAAGGTGTCGCGGCAGATGTTTCCGGAGTACCGCATCGATGCGATTACCAACGGAGTCCATGCGGGGACGTGGGCGTCGCCCGCGGTGCAGGCGGTCTTCGACCGGCACCTGCCGCGCTGGCGGCAGGACAACGTGACGCTGCGTTACGCGATCGACATTCCCGAGAACGAGATTGTGGAGGCCCATGCGGCCTCCAAGCGCGAGCTGCTGAAGGCCGTGAAGGAGCGCTCCGGCGTGGAGATGCGCGAGGAGGTTTTCACGCTGGGATTTGCGCGGCGCGCGGCCACGTACAAGCGGGCCGACCTGCTGTTTACCGACCCGGAACGGCTGGTGCGCTGCGCGGAGCAGATGGGCGGGATGCAGGTGCTGTACGCGGGCAAGGCGCATCCGGCGGATCAGCCGGGAAAGGCGAAGATCCGCCGCGTGATCGAGCTGTCCAGCCAGTTGCGGGAGAGCGCGCTGAAGATCGTGTATCTGGAGAACTACGAGTGGAAGCTGGGCGCGCTCATGACCGGAGGGGTGGATCTGTGGCTGAACACGCCGCGCCGTCCGTATGAGGCTTCGGGAACAAGCGGGATGAAGGCCGCTCTGAATGGCGTGCCCAGCCTGAGCATCCTGGACGGCTGGTGGATCGAAGGCTGGATTGAGGGCGTGACAGGCTGGGCCATCGACGATCACGATGACGAAGCGGGCGAGGCCAACTCGATGTACGAGCACCTGGAGCAGACGATTCTGCCTCTCTACTACAAGGATCAGGGGCAGTGGCGGCGCATCATGCGGTCGACCATTGCGCTGAACGGATCGTTCTTCAATACCCAGCGCATGCTGGAGCAGTATGTGATCAACGCGTACTTCCCGGAGCGGCGCGTGGAAAAGGCGCCCGAGCCGGCGGAAGCCGATCTGGAGAACACGCTCGCGCGGTAAGCGGAGCGGGCGGCGCTGCCACCACGCCCGCAGAATCCCTGTTGATCACTCTGGTCTGGACGAATGTTGCGGCAATATTGCGCTTTGCAGGGCCTGGAGAGTTCCGCTAGCATCAGTCCAACTCTGAATTTCAGGCGCCGCGTTGAGCGAATAACTTTCCGGGCTGCAAAGTGTATGGCCGCCAGCGGGATTTCGGGCAGCGAGCCGATCAGCGGAAGAGAGCCGGACTGAAATGGCGGCGGAGAATGGTGGTAGCGGATGGCGCAGAAATACAGGTACAACGGGAGCCCTGATTATCCGGGGCCATTTCAGTCGGCGACGATCGTTCTGCCGGTGATGAATGAGACGGTTTCGCTGGAGCAGACCGTCGAAATCATTCTGCGCGACATCCGTCCCTGGCTTCGCGAGATCCTGATCGTGGTGTGCGACCGAACGACGCCGGAAGCGATGGCGGTGGTGAACCGGCTGAGCGCGGAGCTGGGCGATCTGGTGGTCGTGCATCATCAGAAGCTGCCGTTTCTGGGCGGCGCGCTGCGCGAATGTTACGCGCTGGCCCGGGGCAGCCACACGGTTCTGATGGCCAGCGATCTGGAAACCGAACCGAATGATCTGGGAAAACTGATCGAGCAGGCCAGAAAGACGCCGTGGGCCATCGTGGCGACTTCGCGCTGGCTGAAGCGCGGGTCGTTTTCCGGTTACTCGCGCGCGAAACTGGTATTCAACTGGATGTTCCAGATGTTTTTCTCCGCGCTTTACGGCACGCGGCTCACCGACCTGACCTTTGGATACCGCGTTTACCCAACGCCGGTGATTCAAAGCATTGTGTGGGAGGAGCTGCGCCACCCGTTTCTCTTCGAATGCATGGTGAAGCCGCTGCGCCTGGGTGTTCCCGTCGTGGAAGTCACGACCACGTGGAGGGCGCGCATCGAGGGCGAATCGCAAAATCCTTTTTTCCGGAATTTCGTTTATTTGCGCACCGGGCTGCGCACGCGGTTCAGCAGCACGGATGCCATCCTGCTGCCGGACGCTCCGCTGACCCGGCTGCAGGAGGTACATTCCTGATTTCACCCATAGTCCTCACGGAGAACGCATGAAGAAGGTCATCGTTACCACCACTGTCAACCCGCCGACGGAAGCGATTCGCGGCTTCCAGACGATGAAGAACTGGGAGCTGGTGGTCATTGGCGACCGCAAGACGCCCGAATACCGCCTGGAGCGGGGCATCTACGTCAGTCCGGAAGAACAGGAGAAGTACGATCCGGCCCTGTCGGCAGCTATCGGGTGGAACTGCATCCAGCGCCGGAATTTCGGTTTGCTGTGGGCGCACGATCTGCACGCCGACATCGTGGCGGTGGTCGACGACGACAATATCCCGCTGCCGGGCTGGGGCGAAGATCTGCTGGTGGGTCGCGAAATCGAAGTGAATTACTACGAGACGGAACTGCCGGCGTTCGATCCGGTGGGTGCCACCAACCACCCGCAGTTATGGCATCGCGGCTTTCCGCTGCAACTGCTGCCGAAGCGGGACTACTCGAAGAAAAGCCGGCGGAAGGTCAGCGTCGATGTGCAGGCGGATTTCTGGAACGGCGATCCGGACATCGATGCGGTATGCCGCATGGAGCATGCGCCGGAATGCAGTTTCGACGCGGCGGCGTTTCCCATGAGCGCGAACAGGATGGGTCCATTCAACTCGCAGAACACGTTTTTGCGCGGGGCCTGCCTGAAGGACTACTTCCTGTATCCGCATGTGGGGCGTATGGACGACATCTGGGCGGCTTATTACCTGCAGGCACGGGGATATCGGGTGGCGTGGGCCAAAGCTTCGGTGTATCAGGAGCGGAACGTTCACGACCTGATGCGGGACATGCAGCAGGAATACTGCGGGTACGAGAACAATCTGAACCTGGTGCAGGAGGTGGCCCGCGATCCCGAGGCTATTTCCGCTTTCATCCCGGGCCGGTCAAACTGGGCGTGGGCGCTCTATCAGAGGCATTTTTCATGAGTAAGGCACTGGTGACAGGAGCGGCAGGCTTTGTGGGCCGCCACGTCCTGAAGCGCCTGCTGGAGGCGGGCTACGAGGTGCACGCGGTCGACTGCATTGCTGAATACACCGAAGGCATCGATCCGGAAAAGGCTGGCCATTTTTCGATCCCCGCGACCATCGCGGGTTTCATTTCTGTCACGAAGACTGCCGGGCCTGGTTTGCGCGCGTAAAGCATACGGACTTCGACTACGCCTGTCATCTGGCGGCGATGGTGGGCGGGCGGTTGATGATCGAGGACAATCCGCTTGCCGTGGCGGAGGGCCTGGCCATCGACTCGGCGTACTGGCAATGGGCGACGAAGGCGCGGCCTCGGAAGACGGCGTGCTTCAGTTCCAGCGCTGCGTATCCCGTCCGTCTGCAGCGGGAGGAGGGCTACGTTCTGCTGAAAGAGGACATGATCTCCCTCGACCGGGACATCGGGATGCCGGACATGCGCTAAGGATGGGCGAAGCTGACCTGCGAATATCTGGCACAGCTGGCCTGCGAAAAGTACGGACTGAAATCCATCTGCTATCGGCCGTTTTCCGGGTACGGAGAGGATCAGGACGGCGCCTATCCCTTCCCCAGCATCTGCAAACGCGCGCTGGAGCATCGAGGAGCCGAAGTTGGGCGGTGTGGGGATCGGGCACGCAGATGCGCGACTTGATCCACATTGAAGACTGCGTGACGGGGATTCTGGCCACCATCGATAAGATCGACGATGCCGGGGCGGTGAACCTGTCCACGGGAATTCTGACCAGCTATATCGAGTTTGCGCGGATGGCGGCGGACATTCTGGGCTATCATCCGCGCGTTAGCGGCATGTCCCACAATCCGGCCGGCGTCCATGCTCGGGGCGGGGATACGGCGAAACAGCAGGAACTGGGTTTCCGGTGCACGGCCGGTTTCCGTGAGGGGATCGCGAGGGCGCTGGATTATTATTCGCACCGGCTCTGACGCCGCACTGCAGGTCCGCGGGTCACGCCGGATCGTGAATCGAAAGGGTCGGCCGCGGCATCTGTTGAGCACACAAACCGCGGACAGGCGGCGTCTTTTTCTCGCGCCGCAACGTCATCACAAAGCGTAAAGCGTTTTCCGTCAACACTCCTTTCCGTTGGGGAACAGGACTAACATCTTTATTTAGTCAACAGGAACTCCTCGCCTTCGGATCGCCAGCTTTGAATCAGCCTGATAAGAACGCGGAATGCTTCCGCAGCCTCGTCTGGAGACGCGCGGAAGCAACAGCGGGAGCAGCTGAAGACCTATGTGGATAGTCCGGCTGGCGCTGCGCCGCCCCTACACCTTCGCCGTGGTCGCGCTGCTGCTGATGATCCTCGGGCCGCTGGCCATTGTCACCATGCCGGTGGACATCTTCCCCAACATTAATATTCCCGTCGTGTCGATGATCTGGGAATACACTGGCTTCTCGCCGGAGCAGATGGCCAGCCGCATCGTGACGCTGAGCGAGCGCTCGCTGACGACGACGGTCAACGACATCCAGCACATCGAGTCCGAGTCAGTGAACGGGCGCGCGGTGATCAAGATTTATTTTCAGCCGGGCGTGAACATCGGCAACGCGGTGGCGCAGGTGACGGCGATCGCGCAGACGCAGATCAAACAGATGCCGCAGGGCACCACGCCGCCTCTGATCATCCAGTACAACGCCTCGAGCGTGCCGATCCTGCAACTGGCGCTTTCCGGACAGGGGCTGACGGAATCGCAGCTCAACGATTACGCGCTGCAGTTCGTCCGGACACAGTTGGTGACCGTGCCTGGGGTCGGCGTTCCCTATCCGTATGGCGGCAAGCAGCGGCAGGTGCAGGTAGATCTGAATCTGCCGGCGCTGCAGTCGAAAGGGCTCTCCCCGGCCGACGTGGTCAACACGATTGCGGCGCAGAACCTGATTTTGCCCTCCGGAACGATCAAGGTCGGGCAGTTCGAGTATCAGCTGGAGAGCAACAGCGCGCCGCTGACGACGGAGGCGCTGAACAATCTGCCCATTCGTGAAGTGAATGGCGCAATGGTGTACATCCGCGACGTGGCGCACGTGCACATCGGCTCGCCGCCGCAGACCAATATCGTGCGCGTGGACGGGCAGAGGGCGGCGCTGCTTTCCATCGTTAAAACGGGAAACGCCTCGACGCTGGACATCGTGAAGGGCGTGCTGGCCAAGGTGCGGCAGCTGAAGCTGCAGTTGCCGCCGCAACTGAAGATCACTCCGCTGGCCGACCAGTCGATCTTCGTGAAGGCATCGATCGATGGCGTGGTGCACGAAGCGATCATCGCGGCGGTTCTGACGGCGCTGATGATCCTGGTTTTTCTGGGAAGCTGGCGGAGCACACTGATCATCGCCGTCTCCATTCCGCTGTCGATTTTGACGTCGCTGCTGGTGCTGCGGCTGATCGGCGGGACGATCAACATCATGACGCTGGGCGGCCTGGCGCTGGCAGTGGGCATTCTGGTGGACGACGCCACGGTGGAGATCGAGAACATCAACCGGAATCTGGAACAGGGCAAGGCGATCGAGCAGGCAATTCTGGACGGTGCCGCGCAGATCGCGGTGCCGGCGCTGGTGGCCACGCTCTCCATCTGCATCGTCTTCGTGCCCATGTTCTTTTTGGGCGGCGTGCCCAAATATCTCTTCGTGCCGCTGGCCGAGGCAGTGGTCTTTGCCATGCTCGCGTCGTACCTTCTGTCGCGGACCGTGGTGCCGACCATGGCGCGCTACCTGCTGCACGAGCACGACGAAGGAGAACAGGAGCGGAAGCACAGGAGTCGCAATCCTTGGACGAGGTTTCAGCTTGGGTTTGAGCGCCGCTTCGAGAAGATTCGGAGCAGCTACCGCCGAACGCTGGACCTCTGCGTGCGGCACCCGGCGGCCTTCCTCACCATCTTTTTCGTCTTCACCGTGGGATCGGCAGCGCTGCTGTATCCGTGGCTGGGCGAGAACTTCTTCCCGACGGTGGACGCGGGACAGTTCAAGCTGCACGTGCGGGCGCGGACAGGTACCCGGATCGAGGATATGGCGGATTTGTGCGACCGCATCGACAACACGATTCGCCAGGTGATTCCGAAGGGCCAAATCGCCTCGGTCATCGACAATATCGGCCTCCCCTACTCCGGCATCAACTACTCGTATTCCAACTCGGCGCCCGTTGGCCCGGCGGACGCGGACATCCAGGTTTCTCTGACAGCGCATCACCGGCCTACCGCGGAGTATGTGGAGCGGCTGCGGGAACTGCTGCCGGAGCGCTTTCCGGGGACGGAGTTCTACACGCTGCCGGTGGATATGGTGACGCAGATTCTGAATTTCGGGCTTCCGGCGCCCATCGACGTGCAGATTCTCGGGCCGAACCTGGAAGGCAACCGCATGGTCGCGTACCAGTTGCTGAATCGGATCAAATACGTGCCGGGGACCTCCGGGGTGCGGATCCAGCAGCCGTTCGACAATCCGAACCTGACCGTGGACGTCCATCGGTCGTTCTCGCAAACGGCAGGCATCGACGAGCGGGACGTGATGCAGAGCCTGCTGGTGGCCACCAGCGGCAGTTTCCAGACGGCGCCGGAGTTCTGGCTGGATCCCAGGAACGGCGTCGAGTATGACATCGCGGCCCAGTCGCCGCAGTTCTGGCTGGACACGCTCCAGGAACTGAACAATATTCCAGTGGTGGCGGGCAGTGGGAGCGGGGCGCTGCCACCGAACAGCGGGTCGTACGGAGCGGGCATGCCGCCCGGCAACGGCATTATGGGCGGACCGCCGACGCAGATTGTGGGCAACGTGGCCACGCTGGTGCCTGGAGAGGAAATGGGCACGGTGACGCACTACAACATCGCGCCCTCGCTGGACATTTACGGGAATGTGGTGGGCACGGACCTGGCGAGCGTCGACAGGCAAGTCGAAAAGATCGTGGCCCGGGAGCGGGCGCATCTGCCGCGGGGATCGCGCCTGGTGGTGCGGGGCCAGGTGCGTACCATGCGCGCGGCCTACGGCGATCTGCTGGCCGGCCTGTTCTTCTCGATCATGCTGGTGTATCTGCTGATCGTGGTGAATTTCCAGTCCTGGCTCGATCCGTTCATCATTATCACTGCACTGCCGGCGGCGATCTCCGGCATCGTCTGGTTCCTGTTCGTCACCCACACCTCCCTGAGCGTGCCGGCGCTGACCGGAGCCATCATGTGCATGGGCGTGGCCACGTCGAACTCGATTCTGGTGATCAGCTTTGCGCGCGAGCAACTGGAGGAGACGGTGGGCGACGCGGCCCAGTCGGCGCTGAACGCAGGATACGTGCGCTTCCGGCCGGTGCTGATGACCGCGCTGGCCATGATCATCGGCATGGTGCCGATGGCGCTGGGCCTGGGCTCGGGCGGCGAGCAGAACGCGCCGCTGGGACGCGCCGTGATCGGAGGGCTGCTGTTCGCCACGGTGTCGACGCTGTTTTTCGTACCAACGGTTTTCAGCGTGCTCCATGGCCGGCGGGAGCGCCGGCGCAGCGAGCGCGAGTCGCGGCGGCAAGAGGCTGCGGCGGGGAGTGAAGCATGAACGAGCCGGTTCGGGAGCAGGAAAATGAACCGATTTCGGGGCGCAAAGCCCTGGTGTTTGTCGCGCTGATTGTCGTCATCGCCGCTGTGGTGGCGGTCGCCGGCATTTTGCCGCGCGTGCACGCGCAGAAAAGCCTGCGGCACAAAACCGACGAGCTGGCGCTGGCCGACGTGGTGGTGAAGAGGCCGCAGATGGGCGAGCCCAGCGAGGAGCTGGTGCTGCCCGGCAACATGTTCGCCTACGTGGATTCGCCGATTTACGCGCGCACCGACGGGTATCTGGAGAAGTGGTATTTCGACATCGGGGCACACGTGCGCAAGGGACAGTTGCTGGCGGTGATTGCCAGCCCGGAGGTGGATCAGGAACTGGCGCAGGCGAAAGAGGATCTGGCCACTGCCGTGGCGAATGCCGGATACGCGAATAAACAGGCGAAACGGTATACCGAATTACTGAAGAACAACGCCGTGACCACGCAGGACACGCAGAACTTCGTCAGCCAGGCGGCTTCGACGGGAGCCGCAGTGAAGTCGGCGCAGGCGAATGTACAGCGCCTGGAGACGCTGGTGGGGTTCGAGAAGATCTATGCGCCCTTCACCGGCACGATCACGGCGCGCGACGTCGACATTGGAACGCTGATCAACGCGGGAGCAGGCACCGCCGGCGCAGAGGAGATGTTCCACATGGACGACGAGCACGTCATGCGCGTGTATGTGAACGTGCCCCAGGTCGATTCGCCCATGTGCGGCCCGGGCACGCCGGCCGACCTGATCCTGGAGCAGTACCCGGGGCGGCGCTTCCACGGGAAGGTGGTGCGGACGGCGCGGGCCATCGATCCGGCTTCGCGCACGCTGCTGGTGGAAGTCGACGTGCCCAATCCCGACGGACTGCTGGTGCCTGGCGATTACACCCAGGTGCATTTCCAGCTCCATGTGGCGCATCCAACGCTCGTCATTCCGGCCGCCGCGCTGCTCTTCCGGCAGCAGGGGCTGCAGGTGGCAACGGTGGTGAACGGTGACACCGTGAAGCTGGTGCCGATCACCATTGGGCAGGACGACGGGCGCGTGGTGCAGGTGACCCAGGGGCTGACCCCGGACGATGAGGTCGTCCAGAGTCCGCCCGATTCCATCCTCAACGGCGAGAAAGTGCGGGTGGTGGCGCCGAATCCCGAGGGCGGTATTCCCGGAGCGCCGCCGGAGCCCGGCGCAGGCCATGCCGGTCCGGAGGAGGGCGGCCAGTGAGAGGTTTTCGCGCCGCGGCGGACTGCGCCTGTGCGCTGCTCCTGTGCCTGACCGGCTGCACTGTGGGTCCGAACTATCGGACGCCCTCGGCCCCGACGGCGCCGGCATGGAAGGAGAACGCTGCTCCTCCGCCGAATCCGCCCAACGGTTCCTGGAGCCAGGCAAAACCGAGCGATGGCGTGCTGCGCGGCGCGTGGTGGGAAATGTACGGCGATCCGCAGCTGAACTCGCTCGAGAAGAGGGTCGCCGTCTCCAACCAGACGCTGCGCGCGGCGATGGAACAGTATTTCCAGGCGCGCGAGCAGGTCCAGGTGGCGCGCTCGCAGTATTACCCCACGCTGGCGGCGGGGCCGTCGGTCAGCCGCACGCGCGAATCGTATAACCAGGCGAATACGGTCAAGGGAATATCCGACTATCAGTACAACACCCTGAGCGTGGGCGGGCAGGCGCAGTGGGAGCCGGATTTGTGGGGACAGGTGCGTCGGACGGTGGAGGCGAGCCGGGCGAGTGCGCAGGCTTCCGCCGCCGAGCTGGCGAATGTGGAGCTGAGCCTGCGCGCGGAACTGGCTGCGGACTATTTCCAGCTGCGCGGCCTCGACGCACAGAAGGAATTGCTGGACAACACCGTCAGGTCCTATGCGGACTACCTGAAGCTGACGCAGATTCGCTTTCACGGCGGCGTGGCCACGGAGGCCGATGTGGCGCTGGCCCAGACGCAGCTGGATACCACGCGCGCGCAGGATATCGACGTCGGCGTGGCGCGCGCGCAGTACGAGCACGCAATCGCGACGCTGATCGGAGTACCGGCGCCGTCGTTCACCCTGCCGCCGATGCCGCTGAGCGCCAACCCTCCCGCGATTCCCGTGGGGGTGCCGTCGCAACTGCTGGAACGCCGCCCGGACATTGCCGCCGCGGAACGGCAGATGGACGCGGCGAACGCGCAGATCGGCATTGCGATAACGGCGTATTACCCGAACGTCTCGCTTACCGGCACCGGAGGGATGCTGAGCGGGTCGATCGGCACTCTGATCCAGGGACCCAGCGAGATGTGGTCGCTGGGCGCTTCGGCAACAGAGTTGCTGTTTGATGCCGGCCGGCGCCATGCGATCACCCAGCAGGCGCGCGACGCTTACCTGCAGCAGGTGGCGAATTACCGGCAGACGGTGTTGAGCGCCTTCCAGGACGTGGAAGACAATCTGTCCGCGCTGCAAATTCTGGATCAGGAGTCCGTGGCGCAGGCTCAGGCGGTGGGCGACGCGCAGCGGTCACTGGCCATCAGCACGCAGCAGTACGAGGGCGGCGTGGTGACCTACCTGCAGGTGCTCACGGCGCAGACGGCGCAACTGAGCAGCGAGCGCGCCCAGGCGAACGTTGCCACAGAACAATTTGTGGCCAGCGTGCAATTGATCCGTGCGCTCGGCGGCGGCTGGAACACCAGCCAACTGCCGAAGCTATGAGAGAGAATTCGGATTGACGACGGCTTGCGGCGTCGAAATCGGCTGCGTGACGAAGACACGCGTCGCCGTTCCGTTGTAGACGCTGTAGATCGCAAACTGCCGGTAGTTATAGCCACGCAACTCGAAGATCAGATCACCGCGGCCGTCGCCGGTGGTGTCCACCGCGTCGATGAGGCGCATGCGCGGCACCGCGTCCAGATCATTGCCGTTAGTGACCTGCCTGAGCAGGACCTGCGGGTTCCCGTAGAAATCCGGCTGCGCGATGATGGTGACGTACTGAACAGGGTTCGTATCGGTGCGCGCGGAAAGCACCAGAGTGGCCCCGCCGCCAAAAGTAAGGCTGAAGACGCGGAAGTGCACATCGTCGAGAGCCGGCGGTGCTGGCGGCGGCACAGCTTTAGTGTGATGCGCGCCGTGAGCCGGTGCGGGTGCTGGAGCGGGAGCCGGCGGGGTCAACGCCTGCTGCGCGATCGTCTCCAGCTCGGACCGCATTTTGGCGGCGTCGGCAGGATTGGCCCAGGTAAACGCATAGGATTCGGTGTCCAGCTGGCGGCTGTCAGAGACGCCCGCAACCTGCTTCATGTCCGCCGGCATGCCCATCAGCGCCGTTGGGCCCAGCTGTTTGGCATCAGGGTTGGCGTAGGAAAGCCGCGGGCGATCGGGGTCGATGGGCAGCACATTAGCGGTTGGCTGGCTGGCGGCGGAGCCGCGGTAATGCAGCGTGGGCTGATCGGCATCAGCCTGGCTGGCGATCTGCACGCCGTTGCCGGAGATCGAGCCGCTGGAACTGCCGGAATCATCGTCGGCGGAGCGGCGCTGCAGCGTGGGCGTGCCAGGACCTGAGGACGGGGCAGTCGACGCGGCCTGCTGATCGCCTGGCGGCACGTGCGCGAAGTGCGGCTGGCCCGGATTGCTGCCGTTGGTCCCGCCGATGATCTGCGGCAGGTGCTTCATTGGCCTCAGCCTTGCCTCCACGGGGGGCGCCTGGAAGCTGCCTACGCCCACCCACAGGCCGGCGATCTGCTCAGAGTCGCCGACGTTATAGAAACCGCGCGATCTGCCGTCGGATTCGAGCTCGTATTGCGTGCCGGTGAGGACGGCGAGCGGCGCCGGGTCGGCCAGATACAGCCCGCCTGGCTGGTAGTCCAGACCATCCCAGATCGCGACAGGAACGAGACGGCTGGCCTTGATGTGGTCGAGCGTGCCGGTGTATTCCAGCACCGCGGTGGCGCGCAGGTGCGGGCCGCTGGAGGGCGCGCTGGTGTTGACGTGGCCTGGATACTGGCCCCAGGCGGGCAGCGCGCAGGCCAGGACGGCCGCGCAGACGCCCTCGAAGATTCCGAATCGTGACATAATCCTCACTGCTAAGAAACAATCATAGCTGGCGCTCGGTTGCGCCGGGGCCAGGGCCTTTTAACGGGCCCTACGCTGTTTCTGAAGGAAAAGCGATGAATACCCACGACAAAGTCACCGATTTTGCGCTTCTGGACGACCAGGAGCAGACCGTGCACCTCTCCGACTTCGCCGGCAAGCCGGTAGTTCTGTTCTTCTTCCCTCGCGCGGATACGCCAGGATGCACCATCGAAGCCTGCGGTTTCCGCGATCAGTCTGAGAAGATCCGGAAGACCGGCGCAGTCGTCCTGGGCATCTCCCGCGACACGCCCAGGGCGCAGCGCAAATTCCGGGAAAAGTACGACCTGCCGTATCCCCTCCTTGCTGATGTAGACGAAACCGTGTGCAAACAGTTTGGCGTGCTCAAGGAAAAGAACATGTACGGGAGGATGGTGATGGGCATCGAGCGGACCACGTTCGTGATCGGCCCGGACCAGCGTCTGCTGAAGGTCTTCCCGAAAGTGAGACCGGAGGGCCACGCCGAAGAGGTGCTGGAGGCGCTGAAGGGGCTCAAGTAAATGGCGCTGCCCGTGCTGCCGCGCGCCTTCTACCTGCACCGACCGGACGTGGTGGCGCGGGCCTTGCTGGGCAAGGTGCTGGTGCGGCGCTGCGACGTGCGACGAAGATCCCAAACGATCGCGACGCGCCTTGCCGGTCGCATCGTCGAGGTGGAGGCCTACTTCGGGATGGACGATCCGGCGGCGCATGCCTTTGCGGGGAAGACCGCGCGCACCGCGGTGCTGTTCGGGCCGCCGGGCTTCGCTTACGTCTATTTCATCTATGGCATGCACTATTGCCTGAACCTTTCCTGCGAGCCGGAGGGCCAGGCGGGCAGCGTGTTGCTGCGCGCGCTGGAGCCGCTGGAGGGTCTGGCGACGATGGCGCGGCTGCGCGGGCTGGCCGAGGGAGCCAATCCGAGGCTGCTAACGTCCGGTCCGGGACGGCTGTGCGAGGCGCTGGGCATCGCGCGGGAAACGCATAACGGCGTGGACGCGACGAGCCGGCAGAGCGGCCTGCATGTGGAGGACGACGGCTTCGTTCCCGCGCAGATCGAAGTAACTCGCCGGATCGGGATCCGCCACGCGGCGGAGCGGCCGCTGCGGTTCGCGCTTGCGGGAAACCGGTTCGTTTCCAAATGAACGTGCCGTCCTGTTCGACGAGCGGCGGGCGCGCGGACCTGTGGGTTGTGTAAGATGGCGCACAGGCCCCGCAGTGCAACCTCAGCGTTCCAGGAAAGCAGAGCATGCAAAGCCGGTTGTTTTTTGCAGCCGTTCTCGGCGCGGCCGTAGCCGCAGCTGCGCCGCCGATGTTCAGCCAGCAAACGCCCGCGTCCGGCGCGCCGCCTGCGCACGAGCATCACTGGCCGAAGCCGACCAACCTGAAAGTGCTGCCAAAGGACACCTCGCCAGAACAGTTGCACAAGATCATGGTCGGGATTGCGGGCGCGCTGGGCGTGCACTGCACCTTCTGCCACGTGATGAACCAGCAGACGCATCACATGGATTTCGCCTCGGACGCGAAACCGGACAAGAACATCGCGCGCATCATGATGCGGATGACGGGGACCATCAACGAGCAGTACATGATCCAGGTGCACGATCCGGACGCGACGCCGGAGGACAAGCACGTGACCTGCGGGACGTGCCATCGCGGCCACTCCATGCCGGAGCACTTTGTGCCTCCGCCGGAGCATCACGGGCCGCCGATGGGCAACATGCCGAAGCCTGGTCTCTGAACATTCAGGCGGCTGGTGACTCGCTGTGCTATGCGCGCGGCGGGATCAGCACATTGTCGATGAGGCGCACCCCTCCGACCCAGGCGGCGACGGCGACCAGCACGCCGTGGCGCACGTCCGGGAGATCCTCGAGCGAATCCGGATCGACGATGCGGAGATAGTCGAGGCGAATAGCCGGCTCTTCGGTCAGGACGGCGCGGCCCGCTTCGACCAGAGTAGGGGAATCGGAGACGCCGGCGGCGGCGCGTTCCTCAATCCGGCGCAACGCGCGGTAGAGCGCGAGCGCGTTCCGCCGATCCTCCGGCGAAAGATAGCGATTGCGGGAACTGAGCGCCAGCCCGTCCGCGTCCCGCACGATGGGGCAAACCACCATCTCCAGAGGAAAATTGAGATCGCGGACCATGCGGCGCAGGATGGCGACCTGAGCCGCGTCCTTCTGTCCGAAGACCGCCTTGTCCGGCGCCACGATGTTGAACAGCCTGGCCACGACCGTGGCCACGCCGCGGAAATGGCCGGGGCGCGACTGGCCATCGAGGCGCTCCGAGATCCCTTCGACTTCAACGACGGTGCAGAAACCTTCGGGATACATCTCCGCCGGCTCCGGCGCGAAGACAAGGTCGACGCCTTCGGCTTTGAGCAGCGCGCAGTCGGCGTCGAAGGTGCGCGGATACTTCGCAAGGTCCTCGCCGGGTGCGAACTGCGTGGGATTGACGAAGATCGTTGCCACCACCGCGTCGCAGGCGGCACGCGCGGCGCGGACCAGCGAGAGATGGCCGGCGTGCAGGGCGCCCATCGTGGGAACCAGCCCCAGGCAGGGTGATTTGCTGCGCAGGTCGGCGACGGCGGCTCGCGCCTCCGGGATGGTGCGGGCGATGCGCATCAGCGGGTGGGGCCTTCGAGGGCGGCAGCGACGTCGCGCGTCAGGTGATAGCTTTCCGCGTCGGCAGGAAAAGCGCGAGCTTCGACGTCGCGGCGATAGCTATCGACGGCGGAGCGGAAGAGCGCGGCGGCGTCCCCGTAGCGGCGGACGAATTTGGCCGGCGGCGAGAGGCTGAGGTTCACCAGATCGTGGAAGACGAGGATCTGGCCGTTGCAATCCGGCCCGGCGCCGATGCCGATGGTGGGGATGCCGACCTCCGCGGTGATGCGGGCAGCTGTTTCGCGCGGCATGCCTTCGAGGACGAGTGCGGCGGCGCCGGCGGCCTCCAGCGTGTGCGCATCGTGGAGCAGGCCTCCGATGGCTGCGGGGGTTTTGCCCTGGACCTTGTAGCCGCCCATCCTGTGCACGGACTGCGGCGTGAGGCCGAGATGGCCGATCACGGGAATCTCTGCAGCCGTGAGGCGCTCGACCAGCTCGGCGCGTGCGGCTCCGCCTTCGATCTTTACAGCCTGAGCGCCGGCTTCCTTGACGAAGCGGATGGCATTAGCGACGCCGTCCGCGACGCTGAGGTGATAGGAGCCCCAGGGCATGTCCGCGGCCACCATGGCGCGGCGAACAGCGCGGCGAACGGCTCGCGTGTGATGCAGCATCTCGTCGACGGTGACAGGCAGGGTGCTGTCATAGCCGAGGACCACCTGGGCGAGCGAGTCGCCAACCAGGATCAGGTCCACGCCCGCTTCGTCGACCAGACACGCGGTGGCGTAGTCGTAGGCGGTGAGCGCCACGATGGGATGGGCTGTCTGCTTCTTCTGCTGCAAAGTCTGGAAGGTGACAGGCGAGGATGCCAACGGACTGGTGTCCGAGGAGCGGAAGTGCGGTGTGCTCATGATTGTCTCCAGTGCGGCTCCTCCCGGAAGCAGAGGATGCCGCCCGAACCAATTTCCGACGATACGCCGCAGGAGGGCCGATCGTCCAGACCCCGTCCTCCAGGCGCTCGTTCGCGTCGGCCCGTCTTCGAGCGATTGAACCGCGCCTTTAGGTTGGAAGCGCGCGGCGTTCAACGCCCTCGATTCCGAAGATGCGCTGATAGCGCTCGATTTCCGAGCGGTCGCCCAGCGCCTTTTCCGGATTGTCAGAGAGCTTGACAGCGGGTCGTCCCGCCGCATCCTGGAGTTTGCAGACCAGGTGGGGCGGATCGAAGCTCAAGTCTCCGCGCGGATTGCAGTCGCGGAAATCATTGGTGAGCAGCGTTCCCCAGCCGGCGGAGAAGCGGATGCGCCGCTCTGGAATCCATCGGTGTCCGTCGGCGAAATCAGCGGCACGCCGAAAATCGGCGGCGGCAGAGCCCGGCTGGATCTTGCCGGCAAAGATGGCGTGGAGGCGCAGGATCTCCTCCGCATCCAGAGAATCGGAGGCGATGAAGAGCTTGTTGCGCGGATCGCGGCCGCGGGATTCAAGCCACGCGATGTACTGCTCGCCGGCGACTTCCGGGGCTTTGCTGTCGGCGCGCTGACCGGTCCAGTCTGCAACCCACTCGGGAGCATGCCGGAGGAACTGCGTGGTCCCGAAGGTGTCGGGCAGCAGAATGAGCAACTCGCCACGGTAGGTCTGCTGCCACAGCTCCAGCAGCCGGTATTGCGACTGCTTCACTTCCTCGTCGCTCGACGCCATCGCGGCCAGAGCCATGGGCAACTCGTGCGCATTGGTGCCGATTGCTTCCAGGTCGTGCTTGTAGGCGAGGTACGTATTGGACGTTCCAATGAAGCCGGGACCGAGAACGTCGCTCATGGCCAGAACCACGTATTCCTGCCAGAGAAAGCTGTGCCGCCGGCGCGTGCCGAAGTCGCTGATACGCAAACCGGGGGTACCCCGCAGGCGTTCCATCTTCTCCCACAGCCTGGCCTTGGCGCGAGCGTAGAGGATGTCCAGCTCCAGCTCGGTCAGGCGCTTCAGGGCTACGCGCGTTTTCAGCTCGCTGAGGATCGCGAGCGAGTAAATCTCCCACAGGGTTGTGTGCGTCCAGGGACCGTGAAACGAGAGGGAGAACTGACCGTCGTGAACGGAGAGATCGTAATCGGAGAGGCGAAAGCCGTGGTCGAGCCAGTCGAAGAAAGCAGGCTCGAAGATGCCGCTGCGTCCATAAAACGTGTTGCCGGCCAGCCAGATGATTTCCGACTTGTGAAAACGCAGGCTTCTGACGTGCTCGATCTGAGCACGAAGTTCGTCGACGCTGATGAAATCGGCGAGGCGCAGGCCGGGATCGCGATTGAGGAGCGAAAACGACGCTGTTATGGAGGAGAAGTGCTTCCAGATGAACTGCAGCATCAGGAGTTTGTAGAAGTCTGTGTCCAGCAGCGAGCGGACGATCGGGTCGAGTTCCCAGTTGTGATTGTGCGCCCGCCGCGCGAGGTTAATAATCACGGTAGCAATACTTTACCGCAGGATCGAGGGCTCCGATCCCCCGCCGTCAAAACATGGCGCAACCATCGCAGATCTTCTGGGACGTCGATACGCAGGTGGACTTCCTGAGTCCGGGCGGAAAACTCTACGTGCCCGGGTCGGAAGCCATCGTGCCCACTCTGCAGCGGCTGACCCAGTGGGCGGCGGAGCACCAGGTGCTGGTGGTGGCCTCCGCCGACGCGCATCATGCCGACGATCCGGAATTGCGGCAATGGTCGCCCCACTGTCTGGTGGGAACCGCAGGACAGCAGAAGATTCCGGAGACGAGCCTGCCGCGCCAGATCATCCTGCCCAATCGCCGGACGGACATTCCTGCGGACCTGAGCGCCTGGCAACAGTTGGTTCTGGAGAAGCAGGAGCTGGACGTCTTCACGAATCCGAATGCCGGCCCGCTGGTGGCCCAGCTGGGGCGCCCGGACGTGGTGCTGTACGGCGTGGTGACGGAGCTGTGCGTGGAGCGGGCGGCGAGGAACCTGCTGCAGCGCGGCTGCCGAGTCACGCTGGTCGAGGACGCTGTGGCGGCGCTGGATTCCGGGGAGGCGCGGCAGTGCCTCGATGGGCTGATCGAGCAGGGAGGGCGCCTGGCGAGCGCCAGCAGGATCATTGATTAGCGCTGCGCCGGGCCTTCCTGGGTTCGCGTGAAACGGACGATCCGGACGCGGCGCAGTTCCCGTTCGATCCAAATTTAGTGTGGTGATAATTCGATTTGTTTGAGGATTGTGCCCTCCTCCATGCAGGTTTATTGTGGTGGTGACCGTCTGGCCTGTGGTACGGAATTGATCTGAGCGTCATGACGTTGCCAAGGAGTCACCAGGTGTTCGCATTCGGTACACGCTCCTTTCTAAGTTCCAGCCGAGCCGCCCTCCTGACAGCGACTCTTTTTTTGCTGATTCCGGGATTGGCGTCAGCGCAGGCGACGCCTGCGGCCCCGGGTCCGGCACCATCCCGAACGACGAGAACTGCGGCAAACTCGCCCCTCAGCATCACCGCTGCCGAAGTTTCCTTCGATCTGGTGGTGCGCACGAAACACCATCAGCCGGTTCTGAACCTGGGAGCCTCGCAGCTCGCTGTTACGGACGACGGAACGCCCGTTCAGCTCAGCGCTTTGCGCCTGGTCAAGGCGGATTCCGGATCGCAGCATCTCGTCATGTTGGTCTTCGATCGGCTGAATCCGGATGCGGCCAAAGCCGCGCGCAAGGTCGCGGAAAGGATCCTCGCGGCAATCCCGCAGAGCGGCTATATCTTCGCCGTGTTGCAGGTGAACGGCCGGTTGCGGCTGCTGCAGTCCTGGACCCCGGATCGCGCGCTGGTGGGCGCGGCGGTGACCGAGGCGACGCCGCCGACGCTGGCTCCGCCCCCGCCAGGGATGACTCCAGCTGAGAAAACCCTGGTCGCCTCGCTCAACAGCGATGCCCTGACCTTCAGCACCGCCGAACGCGCTGATGGGAAGGTGATGCTCGACGCCCTGGAGCAGTCGCAACGGAACCTCGAACAGCATCAGGGGACGCTCTCGCTGTCCGCTCTCCAGGCATTGATCGTCAGTGATCGGGTTCTGAGCGGGCGCAAGTTCATCTTCTATTTCTCCATGGACGCAGCCTGGAACTCGGACGCCCGTGACATTGTCCGCTCAATCGTTGGCCTGGCAAACCGCTCTGGCGTCACCATCGGGATCGTGGATGCCAGCCCGTTCGATTCACAGATGAACTCCTATATGGAAAGCTCCATGGCCAGCTCGATCCTCGGCAATACCGCCGGCAGCGGCGGGCAAACCGCCTTTGGCGGCGGCACCGCAGCCACCGCGGGGTATGGCGGAGGGGCCGCTACGTCCCCCGGAGGCGGAGGGGGGATGAATCTGGTCGCATCCCATTACGTTTCCGATTACGAGTTTGGCAACGTCACTTCGGACCAGAGTCCGCTGGCCGCGATGGCTTCAGGCACGGGCGGCATCTATATCAGCGGTTCGCGCGGCTGGAATAATCAGTTGCGAAACCTGCATGAGGATCTCAGCGCCTGGTACCAGGCGTCCTGGGTGCCCCCAATCAAGGATTACGACGGCCAGTTCCGCCCCGTTAAGCTGCACGCCCTGCGCAAAGGTCTGGTGATTCGCGCGCGCTCCGGCTACTTCGCGGTGCCGCCCACATCCTCGGAAATCCGCCCCTTCGAAATGCCGCTGCTGAACCTGCTCGCTGAGGCGTCGCTCCCAACGGGCGTCGCGTTTCACTCGGGCGTGCTGCATCTGGGCGCGCTGCCGGACGGCGATGCCGCCGAACTGGTGGTCCAGGTTCCTGTTTCGCAGCTCGAGATCCACCAGGACGCTAACACCCACATTTCGTCGGTGGATGCCGCGATCGTGGCCGTGATCAAAGACAGTAACGGTAAGGTGCTGCAGCGCTTCGGGGAGGATTTCCCTCTGCATGAAGCGCCGGAGATGTTCCGCATCAACTCCGATCAGACGGTGACGTTGCAGCGGCAGTTCTCGGCGAGCCCCGGCGTTTATGCGCTGGAAACCGCAGTTCTGGACCGCATCGACGACAAGGCCGGCGCACAGCGGACGACCTTCACGATCGCAGCTCCGCCGCGCGGGCCCGCGCTCAGCGATATCGCGCTGGTCGCGAGCGTCGAGCCCGCGGAGGACGAGAGCCAGAGCTTTTTTGAGCCGATGCGCTACGGCGATGGACTGATCGTGCCCAACCTCGCCGCATCGCTGCCCGAAAAGACGCACTCGCTTTCGCTCTTCTTCCTCGTACATCCGGTGGCCGGCAGCGCAAGCCAGCCGGCGCTGCACATGCAGATCTTCCGCAACGGACAGCTTCTCACCGAAATGCCCGTGAAAGTGGCAAAAGTATCGGGTACGGGCGCCGCCGTTCCGTGTCTCGCGACGATTCAGGCCCACGCGTTTCCTCCCGGCGCATACGAGGTAAAAGCGCTTCTGAACCAGGACGGCCACACCGCTTCCAGCGCGATTTCCTTCCATGTGGAAGGCATCGCGGCCGCCGGGAACTCGCCAACCCCGACGCTGACCGCGACAGCATCCGCACAGGATGAAATCAATGCGCAGGTGGTGTCCGCGGCGGCGACGGCCAGCAGCCAGTTCGTGATCAGCACCCCCGCGAATCCGGTCCCCGCACCGACGAAGGCCGGGGTCCAGGCGATGGTCGAAGCCGTTCGCAAACGCTCGCTCGCCTGGTCTGACACACTCGTGAACTTCTTCTGCCTCGAAGTGACCAATCATTTCGTCGATGCGACCGGCGAGGGTAACTGGAAGCCGAAGGGAACGCTGCTGGAGCTGATGAAGTATGTGGACCACGCGGAAACCCGCACCATTCTCGAGCTCAACGGCTCACCCACCAGCATCGGGCCGGATCGGCTCCAGTTTATGCACACCACCGGCGAATTCGGCGCGGTGTTCCACATCGTCTTCGATCCATCGGCCAAAGCCGCTTTCACCTGGAAGCGATCGGCATTCCTCGATGGTCAGCCCGTCCAGGTGGTTGCCTTCCAGGTCGCCCGCGCCAACTCCAGCTTCGATCTTTCCGATCGCGCCAACCATGTGCAGCCGGTTGGGTTTCGCGGGCTCCTCTATCTCGATCCGGCCACGAACAGCGTGCGGCGCATCTCCATCGATGCGAACGATATCCCCGCGAAGCTGCTGATCCGCGCCTGCAGTATGTCCGTCGATTACTCCTGGGTTTCCATGGAGAACCACGATTTTCTGCTGCCGGTGCGCGGAGCGGTCAGCCTGCAGGAATCCAGAAGACGACCGGTGCTGAATGAGTTCGAGTTCCGCAATTACCACCGCTTCGGTTCGCAGGTGCGCGTGCTCACCGCCGAGGAGATGGCGGCGCTGATGAAGAAGTGATGGCGGGTGTCCCAGATCTGCGCGTCTGTCGCAGATTTGGGAGGGCGGTCAGAGCCTGAGGGATTTGAGGTAGGCGCGGAATTGGGGGCCGAGGTCCTCACGCTCCAGGGCGAAGTCGACGGTGGCCTTCAGCATGCCGAGTTTGTCGCCCGCGTCGTAGCGAGTGCCTTCGAAGCTGTAGCCGTAGACCTTTTCCGTGGCGAGCAGCCCTTTGATGCCGTCCGTGAGCTGGAGCTCGCCACCGGCGCCGAGAGGCGTGCGCTCCAGCAGGTCGAAGACGGCCGGAGTGAGAATGTAGCGGCCGATGATCGCGTGGTGCGAGGGGGCTTCCTGAGGCCGCGGCTTCTCGACGAGGTCGCTGACATCGAAGAGACGGGGATTCGACGGGTCCTGCTTGCCGTCGAGGACACCATAGGCCGAGATGGCGGGGCCTTCAATCACCTGCGTGGCCAGGATGGAGGAATGCGTCTGCTCGAAGGCGTCGACCATCTGCTTCAGGCAGGGAGTGGGCGCATCGATCACATCGTCGGGAAGGATGACAGCGAAGGGTTCGTCGCCGACCAGATCGCGGGCCATGAGCACGGCGTGGCCGAGGCCGAGCGCTTCCTTCTGGCGGACGTAGGAGAGGCGGACCATCTGGGAAACCTGGCGGCTGACGGCGAGCAGATCGAGCTTGCCGCGCTTCTCGAGCGTGCACTCGAGCTCATAGCTGATGTCGAAGTAGTCCTCGATCGCGGATTTGCCGCGGCCGGTGACGATGACGATCTGATCGCAGCCGGCGGCGAGCGCCTCTTCGACGCCGTACTGGATGATGGGCTTGTCGACGAGAGCCAGCATTTCCTTGGGGATGGACTTGGTGGCCGGCAAAAAGCGGGTGCCGAAACCCGCAGCCGGAAAGATGGCCTTACGCACTTTGGTGCTGGTCATGGGCGCGGTTGGATTCCTTCCTGAAGTTTGGGGAACACGTGGGCGACACCGGACAGGAAAACCGAAGGACTGGAATAGGATGCGGTTGGTTTTCTGCGCGTTGGCGAAACCGAGACAGAGCGATGCCGGCAAAACCCGAGGTACGGACGCATTCGGGAATCCAGTATCGCCCATCGACGGCGGGGATGTCATCTTTGCCGGCAGCACTTTGCCGGCAGCCCGTAGCCGGCGGCCAGCAGCCCGCCGGCGGCAGCGCGAAGAGCGGGACAGGAAAGGCCCCTATACTGGAAACCATGTCGCGCACGATGGAGCGGTCAGAGAGCCTGCGGCTGCGGGCGGAGAAGTTGTTTCCCGGCGGGGTGAACTCGCCGGTGCGGGCCTTCCGCGCGGTGGGCGGCCAGCCGCCTTTTGTGGAGCGAGCCGAGGGTGCGTATCTGTGGGACGCCGACGGTAACCGGTACATCGATTATTTCGGCTCGTGGGGGCCGATGATCCTGGGGCACGCGTTTCCGACGGTGGTGGAGGCGATCCGGGAAGCAGCGACGCGGAGTGCGAGCTTCGGCGCGTCGACGGCGGCTGAGGGCGACCTGGCCGAGCTGGTGACGGCGACGTGGCCGTCGATTGAGAAGCTGCGCTTTGTAAGCTCCGGGACCGAGGCGACGATGTCGGCGATCCGCCTGGCGCGGGCATTTACGGGGCGGAAATACATCGTCAAATTCGAGGGCTGCTACCACGGACACGCGGACGGTCTGCTGGTGAAGGCCGGCTCGGGTGTGGCGACGTTCGGGATTCCGGGGTCGGCGGGCGTGCCGGAGGAGACGGCGCACTTTACCCTGGCGCTGCCCTACAACGACGAGGCCACTGTCGAAGCGGCGTTTGCGCGGCACAAGGGCGAGATTGCCTGCGTGATCGTGGAGCCGGTGGTGGGGAACGCGGGGTGTATTCCGCCGACGCAGGGGTATTTGCCGGCGCTGAGGCGAGTGACGGAGCGCGAGGGCGCGCTGCTGATTTTCGACGAGGTGATGACGGGCTTTCGCGTGGCGCTGGGCGGCGCGCAGGAGCTGTACGGCATTCGACCGGACCTGACGACTCTGGGAAAAATCCTGGGCGGAGGGCTGCCGTGCGGAGCGTTCGGCGGGCGTGCGGAGATCATGGACCAGCTGGCGCCACTGGGGCCGGTGTACCAGGCGGGACCGCTGAGTGGGAATCCGCTGGCGATGGCGGCGGGCGTGGCCACGGTGGGGTGCCTGCGCGACAACCGCGCGGAGGTGTACTCGCGGCTGGAGCGGCTGAGCGCGGGTGTGGCGGCAGGTGTGGCCGAAGCTGCGGCGGGGGTGGGCGTTCCGCTGACGACCAACCGGGTGGGCGCGATGTTCACCTGGTTCTTTACGGCCGAGCCGGTGAAGGATTTTGCAGGTGCGGCGCGGGCAGACACACAACACTTTGCGGCGTTCCATCGTGCCATGCTGGAGGCCGGCGTGTGGCTGCCACCGTCGCAGTTCGAGGCGGCATTCTTGAGCACGGCGCACACCGATGAGGACGTGCGGCAGACAGTGCGGGCGGCACGCGAAGCGCTCGCTGCCGCCGCATCCTGAACCGCCGAGCTACGGTTTCGATTGGCTGAGCGACGGCGGAGCGTCCTGCGGAGCCGCGCCCCACGAATGGTCAGGCTGTGCGGCGAGCGAGAAGCACAGCCTCCCGCCACGAGTGATGTCGTGGAAGTCGATCCAGTTCTGCGCGTGGGTGCGGCCGTCGAGGTCGACTTTCGTGATGTAGGGCGTGCTGTCAGGATCGGCTGAGGTCTCGATGGTGAAGGTCCCGCCCGGGTAGGGCGCGTGAAGATGCACCACGATGCGCGGGAAGACGGGACTGACGAGCTCATACGCCAGGCTGGCCGGATCGACCGAGTAGAAGCCCATCATGCTCATCACCGCCCAGGAGGACATTTCCCCGGCATCGTCGTTGCCCGGAATGCCGTCGGGCGTGCCGGTGTAGTCTTCGGCGAGGACGCGGCGCACGACGCTCTGCGTTTCCCAGGGCTGGCCGGAGAAGCTGAACTCGAAGGGCGCTTCCAGATCGGTCTCGTTGTAGGGGTTGTAGTACTGGCCAGTCCAGCCGGGCGTTTTGTAGTCGAAAAAGTGAGCAAGGCGCTCGTTAAAGAGATCGGGACCCATGGCCTGGATCGTCCACGCGAGGTCGGCCGGCTCCAGCCACTGATAATGCCAGCCCGAGCCCTCGATGAATCCGTGCTCTTCCTGGCTGGGATCGAAGTTCGGGACCCACTGGCCGTCGGCATTGCGCGGGCGAAAGAACTTGTCCGCTGGATCGAAGACGTTGCGGTAGTACAGCGCGCGATCATAGAGGGTCTTCGCCGCGTCCTCTTTGCCGAGGGCCACGGCAAGCCGGTAGAGCGAGGCGTACGCGATGGCGTCTTCCTGAATTTGGGACACGGAGCCGTAGCGCACCTGATCGTTGGGCACATAGTGGATCTTATTGATCCAGTCGATGCCGGCTTCGCCCGCGTAGGGCTTACCCTGCGGCGGAGCCTGCGTGGCATCCTCATACATGCCATTCCACGCGGATTTCATGTCGAAGCCGTGGAGGCCGTCGAGCCAGGCCGTGGCGAGCACCACGCTGAGCGGGCTGCCCGCCATCACGTTGGTGTAAAGGTTTATCTGCGGCCAGCGGCCTACCCATCCGCCCTGCTGGTCCATCAGGACGACGGACTGCGCCATGTCCTCCATGCGGCGCGGAGCGATCAGCGCGAGCAGCGGCATCTCGCTGCGGTAAATGTCCCAGCCGGAATAGTTGGCATAGACGAGGTGGCCCTGCGGCACGTGGTGGATCTTGCCGTCGAAGCCCAGATAGCGTCCGTCGGCGTCGCTGTTGATGCTGGGTATCAGCAGGCTGTGATACAGCGCGGTATAGAAGACGGTGCGCTCGACCGGCGTTCCTCCCGAGACATCGATCACGCTGAGGGCGCGGTTCCAGGCGGCTGCGGTCGCGTGCCGAACCTGCGAGAAGCTCTCACCGGCCGCCTCGACGCGGAGATTGTTCTTGGCGCCGGCGAGATCGACGTAGGAGATGGCGATCTTCGCTTCGACGGTCTGGGCGCGGGATTGCGCGGGCCACGTGGCGTAGGCGCCGATCCAGCCCTCATGCGTGCTCTGCGTGGCGTCGCGGATGCCGTCAGACGGCGCGCCGGGTGCGTCTGTGGTGCCGTTCCAGGTGCCGAAGGAGGAGAACGGCCGGTCAAAGCTCATGACGAAGTACACGCGGTAGGTTTGGTGGTCGCCGCAGAATGCGCGGTCCTCGACATAGCCTTCGATTTCGCGATTGCCCACCACCTGCACGTGCGCGCCCCTGGTGTAGTTGAGTGTGTGGCTGATGGGGACGAGGACGTTGGCGGGCTGTCCGGCCGGAAAGGCGAAGCGGACGACTCCGGTGCGATCGGTCGCGGTCAGCTCGGCGTTGACGTTCCAGCGCGAGAGCAGGACGCGGTAGTAGCCAGGCGAGGCTTCCTCGTCGCTGTGCGAGTACGGGGACTCAAAATCGGCGGTCCCGGTCTGGACCGGGCCGGTAGTCGCGGTGAAGAAGACGTCGCCTTCATCCGGGCAGCCGACGCCGCTCATGTGCGTCATGCTGAAGCCCTGGATCGTGTCCTGATAGAAGTGGTAGCCGAAGCCGTTGCTCTCCGTGTCCGGGCTGAGCTGAACCATGCCGAAGGGCGCGCTGGGACCCGGAAAGAGATTGATGCTGCCGCCGGGGCCGGTGCCCGTGCCGATGAAGGGGTCGACGCTCGAGGCGTTCTGCGCGGCAAGCGAGCCGGCGGCGAAGGTGGTCGTGAACAGCACCACTGCGCCGGCGAGAGTGAGGAAATTCAGCGATTTTCCGGAACGAAGGGAAAAGAGGGAAGCGAACATGCGGCATCTCCTGGGGTTTGGCTGCGTGAGAGGGAAGGAAGCAGGAGCGAATGGCCGGAAACCAGCAAACTCTTCATCTTAAGCGCGGAGAGGGGGGATTGTCCTGGGAGGGACGGCCTGGCAGCAGGTCAGTTTCCGGCCTAAGGGTAACTCGGCGACGATGTACTGCCCTGCACATCAAAAGCCCTTAGACGCAGTAGGCGTGTGCGATACTCAGACCGGCCCGCGCCGGTTCTACCCGCATTTTCAGAGGGTAGGGGACAGGCCTCCCGCCGCGAAATGCCGGGATAAATGTCTCCCATTGCTTTTCCAGCACCGCCTCTGCGGCCGAGGGTTTCGGCCGCCAAAGCAGAATAGCGTGCGGCGGTGTGCCGGCGGCCAGCTCCTCCCCTGTTCCAAACGATTCCTTATGGTACTGGCTCTCCGGCCCGCTTCCTCGGCAAAGCTGGCTTTTGGAGCAAGCGACTTTTTCAGCAGCCACGGCTGTTCACAGCAGCTGACTGCGTTGTCCCTAAGCCACGACCTGCAGGAGCTGACGCCTTCCCGGGTCTGCAGGTTTCGATTCACAAAGCCTTGAGCACGACCAAGGTCATGTCATCTGCTTGCGGGGCTGCTCCACGGAATTGAGTGACGGATGCATGAATGCTTTCGATCAGTTTTTCAGCACTTTCCTGCAGATGGGATCTCACGTGGGCTGCCAGGCGGGCCGCTGAATATTCTTCTCCTGCCGGGCTCTCAGCCTCCACCACCCCGTCGGTGTACAGAACGAGAACGTCTCGATGGCAGAGAGCGACTACATCATTCCTGTACTCTGTATCGGGAAGCACACCGAGCACGGGACCTCCCTGGTCCAGCTTGCATGTCTCTGCCCCGGCGCGTATCAGGAGCGGCGGATTATGGCCTGCATTCGTGTATTCCAGGGAACGTGACTGAGGGCAGAGTTTCCCGTAGAAGAGTGTAATGAAGCGACGTCCCGCGGTGATCTGCTGAACGACGTTGTTGAAGGCATGTAACAGATCGCTTGTGCGTGGAAATCGCGGTGCATCCATGCGGAGCGCCACTTCAATGGAAGGCATCAGCAGTCCGGCAGCGACTCCTTTGCCGGAAACATCGCCGATGACTACCGCAACTTCTCCGTTGGCCAATTGAATGAACCCATAGTAGTCGCCCGCCACTATCCTGGTCGGGCACATTCGGGCAGCGAACTCGAATCCGGGTACCGCAGGGATGGACCGAGGCAGGATGCTCTGTTGTACTTCCGCAGCCAGATAAATTTCAGCCGCAAGCTCGTCGCGCTGTTTTGCAGCCAGATCCGCCAGCCGCCGCCGCTGCGCGGCAAGCTGATTCACTACGATGACAACGAAGACATATTCAAGCAGAGTCGCGGCATCTCCGGCGAAGTGCCGGATGCCGGTATCCCGCACAGGGCTGAGAAGATCATGCAGCGCCAGACAAACAATCGAAAGCGCAATGCTGATACGAAGCGGAAGTACCAGAGCGCTCAGAGCGAGGGGCAGGAAATACAGTGAAGCCAGGGGAAGCGAGGTCACGGACCTGTCTGCATATGCGACGGCGGCGATGCCTGCCACTATCACAGAGGTGAGCACAAGGCTGCTCAGCCTCTCGTTGACGTACGGGCCGGCGGTCGTGACTCGATGCAGAACATTCGACCATCTTGGAAGCATCGATGGAGATCTCCCTGTTCAGCGCCGATTTGCTCGAATCGATCCGCTCGCGACGTCAGATGCCCGTTGGCCAGCGTCAGCCGGTCGTACCACGCATGCTGCCGGGTGGTTATCGTTTGGACCGCAAGAGCGGCCACATGATGATACTTGCCTGGGCGCTTGATAAACAACCAGCGAAAGAGGATTTGGCACGGTCAGTTGTATCGGCAGGCCATCGTGCCGCCAGTGGCGATCTTTTCGCCACCAGGAGGCGACTCCGGGCGAGTGAGACCATCCGGAAATTAAGCATCGGTAAACGTCGAGGCCATCATTACCATCATCGCCATTTCCGTGTGAGCCAACGAAACGGGCTGGTCTCGCGGGGTGCAGGAATTTTCCCGGTCCCTGCAGCTATCCCCGCTATTCCATTGAAGGGGAGAGCTATACGGGCGAGAGAATTCACCCCAGGCAACCGAGTGATTAATACCATTAACTATTTCGTTAATAGAGACGCGAAGCGGGCGGCTGTCCGCAGATCAATCAATTTTGCGATTCGATGTTTACCGATGCGTAATTTCCGCAAAGCCGGTGATACGTCCGTATGGAACAAAGAGCTTGCATTCTCTTCAAGTGACCCCCGACGCACAGGCCAAGAGATCGGCTACGCAGAAAGTCAATGCGCGGGCGCGTTATGCTTGGAAGCCGTCCGATCAGCCGATCTGGCTCACCGAAGAATTTGTTTTTCAGCAAATTCAGCCAATCATCTCCTCACTGTCAGGCTCAGTGATCGCCAAGACGCTTAACGTGTCACGGGTCTATGCCAATCAGGTCCGAAAAGGGCGAGTTCCACATCCGAGGCATTGGAGAGATCTGGCTACTCTCGCCGGATTGCAGCGCTGAAGGGACTGTTCGCTTCGTTCACCGTCAATCTCCGTACCTGCCGCCGATCACGGGATGTTAAGATCACGGCGATGCGCCTCTACGATGCGACAGTTGCACAATTCAAGAAAGACGTCGCCGAAAACACGATCGCCGACCTCCTCCGAACACGGTTCGAAAACTACTACAGGCGATTTCCGGGGCCAAGCGAATACAAGTCCTGGCAGAATTCGTCTAACTACCTCCGCAACGCGTTTGAGAATTCCGGGCTTGAGAACAACCGGCTGATCATAGAGTACGAGCTCCCGTATTCCACTCGTCGACTTGATGTCCTTGTATTTGGTAGCGATCAGGGGAAAACCGACAGCATCGTTCTCATTGAGCTCAAGCAGTGGTCGAACGAACATGTCTTTGATTGCGACGTCGAGGGTAACGTGCTCGTTGACTATGGGCTCTACAAGAGGGAGCGAGCTCACCCCTCGCTTCAGGTTCAGGGCTATCACTTCGACCTGACCGACTTCATGACGGCGTTCTCTGATACGGCTCCGCTCGCTCTCTCTTCCTGCGCGTATTGCCACAATTATTCGCGCAATGACGCCAGGCTGGCTCTGTTCTCACCTCAATTCGAAACAGCCGTGAAGGCATATCCGATATTCACCAAGGAAGACGCGAAGCTTCTCGGTGACTTCCTCAAGGCCCGGGTGTTTTTCTCGAATGGCGAAAGCGCCCGCGACCGTTTTATTTTCAGTCCAATTCGTCCTTCGAAAAAGCTGCTGGAGCACACGCGGGAGATGATCAACCGTATCCGTCTGGCCAAGTACAGGGTTGACGGCGGCGCGATGGGGATGAGAGATGTTTTCAGTCTTGTGTCTTTGCGGCCCAGGCTGAGGGCGTGAGCTGGGCGACGCGCGGGATGGGTGTGTCGGCGAGCCCGGGCAACACGGCGAGCAGGTATTTGCGTACCGGGATGGCAAGCCGCCGGCAGCTTTCGATCACGGAGAGGATAGCGGCCACACGGGGTCCGGCCTGTGAGCTGCCGATATGGATCCAGTTTTTCCGGCCTGTCGCTACGGGACGCATCGAATTCTCGGCCAGGTTGGTCGACAGCTCCAGTTGCGGGTATTCGAGGAAGAGCGTCAGCTTTTTCCAGAGCGTCAGGGTGTAGTTGCAGGCCTTGCCTGCGGCGCTGCGGGGCAGTACGGTCTTG